>RZZW01000008.1 GCA_009929695.1 Clostridia bacterium
TGACCCTTTCAGAATTGGTGTTGTGGTGACTCAATTCTACCACAGGTTCATCGCTATGGATATTCTTTTTACTATTGCAACTTCATTTTACAATTCGCCGAAATATTTTGTGGCTTATCTGCGGCGGCTTTATAATCGGGCTTGGATGGGCGATAGCGGGGGCGCTGTGGTGCATCACTATTATAGGTCTGCCTATTGGCAAGCAGTGTTTTAAGTTTGCGGAGTTAAGCCTTTGGCCGTTTGGCTCGGATATAGAATACGGCGGAGGCTTTGGCTCGCTGCTGCTTAATATAATTTGGATAATAGTGTCGGGAGCACCTCTCGCGCTAGGTTCAGCCGTGTGCGGAATACTTTGCTGCTGCACAATAGTCGGCATTCCGTTTGGCATACAGCATTTTAAAATGGCAAAGCTAGCTCTTATGCCGTTTGGGTCGAATGTGTTTTAGGAAATGTGCAAAAGATTCTTCGCTTCGCTCAGAATGACAAACGGGCTTTTTGTAGGGCAAGCGGATGTTTATTTATCCGTGATATTCGCCGTTATATTGAATAAGCGTCACGTCGTCTACGCCGTCTATTTTGCGCAGCTTTTCGGCGAAGGCGGTGTTGCTGTGCTTTACCTGCACGTCTAAAGTCAGCTCGGCGGTGTCGCCGCGGAGGGTTTTGGCTTTTAGAACGTGGGGGATATCGCGCAGCTCTTTTTCTATTTCGTCGCCTGCTGCGTCGCCCTTATAATGCGCCACGAGCACATATGCCATGGCGTTTTTTTGTTTTTTATACATAAACCACATCACAAACAGCATTGCGATATAGGCGGCGATGGCTAAAATGTACATATTTGCGCCGACTGTGATGCCTGTCGATATCGCCCAAAAGAGATATAAAAGGTCGATGGGGTCTTTGATTGCCGTGCGAAAACGCACTATTGACAAAGCGCCCACCATGCCGAGCGATATGACGATATTTGTGCTTATGGCGAGCGTAACCATGCATGTGAGCAGCGTCATGCCAACTATTGTTATGCCAAAGGTGCGGCTGAAAATAACGCCGCCGAAAAACTTTTTATACACAAAATAAATCAAAAGCCCCATTATAATCGACGCGATAAGCGCGAGGGCTATTTGCAAAATTGTGCTTGCGCTGACTGCCTGGTTAAAATTAAACGCTTCAAGCACTGATTTTTTAACTAAATCTTTAACACTCATATGTAATACTCCTTTAATATGCCGTGCGATAGTTTACAGCGTCGCGGCACAGCACGTATTTTGAAACGGCGGTAAATTCACTTCCGCTCGGCGGCAAAACTTCGCGGATTATCTGCGGTAAAAACTCTGTGTATTTTACCTCCATGACAAGCTTGCTCGGCTCGAGCACGCGGATAGTGGGCAGTTCTTTGTCGAATATATCCTCGCTCAAAAGCGCGGAGCGCACGTTTCTGTCAAACGTGATGCGAACGTCGCCTGTCGGCATGACAAACGGCTCGCGCTCATAGTCGACAATGCACCTCGGGCGCAAAACGCGCTGCATAAATTCAAGGTAAAAGTCGCGGCAGACGTCCTCTTTTCGCACAAGCAAAAATGCACAGTCGCCGTTTTTTATGCTGTCGTATTCAGCGCGCGTTAAGATTGCGGAGCGCTTGTAAATATAGCTTTCCTGCTTTTGTTTGCACTCAAGCTTTATTGTGTTGTCGCTGCAATTGTATATGCGAATGCGGTATTTTTTGCGCAGGCTCACGCCCATGAGCTTTTCGGCGTAGGCGGTGTCCCATAAATCGTCGTAGTAAAGGCTGCGCAGCATATATCCGCCGTCGACGGCGTTTTTGTCGTGCGAGACAAACGGCGAGAGGCGGCTTTTTATCGCCAGCGCGTCGGCTTCGTTTATGAGATATTTAAGCTCATGCCTGAAGCGCGGTTTAAACCCACTCATCTACGTCCTCCTTGATGCTGCCGTCGCTTTGCACAAAAAAGCTCTTTACGCCGAATACCTTTTGGCTTTCGGCAGTGTCATAATAATCAAAGGCGGGCTGCGTATTTCCAAGGGAATTTGTGGCTGTCACCTTTATAAAATATTGCCCGGCTTCAAGCTTAGGCGTTTCAATTTGCAGCCCAGAGCCTGTGTATTCGGCAACAATTTTGTCGAAATTAAAGCTTGTGGAAATCTGCGCTGTGTAGGTGATGTCGCGCCCTTCAAAGTCATATGCTGCGTCCCATTCACAGGCGTAGCCGTTGTCACTGACGGCGGGCACGCCGATGAAAAACGGCATGGGATAATCAAGATTTGCCTTGTAATTATCGTAGTTAAGCGTTACTTCACTGCCCATGCTCGAAACTATTTCGTCGTGCTGCGCCTGTGTGCGCGGCGCATGCAGAATATCGGGCATGCTGTAAATATAAGGCGTTGTCACGTTGGCATATTCGCTCGCAAGAGTTTGAACATGAGAAGGCGATAAAACACCGCTATAAAGTTTTTCTATAATGCCATCAAGCTTGTCGCGGTATTCGCTTGATTTTAGCACTCGGTTGAACAGCACATTTCCCCAATAATTGCTTATGCCACACTCCCAACCGTAGCCATCAAAGCCTTCGTTGAGCTTTATATTTGCAATGTTTAGAGCGATGTCATTGTCCCAACTCCAAAAATACCACTTTTCTCCGTTGAGCGGGCTATATATATAAACGTTGCGGCTTTGGGTGTCGATGTTGCCTGTGAGGATGTGAAACGCCATCCACGTGAGCATATTGTCCATGTCGAAATATTGCAGGCAAACATCCTCAATCGGGCGGGAATAATCGTTCACGGCGTCGAGCATTGCTATGAGCTTTGAGTGGTCGTCGTTGCCTTTTATTTCAAGCTTTTCCTCAAATTTTTTAACGTCATAATCAGCTTCTGTTTTGAGCTTTATAACGTCCTCATAACGGAAAAACTCAAAGTAATTTATCTTGTAAAGCTGACCGTTTTTATCAGCGCCGTGGGCGTTTAGGGCTGTTTTGTTAAGCTGCTCGACCCATGTGTAAAGACCGTAATCTGTAAAAGCGGCATTGTCGTTGCCCGTCGTTGTGTCCTTGACGTAGAGGCGAACAAAATGCGTGCGAAGGCTCATCATTTCGGGGATTTCGGTCATGAGATCGTACATAAGCTTGTTTCTCATTCGCGTGGGGTCGCCCCAGTGCTTGTTCAGCGCGATTGTCTGCTGTCCGTCTATTGCGCCCGCCTCGTTGCGGATTTTTATTTTATAGTTTTTCTGTGCGTACTTAGACGAGGTCTGCCCGCGTATCTGCACTGTCGCGTTGGGAGTCGTCACGCCGTAGCCGAACTCGCCGTCGACAGGGCCGTTTTCGTCGCCCTCCTGCAAAATTGCCGCGACCTTATAGCGGTCAACGTTCATATCGTCGTAATCGTAGACGGAATATGTGTTTATTTGTGACCATGTGTGGTTTGTGCCGTCGCCGTCGTTGCCCTTGCTGACGGTGAGGTAAAAAGTGCGAACTCCCGTTGGGTCGGTGTTTTCATAAAGCAGGGGGTTATCTGTCAGCGAAACGCCGTTAATGTCGGAGACAGGCGTTTTTTCCACTGTGTCGCCTATGGGCACAGACGAGCTTTGCACCTCGCCCGCGGCGGAGCACGCGGTGCATAGCGTCAAGAGCGCGGCGCAGCAAAGTGATGCAAATTTTTTCATATATTTTTCCTCTTCCCAAGTTGTTTACTAAGCTTTTCGGCGGCAAGGCTCACGTCGGTGAAAAAACCGTGCTTTTCGTAGGAGATTATCGGCTGACGGCTCAAAAGGTGATAGGAGAGGTTTTGGATAAAATATTCAAGCCTCAGCCAACCGACTATCACAAAGCAAAAACCGCCGAGCGCAAAGCCAAGCCCAAGCGTGTAGGACGGCATAAAAAGCGAAATGAGCGTGCCGAGCATAGTGCCGAGTGCAAAGGCGGCGCTTGCAAAAAACGCGCCGATATTGTCGCAAAAATATAAAAGCGACAGCATTATCATGTTGCCGATGGCGTACATTCCGTAGCCGATGCACAAAACGCGGAAGATGCCGAGGCTCTCCTCTGTGAAGCCGAGAGGATATTTTTGAAACAGCACACTGCCGAAAACGATGAATAATATCGAGCAAAAAAGCTGGCGCATTGCGGCATATTTAAGCTCGCGGCTCAGCACCTCGCACATCTTTTGCCCCGCGAGCTTTATGTCGTAAATCGTGCCTTTGTCGTTATAAAGCGCGTAAAAATCGCGGTAGCACGGATAAAAATGTACCTCGACGGACACGCCGTAGTTTACGGTTGTTATTAAAATTGACAAAAACGCGAACACCGCCGCGAGGTCGTAGTCGGGACAATGGTAAAAAAGCCCCTGTATCTGCACGCCTTGCGGGCTTAACCACAGCATAACAAGGTGTGCAAAAAGCCCGACGTTTACAAAAAGGCCGTTCAGCGCAAGCGTGGGATATTTGTCCATATAACGCAGAAAATCAAGGCTGTTGCCCTCGCTTTTATTAAAATAGCTCAGCAAAAGCGAGAGATACCACATTACCATTATAAAATAGCTGACAATCATCGAGAACATTAAGCTCGCGACGACGGGCAGATGAAGCACAAAGACTAAGATGCACCCGAGCGCAAAGCCCGCCACAAGCGCCGTTAAAAAGGCTTGTCTTATGCCCTTGTAATCTTTAAGCGCGGTGAGGTATGACATCTGTGTCCATGTGATTATCACCTCGGCGCAAAGCACAAAGCACTCGGCGCGGTAGAGCATTGGTATGCCCGCAAAATGAAGAAATATCGCGTAAAACAAGCACCCGGGAATGAGCGAAAGCCCTGTCACGCCCCAAAAGGATGGCATGATTTTCTCCGGCATTTCCTCATAGAGCATGTCGGCGATATACCTTGTGCACACAAGCGAGAAAAAGCTGCTGACGGTGAGCCCGACTAAAAGCGAGACTGTTATCATGGCGTTTAAAAGCTCGCGTTCGTGCATCGACGCGCCGCTTTGCTTTGCTATAAAGCCGACACCGAGCAGAAGCAGCATGCCGAGCAGCATTGGCCCGCAGCAGACTATAAACGCATAGCCGTAGGCATACGCGCCCGCAAAAACGCCCTTTTTCTTGAACAGCCGCTTTAGCTCAAAGCCTATTCCCGCCATTTTTCCTGCGCCTCCTTGTATAAATTGAGATAATTTTTCAGCATAGTTTGATGCATATAATGTTGCCTGACGCGCTCTCTGCCGATTTCGCCCATCGCCGCGCGTTCGTCTGGTGAAAGGCGGCACATGCGCTCCATCGCGAGAGCAAGCGACTGCTTATTCATCGGCGGCACGCAAAAGCCCGCCGTGCCGAGCGTGTCGTCCGCCTCGCCATCAAGCAGAGCGCGACAGCAGCCGACGTCGGTTGTCACACACGGACGCCCCGCCGCAAACGATTCAAGCACAGACAGCGGCTGACCCTCCGAAATGCTTGTGAGAATTGTAAAATCAAGCTTCACGAAATATTCTATGACGTTGACAACGCCTGTGAAAATGACATTTTTGATGCCGAGACGCTTTATGAGCGTGTGGCATTCGACGGCATATTCCTCGTCGTCCGTGCCGCCCATTATGTGCAAGCGCACGTTTGGCACAAAGCCTTGTAGCTCGTGAAACGCGTACAGCATCGTTTTAATATCCTTAATCGGCGCAAGGCGCACGACAGCGCCGATGTCGATTATGCCGTCGGGCACTTTTTGGGGGATATCGCAAAAGCGCGCGTAGTGAATGCCGTTTGCGATGACGTGTGTTTTTTCGGCGGGGCAGCCCATTGAAATTTGCGTTTTGCGCGCGTTTTCAAAAAGACAGCTCACGCATACGGCGCGGCTGTATGCAAGCTCTGAAAGCATATAGAAAAACCGCGTCCAGTACGGTTTAAACGTGGGCGAAACCCATTTTGCGCGGATGAGCTCCTCCTCGCGCTCGCGGGTGTAGATGCCGTGCTCTGTCACTATAAACGGCTTGTTGTTTTTAAAGGAACCGAGCGCGCCGAGCAGACCGCCATAGCCTGTGCAGATTGAATGGTAGCAGTCCGCATCGGGCACTTCGCCGCTTATCAAATACAAAACAGGCAGCAGCATCGAGCGCAGCATGTGAAACATATCCGAAAACGGGACATACGGATATTCGTCGTAGCAAAGCTGTTCAAGAATATTGAGAAAAGCTTTGCTCATAAGAAATTCGACAGGGCGCAGCGTTTTTGAATTATAAAGCTCAAATATCATGTTCCAGTCGGGCTTGCCACACTTTAAAAGCTCCGCAAGCTGCGCTGATTGCTCTTTTGTGAAAACAGGCGGCTCCTCGCGCTCGGCGCGAAGTCTTAATGCGTCGTCGAGAAAAACCTCGTGGACTTGAACGACGTTTTCGGGCAAAGTGTATTTGAATTTGCCCTTATCCGCCGCGTTTGCGCCTATTGTCCACAAGACAAACTCGTGCTGCGGCATCGCCTGAATGTACTGTTGTGCCCAAGACGAAACGCCCCCTGTCACGTATGGGTAACAGCCTTCAAGTATCATGCATATTTTCAAGCCGCACCCTCCAATTCAATTTCAACATGGCTTTCATCAGCTGTTAAAAGGTATAAATTTGATGTCAAATTTTGCAGCGTGCCGCCTGTAACCTCTGCGGGTGTGCCCTCATTTATGCGCACAAAGCAGTATGCCTCGTCGAAGAAATTTGTGATATCCACAGTGATTTTGCTGTTGCTGACATCAGAAGCCACCTCGGCGTAGCAGTAGCGCTGAATTGCGCCGACCTCCTCACTCGCGACTTGATCTCGCAAAAGAGGCGCGTCCTTCGCAAGCTTTGAGACGTAAGCTTCAAGCGTTCCGCGAAGATACCCCCAGCCCTTTGCCGCGCCGCGGTCGACATCTAGCAAATCGTCGGGGTGGATAAAATGAGAGTTGTAGAAGTGGAAATTGAGCTCGGAAATAAGCGCGAGCTGCATATAATCAGTCAGCTCCGCGCCGGAAACTATGCGCGGCATCTCGACGATGCCGTCGTCCGCGACGCTCAATTCCTGCCCGTAGCCAACGCCTGTGCCGTAGTAAATGCTCGCGATGCCCTGCAAATCGGGCAGCGTGTCGGCGAGCACCTTGCGGCCCTCGGCGGATAAAATATTTGACGGCGGAACATACACGGCAAGCTTTGCACCGTCAAATATGCTCTGTGCAAAATCTGAAAGCTCGCTGACGGCCTGCGTCATGTCCTCGATAGTCGGCCACTTTTCATAGTACTCCTCGCCGTGATAATCAAAGCTTTCGAGCACGAGCGGCTGATGATTATAGCCGTGATAGCCGAGCTCGCCGCCAAGCTGCAAAAGGCTTTTGCCGAAGAACGAAAAGCGCGAGGTGTCGCTGTTTCGCTCAAACGGCGCAGCCACGTCGTCCTCGTAGTTTTCAATTATAACGCCTGTGTAGCGTATGCCGTATTTGCGCGACAGCTGCTGCATATCGGGCCACCACACATTTGTGTAAAAGCTCGATATGTCGCGGCTAAATTCATCTTTAACATATTCTCCGTTGCCCGACGGCACGGGGGAGGGGAAGTCGTCTATATAAAAGGTAGAGGAGTTGACGACAGGGTACACGCACGCGCTGCCCATAAGGCTGTACGCCGCCGCATAAATGCCGCGCGTCGCCTTTACGTTGAAGCCGAGATTTACAACGACAAAGCGCCCGCTGCCATATTTGCGCTCCCACAAAAGCGGAACGGGAAATTCGGAATCGTCCGTTATGTGCACGATGCAGTCATCTGTGAGACGCGTGTATAATGAAGATTCAAAGGGGTCTGACAGCGGGACAGCCGTGTTGCCGCCGACCATAAAATCGTCAAAAACAAGCTGCGCTGTCTTGTTGTAGCCGTTTGTGCCATACTCAACTATGCCGAGCTTTTGAGACAGCGCGGCAAATGCCGGAGTCACTTGAAGCGTGGCTGAAAAAAGCGCGTTGCCGCCGCCGTTTACCCATGAGGTCAGCGCGTCGAGGTCGCTTTGAACGCACGAAAGATTTGGCGTTGTAAAGACAATTTTTTCATACTTATCAAGCTCGGGAAATGGCTCTTTGTAAACGTCAAGCTCTCTGTATGGAACGTCCATGCTCGCGAGTATAAATTCCCACTGCGCCGCCTAATTTGAGCTTTCGACCTGTGTTGAATCGAAGAGCAAAAGCGTCGTTTTGGCTGCCGCGGGCGCGCTCTCAAGCGTTATTGTCGACGGCTCTATATAGGTGCTGCCCGCGTGCTGTGCGGTGTAGCGTATGCCCGAGCGCTCGGCGAGGATAACGATGCACAATATGCCGTAGGCGGCTATTATCGCAAATATCCATTTGAAGCTGAGGCTTGTTTTTTTGTGCTTTTTTATCATTGCAACGCTCCCCAAAAGCTGATGATTTCACGTTGATTTTTGTTTAGATATATCTCTTTTTCGCTTATCTCGGAAAGAGTTTTGGCAATGCCCGCGCTGTCACAAAGCGCGCTGCACAGCTTTAGACGCATAATGAAGCTCTCGCCGTCGTCCGCAAAGCGTGTTTTGGCGAGGTCTGCTGTGTCCTCCGCGGCGCTGAAATCCTTTAAAAGAAGCAGCATATCAAGCTTTTTTTCAAGCATCGGCAGGCTTTCGCCGCAAAGGGAAATATATCTCTCGATCAAGCCTATGTATTCATATCTATACATCTTAAGCACAGAGCCGTCAAGAAGCCCTGTGCTTAGATAATCGCCGAGAAAATCTATGTAGTCTGCCAAAAGCTGCGCGTTTTGCGGCTCTTTTTGCAGGCGCTGTTCAAAATGCTGAACGGAGTACTCGTTTTCCTTTATGAGCTCTGACATCGCCGTGGCGGCGTAATGGCTCACCTCGGTGTCCTCATCGTCGCGCGCTGCGCCGAGCAAATGCGCGTAGCCGCCCGCGTCGCCGTTTAGAACATCTAGCATAAGGCGGCGCTTCGTTTTGCTGTCGTTTATAAGCAGCGCTTCCTCGAGTGGAACTGTCAAAAGGTCTGCGGAGTCGTTCTCGATGGCAACGTTTTTATACACCTCGTTTTGCATCACAAGCTTTTCGATGCTTATAGGCGGCGCGTGTTTTTCATTCATCGTAGAAAAATGCGCCAAAAGCACAGCCGCATAGCCGACGGGCGGCGCAAAAAACACAGCCGCAAGCGCAGCATACGGTGTGTGCAGTACATCAAGGTATGTCAGCACGGCAAAAGCCGCGGTGATCAGGAGGTGAAGCAGAAGCAAAAACAGCCAAATCATCCCTTAAAGTCACCGCCCTCCGCAGGCAGAAGCGTTATTTTGCCTGCGGCGTATCGTTTTGCTATGCCGCCAAAATCGTTTGCTGTCGCCTGTGCAAAAAGTATGTAAGCTGTGCCGTCGGCGTCAAGCCCCGCCGTGTCGCTCATGCGCATATTTGCAAGCAAGAGGTCGTTTAGCTGCTGCACGTTTTTCGCCTGCGTCTGCACGCGGCACAAAAGATAATCTGCAAGGTGCTTTTGGCGCATTTCGTCGTGAGTTTTTATAAGCTCAGCAAAATATTCCGGCTTCAAAAGCTCTGTGCCTGTGACGCAGCTTTGGGTTTGTATTCCTTTATATTCGTTTAAGCCGCGTATAAAAGCGTTTTGGCTGAGGCCGCACAGAATTTTTATCTGATTTACATAATAATTGCTCATCTGCTGAAAGCTTACATTATAAATGAATATAAGATAAACAGGGCTGCCGTTGTCGTAAATATTTGCGCAATATGAGGGGTAGCCCGCGAGCGCACTTGTGTTGCACCACACCTCGCCCTCTGTCATGTCGTCCATTATAGCGCTGTATTTTGACAAATTGACGGACTTCAAAAGCGTTGCGCTTATCTCATACGAGCATACTGCAAGCCGCGCGTAGCTTGACTTTGCGTCGAGCATATATATCGCCACAGAGTTGTTTTTAAGCGTTGATTCAAGCGCTTTTAGCGTCGCGAACATAATTTCCGACGGCAGCTTTTTGTCTATCTGCTTTGTTATCTCGTATATCTTGCCAAAGCTTTCGTTTGCGCCGATTATCTGCTTTTTCATCTCTGCCTTTGTCAAAAGCATGTCCTCATACGCTGTTTTCACAAAGGTATATTTGCCCTCAAGCACATCATATTCGCGCTTTGTGTAGCGTATTTTTGCGTCGAGATTATCGTGCATATACCCAAGCACAGCGCCGACTATGAGATAAAATACAAACGGCAGCCAGTTTTCCATATTGTAAAAAACAATCTGCGCGTCGGTGCCGCCTATTATAAATGAGGCGAGAGTTGAAATGCACACAAGCACCGCAGAATATATTCCGCAGTTTAACCCGTAAACAGTGCCGATGAGCGCGACGAAAACGAGGTGAAAGTCGATAAAGGAGAAATCTGCCGACGATGAAGCAACGATGTTGAGCGCTGCGAAAAACACAAAAAGCGCCGTCACCGCAAGATATCTAAGCGGAGCATTTGAGGAGATATGCTTGTAAAGCCGCTTTATGCGCTCAAACAGCGTTGGGCGCTTTGAGTTTGCGTCGGGAGAATATCCGCTGTAAAGCGCGGGCATCTCGTCGAGAAGCATGTCCTTTGCAATCCACCCAAAATCCTCGCGCACCTTGCCGCCGTCCTGCTGACGAAGCCTCGGCAGGCGAATGCCGACAGTCTCGTCGTTATAAACAAGCTTTAGGCTGCTTTTTTGCGCGCAAAGCGCCTCGCCAAGCTTTTGCAGCGTGAGCGTTTTGTCCGCCTGCGCTGTGTATTCTCCGCCTCGCGAGGAGTCGAGCACGCGCAGCAAAAGCTGTGTGAAATCTCGCATTGAGAGAAAATCTATTTTAGTGTCGGGCGCATACGCGAAATAAAGCCTTTCGCTGCTGTGCGCTATCTGCAAAAACTGCGATAGGGGATATTTGATGTTTTGCGCGTCATATAAGTACGGAATTTTGAGCACAGTCAAATTCATATACTGCCCGTAAAAAAGGCAAAGACGGCCTGTGTCCTCGCGCAAAAGTATCTCGTAGTCGTCATGCGAGCTTGTCTCCTGCGCTTCAAGCTGCGTCACATCGAGCGTGACGTAGATAACGCGCTCGATCTTGCTGCTTTTGCAAAGCTCAAAAACAGTGTGCAGCCATGCATTTTCGCTCGACCAGTCGGGCTTTCGCATCATCGCGGGCGAAAACATTACAACAGCGTCAAAGGAATAAGTAAGAAACAGCTTTTCAAGCTTCTCGTTTTGGCTATTACTGCCCGCCTTAAAATGGCGCACGTTTTTAAGCCTGCCGAGCGCGTCGTCGGCAGTGCCATATAGCACAACGCTGCATTCGTTTGCGATTTGTGTGCAAATATCAGTTGTCAGCGACGTAAGATCGCCAATCATCAAAAGTTTCAAGAGCAGCCTCCAAAAATCCCGAAAAGTAAAATTTCCTCACTTTTAATTATACTGTTTTTACCGTTAATAACAAGTTTTTTACTAAATTAGTCAATGAATTACGCAATATTTTCACAGCTAATCGTGAAAACTAGCGTATTACAGCGCCTTGTGGATATATAACAGGATTTATGCTAAAATATAAGCTGAAAACAGACTGGAGAGCGAAGAAGATGAATATACAAATTTTTGGAATTTCAAAAAATTTTGACGTAAAAAAGGCGCAGAGATATTTCAGCGAGAGGAAAATCAAGGTGCAGTATGTCGATTTAAAAGAAAAAACAATGAGCCGCGGCGAATTTAACAGCGTAAAATCAGCCGTAGGCGGGTATGAGAAGATTGTCGATGAAAATTGCAAGGATAAAGACCTGCTTGCCCTGTATAAATATCTGACGGACGACGCAAAAGAGGATAAGCTTTTTGAGAACCAAGTGCTTCTAAAAACCCCGATAGTGCGCAACGGCAGGCAGGCAACGGTAGGATACGTGCCAGAAATTTGGAAAACGTGGGAGTAAAATATATTGACATTTTTTGATTTGAGGCATATAATATGTCATATCAAGATAATTTGATGTGAGGTGACATTGTTGGAAATTAATGGGCAGTCGGCGGCAAAGGTGTTTAAAGCACTTTGCGATGAAAAACGCTTGGCGGTGCTTGAGCTTTTGCGCAGCGGCGAAAAATGCGCCTGCGTGCTTCTCGACAGCCTTGATATAGGCCAGTCGGGGCTATCATATCACATGAAAATTTTATGCGACTCCGGCATCGTCGAAAGCCGGCAGGAGGGCAAGTGGACGCACTATAAAATCAGCAAAAACGGCAGCGAGGAAGCAATGAGCCTGCTCAAAGCAATCACAACTCAAAATGTGTCTGCGGACGATGAGGGGCGCTGTGATAAATAGGGCGCTGCGGCAGATGTATTTTTCACATCCGCAACGCCCCTCTGTCATTCTGAGCGAAGCGAAGAATCTTTTGCGTATTACTTTAAGATTCTTCGTCATTTCGCTCCTCAGAATGACAGATATTTGAGAGTACGCAATATATCAACTTTTTTCGATGTGAGAACTAAATTCTGAGGTGTTTTATGGAAATTTTACAAAATGTATGGCTGTTTTTTCAAGAGCAGGTGCTTGGTATGAAGTGGCTCAATGCGGCTATTGGCAATTTGCTCTCGATGGCGGGGCTTGATATAACAGGCAGGCTTGGCGGCAGCATACAGTTTTTCATCTATGATGTGATAAAAATTACGGTTTTGCTCTGCGTGCTTATTTTTATAATTTCATACATTCAAAGCTATTTTCCGCCGGAGCGCAGCAAGAAAATTATGGGGCGGTTTCACGGCGTGTGGGCTAATATTATAGCGGCGCTGCTCGGAACTGTCACGCCGTTTTGCTCGTGCTCATCAATTCCGCTGTTTATCGGTTTTACAAGCGCAGGGCTGCCGCTTGGCGTGACGTTTTCGTTTTTGATTTCGTCGCCGATGGTAGACCTCGGCTCGCTCGTTTTGCTTATGAGCATTTTCGGCGCGAAGGTGGCAATAGTATATGTGGTGGTTGGGCTGATAATTGCCGTTGTCGGCGGCACGATAATCGAAAAGCTCCATATGGAAAATTATGTTGAGGAATTTATCCGCTCGGCGAGCAGCGTCGACATTGAAGCGCCGCAGCTCACTAAAAAGGAGCGCGCGCTCTACGCTAAAGAGCAGGTGACAGCCACATTTAAAAAGGTCTTGCCGTATATTCTCATAGGCGTCGGCATTGGCGCGGCTATTCATAACTGGATTCCCGAAAGCTGGATTGAGACTGTTCTCGGCAGCAACAATCCGTTTGGCGTAGTGCTCGCGACGATGCTTGGAATACCGATGTACGCGGATATTTTCGGCACAATTCCTGTGGCGGAGGCACTGCTTTATAAAGGCGCACAGCTTGGCACGGTGCTGTCGTTCATGATGGCAGTCACCACCTTGAGCCTGCCGTCGCTTATCATGTTGCGCAGAGCCGTGAAGCCTAAGCTTCTTGCCCTGTTTACGGTCATTTGCACAGTCGGCATTATAATTGTCGGATATCTTTTCAACGCGTTTCAATTTTTGCTTGTTTAATATTTTAAAAGGAGAATTATTATGTCATTATTTTCATTTGGTAAAAAAGAGGAAAAAACAGAAAAGAGCGCGAGCAGCGCAGTAAAGGTGCTTGGCTCGGGGTGTGATAAATGCAACGCATTGGAGGCCGCCACAGTGCAGGCGCTCGAGGAGCTTGGCATGGACACCGCGATTGAGCACGTGACAGATTTCGCCCAAATCGCCGCCTACGGTGTCATGACAACGCCCGCGCTTGTTGTCGACGGCAAGGTGGTTTCCAGTGGCAGAGTTTTGAAAAAAGACGAGGTAATAAAAATTTTGCAAAACAGAACTTCTTTACAAGAACAGTAAAAAGTGATATACTAAATAATAATTTATATGCAATCAAATTAGAATTTGTTTATATTGACGAAAGCATTTAAAATGTTTTTTGGGGGAATGTGCTGTGAAAAGTAAAGAAGATTTGCGCGGATTATATGCGGCGTCTGTCACTGCTTATGACGAAAAAGGTCAGGTGGATGCAGCGGCGATGCAAAAAGTGATGAGCCGCAATTTAGACGAGGGCGGCGTTGGGCTTTTTGTAGGGGGCAGCAGCGGCGAGTGCTTTATGCTGACGGAAAACGAGCGCATAGCCTGCTTTGAGGCGGCTTCGGCGTTTAAAGGCAAGGCAAATTTAATCGCACATGTAGGCGCGATAGGCACTGACGAGGCCGTGCGCTACACAAAGGCCGCAATGGGGCTTGGGTTTGATTTTGTCGCGGCGACAGCGCCGTTTTACTATGGCTTTTCTCCAAAACAGGTGTGCAAATATTACTATGATATTTTCGACGCCGCGGGCGCGCCTGTGCTGATATACAATTTCCCCGGCAACACACACCGCGAGTTCGACGTTTCAAACCCCGATTACATAGAGCTTTTTAAAAGCGGCGCGATTTTGGGCGTGAAGCAGACGAATTACAATTTGTTCCAAATGGAGCGCATTTTAAATGTGAACCCCGATTTGATTGCGTTTAACGGCTTTGACGAGACGATGGTGGCAGGGCAGGCGCTCGGCGCTATCGGCTCTATCGGCAGCACGTTTAATATGATGCTGCCGCATTATAAAAAGATTTTCGATTTGGGCAACGCAGGCAAGCGCGACGAAGCCCTTGCGCTTCAAAGAAAAGCCAACAACTGCATGGAGGCCATGTGCAAGGTGGGGCTTATAAGCGCAATAAAATACGTCTTAGCCAAACAAGGTTGCCCCGTAGGCGACCCGCGCCGCCCCTTCATGCCGCTTGGCGACGAACAAAAACAGTACGTCGACAGCGTGCTGGCTGAAAATTTATGCAATGATTAATTAAATAAAAGGCTGCGGCTAATGTAGAAAAATACATTGGCAGCAGCTTTTTATTGTTTCGATAGAAGTGCCTTCATGTCATTCTGAGCGAAGCGAAGAATCTTTTGCACATTGCTGTAGGTTTTAAGATTCTTCGCTTTGCTCAGAATGACATGTGTTTGGAAGTGTGTGGTACATCGGTAATAAGATGTGTATTTGCCCTCATTTTGACAAACCACAAAATCGGCAAAGATATACCAATATGCGCACTGTTTTACGTGTGGGAAACTCCTTACAATGAAAGCATAAAGCATGTAAAAGGAGCAGCACTATGCAGTACGGACATTTTGATGACGAAAAAAGAGAATATGTTATTGACAGGGTGGATTTGCCCGTCAGCTGGACGAATTATCTCGGCACGGAAAATATGTGTGCGGTGGTCAATCATACGACGGGCGGCTATCTGTTTAACAAAAGTGCCGAATATCACCGCATAACGCGTTTTCGCGCAAACGCAGTGCCGATGGATCGTCCGGGGCATTATGTTTATCTTAGAGACGACGACACAGGCGAATACTGGAGCATATCGTGGCAGCCGGTGGGAAAGCCGCTCGACAAGGCGCATTACACCTGCCGTCACGGCATGTCGTACACCACCTACGCGTGCGAATATAACGGCATAACGGCAGAGCAGACGCTGTTTATCCCGCGCGGCGAGGACGTCGAAATATGGGACGTTTCCATCAAAAACAACGGCGCTGCACCTCGCCACATAAGCATTTTCAGCTATGCGGAGCTGTCGTTTCACCACATCGACATGGACAACCGCAATTTCCAAATGAGCCTTTATTCCGCGGGCGGCGCATATAAAAACGGCGTCATTGAGCAGGATTTATTCTATGAGGAAACGGGCTTTCAATATTTTGCTTCTTCATTTAAGCCCGCGAGCTACGACACCGTGCGCGAGGCGTTTATAGGAGATTATCGCACAGAGACAAACCCTGTTGGCGTGGAAAACGGCGTTTTAAGCGGCTCGGAGCAGCTTGGCGGAAACCAGTGCTGCGGGCTGCACGGGCGCTTTACGTTGGCGGCGGGCGAGGAGCTTCACGAGGCGTTTTTCCTCGGTGAGGGCAATGCGCGCGAGGGCGAACGCGTGAGGGAGAAATTTGCGTCGCCAAAAGCCCGCGCCGACGCTTTAGAGGAATTGCGCAAATTTTGGAGCGACAAATGCGCGGCCCTGCAAATTGCTACGCCGAGCAGTGCAATGAACACGATGCTCAACACATGGACGCTTTATCAAAGCGAAATCAACGTCATGTTCTCGCGTTTTGCAAGCTTTATAGAGGTTGGCGGGCGCACAGGGCTTGGCTATCGCGACACAGCGCAGGACGCTATGACCGTGCTGCACTCAAGCCCCGACAACTGCAAAAAACGCATATTGCAGCTATTGCACGGGCTTGTGAGCGAGGGGTACGGTCTGCATCTTTTCAGCCCCGAATGGTTTGAGGAAAGCGGCGAGCAGCAGAGCTTTAAAAGCCCGACTGTTGTGCCTGCGCCCGATAAAAGCAGCATTATTCACGGCTTAAAGGACGCTTGCAGCGACGACGCATTGTGGCTTGTGTCAACAATATCCGATTACGTTAAAGAGACAGGCGACTTTGCGTTTTTGGACGAAGCTGTGTCATACGCGGACGGCGGGCATGACACTGTATATGACCACATGAAAACCATTCTTGATTTTTCAGCCCGAATGGTGGGCGCCCACGGCATATGTCAGGGCTTGCGTGCGGATTGGAACGACTGCCTCAACCTCGGCGGCGGCGAGAGTGCGATGGTAAGCTTTTTGCATGTGTGGGCGCTCGGAAATTTTGTCAGCCTCGCTAAATATCTTAACCGCACAGACGACGCGCTTCATTATGAAAATATGCGAAAAAATGTGCGAGAAATTTGCGAAAAGCAGCTTTGGGACGGCAAATGGTATCTGCGAGGCTTCACAAAAAGCGGCAGAGCAATCGGCACAGACGGCGACGCAGAGGGCAAGGTGCACATGGAATGCAACACATGGGCTGTGCTATCGGGCGCGGCGGACAAACAGCGCGGCATTCAGGCTATGGACAGCGTGTATGAATATCTGTTCACGCCATACGGCCTTATGCTCAACGCGCCCGCATATTCAAAGCCGGACGATGAAATTGGCTTTGTGACGCGCGTCTACAAGGGCTTAAAGGAAAACGGCTCTATTTTCAGCCACCCAAACCCGTGGGCGTGGGCTGCTGAATGTGTGCTTGGACGCGGCGACCGCGCGATGGAAATGTACGACGCGCTGTGCCCGTATAACCAAAACGACAAGATAGAAATTCGCAAATGCGAGCCGTATTCCTACTGCCAATTCGTCAGCGGCAAGGATCACGCGACGTTTGGCGAGGCGCATCACCCCTTTATGACGGGCAGCGGCGGGTGGAGCTATGTGGCCGCCACGCGGTATATGCTCGGCATTAAGCCGGATTACGACACACTGCGTATCGACCCGTGCATTCCTGCCGAATGGGATGGATTTTCGGCTGTCAGACGTTTTCGCGGGGGAGAGTATCGCATAACTGTGCAAAACCCGCAGCATGTGTGCAAAGGCGTGCAGACGCTGCTTTGCAATGGCGAGGCTGTCGATGAGCTGCCCTTGCTGAAAAGCGGAGAAAGTGCAGAAGTCTGCGTTATAATGGGAGGAAAAAAAGATGATTAAATTTGGTACAGGCGGCTGGCGCGCCATAATCGGCGACGAATTTACAAAGGCGAACGTGCAGCTTCTCACGTGGGCGCTTGCGCGTAAAATGAAGGACGAAAACGCCGCGGATAAAGGCTTTATCATAGGCTATGACCGCCGATTTTTGAGCGAAGAAGCCGCGCACTGGGCGGCGGAGGTTATGGCGGCGGAAAATATCCGATGTGATATCATAAACCGCGAAAGCCCCACGCCGCTTATCATGTACGCCGTCAGCCACGCCGATATGCCCTACGGAATGGCTGTGACGGCAAGCCACAACCCCGCCATATATAACGGAATAAAGGTGTTTATGCAGGGCGGGCGCGACGCTGACGAAATTATGACGCAGGCTTTTGAGGGCTATATCGAGCAACTTGAGGGTCAAACTGTGCCTGCTGTGCCGTTTGCCGAGGGGCTTGCGAATGGGAAAATACGCTTGATTGACCCGATGAACGAATATGTCGACAGCATTTTATCCGCGATAGATGTCGACGCAATCCGCGCGCGCGGGCTAAAGGTGGCGCTTGACCCGATGTACGGCGTGAGCAAGACGGCGCTACAAACAATTTTGCTGACAACGCGCTGTGATGTGGACGTTATCCACGAACGCCACGACACGCTGTTTGGCGGACGGCTGCCTGCGCCGAATGTCAAAACGCTCGCAGGCCTTATGAACTATGTTGAAGAGCACGGCTGCGACATCGGCATCGCGACAGACGGCGACGCCGACCGCCTCGGCGTGATAGACGACAAGGTTGAGTTTTTGCACCCGAATAAAATTTTGGTGCTGCTTTACTATTATTTGCTTAAATACAAGGGCTGGCACGGCGCGGCTGTGCGCAATATCGCCACAACGCATCTGCTCGATAAAATTGCGGACAGCTTTAACGAGCGGTGCTATGAGGTGCCGGTGGGCTTTAAGTATATTTCCGGCAAGATGGTTGAGACAGGCGCTATTATCGGCGGCGAAAGTAGCGGAGGTTTGACCGTGCGCGGGCATATTCAAGGCAAAGACGGCATTTACGCCGCGGCACTTTTGGTGGAGATGATAGCCAAAACAGGCAGACCGCTCAGCAGCCTTTGGCAGGAGATAACAGACGAGTACGGCCATTTTGAGATGGCTGAAAAGGATTTTCGTTTCAGCGAGGAAAAGAAAGCGAAAATATATACAACACTTATGGAGGATAAGCTGCTGCCTGAATTTCCGCTTATTATTGACCGCGTGAGCTATATGGACGGCTGTAAGGTGTATTTTAAAAACGGCGGTTGGGTCATAGCTCGCTTTTCCGGCACAGAGCCGCTTCTGCGCATTTTTTGCGAAATGCCTGACATGCAGCAGGCAGATAAAATCGCCACACTGCTGCAAAATTATCTTGGGGTGTAAAAAATTAGGGGCTGTTGTAGATGTTGCTTTGTACATTTACAACAGCCTATTGTCATTCTGAGTGAAGCGAAGAATCTTTTGCGCATTGACATAAGTTTTAAGATTCTTCGTCGCTTCGCTCCTCAGAATGACAGACGATTTAGAGTGCGCGATATATCTGCAACAGCTCTTAATTTGATGCTAAAAGCTTATGTTTATGATATAATCAAATTAAAACAGGCAAAGGGTGAAGCGTATGAGCCAAAATAGTCAGCGCCCCAAACGCAGAGGGCTTAAATGGAGCATTGTGGCACTTATACTGGGCTGTTGGGTGCTGCCGGTGATGCTGCTGCTTGCGGTTGGCGGCAATTACTTATTGCGAACAACCGAGCGGCAGTCGCGCAGCACTATTCTTAATTCCGCGGGGGAGGCAGTGCAAAGCACGGCGGCGAGGCTTGAGAGCGTGGTGGACACGTCTGTTAAGGCGAGCTATCTGCCCGCGCTCAAAACAGCGTGGTCGCAGTATGAAAAGGACGGCAATTCAGTCACGCTGTATGAGAGCTTCACCTCGTTTCTTGCGCAGCAGTATAAATATGACGAAAAGGTGCTCAACGCCATTTTGCTGCGCACAGACGGCAGCGGAGCTTTTTATTACTCGAGCAATGTGGCGTATAAAGGCTCGACGGCGGGCGCGCGCAAATTTGTCGAAAACATGGGCGAAGGCGTGATTGAACGCAGCAAAACACTCGGCACTGAAATTATGGTGATCGCAGAGGAA
This sequence comes from Clostridia bacterium, assembly GCA_009929695.1. Lineage (GTDB taxonomy): Bacteria > Bacillota > Clostridia > Oscillospirales > Ruminococcaceae > Ruthenibacterium. The sequence continues at coordinate 19,727 of RZZW01000008.1, forward strand.
AACTACTGCTTTTTGGTGCGCAACCTGCTCGACTCAAACTACGAGCCATACGGCGTGCTTGTGCTTGAAATAAACAGTAGCGTCGTCTTTGAAAACATGCGCACTATACCGTGGTCTGACAGTTGCACGGTGTGGATAGACGATACTCCGCTGTGCGTGTCCGGCGAGCAGCAGGCGCAAAAACCTGTTGGCAACGAGCTTTCGTATACGCAGCAGCAAGCGTCCTATACAGTCGAGGGCGGCGCTGACAGCACACATTTTTCACTGCGATTTTTTGTGCAGGGCAGCGCCGCCGCAATACAAGAACAGCTTGACGGCATACGCTTTGTAATTATCGGCAGCGTGTTTTTGCTGCTGCCGCTGCTTTGCAGTGTGCTTTTGTTTATGAACCGCAACATAACGCGCCCTGTCGACGCGCTTATTGGGGCGGCGGGCAAAATAGAAAAGGGCAATTTTGGCGTGCAGGTGCAGTCGCAGGACTTCACAAGCCGCGAATTTGGCTATCTTGCAGACAGCTTTAACAGCATGAGCGACACGCTGCACAATCAGTTTGAGCATATATATCAAGAGGAGCTCGCTCTTCGCGACGCACGAATAATGGCGCTGCAAAGCCAAATAAACCCGCATTTTCTCAACAACACGCTCGAGATAATCAACTGGGAGGCGCGGCTTTCGGACGACATAAAGGTGTGCAAAATGCTCGAGGCGCTGTCGACGATGCTTAACGCCGCGATGGATCGCAAAAGTCGTCCGCTCGTTCACCTTTCAGAGGAGCTGATGTATGTCGACTCCTACCTATATATTATAAGAGAGCGCCTCGGACACCGGTTATCCGTCGAAAAGGATATTCACGCTGATGTTTTAGATTGTTATGTGCCGCGTTTGGTGCTTCAGCCTGTGCTTGAAAACGCCGTTGAGCACGGAATAAACCCCACGCAAAAGGGAACTATCGTCATTCGCGCATACGCCGATGGAGACTATGTTGTGCTTGACGTGGAAAATGACGGCGTGACGACGTATGACGATTTGATGAAAATTAAAAGGCTTTTGAGCGACGAAAAGGCGGACGAAGCGATGGGCAGCACCTCGCTTGGAATACGCAATGTGAACAAGCGGCTGAAGATAATTTACGGCGAGGAGAGCGGTCTTTCCATCACAATTACCGAAAAAGGCAACACTTTGAGCCGTATTAAAATCAAAAATCAGAAAGACGCGCAATAATATGCAATAAAAAACAAGTCTGTTCATTAAAATTTTGTGAAAAACGTACTATCATGTAAGCACAGGGAGATACACGTTGTATCTTCAATAAATCAGGAGGATGAACAAAACATGAAAAAGGTATTACCGGTAATTCTCACAATCGCATTGTGCTCGTCCATGCTCGCAGCATGCGGCGGCACCAAAACGGCATCATCAGGCGGCGCAGCGGCGTCAGCAGCACCCGAGGCAAAATCAGTTTCACTAAACGTTGTCACCTCTTACGGCGGCGACGACGGCAACCGCCAAAACTATGAGGCAGCCGTAAAAGCCTATGAGGACGCAACAGGCAACACAGTGCTCGACGCCTCCGAAACCTCTAACGAAGAATGGAAAGCCAAGGTCATGACAGACTTTGAAACAGGCAGCGAACCGGACGTTTTGTTCTATTTCAACGGCGTTGACTCAAACAAGCTTATTGAAAACAATAAGGTCGTATCAATCGAAGAAATTCGCGCAGAATATCCCGACTTTGCCTCGAACATGAAGGACGACATGCTAGGCGCGTCGCCTGTTGACGGCAAAAACTACTCCGTGCCCGTCAACGGCTACTGGGAAGGGCTTTATGTAAATAAGTCAGTTCTTGAAAAGTGCGGCGTGGACGTTCCCGATGCGAGCACAACGTGGGAAGAGTTCATGACAATGTGCAAAACCATCGCTGACAAGGGCTATACGCCAATCGCGTGCAGCATACAGGAAGTGCCGCACTACTGGTTTGAATTTACAGTGCTCAACAACGGCAGCACCGCCACGCACACCACAGTGCCAATGTCGGCAGACGATGCGGCAGGCAAAATTTGGGCGGCAGGCTTGAATGACTTTAAAGCGATGTATGAGGCAAACTGCTTCCCGCAGAACACACTCACAGCGGGCGACGCAGACACCTTCCAGCTTATGGCGGACGACAAAGCGGCGTTTGCGATAGACGGTAGCTGGAAAATGGGCTGGTTTGCAGAGAACACAGAGGACATCACTAATTACACAGTTACATACGTTCCAGGCAAGGGCGACCGCAAATCGACAGATATCGTCGGCGGCTTGTCAATGGGCTACTATGTCACACGCAAAGCATGGGACGACCCCGCAAAACGCGAAGCGGCTGTTAAATTTGTTGAGGCAATGACAACTGATGAAGTGGTAAACACCTTTGGCGCAACAGCTATCACAGCGCTTAAAAACGGCACAACAGCTCCGGCAGACGCCGACGCGCTTGTGAATGACGCGCTTGCCATGACAAAGGGCGCAACAGGCATCGCCGCCGCCGCACAGGACGGACTAAACTCAAATGCGCGCGCAGCTTTGTTTGCCGATATCAAAAACGTTGTCACCGGCAAAACTACCGCAGAGCAGGCCATCACAGATTGTCTGGCAGTGAAATAAGCTTCACCTTTAAACAGCATATTTAAAAGTAAAAGGCGGAGAGCGCTTGACGTATCTCCGCCTTTTACACTAAAAAAGGGGCATTATTGTGGAAAATTCAACAATTTATAAGAAAAAAGGCCCGCTTATTGTATTTCTCGTTCCGGCCTTTGCCTTCATGGCTCTGTTCTTATACTATCCGTTCGCAATGAACATCTATAACAGCTTTTGCAAGATAAGCGGGCTTGGCACGGCGGCTGAGGGCGTAAACGAGCCGTGGTATACAAACTATGTAAGACTGTTTCAAGACGAAAAAATGATCACCGCGATAGGCAACACCATGCTGCTGATGCTGCTGACAATCATTTTTCAAGTGGGTATTGCGCTTTTGCTTGCACTGCTTGTCGACAACATTCATCGCGGGGCGGGGTTTTTCCGCACAGTGTACTTTTTCCCGATAGTTATCAGCGCAACGGCGCTTGGGCTTTTGTTTAATCTTATTTTTATGTACAACGGCGGAATGCTCAACAACCTGCTTTTGGACTGGGGTCTGATTTCAGATAATATTGACTGGAAAGACGAAAATCATTTCCTGACAACAATGTTTTCGCCTGTCATGTGGCAGTATGTAGGCTTTTATTTTGTAATTATCGTCACAGGGCTAAACAATATTTCGCCCGACTTATATGAGGCGGCTGCCATCGACGGCGCAAACGGGTTAAAGCGCGTGAGGTTTATCACGCTTCCGCTTTTGCACAACACGCTTTGCACCTGCCTTGTGCTCGCCATAACAGGCGCGCTAAAGGTGTTCGATCTGCCGTGGATTATGATGGGGCAGGGGATGCCGATGGACAGAAGCTGGCTCACGGGCACGTATATGTATCATCAAACCTTTAACGCGGGCGACGTTGATTACGGCTCTACGATAGCGGTGGTTATAGTTGTGCTCGGCGTAACCATAAGCCAGATTGCAAACAGAATTTTCAAAGAAAAAGAATATTGAGGAGGTAAGAAAAATGCAGTCTACAAAAAAATTTACCCTGTCTAAGTTTTTTACCTACCTTGTTCTGTCAGCGTGGGCACTGACCACACTGTACCCGTTCATATGGGTAATATTAAACTCATTTAAAGAAAATAAATATATCCGCAGCGACACGTTCGCGCTTCCGCTCGGCAAGCTGTTCACGCTTGAAAACTATCAAACGGCGTTTGAACGCGTGGATATTTTCAGCGCATACCGCACAAGCCTTGTGATAAGCTGTGCGGTCACCGCAGTGGTGGTGCTTCTTGCGGGCGTTGCGGCGTATGGCATGGCGCGCTATCGTTTTCGCGGGCGCAGCATATTGCAGGGCGTCATCGTGGCGAGCATGATGTTTCCTGTGTTCTCAACAATTATCCCTGTGTTTCGCATGATGCACGGCTGGGGAATAGTGCAGTTTGACAATCTTTTCTTGTCATGGCTCTGCACCGCCTTGCCGCAAATCGCGGGCAACCTTTCGTTTTCAATCATAGTGCTGATGGGCTTTATACGCAGCATTCCAATTGATTTGGAAGAAGCCGCTTACATAGAGGGCTACAATGTTTTCGGCATTTTCTTTAAAATTATTCTTCCTCTTGCAAAGCCGAGCTTCGCGACGGTGGCAATCTTCACATTTTTGTGGAGCTACAACGATTTGTTTACACAAATGTTTTTCCTTCGCAACAAGCGCACATATAGTATAACAAGGCTCTTGGCGGAGATTTCAAGCCAGGCGGGCGTGAATTACGGCTTGATGGTAGCGGCTGTTGTGCTTGTTGTCGTGCCGGTGATGCTCGTGTATATTTTGCTGCAAAAAAACATCATCAAGGGCTTGACGGCGGGCGCGGTAAAGGGATAAAGCTTTCATTTTGCGTGAAAATATGCTATGCTTTAGCTGAGGTGAATGTTTGTGTATAAAGTGATGATTGTGGACGACGAGGATATCATCGTGCGCGGGCTTGTCAAAACAATGCCGTGGCAAAAATACGGCTGCGAGGTTGTAGCCACAGCGTCAGATGGGCTGACGGCACAGGCAATTATGCGCGAGCACACGCCGGATATACTATTTACAGACATATGTATGCCGGGCGTAAACGGGCTTTCAATGCTCGCGGCAGTGCGCAGCGAATTTCCGCACATGCAGGTCACGATATTAAGCGGATATCCCGATTTTGCTTACGCGCAGCAGGCGATAAGCCTCGGTGTTATGCGATATGTGCTAAAGCCTAGCAAGTTCAGCGAGCTTGAAGAGGCGCTTGCGGACATGACGGCGGCGCTGTCGCAAAGCAAGCCCGCGCAGGAGGATAAGCACTTTGAAACGGCGCAAAACTTTATTATCAAAAACGCGCTCGATTATCTTGAAGAGCACTACGCCGAAAAGCTCACGCTCACCGACGTGGCAGACAAGGTGTACGTCAGCCAGTGGCATTTGAGCAAGCTCATTGCAAAAAATACGAACCAAAGCTTTTCAGAGCTGCTCAACGGCGTGCGCATCAAAAAGGCAAAGGAGCTTTTGCAAAATCCCGCAATGAAAATATGGGAGATAAGCGACGAAGTAGGCTTCGCCGACGTTACACACTTTTCGCGCACCTTCAAAAAGATAGAAGGCATGAGCGCGAACGAATATAGAAATCAAATGTAAAAATGGCCGTTGCCGATGTGTTTTCAACATCGGCAACGGCCATTTTGTCATTCTAAGCCATCTTGTCATTCTGAGCACAGCGAAGAATCTTTTGCACCTCACAATAGGTTTAAAGATTCTTCGTCGCTGCGCTCCTCAGAATGACATATATTACTTACGTTCTGATTTTAGAAAAAATACTTGTCTTTTGCTGCTTTGGCGCGGTGACGGCTTCGAGCAAATAGTTATACATAAGCTCTGTTGCCTCGGGCTGAATGCTTTCCACTGTGTCGCGAAAGCCGCCGTGCATTGTGGTGGTGATTTCCATTTGCTGCTGCATCTGCTCAAATTCAGGCGGACGGCCGAGCAGACCGCCGCCGTAGCTTGCGAGCGCATTTAAAAACTGCACGTCCCAACGCGGCACAACAGCTAGGCTGATGATTGGTATTTGCAGTCCGCTGAATGATGCGTCGTCGCTTTCGGGCAGATATTTCACCGCGGTCACGCTGTACTTTTTCAAAATTTCCTTGCTGTAAAATCCGTGCACAGCATTTTTTCGTCCGCTGCCCTTTGAAAGCATTGCGATTGTGTCGCCGTACCCGCATAAATCTACGTTTACGACGGCTGTCACCGATTTTTTGTCAAGCTCTCGCGCATATAGCTTGCTGCCGCCGCGTCCACTTTCCTCGCCGTCGAAAAAGGCAAATTCCGCCGGGATACCGCGCTCGTTTAAGGCTGTCGCCAAACTTATGAGCACGCACACCGCCGCGGCGTTGTCGTTTGCGCCGCAGCTTCCGTGCACAGCGTCGTAATGCGCGCAAAAAAGCACACACGGATCTTGCGGGTCGCCTATTTTCACAAGAAAATTTTCCGAAACACACAGCTTTTTAGGGTTGTGCTGACCTTTTTGGATTGTATACGGCAGCTTTGCTGTGCACAAAAGCTCCTCGAGCGCCGCGCGGCGTGCGTCAGGGTCGCTTTGCGCAAGCGCCGCTATCATCTCATTAATTTGCAGCAAGGGTTTGACCTCCATATAAGGAATGATTTAAAGTGCCGACATCGGAACTTTTATGACTATTTTGCGGATATCTGCCGCGTTTTCGCCTGTTTGGATTGCGGGGACATGCACGTCCCACGGGAAATATATCGCGTAGCTACCTACTGAAAGCTCTAAAGTATTTTCGCGGTGCGACGCTTCTTTGCGGTTTTTGTAAAACAAAATATCGCGCGGCGTGTCGAGCAAATCCTCGTCGACCTCGTTGTCGCCCAAATCGGGATACCATGCTGCGCGTTCGGGGCCGCCTGCGGCTAAAAACTGAACGTCGACATTTGCGCGGTGAACCTCGGGGCGCAGAGTGTCGCGCGGAGCGGTTTTCATGTCAATCACCTGCAAAATCATGGGCACTCCGCCAGCTTCTATCTCAAAGCGACCCGCTTCATGAGCCGTGAGGTCGGTTTGCTGTAAAAATTTTATCGCCGATTGAAGCGCGCTGGGCAAAACGGAAATTGCCTGCGCGTTTTTTATATGGCCTGAAATCATAATTTCGCTCTCCTTTATAAAATAGCGCTTTATTGCATTGCTGTCAAGCCGCCGTCAACTGTCAAAATTTGACCGCTGATGAATGCCGCGCCCTCGCTGCAAAGAAACAGCGTCGCGGCGGCGATGTCTTTTCCGACACCGATGCGCCCGAGCGGGATGCGGTCTACGAGCGTCGCGTAAAATGTGGGGTCGTCAAGCAGGGCGGTGTTGATTGGCGTGCGCACGAAGGTCGGCGCTATTGCGTTGCAGTTTATGCCGTGCTTGCCCCACTCGCACGCGAGCTGCTTTGTGTACATATTTACAGCACCCTTGCTCGCGCAATAGGCGGCGTAGTTTTGCTTTGTTCCGATGAAGCTTTTAACGGAGGAAATGTTGACAATGCGGCCTTTTTTGGCGGGAATCATCATCTTTTTGCCGACGGTGCGTGTGACGATGTGCGTGCCCTTGACGTTTATGTCCATGACGCGGTCAAAGCTGTCGTCGTCGTAATCCTCGGCGGGAAGAAGCTTGTTTATGCCTGCGCTGTTTATTAAAAGGTCGATTGCGCCGAGTGTGCTGCCGATTTTGTCGACCATTTCTTCGACGCTCGCGCTGCTTGTGACGTCGCAGGGGAGCGCGAGGAATTTGCTGCCGCATTTATCGGCTGTCTCCTGCAAAAACGCGGCCTTTTCGGGGTGCCCGCCGCATACGGCAACGTCAACGCCGCTTTGCAGCAGCGCTTCGGCTATCGCAGCACCAAGCCCGCTTGTGCCGCCCGTGACGAGCGCGACCTTGCCTGACATAGAAAATATATTTTTATAGTCGTCCATTTTAAAATACTCCTTATAAATAGGTAATGTGCAAAAGATTCTTCGCTGCGCTCAGAATGACAAGAAACGTATGTATCGTAGGGCGTGACGACCTCGGCACGCCGTTAGCTTTGTGCAAACTGTCGGTATCCGGCGCGCCGAGTCGTCGCGCCCTACGGTGTAATGGCGTTCGGAAATCTTTAAAAACAACGCGTGTCAGAAGCACTGGCACGCGTTGAATTGTGTAATTATTTGCTAAATTCGCCAAGACCCTCGATTGCGTATGCGCGCACGGGGCAGCTGTCAAGACCCTTGATGGGCAGCGGGCTATAGCTCATGAAGAAAATGTCGCTTGAGAGGTGCTCAAGATTGCGCAGAACCTCAAGGAAAACGATGTTTTTCGCCATGAGAATGTCGTGGAACGGTTTGACGTTCTCGAGAGAGTCCTCGATTGAAACGCCATCGCCGAAGCCTACGCATTTTACGTTTTTCTCGGCAAACCATTTTGCGCTGTCCTCGCCGACGACGAGACGCTTATCTGTCGGGCCGTTTGTCGCGGGTGTGAAGGGCGGAATTTTGTACGGGCTGTCAAGAATGACGATATCGCCCTCTTTTACGCGGTCGCCGCAGGCGGCTTCGAGGTCTGCGCCTGTGATCTGCGCGTTCTCGGGCAGCTTGTCGAGCGCTACGTATACTGCTCTGCCCATAAATGTTGTAAGCGGCAGCGCCTCGACGTCGGGCCACTCATCGTCGTGATGATAAGGGCACTCGCAGTGTGTGCCGAGGTGGCTCATCAAGTCCATGATTGTGTGATAGTCGGGGATTGATCCACCTGTGTTGAAGCGGTACATATGGCAGCGGCGCGATTCTGTTTTGGGGTCGAGGTGCTTTGTGAGGTCTACAATTCTGAGATTACCCATTTCGTAAACAACTTGTTCCATGATATTGTCTCCTTAATATTTGATATATCCGCAAAACGTTTTGTTTCGCATGATTAATTATTTAACGCACAAAAAAATTATTTCTGTGCTGCCTTTGCCTCCATCGCGTGAATGAGCTGAACGAGAAGTGTGTGCGTCGGCGCGGGCACGCCGCATTTTTGGCTTGCGCGCACGATGCTGCCGCTTATTGTGTCAACCTCTGTGCGTCTGCCGTCGCGTAAATCTGCATATATGCTTGTGAGGCCGTTTGGGCCGTTGTCACAGACAGCCTTCACCTCGGCGAGCTTTTCTTCGTAATCAAAGTGCATTCCCATGCCCTCGGCCACTTCAACGGCCTCTTTTACAAGCTGACAGCACGCGCTCCACGCGTTTGCGTCTGTCGCGATGAAGCCAATCGGAACTTGAAGCACGCCTGTGAGGGCGCTTATTGAAACGTTTGTGAACATCTTGTTCCAAATCAGCTTTTGCACATCGCAATCAACGGCACACTCTAAATCGCACGCGGTGAATGCGTCGGAAATGTGCTGCAAATGCGTGCTGTCGCCTTGAGTGCAGCCTATGACGGTTTTGCCGATGCCGCCGTGACGGATTTCACCGAGCGAAATAAGGCTTGCGTTGTGCTGCGTTGCACCTATGACGGCGTGAGCACAGTCGGCAAAATTCAAGAGCACGTCCTCGTGTCCACTTCCGTTTTGAAGCGTGAGAATATATGTTTCATCACCGATAATGCTCTGATTATTTTTCAAAGCCGTGTCGCTGAACATCGCTTTTACAAATATAACTACTAAATCAACCGGCTCCATGCCCGATGTGTCGCAGGTGGCTTTGGGGTGATATGTCTTTTTGGCGCCGTCCTTTTCCTCGACGACTATTCCGTCGCAGTTTATTTTGTTTACAAGCGCCTCGTTCACGTCGATGACTGTCACGTCGTGCTCTTTGCTTAAATAGGCGCTGAACAAGCCGCCCATTGCGCCTGCTCCTAAAATTGCAATTCTCATAAAAAGCTCCTTTTATACAAGTTCAAAATAATCGGGATATTTTTCCGCCGCTAAAGGTATTTGCTCGCACAGGCGTGTGTAAAAATGTTGAAGCGCGCGGCATGCCGTTGCGTTGTCGCGCTTTTCGAGAGCTTCTAAAACAGCGCGGCATTCAAGCAGCGCCGTTTCACAGTTTTCGGGCTGTGAGGCAATCAGGTGGAATAAACGGTATAAATCTGCGCCCGCGTACTGTAAAGAGTCCCACACGGTGTCAAGATTGGCAAGCTCATACAGCAGCTTGTAAAATTTGAAAACATGGCGCACGGCGCCGTCGTAATCCTCAGTTGCTACGCAGTATTGCTGCTGTGAAAGATTGCGGCGAAGCGGCTCAAAATCCTCAGAGGATATGCGCACTGTGTACAAAAGCTCAAGCACGGATGTGCCTGACTGCGACTGCGCCCACGCCGCCTGCTCTGCGCGGTCAGCGTGAATGCGCGTGACAAAAGCGCCGCGCTGCGGAATTTGCTCCACAAGATTTTCGCGGCCTAATTTACCCATTACGTTATGCATGGGCGTTCTGCTCATGCTTGCGGAATTTGCAAGCTCTACTTCATTAAGCTTTTCTCCTGGGCGCAGAAGAAGCTCCAAAATACTGAGCTTTAATATACGATAAGCAAATTGACGAGCGTCCTCAGTTGCAAATCGTTGTAATTTTGCCAAAATAGGCATATATTTGCACAACCTCCGTTAATATGTATTGTTAAATTGCACAAAAGCGCATTTAGAACAAAAAAATTGCCAATTTGTGGCTTACTATGCGCGTTTTGAAGCTTTTAAAACTATGTAATCAAAAATAGCTTGAATGCATCTTTGACTTTTTTTATTATAACATTTGCCAATAAAAAAATCAACAAATAAATTGATTTTTGTATTTTTTGTTAATAATTTTCAAAAAAAGCCTTGCACAATGATAAAAAGTGTGATATTTTATATTAGGCAAGCAAATAGTCTCGCAGAGAACACCCCTTTGTTTTTCAAGCTTGTATGCATTTTTTCTTGAGGCGATTGTGCAAAATGACCAAAATGAGTTTTGCTTTTTAAGCGTTTAGAACAAGGAGTATGGTTATGGAGCAAATTATTAAGAAAACCGAGAGCGCTCCCGCAGGTAAAAGTATATATGAGGATTTGCGAAAACGCATTTTATCCTTTGAGCTTTTGCCGGGCGATGTGCTGAGTGAAAACACATTATCCGCACAGACAAACATCAGCCGCCCATTTGTAAGAGAGGCTCTCGCAGAGCTTGTTGAAGAGGGCTACGTGGTTGTTTATCCTCAAAAGGGGACAGTGGTCAGCCTGATAAGCATTGACCGCGTGCGGCAGTCTGTCTTTTTGCGCTCGGTGCTTGAACACGCCGTTGTGGAAAAATTATGTGCACAGCGCTTAACGCCCGAGCAGGCGGAGAGCTTGGAGGAAAATCTAAAGCGTCAGCGAGCCTTGCTTGAAAATCAAGACGTTTACAACATGCTTATAGAGGATGACACAATGCATCATCTATTATATGAGTTTGCGGGAAATGACCGCGCCGAAGCATCGTTTCGCATGTTGAACAGCGACCAAATGCGCACGCGGCATCTGCAAATGCAAACCTTCAGCTACAACCCGCGCGTTCAATTATCCTCTATGTCAGGTTGGGAAAACTGCCTCTTAGAGCACCGAATGCTCATCGACTCCATCAAAAAGGGAGACGCCGAGGCGGCATGCCTTATAAATAATAATCACATCAATTCATTATTGTGGAACGCTGAAAATCTGCAAAAGATTTATCCGCAATACTTTACAAAGTAGCCTCACGATTAAGATATAATTCAGGCAAGTAAAAAAGAAAGGCAGGTATATTTTGTTTTTTCGCTCAACGGCTCTTTGCCGTAAACATTTATTTATAGGAGGAATCTAATCTTGGAATACGTTATAGGTATAGTTCTACTATTAACATTCTTTGGTCTAGCATGGTACTGCATTAAAGGCCACAACTTGATGATTGGCTTTTTAATGATTTCCGTCGTGTGGACAGTTCTGCCGCTTGTCGGTACATACTTCGTCAGCCCTGAGTTTCTTGCTGCCAACCCCGTTTTAATTTTCGGTGGCGAAAGCGGCAACAAGCTTGTTGACATTCTCAACGCCATCTATCAGGCTGCACCTGAGGGATGGGGCACAACGCTTGTCAACGTTTGCTGGGGCGCATGGTTCGGCCGCGTCTTGATGGAGACAAACATCGCCTCCACCTTGATCCGCAAAACTGTTGAGCTTGGCGGCGACAAGCCGGTTATCACAGTTACATTGCTCAACGTTGTCACAGCGCTTATCTTCACCGCCATGACCGGTGCAGGCCCTGTTATCGCCATCGGCGTTATCGTTCTGCCCATCATGATGTCTCTTGGCGTTCCCAAGGCTGTCGCAATGTTCTCCTTCATGGGTTCTGTTGCCGCAGGTATTTACATGAACCCTGTCAACTTTGCACAGTATCGCGCATTCTTCATCGCAACAGATGAGATGCCCGAATTTACTCTTGGTTGGTATGCTTCGCACTGGGGCTACTATGCAATGGCAATCATGCTTGTTGCGACAACAGTGCTTGCAGCTATCTACATGAAAAAGGCGAAAACAAGCCACGCATGGGCTGCCCAGACACGTGCGTCAGGCCGTTCAAACGTTTCAGAGCAAAAGGACGCTCCGATATACACACTTATCCTGCCTATCGTTCCTGTCGTGCTTAAAATTTGGCTTGACTTCTCGGTTATCGGCGGATTTATCATCGCGGGCTTCCTCGCATTGCTGCTTTGCGGCAAGCTCAAGAGCGGCTTTAAAGAAGGCTGCCAGCTTGTAAATAAGCTTTATTATGACGGCGTTGTCGACACAGCTCCGCTCATCGGCTTCCTGCTTACACTTCCTATGTTCAACAAAGTTGCCACATATGCCTCACCGTATTTCAAGGCTGTTTTGGGCAACATAATGCCGAAAAGCGAAATCGTTGTTTGCATAGTTTTCGCAATTCTTCTCGGCATGGGCTTGTTCCGCGGCCCGATGACACTCGTCGGCTGCGGCGCTGCAACACTTGGCGTTTTGTCAAACGTTGCAAGCTTCTCTGTTCCGTTCCTTTACGCTGTATTTGCAATTCCGACAATCACAGTCAACATCGGCAGCTGCATCACGCAGTCATGGGTTGCGTGGGGTCTTGCATACACGAAGGTTGAGTCTAAAGACTTCCTCAAGCTTTCTATTCCAAATGCTTACCTCGCAGGTGTTTTGCAGTATGTGCTGACATTTGCGCTTCTCACCGGTTTAGGTGCCGCTTGGTTTGCATAAAAACTAAATAGCTTTTCTCTCATTTGCCTGAAAATATCTATCGAAACCCGCTGCTTGCATTCGGCAAAGCTCCATGTTATGCATGACGGCTTTGCCGGATGCAGCAGCCTTTATTTAATATTTACTAAGCTTATATTTGGAAACAATCGCTTTGCAACCCCGCAGGGCGTTTATATTAAAACACATCACAAACAATCTTGGAGGTCAACATGGCAGAAAGTATACGCGCAGCTGTCCGCATGGGTATCGACGTAGGCGGAACCTACACAAAATGTGTGGCAATGGACAATGTAACTCATAAAATTATCGGTAAAAATGAAGTGAAAACTACGCATGACCACAAGGACGGCGTTGCCGCCGGCGTTGTGCAGAGCTTTCAAAACTGTATGCGTGAAAACGATATTCACCCCGAGGACGTAGTTTTCGTCGCACACTCAACAACACAGGCTACAAACGCTTTTATCGAGGGCGACGTGGCGAAGGTCGGCGTTGTCGGCATCGCGGGCGGCGGTCTTGAGGGGATTTTGGCGAAAGGTCAGCTCGCCCTTAAAGATATCGTTCTCGACCCGAAGGTAGGGCGTATTATAAAGGTATATAACGCATTTATAAAGAAAAAGCAGCTCACAGACGACGTTATCAACGCGAATATCGACAACCTGTTAAATCAGGGCGCACAGGTGCTTGTGTCGTCGATGGCGTTCGGTGTTGACAGCATGGAGGAGGAGCAGCTCATCTATAACTGCGCCCAAAAACGCGATATTTCCGTGACAATGGCCTCTGACATCACAAAGCTTTACGGCCTCACACGCCGCACACGCACAGCCGCTATCAACGCGTCTATTCTGCCTAAAATGATGATGACAGCCAACGCGACGGAGAGCTCTGTGCGCGCGGCGGGCATCACTGTTCCGCTCATGATAATGCGCGGCGACGGCGGCGTTATGGAGATAAGCGAAATGCGCAAGCGCCCCATTTTGACAGCACTTTCAGGCCCTGCCGCATCCGTTATGGGCTCGCTGATGTATTTGCGTGCATCTAACGCAATTTACTTTGAAGTCGGCGGCACAACAACAAATATCGGCGTTATCAAAAACGGCCGTCCGGGTGTTGACTACGCCAAAATCGGCGGACACGACACCTACATAAACTCGCTTGACGTGCGTATTCTCGGCTGCGCGGGCGGCTCAATGGTTCGCATCAACTCAAACAGCGTCGAGGACGTCGGCCCTCGCTCGGCACATATCGCGGGTTGCGAATACGCCTGCTTTACGCCCGAGGAAGAGATTGTCGACCCGCAGATTGAAATGCTCAGCCCGAAGCCAGGCGACCCGTCTGACTACGTCGCGCTTCGCCTTAAAAACGGCAAGCTAATATGTTTCACAAACACAGACGCGGCAAACGTTTTGGGGTTGATTGAAGAAAAATATTTTGCGCACGGCAACGCAAACGCAGCGCGCAAGGCGATGCAGCCTGTCGCAGACAAGCTCGGCATCACAGTTGAGGAGCTTGCGACACAGATACTTGAAAAAGACTTTGAAAAGGTAAACGCCTGCATCAACGCGCTTGCCGACAAATACCAGCTCGACCACGACAGCATGCGTCTTGTGGGCTGCGGCGGCGGCGCGGCATCGCTTGTGCCTTACTGCGCAAACAAAATGGGCTTGCAGTACAGCATACCCGAAAATGCCGAGGTTATCTCGTCAATCGGCGTTGCACTTGCAATGGTGCGCGACGTTGTCGAGCGCGTTATCCCGAACCCGAGCCAAGAGGATATCCGCGAGCTTCGCAAGGAGGCTAAAGACCTTGCAATCAACTCCGGCGCTGACCCCGATTCAGTCGAGGTGCATATCGAGATTGACAACCAAACAGGCAAGGTGACGGCTATCGCAACAGGCTCAACGGAAGTCAAAACGACAGATTTGCTCAAGGAATGCACAGAAAAAGAGGCCGAGGAGCTTGCAGTTGCAGATTTCGGCACGAAGGTTACAGACGTAAAGCTTGCTGAAAATACAGACAAATTCTATGTGTTCACAGGCAAACGCGACGACAAGCTTCCGCTTCGCATTGTTGACAAAAAAGGCTTTATAAAAGTGCAGTGCTCTGACGGCGACGTTGTGAAATGCAAGGTCAGCGAGTATGCCGATGTTGTAAAGGACATGTGGGAAAACATGGCGGTGTTTAAGACAGATACCGTCCTGCGCCCCGACTTCTTCATCTGCGTTGGCCCGCGCGTGTGCGACTATAGCGCGGTAGATTTAGAGCAGCTATTGATGCTTATGGAGCTTGACTCAAGCGACCGCGAGCCTGACGAAGAAGTGCTTGTGATCGGCACAGTAACAGAGATACAGTAAAATCTGAAAGGCGGGAAATCCATCTCATGACAAAGGAAACGTTAAAAAAATACATGGATCCAATTGCGGACGGCCTTTTTGGCAAGCAGCGCGTAAAAAGATATGAAAAACCGCAGTTTGTCGTCCGTCCTCTTGCTATGATGATGGAGGATCTCGCGGCAATTTCAGACGAAGCTTGGTGCCGCTATTCGTTTTCAAACGAGCCGTTAAACGGCAAGCTTAACGATGAACAGCGCGAGCGATACGGCGCACAATTTCGCGAGTGCGGCAAGGAATACGCCCAAAAGCTGATGCGCGAAATGGACACCGACAGCCCTGTTATAATGGCGCGCAACTTCAAAATGGATATCAGCTACCCGCAGTATCCCGAAAAGACAGACCGCGTGCTCTTTGCGGAATTTCGCGAGCCGAAAAGCATCCGCATATATATGGACGCTGTGAACAGAGCGAAAAAGCTGCTTGTTGACGACGAGGTGCAGAGAATTTTGACAAATCGTCTTGACGTGAGCAATTTGCTTTTAGCGCACGAGCTGTTTCATTTCGTCGAGGAAAAATATAAGGCGGAAATTCCGACGCGCACCGAAAAAATAGAGCTTTGGCACATCGGCGCATTTCGCAACCGCTCGTCGGTAATCGCTTTCAGCGAAATTGCCGCGATGTCATTCGCAAAAGAAATCACAGGCATACCGTATTCGCCGTACCTTATGGACGTATTTTTAGTCTACGGCTACAGCCCACAAGAGGCGAGCGGTTTGTACGAGACAATGATGGAATACGCCGGCTTAACGCCGCGGTTGCCTGCTGACACTTAGTGGGGTGCACCTGTAGGGCGTGACGACCTCGGCACGCCGCTAGTTATGCGTAAAGTTTACGGCACGCCGAGTCGTCGTGCCCTACGCACTTTGTGGGAATGTAGGGAACGCATTGTATGCGTTCCGAAAAGATTAACATTATTTATTATATAAAGGAGCAAAAACATGAGTATTCGTGTACCATTTGATACAGTTAAAGACACTATAAAAAAAGCATTTTTGAACGTTGGCGTTTCCGAGGAAAAAGCTGAGGTTTGCTCTACAATTCACGCGCAATCGAGCGCAGACGGCGTTGAGAGCCACGGCTTAAACCGCGTTCCGCGCTTTGTCGAATATGTTCAGCAGGGCTATGTTGATGTGAACGCCGAGCCGAAGCTTGTCGGCGGCAAGGGCGCTGTTGAAAACTATGACGGACAGCTTGGCATAGGCATCACAAACGCAATTTTCTGCGCAGACCGCGCAATTGAGCTTGCCAAAACACACGGCATTGGCTGTGTCGCGCTCAAAAATACAACACACTGGATGCGCGGCGGCACATACGCATGGCGCATGGCACAGGCGGGCTTCATGGGCATGAGCTGGATAAACACAGAGAGCTGCATGCCGCTTTGGGGCAGCGACGAGCCGAGCGTCGGCAACAACCCGTTTTGCATCGCGATCCCGCGTGAAAACGGCGAGATTGTTCTCGATATGGCAATGAGCCAGTACGCATACGGCAAGCTTGGCGTTTACCGCCTTGCAGGCAAAGAGTTGCCGTTCCCCGGCGGCTTTGACAAGGAAGGCAACCTCACAAGCGACCCCGGCGCAATAGAGGACAGCCGCCGCATTTTGCCCACAGGCTACTGGAAGGGCAGCGGCATGGCGATTGCACTTGATTTAGCCGCCGCAATGATGGCAAACGGCAAATGTGGCTCTGACCTCGACGACGAGGGACGCGGAAGCTGCACAGGCTGCTGCCAAATCTTCATCGCATACGACCCGTACCTCTTCGGCAGCAAGGAAGAAATTCAAGCAATGCTCGACCGCCGCGTCGCCGCCGCCGATAAAGCACACCCCGAAAAAGAAGGCCATAGCGTTACATGCCCCGGCGAGCGCACTATCGCAACGCGCGAAAAGAGCATGCAGAACGGCGTAAATGTCGACGAGCAGGTGTGGAAACAGGTTTGCGACATCGCCGCAGGCAATTTGAACACGAAAGATATCGCAAGTAAGTAAGCTTTAAAAGGGGAAATAATATGTTTTTTTCAAATATAACTATCGCTGAAAAATATAATTACTTGGAAGAAAAATTCACACGCGCCTACAAATGGCTTGCCGAAACAGATATCGCCGCTCTTGCAGAGGGTGCATATCCCATCGGCGACGACGGCGAAGTGACTGCAAACGTGCAGCTTTACACAAGCATGCCCGCAAGTGAAAATCTTTTTGAGACACACAACAAATTTTTCGACATTCAGTACGTCGTTTCCGGCAAGGAGCAGTTCGGCTTTTGCAAGCGCGACGGCTTGACTGTCCACCACGAAGTGCCAGAAAATGATTTGATTTTCTACAACGAGCCTGAGATGAGCGGCACTGTTTTGCTTTTGCCCGGCGATATGATTGTCGTCGCGCCAGAGGACGCACATAAACCGCGCTGTGTTGCGGGCGAGCCCGAAGCCGTGCGCAAAGTTGTTGTAAAAGTGAAAGTGTGATTACCATGAAAGCTATTAAAATTGACGAGCCGTGGAGCGTTGAATGCGTTGAAATGGAAAAGCCGACCCCGAAAAATGGCGAGGCGCTCATTAAAATTGTTTCTGCCGGCATTTGCGGCAGCGACATCGGTGCATTTCGAGGCACAAACGGACTTGTTTCATATCCGCGCGTCATCGGCCACGAGCTTGCGGGCGTTATCGAGGAGATTTCACCCGACAATAAAAAAGGACTTAAGGTTGGCGACAAGGTCATAGTAGACCCTTATCTCTACTGTGGCCACTGCTATCCGTGCAGCATCGGACGCACAAACTGCTGTGCAGATTTAAAGGTGCTCGGCGTGCACATCGACGGCGGCATGGCTGAATATTTCTGCCACCCCGACGACATGCTCATCAAAATGCCGGACGATCTTGACTGGACGCTTGCCGCAATGGCAGAGCCGCTGACAATTTCTCTGCACGGTGTACACCGCGGCGGGCTTGTCGCGGGCGAGTACTGCGCAATCATCGGCGCAGGGCCTATCGGGCTTGTCGCGGGCATGATAGCGCAGGCGTATGGCGCACACGCAATCTTGCTCGATTTAGTGCAGGAGCGCCTTGATTTTGCAAAAGAGCTTGGCATTGAGTACGTCATAAATTCCGCAAATGAAGACCCCGTTGCACGCGTGAGTGAAATCACAAACGGCGTTATGGCGCAGCAGGTCATGGAGTGCAGCGGCGCAAACCCCGCCGTGCGCATGTCGCTTGATTTAGTCAGCAACGCAGGCCGTGTAACGCTGACAGGCTGGCCGAAAAAGGAGACACCGCTGCCGACAGATATCATCACACGCAAAGAAATAGATATCCGCGGCGCACGCACAAGCGCAGGCGAATTTGAAGAAGCCATCGAGCTTATCCGCACCAAAAAAGTGGACGTCTCAAAAATCCTAACCCGCACCGTCTCCCTAAAAGACGCCCCCGAGGTCATCAAAGACATCGAAAAGAACCCAGGCAACTACATGAAGGTTGTAGTTATGATGTAAAACAACATAAAAACTGCCACAGATATATTTTTTATGCATCTGTAAAATATAAGCAGACACCATTAAAAACGCAAGTTTTGGGTGGTGTCTGCTTTTATATATTATTTCAATTTAACCCCTATGTACTTATAATAGATTAGATTGGATAATAATTGGGAACAGCTTCAGAATCAAAATAAATATATTGCGAAATATTTGATAAGGTGATAATATAAAATAAGATGTCTGACGTGAGATAAATATACGGAGGTGCGGTAGGATGCAGACGCAATTGAGTAGCAAGCTGCTGCCGGAGCAGACGGCGGAGAAGATTAAAAAGTATATCGCCGACAATAATCTTGCTGTTGGGGACAGGCTTCCAAATGAGTTTCAGCTTGCTGAAATATGCGAGGTGGGGCGAAGCACGGTGAGAGAAGCTATAAAGAAGCTGATTTTTGACGGAAGCGTAGAGGTTGTGCGCGGCTGCGGCACGTTTATAACGGAGCAAAAAAAAGCCGAGGAAGCGATTGAACTTAGGCAAGATCCATTTGGGCTGCAAGGAGACAGCGGAGATATTGCGGGAAGAGCGCTTGAATTTCTTGATGCGCGCGTTATTTTGGAGCCTGAGGTAGCGGCGCTTGCAGCGATAAACGCAACCTATAAGGACTGCCAAAAGCTGCTTGAGGCAAAGCGCAGGCTTGAGGACTGCGTTATAAACGGCAAAGACCACCTTGCAGAGGACGTTATTTTTCATACGCAGATTGCCGCCTGCGCACATAATAAGGTGCTGAAAAACTTAACAGAGCTTTTGGTGAAGGGCATACCTATTTTTATAGAGGTGACGCGCAACAGTGTGGCAAGCGAAACCTTGCAGCACCACGAGGCTATTGTTCAGGCAATAACAAGCGGAGACAGCGTCGGCGCGCGATGTGCCATGATTACTCACCTTGACTCAAACAGACAAAAAATTATACAGGCTTTCGAGCAGGAAAAAGGAAAAAATAAGCAGCGAGACATCTGACGTCTTATGCAAATTGATGCCAAATAAGATAAATAGTTAGCCAAATCTACAAAATTTAATATGTATATTGACATAAGATGTCTGATGTGATAGTATAAACGCATCGGACATATTATGTCTTTTTTATGCAGAGAAAGGAAGAAAACAACAATGAAAAAACTTGCAGCAATCGCACTTTCCGCCGTTATGGCAATGGCACTTACAGCTTGCGGAGGAAACAGCCAGTCAACCGCTACAACAGGCGCAACGGCGCAAGCGAGCGGTGACGTGCTTAACTTCACAATGGCAATGGTAGACAACACAACATCAAACTATTACAAGGGTGCTGAAAAAATTGCCGAGTGCGTCGAAAAAGCGACAGACGGCAAAATCACGCTTACAATTCAGGCGGGCGGCACGCTTGGCGGCGAGAGCGACACGCTCGATATGGCAATTCAGGGCGACCTTGACATTGCCTCGTGCGCAAACTCCGTTTTGGCAAACTATATTCCCGAAATGAATATTCTTGACCAGGCATTTCTTTGGGACAGCGCAGACCAGGCAAACTACGCCGTGCAAAACGAGCTTGGCGACTTGATAGCAGAAAAGGCCGCCACACAGGGCATTCATGTTATCGGTTACATGGAATCGGGCTTCAGAGATGTGTTCTCTAAAAAGCCTATTCAGTCTATGTCTGATTTCAAGGGCGTGAAAATCCGTGTTATGCAAAACGACGGTCAGATTGCTGCGTTTACGTCATTTGGCGCAAACCCAATCGCACTTTCAGCTTCAGAGCAGTTTACAGCATTGCAGCAGGGCACTATTGACGCATGTGAAAACGCTGTGTCAAACTGCTGGATAAACAAATTCTACGAGGCGGGCATCAACTCCGTCATCAACACAAAGCACGCATTTGTGTACATTCCGCTTTGCATGAGCGACGCGGCGTGGAATAAAATTCCCGAGGATTTGAGAGACACCTTTGTCGCGGCTGTATGGGAAGGCTGTGCAGAGCAGTGGAAATACTTAGACGAGGCAAACGCAGAGGCTCAGACAAACCTTGAGGGCGCGGGCGTTACCTTCTATGACATCGACACCGACGAGATGCAGGCGGCATATGAAGCGGCGCAGCAGAAAAACAGCGTTTCTTACGACGCAGCATGGGTCACGGCTGTTGACGCTGCAAAAGCGGCTGTAAAATAACATAGTATAAAAGCATCGGGCAAAGAGAAAATCTTTGCCCGAGCTACTGAATGGGGGATTAGTGTGAAGACAGTAAAAAAGCTGCTAGATTATGTGACAAAATTTGAATACGCAATCATGGTTGTGACGTTTGTTGCGATGGTAATTGCATATTTTGTGTCTGTCATAAATCGAAATTTTATAAAAATGTCGATGCCGTGGACAGATGAAATTGCGATGTACAGCATGATATTTATGGCGCTGCTCGGCACTGAGGTAGGGCTTCGTGACGGTACGCAGGTGGCTGTTACGGCAGTTACGGATAAGCTCAAGGGCGTTGTGAAAAAGATTGTTTCCGTCATTGAGCAGATTGTGCTTGAAGTGTTCTCTTTTGTAATGCTGAGTGCAGGCTTTTCATTGTTTGTTAAGCAAATTCAAACAGGGCAGACAACGCCTGTCTTGAAAATTCCAATGGCGGCAATGTACTTTTCACTCGTGCTTGCTTTTGGGCTTATATTTATCATTCAGGGCGTTGTTTTAATTGAAAAAATAATTGATTTTGGTAAAAAGGAGACGGCAGAATGAACGCAGGTATAATTTTATTTGTAGTATTTGCAGCTTGCCTTATAATCGGCGTGCCTGTTTCATTTTCGCTTGGCACAGCGGCGCTTTGCTCGGTGGTTTTCGGCGGCTTATCAGCATCGGCTACCGTCATAGCACAGCGCATATTCGGCGGATTGCAGTCGACGTCAATCATGGCTATAGCATTCTTTGTCCTCGCGGGCAATCTTATGACTAAGGGCGGCATTTCAAGGCGAATAGTCAATTTCGCAAACTGCCTTGTGGGCAATGTGCGCGGCGGCATGAGCCTTGCGCTTGTGCTTGCGTGTGCGTTCTTTGCGGCGCTTTCAGGCTCTGCACCGGCAACAGTTATCGCCATCGGCACAATGCTTTACGGCGACATGGCAAAGCTCGGCTATCCTAAGGACAGAACAGCAGGCTTGCTTGTTGTATCCGGAGGTCTTGGCCCCATCATTCCGCCGTCAATCATTATGGTTATCTACTGCACGCTCACAGGCGCGTCTGTTGGCAATATGTTTAAGCAGGGCATGATGATTGGCGTTTGCATAATGGCTGTACTTATGGTTGAGGTTATCTTCTTTGCAAACAAAGAAAAATGGCCGAAGCAGGAGATTAAGCACACGCCTAAGGAAGTGCTTAAAATCTTCCTTGACGCAGTTCCCGCGCTCATGACGCCGGTTATTATTCTCGGCGGCATATATTCAGGCATGCTTACAGCGACGGAAAGCGCCGCTATGGCTGTTGTGTGGGCGACCTTTGCGGGCATATTCATCTATAAAGAAATCACATTTAAAGAGCTTATACCTATTATAAAAGACTCCGCAAAAAGCTCCGCAATGATTTTGTTCATAATCGCGGCATCGACGGCGTTCTCATGGGTGTTCACATTCTCCGGCGCGTCGCAGGCACTTGTTGATGCAGTTGTCGGCATGAATCTTAACGCAACGCTGTTCTGCTTTGTCGTGGCTGTCATTTTGCTTATTTTCGGCACATTTATGGAGGGCACAGCTATTGCTGTTTTGCTCGTTCCGGTTTTGTGGCCGATTGCTCAGAGCATGGGCATCAACGTAATACATTTCGGTATGATAGTGTGCATTTCAAACGTCGTTGGCACAATGACGCCGCCTGTCGCTGTCAATATATTCTCGGCATCCACCGTGTCAGGGCTTAAAATGGGTCAAATCGCAAAGGCGGAAATACCATTCCTTGTCGGTTATGTGGCAGTTTTCTTCCTGTGTGTATTCTCAAGCGGCTTTTGCACATTTTTGATAAGCTGAAACTGAAAGAGGGAAATAATTATGATTACAGGCGAAATTACAAAGCAGCGCATGGAGGGCTGGAAATTTATTTCAAGCGAAGCAGGCGGTCTGCATGAGGTTATCGTGCCCCAAAAAGCTGATTGCGAGCAGGTATACATCTACCGCTTGAACATGTCGGCAGGGGAGAGCTTTACGTTAAAATCAGGCGAAAAAGAGATGAATGCCGCTTGCGTAGCAGGCGGCGGAAGCGTTAAAACAAGCGCGTTTGACACGGCGTTTGTAAAGCTTGATTCTTTTTACATCACAAAGGATACAGAGGTTGTCATTCACGCTGACGAGGACGTTATTTTCTACATCGGCGCGGCAATTGACGAGGGCTACGGCAGCTCGTATTTCAGAAAGTTTGATTTAAGCCTGCCAATAGGCGAGGTTCATCAAATTCACGGCAAGGGCGTGGGCGAGCGCGAGGTGTTTATGACGGTAAACCCCGAAGCCCCCGCTTCAAGGCTGCTCGCGGGCTTGACATGGAGCAGAAACGGTACATGGACAAGCTGGCCCCCGCATCAGCATGAAAACGACCTTGAAGAAGCATATTGCTATTTTGATATGCCAAAGCCGTCGTTCGGTATGCATTTAAGCTACATAGACGCGGGCGACGTTGACAATGTTGTCGTGCACACAGTCAGCAGTGGCACAATGATACTTGCGCCGCGCGGCTATCACCCCACAGTTGCGTCACCGGGCAGTATAAATGCTTATTTTTGGGTGCTCGCGGCACATTCGCACAAGAGCCGCCGCTATGATTTGGCAGTGCTTGACCCAAAAAGAGCAGACAAAAACTAGGCAAATTGAGAGGATATGAAAATGACTGACATATACTTGCCGCAATTTACCGTCGGCGAGGACGCATTTGACGCCTTTGAACAGGAAATATCACGCTATGGCAAAAAGGTTTGCGTCGTGCACGGCGAAAAAGCATGGAACGCGGCGAAGGCTTACGTCCTTCCCGCAATCGAAAAGGCAGGCTTGAGCTTGACGCAGGCTGTGCTGTACGGACACGACGCGACATATGAAAATGTCGAAAGCATTATAAGCAATGAAAACGTAAAAACCGCCGACGCGATGATAGCCGTCGGCGGCGGAAAATGTATAGACACCGCAAAGCTTGCGGCTGATATGCTTGGCATGCCTGTGTTCACCGTGCCGTCAATAGCGTCAAACTGCGCGCCTGTCACGCAGATAAGCATTATGTATAACGCCGACGGCTCGTTTAAGGACATTCCGCGCCTTAAAAACGTGCCTGCGCACTGCTTTATAAACCCAAAGCTCGCGCTTGCCGCACCGATAAAATATCTTTGGGCGGGCATTGGCGACGCGATGGCAAAGCACGTTGAATCGTCATGGTCTGCAAAGGCGGGCGAGGCGCTTTCCTACGGCAGTGCGCTTGGCATAACAGCCGGAAGCATGTGCTTTTATCCAATGCTCGAAAAGGGCAAAAAAGCGTTTGACGACGCAAAAAATGGCGTTGTAAGCGAGGAATTACAGGAGACGCTGCTAAATATAATTGTTTCACCCGGCATAGTGTCTGTCGCGGTTGACCCCGCATATAACGGCGGCATAGCGCACGCGCTTTTCTATGGGCTGACAAGCAGAAAGCATATTGAAAAAAATCACCTGCACGGTGAAGTCGTCTCCTACGGCAGTCTTGTCAACCTTATGGTGGATAAGGACTTTGATAAGCTTGAAAAAACATGGAAATTCAATAAATCAATAGCACTTCCAACTTGCCTTGCCGATTTAGAGCTTGAAGCAGACGACCCGCTGGACGACGTGCTTGCGCTAACAATGGCAAATCAAGAGCTTAAACACACACCTTACCCCGTAACCGCCGAGATTATTCATCAGGCGATTATGGCTTTAGACAAATACAACGGATAATCGGCAAAGGGGACAAAGATGGCAGTTACAATCAGAAATATTAAGGTTATTTGCACTGCGCCCGAGGGGATAAACCTCGTTGTCATAAAGGTTGAGACAAGCGAGCCGGAGCTGTACGGGCTTGGCTGCGGAACCTTTGCCTACCGCCATTTAGCCGTAAAGCTTGTGGTGGTAGAGTACCTTGCGCCGCTGCTTATAGGCCGCGACGTTTCAGCCATTGAGGATATTTGGCAGCTTATGCACCAAAACGGATATTGGCGCAACGGACCTATCGAAAACAACGCTATATCGGGCGTTGACATGGCGCTGTGGGACATCAAGGGCAAAATGGCAAAGATGCCTGTGTATCAGCTTTTCGGCGGCAAATGCCGCGAGGGTGTGCCTGTATACCGTCACGCCGATGGCAGAGACATCGAGGAGCTGTGCGAGAATATTCAAAAATATCGCGATATCGGCATAACGACTATCCGCTGCCAGTGCGGCGGCTACGGCGGCGAGGGCTATGGCAAAACGCCAAGCACAGCGCCAAACGGAGCAGCTGACGGCGTGTATCTTGACGGCGAAAGTTATATACGCGACACCGTAAAGCTGTTTGAGAGGATAAGAGCGCGACTTGGCGACGAGATAAACCTTGTTCACGATGTGCACGAGCGCATTGCGCCGCCGCAGGCTATACGCCTTGCAAAAGCGCTTGAGCCGTATAATCTGTTTTTCCTTGAAGACCCTGTGAGCCTAGAGCAGACAGCGTGGCTTAAACAGCTTCGCGAGCAAAGCTCTATACCTATAGCGCAGGGCGAGCTGTTTAATAACCCAAGCGAGTGGAAACAGCTCATCACAGAGCATTTGATAGATTATATCAGGGTGCACCTCTCGCAGATAGGCGGCATTACACCCGCGCGCAAGCTGCAAATATTTGCCGAGCAATTCGGCGTTCGCACAGCATGGCACGGGCCGGGCGATATGTCGCCGCTTGCGCACGCGGCAAATATCCACATTGATTTAGCCGCGCCAAATTTCGGCGTACAGGAATGGTCAGGCATAGAGCCGCCTAATTTCGTCATTCAAAAGCTTAAAGACCAACGCGGCGCGCTGCTTGAAGTATTCAACGGCTTGCCCGAATATAGGGACGGCTACGTTTACGCAAACGATAAGGCGGGGCTTGGCGTTGACATCGACGAAAAAGCCGCGGCGAAATATCCGTGCGAAAATACAGTTACAACATGGACGCAGACAAGAAGAAGAGACGGAGCGCTTCAAACTCCGTAATCAAACAATATTAAGAAAGAGGGATATTATCATGGCATATGATTATAAAAAGCAATTTAGCGTAGAGGGCAAAAAATGCATAGTCACAGGCGGCGCACAGGGCTTGTCGCGCGGCATGGCGGAGGGCTTGCTTGAAAACGGCGCAGAGGTAGTGCTTATGGATTTGCAGGCGGAAAAGCTGCAAGCCGTCGTCGATGAATACAACAAAATGGGCTACAAAGCGTATGGCGTTGCGGGCGACCTTTCAAAAAAACCGGAAATTGACCGCATGTTTGACGAGGCAATGGAAAAGCTTGGCGGAACGCTCGACGTTATGATTCCGGCAGCGGGCATTCAGCGCCGCTACGAGCCGTGGGAGTTCCCCGAGGACGCGTGGAGACTTGTTATTGACGTCGATTTAAACCACGTTTGGTTCATGTGCCAAAAGGCAATTCAGGTCATGAAGGACAAGGAAAATATCGGCAAAATCATCAACGTAGCCTCGATGAACGCATATTTCGGCGGCACAACCGTCCCCGCATATTCAGCCGCAAAGGGCGCTGTTGCGCAGCTTACAAAAAGCATCGCGTCCGACTGTGCCGACCACAGCATTTGCTGCAACGCAATTGCACCGGGATACATGGACACCGAAATGTGCGCCAACATGACACAGCAGCGCAAGGACGAGTGCACCGCAAGAATCCCCGCTGCACGCTGGGGATTACCCGACGACATGAAAGGCCCCATAATCTTCCTCGCGTCATCTGCAAGCGACTATTTAAACGGCGCGGTAATTCCTGTTGACGGCGGGTTCTTAGTCAAATCATAAATGTAAAAAGGGAATGGGCAAAAGCGATTATGAAAGAATTAAACAGCCAAAAAATCCGTAAATTAGCGCCTGAAATTGACCCTCTGAGGCTCGGCGCAGGCTGGAAAAAAGAGGATTTGTCTAAGCCGCAGATAATCATTGAAAGCACCTTTGGCGACAGCCACCCCGGCAGCGGACACCTCGACAAGCTTGTTGAAGCTGTGAGAAAGGGCGTTTACGACGCAGGCGGATATGGCGCGAGATATTTCTGCACAGACATATGTGACGGCGAAAGTCAGGGCACAGACGGCATAAATTTCAGCCTTGCAAGCAGAGAAATGATTGCGAATATGATAGAAATTCACGCAAACGCAACTCCGTTTGACGGCGGAGTGTTTATTTCAAGCTGCGACAAGGGAATGCCCGCAAACCTTATGGGCTTGGCGAGGGTGAATATTCCGTCTGTTGTCATGACGGGCGGCACAATGAGCGCAGGGCCTGACCTTTTAACGCTTGAACAGCTTGGCATGTACAGCGCACAGTATGAGCGCGGCGAAATAGGCGCGGATAAACTCGACTGGGCAAAGAGCAACGCCTGCCCAAGCTGCGGCGCGTGCAGCTTTATCGGCACGGCAAGCACTATGCAGATTATGGCTGAAACGCTCGGTCTATCACTTCCCGGCAGCGCTTTGCTGCCCGCCACAAGCCCCGATTTGCTCGACTACGCGTATAAAGCGGGTGTGCAATCAGTCAAGCTTGCGCTTTTGGGCTTAAAGCCGAGCGATATCGTCACCGAAAAAAGCTTTGAAAACGCGATATACGTCCACGCGGCGATATCAGGCAGCACAAACTGCCTGCTTCATCTGCCCGCAATAGCGCACGAATACGGCATAGAAATCACAGGTGACACATTTGACCGCATACATAAAAACGCGAGATATTTGCTTGACATAAGACCGTCAGGCAAGTGGCCGGCTGAGTTTTTCTACTACGCAGGCGGCGTGCCGGCGATTATGGAGGAGATAAAACAGCATCTTCATCTCGACGTAATGACGGTCACAGGCAAAACGCTCGTCGAAAACCTTGACGAGCTTAAAGTAAACGGCTTTTATGAGCGCTGCGAAAAATGGCTGCAAAAAGCAAACGAAAAATACGGCTTATCGCTCACACGCGAGGACATTATAAGAAAATACGACAACTCCATAGGCGTAAACGGCAGCATTGCGGTTTTAAAAGGCAATTTAGCCCCCGAGGGCGCTGTGATAAAGCACACGGCGTGCCCTAAGGAAATGTTTAAAGCCACCTTATATGCCCGCCCGTTTGACAGCGAGGAGGAGTGCCTTGACGCCGTCTTGCATCATAGGGTGAATAAGGGCGACGCTGTGTTTATTCGCTACGAGGGGCCAAAAGCGAGCGGAATGCCCGAGATGTTCTACACCTCAGAGGCGATAAGCTCTGACCCCGAGCTTGGCAAAACAATCGCGCTCATCACCGACGGCCGCTTCTCCGGCGCATCAACAGGCCCCGTGATAGGTCATTGCAGCCCCGAAGCGCAAAGCGGCGGTCCGATAGCACTCGTTGAAGAAGGCGATTTAATCCAAATTGACATCGATCAAAGAATACTCGCAATTGTCGGCGTAAAAGGCGAAAGCAAAACGCAGAACGAGATAGCTGCCATCCTCAAACAAAGGCGCGAGCACTGGCAGCCCAAAGAAAGCCGCTACAAATCCGGCGTCCTGGGCGTTTTCGCCAAACTAGCCACAAGCCCCATGAAGGGCGCATATCTTAGCTTATAGAATCAAGTCATAACAAAAGGCGCTGCTATAGATGATAACACATCTGTAGCAGCGCCTTATTTAGTAATTATTTTTGCATAATATGTATTGCGAAGCCGCCAAACTCGCCTTCTAGGTAGACGTTTTTAATTGCGCCTGCGTCGGTGTAGGCGGCGGTATCCATGTTGAAGGAGAAGCCTTTTTCTTTAAGCTCTTCCATTGCTGCGGCTAAGTCGGGCGTGCGCATGGCTATGTGGCCGTTTGCGCCGAGGAAGGGGGCTTTCATGCATTCAAAATATGCTCCGCCGAACTCTGATTTTTGTCCGTGGCGCGGCTCAAGATTGAACATCATGCTTAAAAGCTGCGCAAGCTTTTCGGCTTCCTCTGCGTTTTGGGTGTTGATGCCGATGTGCTCAAGCTCAAATTTATTTGTCATAATAATCTCCTTTTTAAATTACGTCTCACATTACATCGGGAACAGCAGAACTGCGCCGCAGGTGAGGGCGAGCAGGCGAATGAAGTACATCGGAATTGTGAATTTCCAAAATTCCTTTATATTGTAATTGCCCGCGCCCATAATCATGGCGGGCATGCCGTCGATTGGCAGGAAGTGTCCGCACCAGCCGGAAATTACGATTGCGGTGGCCGCGGCTGTTGGGTCAAGCCCGAGGTTTACACACGTTGCGATTGCAAGCGGCGCAAAGACGTACACCGTGCCGATTGTCGAGCCTGTGAGCGTTGCGAGCACGCTTGTGAGAATGCAGAAAGCGAAGATAAGTACAAACGGATTGATGCTTGTGCCGAGCATACCTGCGACCTGCTCGCCGACAAGGTTTGTAAGCCCTGTGCTGCCGAGCGCGTCCGCTACGCCGATGACACCGGCGGACATGAGAATGATAGGTGCGCTGATGGCGTCGCGGATCTCTTTAAAGTCCATAACGCCGAGGATGAGCAGCGCCGCAACGGCAAGGCCTGTGATGGCGTAGCCCGCGTCACCGATTTTGCTCTGTAAAATCATGCCCACGACGGCTGCCGCGAAGATGATGTAGGTGGCTGTCTCTTTCCATTTGGGCATTGCGGGGGCTGTTTCCTGTGTCTCGACCTCCTCTGTCGCCTCGGCGATTGGGTGGTCGGGCAGGGTTTTGTAGGCGATTAAGCACCATACAAGGAAGCCGAGCGAGAGAACGAGGTTGACGATTGAGAATTTGACAAGCGAGACGTTTGTCATAACGCCCGCGCTTTGCAAAACGGCGATTACGATGCCGTACTGAAGCGCGACGTTAAACGGACACAAGGGGTGGTTTGCCGCAAAGCCCGCAGGCATAAGCACTCTTGACGGAGGCAGCTGCTTGCTGTACGGAAGCGTTGAAAGCAGGCCGATTACAAGCACGTAGTATGCTGTTGAGCCTGTGCCGAAAAGGCTGCAACCGAGCATGACGACAAGAATCATCAGCACGTAGGCCACAAACCCGCCCTTGTTTGCCATGTTGAACATAGCGCCTTTAAATTTTGTGATAAAGCTTGTTTTTTGCAGCGCGGCAATGATTGCCATAAACGATGCAAGCATGATGATTGTGGAGTTTGAAAAGCCCGCGAATGCGGATTTTAAATCTGCCACGCCGAAAACTACAAGCAGCAAGCATGCGAGCAGAGGCGGCGCACCAAAGGGGAGCTTGTCAATCATGATGAGTATAATCATGAGGACGGTGATCGCAAGAGCAATAATCATGGGAATTGTCATTTTTGTTTCCTCCTTTAATATTTAGAAGCTTAACTTCTACCGGTCATTTTTATAGCGTAATAAATTGCATTCACAAGGCTTAACTCGTTGCTTGTGCCTTTGCCGGCTAGAGCGAAGCCTGTGCCGTGGTCTACGCTTGTGCGGATAATTGGCAGGCCGAGCGTGACGTTTACGCCCTCGACGGCTTTCCACGCCTGTTTGTCGCGGTCGTACACAAATCCGACTGTTTTTAGCGGGATATGGCCTTGGTCGTGATACATGCAAACTACTATATCATACCACCCGCCGAGCGCTTCTGAAAACACGCTGTCGGGCGGAATTGGCCCCAGTGCATTTATGCCCTCGGCTTTGGCGGATTCAATCGCTGGGCATATCTCCTCGATTTCCTCTGTGCCGAAAAGTCCGTTTTCGCCACAGTGCGGGTTGAGCCCCGCGACGGCGATTTTCGGGTTTTCGATGCCCATATCCTTGCACGCCTTGTCTGCGATCTCAATGACCTCAAGCACGCGCGCCTTTTTCACTCTGTCGCATGCCTCGCGCAGGGATACGTGCGTTGAAACGTGCACGACGCGCAAGTCGTGGTGAGCGAGCATCATTGTGTATTTTTTTGTGTTTGTGTATGTCGCGTATATTTCTGTGTGGCCGTCAAAATGCGTGTGGCCATCCGAATTTTTGCCTTTATAAAATTCAAGCGCCTTGTTCATGGCTTCTTTATTCAGCGAGTTAGTGCATGTCGCGTCAACCTCGCCGGACATCGCAAGCTCAATGACCTTTTTAACACACTGAAACGCCGCGTTGCCGCCCTCGATGCTCACCTTGCCAATAGGAAAGGCGGCGACGTCGGGAATAAGCTCAAGGTGAAGAACGTCGATTGTTCCGGCTGTGAAAAGCGCGTCTTGGATCTTTTCACAGCGGTGAATTTTCATAGCTGTGTCGCCGACAAAGCGCAGGGCTTGCTCTAGCATTTTTGCGTCGCCGACTACGATTGGCCGGCAGCGGTCATATATATCGGCGTGGGCGAGCGCCTTTACTGTGATTTCGGGGCCGTTGCCCGCGGGGTCACCCATTGTTATGCCGATTATGGGTTTATTCATTGAATATCCTCCTTAATTCATGCCCTTTGCCGCGTTTTCGGCGAGCACCTTTTTAAGAGCGGCAATGCCGTCCTCGGGCACTTGGTTAAACGGAGCGCGGCATTTGCCGACATTGTAGCCGAGAAGCGCGACGGCTGTTTTGACTATTGTGTTAGGGTTGCCATATTTGAAGCAGTCGCGGAAGGACTGAATTGACGCGTTTGCCGCCTTTGCCTCCTCGATTTTGCCCGCCATAAACAGGTCGTAGATAGACGCCATAACGTGCGGATAAACGTTTGCACAGCCCGCGATGCCGCCTGTGCCGCCTGCGAGAAGGTTCCAGATTATGAGCTGGTCGTTGCCCGAAAGCATTGCGAAGCTGCCGTTTTCTTTTTTCTTGCCCGCGTCGATGTAGCCGAGGATATTTGTGAAGTTGCCCGAGGAATCTTTTGCGCCGACGATGTTGTCAATCTGCGCAAGGCGTGCGACGGTTGCGGGCGCAAGCGCGTTGCCTGTGCGGGCGGGAATGTTGTAGAGCACTATCGGCATATCGACGGCTTCGGCGACGGCTTTGTAATGCTCGTAAAGCTCGTTTTGGCTTGCGGCGGCAAAGCTTGGGGTGATGATTGAAAGCACGTCTGCGCCGAGCGACATCGCCATTTTGCTCTGCTCGATAGTCTCTTTTGTCGAGATGCAGCCTGTGCCGGCGTATACGGGCACTCTGCCGTTGCATTCTTCAATTACGTTGCGAAGAACAAGCTCTTTTTCGGCGGCGCTTAAAATGTAGCCCTCGCCGTTTGTGCCAAAGCAGAACAGCGCGTGCACGCCTCCCTCGATTTGACGGTTTACCTGACTGCGAAGCTCAGCTACGTTTACTGTTTCGTCCTCATTCATCGGGGTGATGATTGGCGGGATAATACCTTTGATTTCGACTGATTTCATGGTTGTTTCTCCTTTTGTTTATGTATTATTATTCGTAGGGGTCGATGCCCACATCGAGCGAGCGCCTACAATTTTTGCTATGTACAGTAGGGCGGGGGCTTGCTCCCGCCGTTGCAACTGCGTGCCGTAAGTTTCGGCGGGAGCAAGCCCCCGCCCTACGGTGAACGGTGTAAGATTGTGTGAACCTCTGCGGCGCGCCGAGTCGTCGCGCCCTACGGTGCGCTTTATAAAATTTCCATATAAATTTTCTTCGCGTCGTCTGCGGTGAGCGGGCGCATGTTGTTTACGAGTAGGCGCTGAACCTGCATACCGGCGTTTACAAGGCCGTCTAAATCCTCTGCGGGCACGCCGAACTCTTTTAGGCTTGTGGGGATTTCAAGGTGCTTGACAATTCTTTCAAGGCGGGCGATTATCCACGCGCTCTTTTCCTCGACAGTCGCGCAGGCGCTTTCGTCATGGCAGCAGCGGTCATACGCGGCGGCAAGGCGCTCACGCACGGCGGTCAGCTCGCTATTAAAACGCATGACAGGCGCGAGCAAAATTGCGTTTGACACACCGTGCGCAATGTGATATTTGCCGCCGAGCGGGTAGCTTAACGCGTGCACAGCCGTTGTGCTGCTCGCGGTTATCGCAAGGCCTCCGTAGTATGCGGCAATCTGCATTTTGTTTTTCTCCGCCATTGCGTCGGGGTCGTCGCACGCTTTTTCGATGTTATTAAAAATTAGGTCAAGCCCCTCTAGGGCGTACAAATCGCTGAACGGATTTGCCTTGTTGCTTGTGTAGCACTCGATGCAGTGCGCAAGCGCGTCTACGCCTGTTGCGGCGGCGATTTTGCGCGGCAGATTTTTGATTAAACGCGCGTCGAGAATGACGTAATCGGCAATCATGTTTTCGTTTACAATGCCGACCTTTAGCTCTTTTTCGGGCACGGCCACAATTGCGTTTGGCGTGACCTCCGCGCCTGTGCCCGCCGTTGTGGGAATGAGCACCACAGGCACGCATTTTTGAGCAATCGCGGGTGTGTCGAGCAGCTCTTTAACGCCGTAATCGTCAGTTACAAGCACGCTCGCGAGCTTTGCCGCGTCAAGCACACTGCCGCCGCCGCAGGCAACTATTAGGTCAGCACCCGACTTTTTAAACCGGTCGACAAGCTTTTGCACAGCCATATATGACGGCTCTGCGGGCAGCTCGTCGAGCACGTAATATTCGACGTTTGCGGCCTTTACGGCGGCTTCGGGCAAAGCAAAAAGTCCGCATTCCTCGATGCCTTTATCGGTGAACATAGCCACATTTTTGGCTTTTGTTGTCTTGATTATGTTCGTTATGTTATCCATTGCATTTTCGCCGCCGTAAACGGCGTGGGGCATTTTTAAATTGTAGGTTGTCAGCATAATTTATTTATTCTCCTTTAAGATTCTTCGCTGCGCTCAGAATGACATTTTGTAAATTTACTTGCTTTGTGCGGCTGTGGGGTTGTAGACGCCGACTGTCTCGCGCTTTTCGCCGAGGACGTCTTTTTCGGTGAAGCGCACATATTTTACGCCTTGACGCGTGCGTGCGGCGTAGGCTAGGTGAAGCATTCCGTCGCGCGTCTGCATTATGTACGGATATTCGTACTGCTTGTTGTTTGTCTTGTTTTCGTCACCGACAAAGCCCTCGCCGCGCTCAAGCCAGCGGATAATCGGGAACGTAAGCCCGCCGTCCTCTGAAAGCGCCACCGCAACAGGGCAGCGAAGCCCCGGCCATGCGGCCTTGCCCTCGACGGGGTTAGGCGTGCACGTTGGGTTGTGCGCTATCGCAATGCGTCCGCTTTTGAGCTTGACGGCGCTTATGCTCGAGTTGTTGTTCGGCAGGGGAGTAGGCTTTGGCTCGCTCCATGTCTCGCCAAAATCAAACGACTCGCTGCGGTGAATGCGGTACGCCTCGCGGTTTCGCATAAACGCCACAAGATGCCCCGCTTCAAGCTCTACGACGTTGGCGTGCACGTGGCCGTTGCTCTTTGGCATCATGACGGTGCGCCATGTTTTGCCCTCGTCGTCGGAAATGCGAAACGCTGTCGGGTCGCCTGAAAGACCGTCTGCGGAATCAGTGCAGAGCCAGTTTGCGAAAATCCATCTGCCGTTTGAAAGAATTTGTATCGGCTGGCGGCAAAAGGTGCCTTCCTCGGGGAAAACGGTTGTATATTCGCCCCATGTTCTGCCGCCGTCGGTGCTTTTTTGGCAGCGCACAACGGCTGTAAACTGCATGTTGTCCTTGCCCGCCTGACGGTCAAGCTGGGCGGTGTACATCGCCCAAACGGCGTTGTCCGGCCCATAGAAAAGCGAAGGGTTTTGCTCGCTGCGCGTGTCGTCGCCAGATATATCAACAGGCGGCAGCCACGCGGGTGCGTCCTTTGGCAGCAAGGAGCAGATTATGCGGATATCCGCGCTGCCCTCGTATGTGCCTGCAAACCAGCAGCACAGCAAATCGCCGTTTGGCAGCTCGACCATTGCGGGCGCGTGCGCCGTGGGGTAGCCGCCTGTTGGCAGCAGCGCTTCAAGCGTGCCCATCTCTTCGTTTCCGTAAATTGTGCCGTCCCATGTAAGACCTTGTAGCTTCGCGTAACCCATTTTTAACCTCCTGTGTGATGTGTGTTTTCGGAAAGCTGCTTTGACAAATTTGTCAAAAGCTCAGGGCAGCCAAAACCGCCCGATTTTGATAAAATATACCGCTTGCACCCGCCGTAGCAAAAGCTTGAAAGCACAACGCCGACCTCGAGCTCGCATATTGGCGTCATTTCATAAACGCCCATGTAATCCATGCATTGCAGCAGCGTGTCGCCGCCTGTTATTAGTAGCGTGCCGAGCGCGGGGCTGCTAAAAAGCCTGCTGACAAGACATCCTATTGACCGTGACGCACCTAAGCGAATGTCGTCGATATCCATGCCTTTTTCGTCGGCGTAGTCGGCTGTTAGCTTGTTGCCCTCGGAGTCGTTTGTGTCTAAAATACAGCACGGCGCTTGCTCGACGATGCGGCGCATAGCGTCAAATTCCGCCTGACCCTTTGGCGTTTCCCAGTAGCCGTTTTCAAGCTTTTGCTCTGGGGTGAGGCGCAGGCGTACAAAGCCGTTTTTCTCGGCGTTGTCAAGCTGCTGCGCGGTGATTGGGTTCACGCTGCCGCAGACAACTAAGAGCCACGGGTCTAGCTTTGGGCGGGCAATCGGCGTGCCGCTGCCTATGCCGAGCAGCTCCGGCAGCACAGCGCCAAACCCCGCGCAGCCTGCCATTATGTGAAGCTGACCTTCTTCAAGCAGACGTTTGCCTGTCAAAACAAGCTCGTCGAGCGTTTTTGCGTCGTAAATTTGTATTCCGCTTTCGTTTGGAAGCGGGGTATGCGAGTTAAGCGGCGGAAAGCTTTGCACTTTAGTGTCGCTCTGCTCGGAAATAAGCAAGCTGATATTTGAATGCTTGACAGGCTCAAACGGGTCAGTGCCAAAAACGCTCTGCGCCACGGGGACGTCGTCTATATAATGTACGCCGTCGACAGTGCTGCGCCCAATTTGCGGAAACGCGGGCAAAAAGGGGAGCTGCTTTGCGCCGCTTGCGTCCAAAACTGCCGTGAGCTCTGCGCCGATGTTGCCGCGCAGTGCGGAGTCCGTCTTTTTATAAATGTAAGGCACACCAAGCTTTGAGGCTTGCCCAACAATTTCGTACACAACCTTATATGCGCCGTTTGGTGTAAGGTGGCGCGTTTCTGCGTCAATAACAAGCACCTCGCAGCCTGCACCGACGCTTTTTAAGTCGGCTGTTGGGTCTGTGACGACCTTTGTGACAGCGCCCGACGCCGCAAGCTGAACGCCTGTGTCAAGCGCGCCCGTGAAGTCGTCGGAGATTATAAGAAGCCTAATCATGTCGCCCCTCCTTTTTATGTCTTGAGCTAATTGTATTAGTTCTTTGCGCCATTTCCAACAAGAGACAACGGCAAAATTGCTTATATTTGAAACAGTGTTATTTTTATTGCCAACTTATTATATCAAAATGTCACATTATGAAACAGCTTTTGCGACGTGCTGCTTGATTTTGTGTTTCAATATGTTACAATGGCTTTGTTGGGACGCCACACATTTTCACAATGTGCGTATTGGCGGTTATACATAATATAAAAAGGAGCACGACATGGAGCATTCTAATATTCATGTACTTGGCATCGCGCCATATGAGGGAATGAAAACGGCCATGGAGCGCACGGCCGAGGAATATCCCTCAATTCAGCTTGATGTGTACACGGGCGATTTGGAGGAGGGCGTGGCCATTGTCCAAAGCACGCAGGTCAACGATTACGACTGCATTATCTCGCGCGGCGGCACAGCCGAGCTCATTCGCCGCGTGACGGATATCCCTGTCGTCGAGATACAGCTCTCCGTCTACGACGTTTTGCGAGCGATAAAGCTTGCGGAAAATTATTCAAATTTGTACGCGATTGTCGGTTTCCCGAGCATAACCGAGCCCGCGCACACGCTTTGCGATTTATTAAGGTATAATCTCGATATTTTGACGGTGCACAGCGCGGGTGAGGTCGCCGAGACGCTCGAGCGGCTGAAGCAGGGCGGGTATAAGATGGTGGTGAGCGACATGGTGACGCACACCGTCGCGCGCAAGGTGGGGCTTGACGCGTTTCTCATAACCTCGGGCGCAGAGAGCCTTCACACGGCGTTTGACCAAGCGCTAACATTAAGCGCGGGCTTTCGCCGCCTCAGACAGGAAAATCTCTTTCTGCGCAGCATATCAAAGGTCGAAAACGGCAGCACAATAGTGCTTGACGACAGCGGAGCGCTCTATTACAGCACCTCCGACAAGCCCGAAAATGCACTTTTGAGCACGCTGCGCACAAAAATGGCGGAGATGACAGCCGACGCGCCGCTTAAATTTTACAATAACGACGGCGGTCTGCTGTATACTATAAATGCACAGCTCATTCAAATGGGCAGGGCAAAATATTATCTTTTTCACTGTCAGCCGTCGCAAATTCCGCTGCGGTCGAATAAATCGGGCATTCGCGCGTTTGGCAAAAGTGAGTGTGAGCATCTTTTAATAAACAGCTTTTACAGCGTCAGCGGTGCGATGGGCGAGCTTGAAACGCCGCTCACGATGATAGCCGCGACGCGTCAGCCAGTGATGATAATAGGCGAAAACGGCACAGGCAAGGAGCAGATAGCAAGGCTTCTTTACCTGCGCAGCCCGCTTAACAACAAGCCGTTTGTCGTCGTCGATTGCGCACTTATGCGTGATAAAACGTGGGATTATCTTCTCAATCACTACAGCTCGCCGCTGAACGACACGGGCTGCACGATATATTTTCAAAATATGGAAGCGCTGCCCGACGCGAGATATCCCGAGCTTTTGTCGGTGATTTTGGACACAGGGTTGACGAAAAGACAGCGGCTTTTGTTTTCGTGCACGTGCATGGACGGCGAGGCGATACCGGAGGTTGGCAGGCTTTTCGCAAGCCGTCTCGGCTGCTTGACGCTTCGCTTGCCGACGCTGCGCAGCCGTTCTGACGAAATCCCCTCGCTCGCAAGCCTATATCTTGGCAGCTTGAATTTAGAGCTTGGCAAGCAGCTCTCGGGCTTTGACGCGCAGGCGATAGAACAGCTTAGGCATTACGACTGGCCGAATAATTACACGCAGTTTAAGCAGGTGCTTTATGAGCTGACAACGCTCGCGACATCAAGCTATATCCGCAGCAGCTCTGTGGCGGAGCTTCTCTCAAAAGAGCGCACGCTCACAAAAGGCACGGCGCACCACACAGCAGCGGACACAGCAGGCGGCAGAACATTGGAGCAGATAACCTACGATGTGATACGCAGCACACTTGAAGCAAACGGTGGAAACCAGTCCGCCGCCGCCAAAGCGCTAGGCATCAGCCGCACAACAATGTGGAGATATTTAAACAGTGCCGAAGCCGCAAAAAAGGCATAAAAAATTATTTTGCAATTTTGGGCTTGACGATATAGAATAGAATAAAAGCAAACAGGGGGGCGGCGTGATGAAAAGGGTCAGATTTCGCGATTTAAGCATAAACACAAAATTTGTCATGAGCCTTTGCCTTATTCTCATAATTCCGCTTATTATTCTATTTGCATTTATCAATACAAATGAGACGCAGGAGCTTGAGCAGCAGGCCTGCCGCACCGTGCTTGAAACGCTTAAGCAGGCAAAAACGCCGCTGTATTCAATGGTAAACGATGCTGATTATCTCTCAAAAGAGATTTTGGCGCAGGCTTCTGTTCAGGAATATTTGCGCCAATGCACGCAAAAGCCGCTTGATGAGCTGTATGAATATCGCTATAAGGTTGATTTAGCCGAGGGCATTGACTGGCAGGCCTTTGGCATAGACACGGTGCTGACGGCTGAAAACGGTGTTGACGCATATGAAAAATGCCGCACACATAAGCCAGAAATCATCATCACAGACATACGTATGCCGGGCATAGACGGCCTGCAGCTGAGCAGGCAGGTTATGGAGCTGTATGCGCCGGTTAAAATAATTGTGCTGAGCGGCTATTCAGAGTTTGCCTATGCGCAGCAAGCGCTTAAAATAGGCGTGTCTGACTATCTTTTAAAGCCAATTGACATCGCCGAGCTTGAGAGCAAGGTGGCACAGTGCACGGCAGAAATTGCAAAGCAGCGCGACGAACAGGCGATGCGCAGCGCATACACACAGCACCACAAGCAAGCCCAGCTTCGCAAACGCTTTGCAAAGACGGCTGTGCTTGACACAAGCGAGTAAAAGGATTTTGCGGATTATGTCAAAATGAGAATATCTGACACCTGCTTCGTCGCCGTGATAAGCGTAGACGACGCGGCGTAGCAAAGCCTCACGCAGATACTTGCATACAACATCACGGCGGCGCTATCGGAGCTTGAAGCCGAGCGATGCGTGTGTTTATTCAGCGACGCGAGAAGTGTTGTGCTGCTTATCCCCGCGTTTTTTCGCACTCGTATGGAGGAGCGCCTGCGCGCGTGGCAAACAGCATTAAACAGCAGCCTTGAGGCGCAGCTTGGCACAGGCGTGAGCGTTGCCGTGAGTGATACAGGCACACTTAGCCTTGCGCCTGTGCTTTTTGATGAGGCAAATATGGTGCTTAACCACCGCACACATTTTGGCGCAAAATGCTATTTAAGATGGGACGAGGTCAAGCTGATATCAGGCTTTGACGAGCATTTGCCGCAGCCCTACGCACAGCTTGAAGATAACCTGCGCCTTTTGCAGACAGAGCGCATAGACGAGCTTTTGACGGAATATTTTAATCAGTTTCGCCGCAAGGGGCTTACGCGCACAGAGCCGCTCAAGGCGGCGTGCATCGCGCTTGAAAATCTGCTTGTAACAGGGCTTAAAGAGCGCGGGCTCACAGAGGAAGCGCTTATTAAACGCGAAGAAGAGCCGCTTGAAGAGCTTTCGCAATATGTCACTGTAGACGGCTACGAGGGTTGGGCAAAGAAGCTGTGCGAGAGAGTTTTCAGGCAGATAAGCCTCATCGAAGGGCGGACGTGCAGCAAGGAGGTAATGCAGGCGGTTGATTATATCCTGCGGCATTACACCGAAAATATCGCCCTTGAGGACGTTGCGGAAAGCGTTGGCAAATCGAAAAACTATTTTAGCTCACTGTTTAAAAAAGAGATGGGCGTGTCATTTGTAGACTATATCGCGCACGTGCGCGTGACAGAGGCGTGCCGACTGCTTGACACTACAAACGAGCTTACATATGAAATTGCCGACAAGGTTGGCTTTGGAGACTACAAATATTTTTCGTCTGTTTTCAAAAAATCACCGGACATTCCCCGAGCCATTACAGAAAACAGCACGAATGCGCTGAATAAGCAAAGCGTCGCCTTTTTTGCCGCATAGCTTAATAAATTAAACTATGCGACGAAAAGGCGGCGCTTTAATTGTGCAAAATGCATAGTTTATTTTTAAAGGGTGGTAAAATTTCGGATATTATCGTATTTTTTTGCCCTGTGCATAATCGCGCCGCGGCTCTATAATAAAGCTACAGACACAGGAACGCGCATTACAGCCTGTGACACAATATTTTGAGGAGGAACATACATATGAAAAAAGCAAAAAAAATTAGCGGCTCTTGCTCTGTCGGCTGTGCTGACAGTGAGCGCGCTCACTGCCTGCGGCGCAAAGCCCGCCGCGTCTTCTTCTGCTGCCGCTTCAAGCACTGCGACATCGCAGCCCGCGACAGGTGAAAAGACGGCCATCAAATTTTACGGCAAATGCATTGAGTACACCTCAGGCCCCATGATGACAGACGCTTTGGAAAAGGCGCTTGCGGACAAATACGCAATTGATTCAATACAAATCGACTGGTCAAACATGGACACAGTTATCCGAACAGGCATAGCGTCAAACGACCCATGCGACATCTACAACTATCCTGCGTCAAGCATGGCAAACTTTGCCGACACAGCAGTTGACCTAACACCGTATCTTGACGCTGACCCCGAGTTTAAGGCGTATTTTTCACAGGCTGCGCTAGATGCCTGCACAGTGGACGGCAAAATAGTATGCCTGCCGTGGGAATCAAATTTCAGCGTTATACTTGGCAATAAAGAAGCTATTGAAGCCGCCGGCGTGACAATCCCCGACGCGTGGACATTTGAGGAATTTACAGCCGCGTGCGAAAAAATCAAGGCGGCCGGCTCGTTCCCGTTCACTAACGCGACAGACCTCAACCGCGGCGCATGGATTTACCGCAACGCAATGCTGAGCGAGGCAACATCTGCGGGCAAGGCAGCCGATTACGTGGCGGGCAGCCTCGGGTTTGACTCAGACGAAAGCAAAGCCGCGCTTGAAAAGACAAAGGCGCTATATGACGCAAGCTACTATAATTTCATCAAAATGAGCGGAGAGAGCGTATATGAATAAAAATATCAGAGATAATTTGAATTGGCAAGAGTTTTTATCGCGCAGCGACATGCTCTGGACAAAAATGCCGGTGTGCAAAAGCTTTGGAGACAAGATTTTCAAAGGAACGCCGATGACGGATGGCTTTTTGGAGCATTTAAACGAGCCTGACGCAAGAGCCTTGACGCAGGACTACACCGCCTTTGACAGCGCACCGTTTTTGGGCAACGGAACGCTTGGCATGATGCTTTGGGAAAACGCAAAAGGCGCGCGCTTTGAGATAAACAGAAGCGACGCCTACGATATGCGCGAGGGCTGCGCGGTGCTTTATGGGCGAAACCGCATTTTAAACGGCTATTATCAGCTCTTATATAAAGGTAAGCCCACAAATAATTGCAGCCTGCGCCTTGATTTATGGAACGCACAATTAAAGGGCGAAATTTTCACAAGCGTCGGCGGTTTTTACATAAGCGCATACGTTCACGCATTGCAAAATCTCATCGTGCTGCACATAGAGCCGTTTGGCGGCGAGGAGGTAAAGCTGGAATTTATTCCGCTGCCTTCAACCGCCGTGCGCCCTATTTTGCGCGGGGAAAAGGTGGACGGGTGGGGAGAATATCCGCCTGCGCTTCAATCGACAAGCGGCAATGTGCACATGAGCGTGCAGAGGCTGACAAATATGCGCGACGGCAAGCCGAATGAGCGCATAGAAAACGAGGGCTGCTTTGCAAACGCGTGGGCAAAGCAAGAGGACGGCTCGACGTTTTTTATAACGGCTGCGTTTAATAACCCCGACGCGCGGCAAATAACTCAAATACAAGCGAAAAACTGCATTATTTCTGCACAGATGGTAGGTGAAACACTGCTTGCAGAGCAGCACCGTGAATGGTGGCACACAGCGTATAAAAAGAGCTTTGTGTCTCTGCCCGATGCAAGGCTTGAAAGCTTTTATAATATACAACTTTACAAAGCGCTCTCCGCCGCGCGTGAAGGCTCTGCCGCGATAGATAATTTTGGCCCGTGGTTTAAGCCAAGCGGGTGGAGCGCACTTTGGGCTAATCTCAATGTGCAGATGGCATATTCTGCTTTTGCATTTGCAGGCCATGCGGAGATATTAAAATCGTTTGCGCATTTTTTAAACAAAGAGCAGCTTGAAAAGTGTGCAAAAAGCGATTTGCTTGAAAGCTATAAAGCGGGCAGCATGGCGCTGCCGTGCGTTATGCCGGCTGTAAAAATTGAGGGCGAGGTCATACCGCCAAAGGGAGAAAGCGAAGTGCGCACCACACTTGGCAATTTGCCGTACTGCCTTGTGTATCTTTGGGACGCCTACGCCGTCACGATGAACGATGAATTTTTAAAAGAAACGCTGTTTCCGCTTTTGAAAGGCGCGCTGCTTTATTATGAATGTTATTTGTACGAAGGCAGCGACAAAAAGCTGCATTTGCCATACTCGTGGTCGCCTGAATGGGCTGTGAACACAAAGGACACAAGCTTTGAGCTTGCGCTGCTAAGGTGGGTGTGCCAAAAGCTTGAATACACAGCAAATCGGCTTGAAATTAAAGACGATGCCGTGCAAAGAGCAAGCGAAATATCAAAAAACCTCACGGACTATCCAAGCGACGACAAGCAGGGGCTTTATATCGGCAAGGACGCACCTTATAATGTAAGCCACAGGCATTGGTCGCACATGTTTTCGATATATCCGACGCGGCTTATACAGTATACAACACAGCAAAACAGGCGGCTTATTGATTTATCAATGAGGCAGTATATGTCTTTGCCGTCGGCGTATACGGGGTTTTCATGGGTGGCAATCGCGTCGCTTTACGCTGTGTGCAAAAACGGAAATGCGGCGCGGGACAGCCTGCACAAGCTGCTTAATGCCGAGTATCTGCATCCAAACACAATGTATACAGAGATGGAGGAACTTGAATGGCCGACGCTTGAAACGCCAATAAGCGTGGCGCGAAGCATACAGGAAATGCTGCTTTGCAGCGAAAACGGTGTGCTGGAGCCATTTTGCGCCGTGCCTGACGATTGGGCAGACGTGTGCTTTGAGGAGCTTTTGGCAAACGGCGCGTTTGCAGTGAGCGCAAGGAGAGCAAACGGCGAAACGCAGTGGGTACTTATAGAAAGCCTCGCGGGCGAGCCATGCGCCGTAAAGCACGGCATAAACGGCAAAGTAAAATCGCTCGGCAGCAGCGCCTTTGAGCTTGTTTATAATGAAAATAACAACATCTGCGCCATACAAGGCTTTAAAAAAGGCGACTGGCTCATGCTGTGCAAAGAGGATTGTGACATAGATAAAATAGAAATAAAACCGGTCGTACATACAACACCCGAAAAGCATTGGGGCGGACAAAAAGCGTAGCTTGGCGATACGGAGCAATTACATGCCTACAAACATTTTGCTTTTATAAAAATTGTTTGAATGTTTTTTTAGCTTGCTTTTTTGCTCTATGCATATTTAAAA
The DNA here is from genome assembly GCA_009929695.1 of Clostridia bacterium. GTDB lineage: Bacteria > Bacillota > Clostridia > Oscillospirales > Ruminococcaceae > Ruthenibacterium. The sequence goes on from RZZW01000008.1 coordinate 63,359, forward strand.
TAAATCGAACGCCTATGACGAGCAGGTTGGCTTCGGCGTTGCCGCACGAGGAGACGGACTTCAAATGCTTTTTGTGCGCGCTTGCATATGCGGCGTTGCAGGGGTGCGCGTTATCCTGTGTGTATGCGGTAACCGCTGTGCCGCCGACAGCTACTGCACTGTCTGAAACCGCCAAAAGCTCATCCTTTATGTCGCAATGAATTTCACCGCAAATGCTTGAAAGCGCCTGTATGCTTTGCTCGCAAGCACCGTTATAAGATGGCGCAAGGCTCTGCGCCTGCGGCATGGTGGCACTGTATAAGTCTACTACACAGCCGTTGCCGCGCGTGGGGTAATGGCGCTGCTTGCCATAGTATGCGCCAAACGGATTGAGCGATAAAATGCGCTTGCCATTTTTTGTGCGCAGGCGCATGGGACAGTGAGCCATGCTGCCAAGCACGCTGCGGTCATGTGCGATGGCAAGCCCTTTTTGACTGTCTGATACACAAAGAAGCCCGCCCGTAAGCTGATGATTAAAGGAATCCATACATTCGTTTTCGGGAAAAGCCGTCCAAAAGTCAGCAAGTTTATAGCTGCTTATATCGTTCATGAAATTGCGCTTTGCAATTAGCGCGGCATAGTCAAGCGCAAGTGTAAACCCAAGCGGCGAAACCTCCTGCCACTTTTTATCTGTAAAACGTCCCAAATTGCTTGCCTGCGAGGAGATTTGGTCTTTTTCATTTGTATAAGGATATTGCACCTCGGTGTTTAGAAACAGGGAATTTGTGCATGGCGATGTGATGAAATCAAACCGATAATGTCCGCTTGCTTGCTCGTTTGGCAAATGAATTTCGCCCTCAAATCTCATACATTGTCCGTCGCCGCCAAGCAAAGGGAAGCTGCACGTGGGCTTTTGAAAAAGAAATTGCTTTGAATTATATCCGATAAAGCTTTCGGTGCGGGCAAGAGCGTTTCCGTCTTGCATAATAACAGGAAAACCGCTTTTCTCATCTACAGCAACACTTATATTCGGCTTTTTTTTACTTTTGTGTGCGGCGTGATTTTTTTCTGAAACAGAAAAATCAACCGCACATTCTTTTTTTGCATCACTTAAAAGGCAAATAAAATAGATCGCTTTTACACTGCCGTCATCATGCCATTGCATAGGGCTTGCCGTAAAATGCAGCAGGCTGTCTGCCTGTGCGGATAAGGCTGAAATATCGTGGCAAAAGCCTTTTGCAAGCGCAAGCTGTGCACAGAATAATTTTTGCTTTTTTGCAGATTTCAAAAGCAGCGTGTCGCTTTGCACAAGGTGTGTTTTTTCCTGTGCAAGCATTTCTTGCGACAGCGCCAGTGCCTTTGCCTCTCGCGTGACATTTAAAACAGGTGAGGCAAGCCCAAAATGTGTGGTGGAAAGCAAGCGCACGCGCGTCTCAAAGGACGGCGAGGTGGCGTCAACGCCATTAACAGCGGCAATGGCACGAGCGCGTTCAAGACGTGTCCAAATTTGCCGATTGAATGGTTTTTCTGCCCAGCTTGCATAGCCGGTAAAGTTGCCGTCCGCCACGTCTTGGCCAAAAAACACATCTTTTAACGGCGCATGCGTCGCAAGATAGCCGCCAACGGTATCAAAACGAATAAAATCGAGGTCAGCTGTTTCTGAAATCAACCCGCCTAAGCCCCCGAGGTTCGGCTGCTTTTGCAAAAGTTTTGGCACGGCTAACGGTTCCCACAGAAAGCTGTCGGCGTCGATGTTGATAAACACAAACACATCGTGATTTATTTCGCCTGCAGCCTGCTTTGCGTGCAAATCAGTCACCAATCGGCGAAGCGTGCCTGCGTCCATGATATCAGATTGAGAATAGGTGGGCATTATAGTAATGCTGTCGCCTTTGTAGGTGTAGTTGAGAGGATTAAACGCAAATTCATCATCAAGCTGCGGAATAAGTGTGCGAAAAGCGTCAAAAGGTACACAGCTGTAATAAAGGCACAGCGCTTTTACGCCTGCTTTTTTGTAAAGCGCTGTTTGCGAAGGAGTTATCATGGCAAAAATAAACGAGTGGAGCGTCTCAGATAGCGCCGAGGCGCAGGATAAAGCTGTGCAGCGCACGCTCTCAAGGCACACAACTAATGCGGTAGAATATATTGCCATTCATCTTGATGAAGATTTGCGATTAGAAACGCTTGCCCAGATATGCTTTGTAAGCCCGCAGCATTTGCTGCGTGTGTTCAGGGCAGAGATGGGCGTAAGTGTACATCAGTACATTATGCAAAAAAGGCTTTTGACAGCGCGCCAGTATTTGCAAAATGGTATGCTGCCGACGCTTGCCGCACAGCGGTGCGGGTTTACAAATTACCCCACCTTTTGGCGCAGCTATAAAAAAGAATACGGGGTGTCGCCGTCTGATTTTAAAAAGATGGCGAGCAGTGATTTTTGTTGACAAACTTTGATTATAATTGGTCATATAAATCATACTAATCATACAAAACAGAAAGGGGAGTCGATATGAAAGCACCAAAGGGGAAACATGCTTGGACTGTAAAGGTGGGCGAAAAAGGGCAATTTGTAATTCCAAAGGAGGCAAGAGAGATTTTCAACATTAACCCCGGTGACACTTTAATTGTGCTCGGAGATGAAAAAAGAGGGATGGCAATTCCACCCAAAAATCTTCTTTCTGAGCTTACGAGCAAAATTTTTGATGAAACCGTCGAGGAGGAGCGCTAGATGAGAAAATATTATCTAGATAATATTCGCTGGCTTACAGTTGCGCTTGTCCTTGTTTATCATGTGTTTTATCTTTTTAATGCAGTTGGCGTTTTAGGCGGGGTAGGCAGCTTTACGCCGGTCCAATATCAAGATGCCGTTTTATATTTCGCGTATCCGTGGTTTATGGTGTTACTTTTTATTGTCGCGGGCATGAGCACACGGTATGCACTGAAAACTCGCACCGAAAAGCAGTTCTTCAAGGAGCGAACGTTAAAATTGCTTGTCCCGTCAACGCTTGGCTTATTGGTATTTCAGTGGATTGTGGGTTGGCTGAACATGACAATCGGCGGCGGAATGGAGTTTATCCCCGCATTTATGCGCTATCCCATCATGGCACTGTCGGGAACAGGGCCGCTGTGGTTTATCCAAATGCTATGGCTTTTTTCTGCTTTGCTGCTGATAATCAGAAAGCTAGACAAAAATGACAAGCTTTATTATTTGGGTGGAAAATGCAATACCGCTGTTCTTTTGCTGCTGTTTTTGCCTATGTGGGGCGCGTCGCAAATCTTAAATGCACCTGTTATTACAACTTATCGTTTTGGCATTTATTTCTTAGCTTTTTTGCTTGGATATTTTGTGTTTTCACATGATGCTGTTATGGACAAAATTGAAAAGCTACATATTCCGGCGCTTATTGCGGCAATTGTGCTTGGAATAGCCTACGTCTTTTATTTCTTTGGCGAAAATTATGCCGCTGATGCTTGTCTTAAACACATTTTTACAAGCGTTTACCTTTGGGTTGCTGTAATTGCGGTTCTTGGCTGCGGCAAGGCGTGGCTGAATTGCACATCTCCGTTTGCAAGCTACATGACGAGGGAGAGCTTTGGAATATATATTGTTCATTATGTAGTGGCGCTCTCTGTGTGCTATTTGCTAAAAAATTATACCGCACTGCCTGCGGCAGCGTCGTACCTGATTGCACTGGCAGCCGTTTTGCTGCTGTCGCCTGCGTTATACGAGGTGATTCGGCGTATTCCGATTATCCGCTTTTTTGTACTTGGAATTAAAAAGGAAAAAAGGGACTGCGTTTAAAGCAGTCCCTTTTTTCATAAGAAATATATTATTCTGCGCGTGCCATTGCAAGCTTGAAATCCTCTTGGTCTGTGAAAATCTCAAATTTATACGGATTTTTCTTTTGCTTAATTGCGCGCTTTATTATTGCTGCGAGCACGCATACGTTGGCGGCGAGCGCCAAAATTGCGACTACGCCCTGCATTGTGGGGTCTGCCGCTGACGGCGTTTGTGCGGGGTTCATTATTCCGTCCTTATACAGCGACGGAATGACCGCGAACACGCCTGCGTCTTGGAAAAGAGGGAACACCTGCGCAAACATGCACCAAAGCGCGAGCGTATTTGCGCGATTTTGTATCCAACCGCCCTTGTTCCAAAAGAAGTTTGCAAATGTCGGCGCAAGCAGCAGCGCAACGCCGCAATACCATGAGTGCGTGGGCAGATTGCTGTAGGTGTACTCAAAATTCCACAAATCATACGCGATTATGAAGCACCATGTCATGTCAGGCCACAGCATATCGTCCTTTTTCTTAGACGAATAAATGCCCCACCAGCCCGTCATGCAAAGTATATTCAGAATGCCCGCGATGCCGTTTACCCAGTTCCACCAGCCGCCGTACAGCCACACGTTTTCAGACGACAGCCACCAACGTTCGCCTGTTGCGGCAAACGCCATAGCGCCGTTGATGCCGCTCTCAAAATCGCTCGCGACGGCGATGAGGATATTTATGGCGACTATCAAAAACGGAAACACCTTAAACCACTGCTTTGCGCCGATGCCTTTTTTGTATTTGAGCATCATAAACCCAATGCAGCCCGCCGTGGCGGCGTAAAGCTTTGCGTTGTGTGGTGCGATGTGTAGTGTCATTCTTCGCGCCTTTGTCATTCTGAGCGCAGCGAAGAATCTTAAAACCTATGACAATGCGCAAAAGATTCTTCGCTGCGCTCAGAATGACAATGCTTTGCTCAGAATGACAACAGGGTGTATGTTCTGCGCTAGCACGCTTCAATTTCCTTGATGTTCATTTCATTGCCCGCAACAAGGTGCGTGTTTTCGCTTTGACAATATGGGCATGTTCTGCCGTGCTTTACCGTCTCGTAATTTTGTCCGCATTCATCGCAGACGGTAACGGCGGGAATTGTGTCGATGACAAGCTGCGAGCCGCGCAAAAGATCCGATTTGTCAGCCGCCCAACGCCAGCAGTCCGTCATATAGCTCTCGACAACGCCCGAAACCTCACCGATTTCGAGCGTCACCGCATTTACCTTTTTGAGCTTATTTTCCTTGCCGACGGCTTCGATGTCCTTTATGACGTGAAAAATTATCCCGAGCTCGTGCATTACTTGCCGTCCTTGTTCATCATGATTTTGAATTGGCGCTTGACCATATACGGCAAAATGCCCTTCATTTTGTCCTCGGCTTTGCGCATGGTGCTGCAATTTGGCAAATCACGAGACAGCGTTATCGCTTCAAACTCGCATTTTGTGGTGCAAACGCCACAGCCTATGCACTTGCTTTCGTCAACCACCGACGCGCCACAGCCGAGACATCTCGCGGTTTCAGCCTTTAGCTGCTCTTCCGTAAACGGCTCGTGAGCGTCGCGGAACGAGATTTTTGCGTCGATTTTGCCGTTCATTGCAGGGATTTGTCGCGCTGAATTATCGTACTGCGAAACCGCAATATTGTCCTTGTCAAGCTCTATAAAATCGCGGCGGTTGCGCCCGATTGTAAGGCTTGCGTGAGGCTGCACAAAGCGGTGAATGGACACTGCGCCCTCCTTGCCCGCCGCGATTGCGTCTATGGCAAACGATGGGCCTGTGTAAACGTCGCCGCCCACAAATATGTCGGGCTGTGCCGTTTGGTATGTGAGCTTGTCGGCAACTGCGCCGCCGTTTCTTGCGATTTGCACGTTTTCGCCGTCGAGCAAATCTTCCCAAAGAATGCTTTGGCCTATGCTGAAAATGACGTTTTCGCATTTGACAGTTATGGTGTCGTTCTCGTCGAAAACAGGCGCAAAGCGTCCGTCGTCGCCTATTGTGGAGAGGCATTTTTTAAGCACGATGCCTGTCACAGCGCCGTCGTGCGTCAAAATGTCCTTTGGACCCCAGCCGCAGTTTACGGAAACGCCGTCCTCTTCGGCCTCGGCTATTTCCTCGGCTGACGCGGGCATTGTGTCGCGCGTTTCAAGGCAGTACATTGAAACGCCCTCGCTGCCACAGCGCACGCTGCAACGCGCCGCGTCTATCGCAACGTTGCCGCCGCCGATGACCACTGTTTTACCGTCTACCTTAAAGCCTTCGTCCTCGCTTATCGCGTGCAAAAAGTCGACAGCCGTCATGACGCCCTTCGCGTGCTCGCCCTCGATGTTCGGCAGCCTGCCGCCCTGACAGCCTATCGCGACGTAAAATGCCTTGTAGCCCTGCTTGCGCAAATCTTCTATTGTGAGATTAGTGCCGATTTCAACGCCGCATTTTATCTCAACGCCCATCTCGCGCAAAATGTCAATTTCCGCTTCGACAACATCGCGCTCAAGCTTGTATGACGGTATGCCGTATGTCAGCATTCCGCCCGCGCGCGGATTTTTTTCAAAAACAGTCGGCTTATAGCCCTTTTCGGCGAGGTAATACGCGCAGCTTAAGCCCGCAGGGCCGCCGCCGATGATAGCGATTTTCTCTGTGAACGCGCCGCGCATTGAGGGCTGAATTACGGGCGGGATATAACGCGTTTCGGCGCGTAAATCCTGCTCGGCGATGAACTTTTTCACCTCGTCGATGGCTACGGCGCTGTCTATTGTGCCGCGCGTGCAAGCGTCCTCACAGCGGCGGTTGCATATGCGTCCGCACACGGCGGGGAACGGGTTCTCCTTTTTAATAAGCGCGAGCGCCTCTTTATAGCGACCCTGCGCCGCCATTTTTATGTAGCCTTGAACCGCTATATGCGCGGGGCAGGCTGTTTTGCATGGTGCTGTGCCTGTGTCGTAGCAGTTTATACGGTTGTTGTCGCGGTAATCTTCGTCCCATTTTTCAGGGCCCCATTTTACATTGTCGGGCAGCTCGTGTTTTGGATACTGCACCTCGCCGTCCTTTGTGCAAAGCTTTTGCCCAAGCTTAACAGCGCCTGCGGGACAGTATTCCACACAGCGTCCGCACGCGACGCAATTTTCGGTGTTCACCTTTGCGACATACGCCGAGCGCGACATATTTGGCGTGTTGAAAAGCTGTGAGGTGCGCAGTGCGTAGCAGACGTTTACGTTGCAGTTGCAAATCGCGAAAATTTTGTCCTCGCCGTCGATGTTTGTGATTTGGTGCACAAAGCCGTTGTCCTCGGCGCGTTTTAAGATGGCGAGCACCTCGTCATACGTGACGTAATGACCCTTGTTTGTCTCGACGAGATAGTCCGCCATGTCGCCGACGCCGATGCACCAGTCCTCGAAATTGTCGCCACAGCCCTCGTCCATAATCTCGCGCGACATTCTGCAAGAGCACGGGCTTGCGGCGTACTTGCCCTCATACTTTTTAAGCCAGTGGGAAATATGCTCGACGCTGACAGATTTATTTTCAGTTTCAATCGCCTTTTCAACAGGTATGACGTGCAAGCCGATGCCGCTGCCGCCTTGCGGAACCATCGGCGTGACCTTTTCAAGCGGAAGGCGCGTCATGCGCTCAAAAAAGTGTGCAAGCTGCGGGTGCTCGTCAAGCTGCTGCTTGTTCATATTTGTAAATTCGGCGCTGCCGGGCACGTACATCGGCAGCACATACTGCTTTGTGTGCGTCGGGTTTTCCCAGTTGTATTCAAGCAGACCGATGACGCTCATCTCCTGCAAAACCGCTTCAAGGCGGGTTTTATCCATGCCTGTCGCGGCTGTCAATTCGTCGAGCGTGGCGGGCTTGCGCACCTTCATTTTAAGCGCAACGTCAGCCATTTCGTCGGTGACAATACATTCAAGCCCCCAGTATTCGGGGTCGTTGACAGTCACCTTTACGCCGATGCGGTCTGTAATCATCTGCCCGAGCTTTAATATTTTCTCGCGCGGCTTGCCTGTTATTTCGGGCTTGTAGTCCTTGTATTTATCAGTGCTCATTAGGATACTCCTTTTGTAAAATATGATGGTTGAAAACGCCTCATCAATCGCCTGCGGGCGACAGCTTCTCCTAAAGGAGAAGCCTTTAAAGCCTTCCCCTTTAGGGGAAGGTGGCGCGACGAAGGAGCGACGGATGAGGTAGATTTGCACATGGTTAAGCTTTCCACGCCTTAACTTCCTCGCGCAGCCAGTCTGCCCATTTGTCGATGCCTTCGCCGGTTTTGGCGCAAATTGGGATTATTATCGCATTTGGATTTCTCATATGCACATACTGCTCGCATTTTTGCATGTCGAAATCGAAATAGGGGAGAACGTCGATTTTATTTATCAAAACAACGTCGCAAATCGAGAACATAAGCGGGTATTTGAGCGGCTTGTCGTGACCCTCGGGGACTGATAAAATCATCGCGTTTTTCGACGCGCCTGTGTCAAATTCAGCGGGGCAGACGAGATTTCCGACGTTTTCGAGCACCACTAAATCTGCGTCGCCCGCGTTTAAACCGTCTAGCCCTTGGCGCGTCATATCCGCGTCGAGGTGGCACATGCCGCCTGTGTGAAGCTGAATTGCGTCTACACCAGTCGCCGCGATTGTCCGCGCGTCGACGTCCGAGTCGATGTCCGCCTCCATGACGGCGATTTTCAGTTCACTTTTAAGCGCCTCAATAGTGCGCGTGAGCGTCGTCGTTTTTCCCGAGCCCGGCGACGACATTAGATTTAGTAAAAATATGCCCTTTTCTTTAAGCTCTCCGCGAAGCTTATCCGCCTGCTTGTCGTTTGCGTCAAACACGCTGTGCTTGATTTCAAGTATTCTCACTTCGTCCATAATTTTCTCCCATCAGCTTTTTTGTGGCTGTACCAAGTGTATGCATTCCTGTTAATACTTTAACATAGTTATAATTAAGCGTCAATTAAATGCTGAATTTTCGTATCATAGCACAAATAAACTGCTTGCTATAAGCCAATTTGCATGATAAAATATAACTGTGGTGCGTGGTATAGCCACAGCCAGAAAGGGAATGGAAATGAAGTACGACAAGCAGTTTGAAAAGCTTTCAGCGCCTACGCTAAAGGATTTATTTGTTCAGCAGATGCAGGGGCTTATACTTTCGGGAGAAATGCCGGTTGGCGAGCAGCTTCCGCCCGAGCGCGAGCTTGCGCAGCAGATGCAGGTCAGCCGTTCTGTTGTAAACGGCGGGCTTGCCGAGCTTGCGGCGCAGGGGTTTGTCGAGGTGCGCCCGCGCCAAAGCACTGTCGTGACCGATTACCGCAGCAAGGGAAACCTCTCGACGCTTATCTCTATAATGGAGTACCGCGGCGGCGCGCTTGGAAAGGACGAGATACGCTCGATTTTAGAGGTGCGCCTTGCGCTTGAACATCTTGCGACGGAGCGCGCTATAAAATATGCCACAGACGCGGCGATTGAAAATCTCGGCGGAATTTTGGCACAGCTTGGCGCGGCGGCAACATATGAGCAGGCGGCGGAGGCGGCGTTTTCGTTTCAGCACGAGCTCGCGCTTGCGGGCGGCAACAGCATCATTCCACTGATATATTATTCATTTAAAGCGCTCGTTATCACGCTTTGGATACGCTTTTGCCGCCTTTACGGAATTGAAGCCTTATGCCGCAACACAGAAAAGCTGTACGATTACATAAAAGACCGCGACCTCTTCGCCGCGTCCGAATGGATAGACGCATATTTATCACAGGCGATAAACGGAAATCAGCAGATTTATGCGGGGTGATAATAACCTATGTCATTCTGAGCGAAGCGAAGAATCTTTTGCGCATCGCCATAGGTTTTAAGATTCTTCGCTTCGCTCAGAATGACAACGTGGCTGTTGCAGATGTGAAAAATACATCTGCAACAGCCACGTTTTTATTATTAAATTTACTGCTTCGCCCTAACCCTATACGATTTCGGTGTCACGCCGTATTTGTTTTTGAAAAGGCGGTAGAAATTGCTTTCGTTTATGAAGCCGCACTCCTGCATGATGTCGCAAATGTGCAGGTTTGTGTTTTTGATAAGCTGTTCGGCGGCTTCCAATTGCACTTCGTTTGTGTATTCGAGCACGGACAAGCCGACTTCGTTTTTAAACAGCATACCGAGATATCCCGGCGAAAAATTATATTTTGCCGCAAGGCTTTTGAGCGCGATATCCTCTTTGTAATGCCCCTTTGCTTAATTCAAAACTATTGCAACTTGCTATTGCAATTTGCGATGAAAATAAAAAAAATAAGGAGGCAATTTCATGAAAAGGAAAAGCATTATTAAATCACTCGCACTACTTATCTCCGCTATGATGGCGGCAACATGCTTCACAGGCTGCGGCGCAAAAGCTCCGGCATCAGCATCAACAGCCACCTCAACAGCGGCATCTGCAACAGAGGAAAAAACAGAGCTTGAGCCGGTTGAGCTCACATGGCTGCTTCGCATCCCCGAGCAGCCAGACGCACAGGCAGTGCTTGACGAATTAAACAAGCGCTTAAAAGAGGAAATCAACGCGACGCTGAAAATTCAGTTTATCGACGCTGTTGCATATCCCGAAAAGACAAAGCTGAAAATCTCGTCAGGCGAAGAGTTTGACATCATGTTCACATCAGCAGGCTATGGCTTCTACGACTACGCTTCAAAGGGCGCGTTTGTTCCGCTCGACGAGCTTCTCGAGAAATATGCACCGAAAACATGAGCTGATGGAAAACACCATCTTCGTGTTCACATCTGACCACGGGGAAATGCTGGGTGACCATAATTTTATCCAAAAGGCGCGCCCTTATCAGGGAAGCATACATATCCCAATGCTGATCTCGGGTTCAGAGAGGTTGATTGGTGCGCAAAACAGGGTGGATACAAGCCTTGTGGAGCTGCGCGACATAATGCCGACGTGCTTGGATTTTGCCGATGCAAAGTCGCCCGAAACGCTTGACGGCACCAGCATGAGAAACGGCGTACAGCGAGAATATATACACGGTGAGCATCTTTGTGAATTTGACCACAAATCACACCAGTTCATTGTTACTAAAACGGATAAATATATTTGGTTTTCACAGACAGGTGATGAGCAGTATTTTAATCTTGTGCTCGATCCAAATGAAACGCACAACGCAATCAATGACGCGCAGGCCGCTGAGCGCATTGCCTGCCTTCGCGCGATTTTGGTGCGCGAGCTGGACGGCTGTGAAGAGGGATATTCTGACGGGAAAAAGCTTATTGTCGGCTGCACGCCACGAGCTGTGCTTGCAAACGCCACACTTAAAAACATCTAAAGCAAAATAAAAGGAGAAAAACTATAGTTGTTTGTGCCGAGCTTGATTACAAAGGGCTCGGGATTTAAGCCCTCAAAGCAAGGTGCGCCAACCGAGACAGCAGTGTAAAAGTATTCCCACTCAACATGGCTGCGCTGCATTTGCCGTCTTAGAGCGCATACATCACCGCACGCTATGCTCTCGACAAGCTCGCCGCACAGAGCTTCCATGCCGTCCAGTAAAGCCCTCACCGCTTGATTCAAGCACGCCGTCAAGTCCGCCGCGTCAATCGGCTTTAAGCAATATCCCTTTACACCATAGGAAATACATTGCTGTGCGTAGACAAAATCCGCATAGCCGCTTATTATAATAATTTGTATTTTAGGGTGAGCGGTATGAATGGCTTTACAAAGCTGCAAGCCGTCCATGCCCGGCATTCAGATATCTGTGACCACAATATCAATAGTGTGTGCGCTAAGTAGCTCCAGCGCTTCGCCGGCGCTGTGCGCCTCGGCAAAAACCTCAAGCCCAAGTGCTTCCCACGCAATGGAAAGCGACAGCTACTTTGTCACGTTTACTTCATCATCTACCAGTAAAACCTCATACATTTTGTGTCCTCCGCGCATTATGACATTATTATCGCACAAAAAAACATTTCTGACAATTCAATCGCTTGGTATAATATAGACATGCTAAAATATATGATATCTGAAAGGGCTGTTTACAATGCAAAAAAGAACGCAATGGTTTTGTGAAGATCGTTTTGGTATGTTCCTACACTGGGGGCTGTATGCTGTCTCGGGGCGCGGAGAATGGGGAATGAGCCACGAAAAAACGCCAAAGGAAGCTTTAAAGCCATAATTCATTTCAGTTTTTCTGATGCGCAAAAATGCCCCGACGAGAGGATTTCACCACCTCGTCGGGGATATTGTTTTTTCACTGGCAGCCATTTGCTACCCCTTGATGCCCCCGACTGTAATTCCCTTTGTGAGCTGATTTTGCACTAGGCAATAAAACAAAATGGTCGGAAGCATGGCGATGGTAAGACCGGCGTAAAGCCGCCCGTAGTCGTTTGCAACGCGCTCAACCTCCATGATATTTAAAAGCCCGATGGAGATTGTCCAGTGCTCTGTATCGGTCAAAAACGTGATGCCGATAAGATATTCATTCCAAAATTTAAGAAAATTAAAAACCATAACAGTGATGATGCTTGGGCTCATCAAGGGCATAACAATTCTAAACAGCGTCCCAAAATATCCGCAGCCGTCGATACGTGCGGCCTCCTCATACTCTTTTTGCAAAGAGGTGAGATAGCCGCTTAGCAGATATACCGCAAACGGCACGCTTGTAATCGCATAAATGAGCGCCAACACCACAAGATTATCCACTAGCCCTTTGATTCCCATAGCTTTGCCAAACTGAGAAAGCATAGTGTATATTGGCACGACGATGTAGTTGACATTGATAAAAATACCGCCCATCAGCACCACGGCAACAATGCGGTTGAACCTAAAGTGAAACCGTGAAAGCGCATATGAGCAGGGAACACTGAGCAGTAAAACGAATACCATCGCCATGACTGTAACAAGTATAGTGTTGAAAAAATACTGCCCCATATGAGCTGTGACCCATGCATTGCTGAAGTTTTCAAGGGCGACGCGCGAGGGCATCGCCCATGCTGTAGCGCCAAAAAAGTCCGATTTCGGCTTTACGGACTGTACAAATACCCACACGAGCGGCAGCAGTATAATAAGTGCCAACGCAAAAAGCAACGCCGTAAACCCACATTGACTCCACGGGATTAACCGGCGGCGCAATGGTTTTTGTTTGGTTTGTGACATTAGGCTGTCATTCCTCTCTTTGAAACGTGGCGCACAGCATTTAATCGTCAGCGCCTGTTTCCTTTTTATTTGTTAATTTTTGAATTATCAGCGATAGCCCAAATGAGAACATAAACAAAAATGTGCCGATGGCCATGCCATAACCATAGTTGCCGGCGCTGTATCATTGCTGATACATCACATTGAGCAAAACGTCGCTTGCTCCATCCGGACCGCCCTGCGTCATTGCCCTGACAAACAAAAAGCTCATGTTAATGGTGCTGATAACAAAGAAGGTCAAGGTTACACGTATCACTTCCCAAGTCATGGGTAAAGTGATTTTAATAAACTTTTGTACACCGCCGGCACCTTCAAGGTCTGCCACTTCATACAAGCATTGTACATGTCAAAATAAAAAATATGGTATTGCGGAAGCTTGTCCAAAACGCGGCGTTGTGAAACATAGTTTCATAGTTTTTGAAGCCGACAAATTTCATGTCTGCTAAAAGGCCGTCCCACGAGTAAAACGAAACTCGGATTAAATCTACGATTGGATACAACATGAAAATTGCAAACAGTACAAAGGTGGGCACAATGCACACCGTTAAAAAAAATGCACGGCCGGCAAAAAAGCGCGGGACGCTTTGTAAACCGACGTTTGATTTCTTTGCCATAAAAATATTTCCTTTCTCGGAATTGAAGCAATAAATCTGAGCGTGAAAACAAGCTGTTTTCTTAAGGAAGCGGAATGCGAAGAAGGTTTTCTTTGCATTCCGCTAATCGTTTTTTCAGTTTTTGTGCAAAAGAATTATTGCGCCTGAATGCCCGCCTTTAGCAAGGCTGCGTCATTCTTCATGCGGTTGATCCACCACTGTGCGTCGCTTCCGTCAAGCCCCTGCATAATGCTGTCCATAGAAAAGCAGTAGGTTTGCTTCCAGTTCACGCCCTCTGCATTTGCGGCGACAAAAGAGCTTGCAACAAACTTTGCGCCCTTATCGTACACACCGTACATAGAGAGGGCTAGATCATCAATTCCGGCCGTTTTTGCAATTTCCATAATGCCGTTGATAGGAACCATGCCCTTGCCTTTTTCTGCAATTATTTTTGCCGCAGCATCGGTGTACAGATATGCTATGAATTTGCGCGCGGCGTCCTCGCGGGCTGCATCTCCGCTGCGCAAAGCAAAAACTTGTTCTATCATGCCGGCGCAATAGCGTTCTCCGTCAACACTGAAGGATGGAGGTGCCATAAATCCGTACTCAAAGCCTTCGGATTTTTTGTAGTCAACAAGCTCGCCGGGCATCCAAGAGCCACTGGGTACAAATAAAACCTCATTGTTCAAAATTTTTGCCTCGTTGTCAATGGGTTTTGCGCTGTCAAAAACATCCCATGCGAAATACGGCTTCAAACCTGCCAGCTTTTCAAATACAGCCGTAAAGCTTGTGTCGCTATAAACGTCCTCATAGGCAGTCCACAGGCTCAAGGTGTCCATCCCCGCGGAAGCTGCTACCTCTGCAAAGAGGAAATTATCTAAGTAACCTGCCTTTGGATAGATGAAAAGCTTGCGCCCATCTTGATTGGCCTGCTCACCAAGTGCATAAAAATCGTCCCAAGTAACAGGCAGCTTGTATTTGCCGTCTGTGCCGTCATCATTGAATAGAGCTGCGTTGTAAAACAGTCCGTTGGTAGAGTAGAACATCGGCAGCATAAAGGTGTCGCCGTCGGCGTAGGGCATAATGACAGCAAGCCTGCTATAATCCTTTGCGTTTTTCTCATTGCATTAAATCCTCCTAATATATATGTAAAGCTTGCCTGCTTTCTGCTGCTATTATAGCGTTTTGCGGAGGCCTTTAACATGTATAAATCAATGAATGTTTTGTCATATTGTAATGTTTTGCGTTTATTTGTTTATAAAATCAGTGAAATACAACGAATTAATTTAAAAAAGTAATAGAAAAAATAAAAGTCTCGCAAGTTATCTCAACCTGACATTGGTTGTATACTATAAACAAAAGCTGCCGATATGGGTCGTCACGTTAAATAGGGCGTTCGGAGAGGGTACAGTGACATTTTAATCGAAAAGCAAGAACCATCTTGAAGATGCCGGTGTCGCTGTTTTTGAGAAAAGCCGATGTATTGCTTGAATCGACAAAAATTAAGCCCCCTCTATTTCGGAAAATTCAACTTTTCCGAAATAGAGGGGGTGGGAGAAATACTCTCTTTCCAAAAAATAGCCGTACACATAAGTGTAGTGGTTTAGGCCGTTTTATGGTATAATAACCGCAAGCGGTTATTATACTTTTATTTTTATGGCGTTTGGCTCGCCGCTAAAGCGGCAACCGCCGAAATCGCCAATTATACCACAA
>RZZW01000009.1 GCA_009929695.1 Clostridia bacterium
CCTTTGCTGTTTAGTCTCGCAACTTAACTGTACAGCAGGTTCGTCCTATTCGCTATTCTTTTTTTGCTTATCTGTAACACATCTATGGTAAACCTACAGAAAATGTAAATATATATGTTTTTCTGATTGACAAGACGCGATAAACCTGATATAATAAAAACTCGTCAGGGGAAACAAAGTAGCAGCATTTTCCCTGACATATGTGGCCCGGTAGTTCAGTTGGTTAGAACGCTAGCCTGTCACGCTAGAGGTCGTCAGTTCGAGCCTGATTCGGGTCGCCATATGCTGTTATAGCTCAGTTGGTAGAGCGCGTCCTTGGTAAGGACGAGGTCAGCAGTTCGAATCTGCTTAACAGCTCCACCAACAAAAAACTCGCAAACCCTTTTTATAAGTGGTTTGCGAGTTTTTTTGTCGTCTAATATCTTCCGCGCCTATACCTCATCGGCGTTTCGCCCGTGGCTTCCTTAAACGCATTTTGAAAGTGGCTCTGTGACGAATAGGCAAGGTGCATGGCGATTTGTGACAGGCTTTTGTCCGTGTGCCGCAAAAGGCGCTTTGCCTCCTGAGCCTTTTCCTGCTGGATATACCGCGACAGCGTTGTGCCTGTCTCTGCTTTAAATTTCGCGCATAGGTACGAGCGGCTTATATGCAGCGCGTTTGCAACAACGCTTGTCGATAGCGCCGAGGTTATATGCGCGGCAATGTATCGGGCGCATTCCTTGAAAAAATACGCGTCCTCGGCAGCGCCGTACTTGACAAGCTGCACGCGCTGTGCAAAATCTATAAACATGTCGTTCGTCAGCTGCGCGATAGAGCCGAAATCTTTAAGCGCCTCAAATTTTTGGATATATAAATCTGACAGCCCAAACGCGACTGTGCTGTCAAGCCCGCCCTCAATTGCGGCGCGCGAGGCGACAGTTGCGCCGCATATGCCCGCGTTTTTCGCCTGCCGAAGCTCGTCCTTTGCCATCTCGCCCGCCTTGATGTTAATGCCGCCGCTAAGCGCGTCGCGCAGCTTTTCCGCCTGCCCATTTTGCACATATGTCAGCATCATTTTTTCAAAGGCATAGCTGCCGTGCACTATTTGCTGTTCGTCATTATCCTGCTCGTTTTGCAGCGTGCGCGTGGCACTCGTCTGCGCCACCTCCTGTTGAGGAGAATTTGTCCTTAAATTTGCAAAAATGTCCTCCATAACGCCCTCCTAAACTAAGTAATATTATATAATATAAAGTAACTTTTTACAATATATAGTTAAAACTATACGGTATTATAATAGTAAAGCTAAACTTTTTTAGGAGGTATGACGATGAAACGCAAATATAGCAACGCGCTGCTTGACGCGATGAAAAACAATGCAAAAGAGGTTGACGTCAAGGGCGTAAGGGTGCTCATAAAGCCAATTCCCGAGGGCGGAGACGCGGGCGACATGGACCCACGCGTGTATAAATCAATGAAAACAGCCGCCTTTATGATGAAATTCATGCCGAAATCTAAAAAGCCAAAGACGGTTTTAGAGCAGGTGCTGCCTCTGCGCAAAATGTTTAACACATATAAAGGCACATACATAGCCGACGAGGGCGTCAAAACCGAAAAATTTAACGTGCCTAGTGCCGACGGCTATCAGGTGCCCGTGCGCGTTTACACACGAGAGAACAGAAGCGAAAACCTGCCGATGTTTGTGTATTATCACGGCGGCGGCTTTTTTGGCGGCGGGCCCGACATCGTAGAGCAAATGTGCAAGCTGCTTGTGCAAAAGCTCGACTGCGTTGCGTTCAACGTCGACTACCGCCTCTGCCCCGAAAACCATTACCCCGCGCCGCTTGACGCGACGCTTAACTTGATGAGTGGCATGATGGGCGGCGACGCGTCACAGGGCAATATGCTCGACAATATTTACTTGCAGGGCAACCTAAACCCCGAGCACATCTACGCGTCGCCCCTGCTAGACGATATGCATGATTTACCCGCGACAATGCTAATTTTCGGCGAACACGACTTTCTCGCATTTGAAGATTTCGCCTACGCGCAAACAGCCGCCAAAGCGGGCGTAAAGCTTAAAACAATCATCTACCGCGGCATGGGCCACGGCTTTGCCGACCAAATAGGCGTAGCCCCCCAAGCCGAGGACTGCATGGGAGAAATTGCCGAGTATATGAAAGAAAATTTATTAAAGGAGTGCACCATATGAACATAAAAAATAAAGCAAAAGAAATAGTGTCGCAGCTCACCTTTGAAAAAAAGGCGAGCCTTTGCTCGGGGCGCGATTTTTGGCACGCAAAAGGTCTTGAACGCTTTGATATTAAGCCCATAATGCTCACGGACGGCCCTCACGGCTTGCGCAAGCAGGCGGGCAGCGGCGACCACCTAGGCATAAACGACAGTGTGCCCGCCACGTGCTTTCCGCCCGCGTGCACAACAGCGTCAAGCTTTGACCGCGAGCTGTTAAAAGAGATAGGAAACGCGCTCGGCGAGGAGTGCTTGCAGGAGGACGTGGCGGTGCTGCTTGGCCCCGGCACAAACATCAAGCGAAGCCCACTTTGCGGGCGAAATTTTGAGTATATAAGCGAGGACCCGCTCTTGGCGGGCGAGCTTGCCGCGGCGATTATAAGCGGCGTTCAGGAAAAAGGCGTCGGCACAAGCATGAAGCATTTCGCCGCAAACAATCAAGAAAAATCGCGCATGACCTCTGACTCCGTCATAGACGAGCGCACCCTGCGTGAAATATATCTCACAGCGTTTGAAACAGCTGTCAAAAAGTCGCAGCCGTGGACGCTCATGTGCTCTTACAACAAGCTAAACGGCACCTACGCGTGCGAAAATTACAAGCTTCTCACGGGAATTTTGCGCGACGAATGGGGCTTTAACGGCCTTGTAATGACCGATTGGGGCGCTATGAACGACAGGGTAGAGGCCATAAAAGCAGGGCTTGACCTAGAAATGCCCGCGTCTGACGGCATCAACGACGCAAAAATTGTCAAGGCTGTAAAAGAGGGAAGCCTCGACGAAAAAGCTGTCGACATCTGCGTCGAGCGCGTTGTCAAAATGCTGCTGAACGCGCAGCAAAGCAGGCGCGAGGGCTATCGTTATGACGCAAAGGCGCACCATGAATTAGCCCGCAAAGCAGCGGCGCAATCGGCTGTACTTCTCAAAAACGATGATAAAATTCTTCCCGCTTCGCCCAAAAATAGCATAGCCGTCATAGGCGCGTTTGCCAAAACGCCGCGTTATCAGGGCGCAGGCAGCAGCAAAATAAATTCGCTTAACCTCGACTGCGCACTAGATGAAATTAATAAATATGCAGATAGTGTCACCTATGCCGATGGCTACTCGCTCCAAAGCGCCGAGCCGGACGACGAGCTTATCAAAGAGGCGTGCGAAGCCGCAAATGGCAAAGATATTGTATTTTTATTCGCAGGATTGCCCGATTCATCCGAAAGCGAGGGCTTTGACCGCGAGACGCTCGCCATGCCGGAAAGCCACAACAAGCTTATCGAGGCCGTCAGCGCCGTAAATCCGAACCTCGTTGTAATTTTGCAGTGCGGAGCGCCCGTCACAATGCCGTGGCTTGGCGGCGTAAAGGCCGTTTTGCTTGCGTATCTCGGCGGCGAAGCGGGCGGCGGAGCGTGCGCAGATATCCTTTTTGGCAAAGCAAACCCATGCGGTAAGCTCGCCGAAACGTTCCCGCTCGCGCTTGAGGACACCCCCGCATATCTTCATTTTGCAAAAGACGCAAAAACAGCCGAATACCGCGAGAGCATTTTTGTCGGCTACCGTTGGTACGACGCCGCCAAAAGAGCCGTCGCTTTCCCATTCGGCTACGGCCTTTCCTACACCTCGTTTGAATATTCAAAGCTAGAATTGAGCGCGGACGCGTTTTCACAAAATGACAGCATGACAGCGCGTGTCACCGTCAAAAACACAGGCGATTGCGCGGGCGCAGAGGTAGTTCAGCTTTACGTCGAAGCCCCGCAAAATTCCGCTATATACCGCGCCCCACAGGAATTAAAGGGCTTCGCAAAGGTGTTTTTACAGCCTCAGGAGAGCAAAACGGTTGAAATATCGCTCGATACACGCAGCTTTGCCTATTATAATGAAGCCGTGCATGCGTGGGCGGTTGAGGGCGGCGTGTTCACAGTAGCCGTCGGCGCGTCAAGCCGCGATATACGCCTTAAAAAGCCTGTCACAGTGCAGGGCGACGGCAAGGAAAAGCTTCTGCCCGATTACAAAGCGCTTGCGCCAATCTATTACAATCTGCCCGAAAACGGCGTGCTTGATGTCGACACAGCCGCGTTTGAGGCTGTTCTCGGCAGAAAAGTCCCGCCCGCACATCGCCTTGAAAACGAGCCGTTCACGCTTAACTCAACGCTCGGAGAAATAGCGTCAACGCCTGTCGGCATGCAGCTCATGCAGTCGATGTCGTCACAGGCGGCGGGCATGGACGAGAGCATGCAGTCGATGATAGCCGCCATGCTGCACGATATGCCGCTGCGCTCGCTCTCCATGATGAGCGGCGGCGCGCTTACAAATGAGCAGGTCGAGGGCATAGTCAAGGCGCTAAACGGCGAAGCGTAAAGCGTTATAAAATAAAAAAGGTGCAGCCGCAGACACCCCTCCGCGCTTGGCGGATATGGAAGGTCTACGGCTGCATTTGTGTTATTTCATAAAGCAACGCGGAATAGTCGCCCATCACGCGCACTTTTTCTTCGCCGTTTTCAAGCATAACACGCTGATTTAAACGCACGCCCGCGCGGCATAGCAAATCTCCTGTCGCTGTATGCGTCTCGCGCTTATCTATGCTTTCAAAGCGGTATTTTTTGTCTTTAGCAAGCCCTTCAAGGCGCATTACAAGGCTTCGGCGGTTCGCCACAAAGGTCGATTGATATAGCATGACAATCGCTTTTTCTTTGTTTGGCGCGACAATTATCCAACCCTGTGCGCCGTCAAATTCTTCAAACGAAAGCGGATATATTGTGCCAAACTGCAAAAGATTTGCGTTTTCTTTATAAAAACGTATCTGCTGTGAAACGGCCTCGCGCTGTGCATTGTCAAGGCTCGCAACGTCAAGCTCATAGCCCAAAACGCCCGAGCACGCCACAGCGAAACGCGTTTCAAGCGAGGTCGTTCTGCCCGTTTGGTGGCAGGGGCAGGCTGAAACGTGTGCGCCCATGACGCTCTGCGGATAGCACATCGACGCGTTTTGCTGCAAAGCCGCCCTGCGGTGTGCGTCTGTGTTGTCACTGAGCCAAATTTGCGGCATATAGCAGAGCACGCCGAGGTCAAACCTGTTTCCACCTGCACTGCACCCCTCAAAAAGCACATCGGGGAAAGCGCCTGTGATGCGCCGCATTAAGTCGTAAAATCCGAGCGTATAGCGGTGATAAAAGTCGGAATTATGCTCTTCGCAAAGCGAAAAAACCTCCGCGATATTGCGGTTCATGTCCCATTTTATGTAGCTTGCACGCGACGTTTTAAGCGCGTTCGTTATCACGTCAACAATATAATCGCGCACCTCGCCGCGCGTTATGTCAAGCAAAAGCTGATTTCGCCCCATCGTGAAATGTCTGCCGCGCACAGCGGCTGCCCAGTCGGGGTGCAGTTTGTAAAGCTCGCTGTCGACGCTCACCATTTCAGGCTCAATCCAAAGCCCTAATTTTATGGGAATTTCCGCAAAACGACGCTGCAAGCCGTCAAGCCCATTCGGCAGCTTTTCAAGGTTGACAAACCAGTCTCCGAGCGACGATTTATCGTCGTTTCGCTTGCCAAACCAGCCGTCGTCAAGCACGTAAAGCTCTGCGCCGAGCGCTGCCGCCGCCTTTGCCTGCGCGACAAGCTTTTCCTCGTCAAAATCAAAATAATTAGCTTCCCAGCTATTGACTAAAACAGGACGCTGCTTTTTCGCCCATGCGCCGCGCACTATGTGTTCGCGTATAAATTTGTGAAAAGCATGGCTCACGCCCTCGCTGCCGCAGCTTGAAAATGTCATGACAGCCTCGGGCGTTTCAAAGCTTTCGCCGCTGTTTAATCTATGCGAAAAATGAAAAGGATTTATGCCCAAAAGCACGCGTGTGCGGTTTTGCGCGCTGACTTCGGCCATCTCGCAGTGATTTCCGCTGTAAACGAGGTTGAAACCGTAGCAGTCACCGCTTTTTTCTGACGCGTTTTTGTCGCTCAAAAGCATAAACGGGTTGTGTTGATTTGAGCTTACGCCCAATTTTGAATCATTGCAAAACACGCCGCGTTTCAGCTCTATTTCGTTTTTCTGCATCTCGTCAGCCCAAGTGCCGCAAAGCGTCATGAGCTTAAAATTGCCGCGCGGAAAATCCATCATTGCGCTCATTGCCCGCGTCAGCGTGAGCGTTTTGCCGCCCGCCGTCACAGTCATGTGCCGCGTGATGATGTCGCAAGCTTCAAAAACATGGTAAAACAGCGTGAGTTTGGCATCAATCACCGTATCCTCAAGCTGAATTTCAAGCGTTGTACAGTCGCCAAATGAGGACGGCAGACCGTTTATCTCGCGCTTGCCGTCGTAGATTTTATATGAATTAAACACAAAATCCGTCACATAGCTGCCGTCGTCGAGCGTTAAATCAACCGCCGCTTCGCGAAAATCTCCGCGCCCCACGCCAGATATTTCAAGGCATAGCTGCTCGAGCGACACTACGCCGCTGTCCTTGCAGTAGAGCACCGAGTTTGCGTATTCGACCTCGCTTTTTTCATACAACGCGTCGTAGCCGTCGTTGTCCGATACAAACGCGCCATAATAAAGCTGTTCGAGGTGTCCGGTGTTCATCACGCGGAAAATATAAGAGGTGTTTTTTGTGTCAAGCTTAAAAATATCATTTTGCTTTTTAATCATAGCGTAAGCCCTCGCATTTTATAAAATTATTCTTTGATGCCGTAAGTGCCCTACGCACTTTGTGAGATTGTAGTGGCGAACTCTGCTCGTCCGAGCAAGTTCGCGCGTTGCAAAGCGGACGAGCGAAGCTCGCCCCCAATTTCAATAGGCTAAGGTGTGCAATACTACTTCGTGAAAACCTACCTCATCCGTCGCTCCTTCGTCGCGCCACCTTCCCCTAAAGGAGAAGGCTTTAAAGGCTTCTCCCTCGGGAGAAGCTGTCGCCCGCAGGCGACTGATGAGGGGTGCTTACGCACTGTTTTATCTTAGTCTGTTGGTATTGAGCTCGCCCCTACAAAAACGTCGAGGATTAACGGTGTTTTGCGCTAATCAACACGCATGCCGTTTTGTCGCGGTGCAGCGCACGATTTGCGCACTGTCAAGCCGGACGGAACCATTGAAAGCAGCCTTTCCTGCGGGTTTGCAATCACTTTTCGGATAAGCTCCATCAGCACCTCGCCGTATTCGTCATACATGCACCCCGCGCTCGTGAGCGTCGGCGTTGGCAGCTTTGCCAAAAAGGTGTTGTCAAAGCCAGCAACTGATATATCATGCGGCACATTAAGCCCCGCGTCAGCCGCCGCCTGCATTATGCCAAGCGCCACAAACTCGTTTATGCCAAGAATTGCCGTCGGCGGATTTGGCGAACGAAAAAGCTTTTTTGCGGCTTCGTAGCCGTCTGCGATTTCATATGACGGCGTTTCGATTATCCATTTTTCGTTGCAGGTAAGCCCCTCGCGATGTAAAATATTTCTGAATAATCCGCGCTTTTCACTAGTCGGCGTTTTAGCTGCAAGGCCGCCGATAAGCGCAAAATCGCGGTGCCCAAGCCCTATAAGGTAGCCCATAAGCGCCTCCATGGCGGGGCGGTTGTCAATCCTTATGGTGCTGCACGGAAAATAATCTGCCGTGCCTGCCACAACTATCGGCACGCGCTCCGCTATCTGATTCATAAAGGCAATTTGGTTGTCGTCCGGCGTCACGGTGTCTGTGCGTCCACCGCATATCACAATCAAATCAACGCGTCTGCTAGACATCATTTCAAGCTGCTGCTTTTCAGCCTCTTCATCGTTGAGTGCATTGCACAAAACGGCGTTGTAGCCGTATTTTACAGCCGCTGTTTCAAGCCCAAGATATACAGAGGAATAAAAAGGGTTGCGTATATCAGAAAGCAGCACGCCGATTGTCTTGCTTTCACGGCTTGAAAGCCCTTTAGCGAGGGCATTTGGCACGAAAATGTGCTTGTCCATCACCGCCTGCACGCGCTCGCGCTTTTCCGCCTTTACGTTGGCTGTGCCGTTGATAATGCGCGACACAGTGGCGGGTGATACGCCAGCCTCACGCGCGATGTCGTAAATTGTCACGTTGTCATTTTTCATCAGTAACCTCAACTATCTTTAAAACGCGTGTAATTATTGTATTCAGAATATCATTTATTGCGATTTCGGTCAATCTATTTGAAACAAATTTCAGATTTTTTTGACAATATCCGCCTTAAAAAACCGCGCCCACGGTTTTGCGCATATAAAACACACTGCGGCGCTTATAATTCCGATACCGCACCATAAAAAATTCACCTCGCGCCAGCCGCCAAAGCCCAAAACAGCCGCTATCATAAGCGAGGATGCCGCCCCGCCGAAATATGCCGAGCTGTTTGTCACGCCCGCGTAAAATGTTCCGCCGCCGTTTTTGCCAAGCTTTACAGGCAAAAGGTTCACAAGCATAGTGTTCACAGCGCACATCGACGCGGTGACAACAGAAAACAGCAAGGCCGAAACAAGCGCGCTGTATGCCGGCAAAAATATAAGCCCCAAAATTGCGACCGCCGCAACGCAAAAGAAAACGCCCGCCGTCGGGCGTGTGCCGATAAGACAGTTAAGACAGTAATTTGAGAAAAGTACGAAATCGGCATCTGTCAGACAGGATTGGACAAAACAGGCGACATCCAACTTCGGTTGGATGCCGCCTGTTTTTGTGCATTTAAGGGTCGGAATCCGTTTGTTTTCTGCTCTGTAAAGCAAGGATAACGAAAAGGGTGAAATAGTTATCGCCTCTGTGCGGTTCTTTTGTGAAACAGCGAATCGCTGCATAGCGGATAGCGTTCGCTGGGGAGTGCGTATATTTGCGGTCGTGCAAAATACCCCTCAAAACCGTAAAGTCGATAGGTGTGTGTTTCGATGCGGAGTATGTTCGACACGGGGAAAACAGGAAATCAGCTTGTATTCGTAGAAAAACTTATATTTTAGGGCAATAACTTCCGGGTCTTGTAGGTTTACCATAGATGTGTTACAGATAAGCAAAAAAAGAATAGCGAATAGGAAGAACCTGTTGTACAGTTAAGTTGCGAGACTAAACTACGGCATCAAGGGCGAGCAGTACACACTTAACGACAAAAATTAGCTCGTCCGTCCGGAAGACTATGACGAGTCCGTCAACGGCGTGTCAATGAACTACTGGTGGGGACGCAACGACGACCTCGAATATGAAAACTCCTTCTACGCACTTGAGCCGTACAATAAGCTTGTCGCAGAGTACGACAAGGTCGCAAAGGGCTATCAGTACGGAAAAGTCGTGTTCAATATGGACCCGATGTCGCAGTACATCAACAACCTTTCAAACGTTTACAGCACATACATGCCGCGCATAGCGTTCGGCAAATGCGACGATCCCGCAGCGTTTGTTGCAGAGTTCCGTCAGGCGCTCAAAGACGCAGGCTACGAGGAATGTCTGACAGAGGTGGAAAGCCAAATCCACGCTGCCTACGGCGCATAAAATTTATATAATCACCATAAAAAACGTCTTCGTGGCACTTCGCCGCGAAGCCGTTTGTGAAATATTCACACCGTAGGGCGGGGGCTTGCTCCCGCCGTAATTTGCGGCAATCGGTTGTGACGGCGGGAGCAAGCCTCCGCCCTACGATGAATTTTACAAAAACGCAAGTGTTTGGTTTAACAGCTACTACCTCGATCAGCGCCCGAACGGCTACATCGGCTTCACCTACGATATTTCCGATTTCGCCTGCTTTGACGACACACAAAACGTCATCACCGTAAAGGTCGAGCACGAGGATATCTCCGATTCGCGCTGGTTCACAGGCTCGGGCATCACGCGCGAGGTGTCGGTCATAATAGAAAATCCGCTTCATTTTGAAGAGGAGAGCGTTGTTTTTGACACAAAAGAAATAAACAGAGAAAACGCGCAGATAAGCGTGCGAAGCCGCGTCGTAAATGAGCAAAACGAGACAGTGAACGCCGTCGTGAGGCACACGCTTTTGTGGCAGAATACCGTCGCTTGGCAAAACATCACAAGCGCCGTCATAAAAGCGGGCGAGTGCTTCTCGTCAGAGCTTTTGGGCGACGTCGCAAACCCGCACCTGTGGTTTGCCGAAACGCCGAATTTGTACACGCTCCGCTCTCAAATAGAGCTAAACGGCGAAATCGTCAGCGAGCGTGAGGCGCAAGTCGGCATAAGAACATTCCGCTTTGACGCAGACCGCGGCTTTTTCATCAACGGCAACCACACAGTGCTGAAGGGCGTTTGCGTACATCACGACGCAGGCTGTCTCGGCGCGGCAGTGCGCAAGGAGGTGTGGCGCAGACGGCTTGAACGCTTAAAGCAAATGGGCTGTAACGCCATTCGCATGAGCCACAACCCGCACATGCCCGCGCTTTTTGAGCTTTGCGATGAAATGGGCTTTTTCGCGATAGACGAGGCGTTCGACGAGTGGGAGGGCTGCAAAAACAAGTGGTCAACAGGCCACAACGTCTACCCGCCAAAGCATCAAGGCTATTTTAAAGACTTCCCGCAGTGGGGCGGAACAGATTTGCGCGCGCTCGTGCGCCGTGACCGCAATCACCCAAGCGTCATACTTTGGAGCATCGGCAACGAGGTCGATTATCCAAACGACCCCTACTGCCACCCGCTTTTAAGCTCCGCCACAGGCAATAACGACGCAAATAAACCCGCCGCCGAGCGCGAATACAGCCCCGCAAAGCCGAACATGGAGCGCCTTGTCCCCATCATGCGCCACCTTGCCAAAATAGTGCGCGAGGAGGACTCACGCCCCGTCACAGCCGCGCTCGCTTTCCCCGAAATATCCTCGCACATCGGCTGCGCAGAGCTTTTGGACGTCGTGGGCTATAATTATAAGGAAGGGCTTTATCAAGAATCTCACGAGCGCTTTCCGCAAAAGCCGTTTATCGGCAGCGAAAATTCACACGATTATGCGGCGTGGAAAGCCGTTGAGGAAAACGAGTTTATCGCCGGTCAGTTCCTATGGACGGGAATTGACTTTTTGGGCGAGACAAAGGGTTGGCCGTCCCACGGCTCAAACGCAGGCTTTTTGACAACCGCGGGCTATCCAAAGGGCGAATACTGGCACCGCCGCGCGCTTTGGCTGCAAAAGCCTGTCGCGACGCTTGTAACCGCAAGAAGCGGAAGCGACACCTTCGAGCGCCGCTGGCAATACGCAAAGGGCGAGCGCGTCACGGTTCGATGCTGCACTCGTGAAGCGCAGGCAGAGTTTTTCTGCAACAAAAAAAGCCTCGGCATTCAAAAGCGCTCTGATGAAACAGGCGCGATTGAATGGGAGACAGACTTTGGAACAGGAACATTGGCGGTGCTTGCAGGCGGGCTTGAGGACACGCTTTGCACAACAGTCTCGCCGGTATCGCTCCAAATAAAACAGTGGAAAAGCGATAAAAAAGACGGCAATGTTTTGCAGATAGAGGTCTCACTGCTCGACTATGATGGCAGAGAGACAAGCGGATCTGAGATGCTCTCGGTTTCAGCCACCGGCGCGGCGTGTCTTTTGGGGCTTGAAAACGGCGAACAAACAGACAACACCGAATACAGCGCCTCATACCGCCGCACATATAACGGCAGGCTGCTTGTGTATCTTCTCGCGACGGCGCCAAATGGCACGGCGCATTTGACAATAAGCGGCGACGCCGTCGGGTGTCATACGGCAAGCTTTGAGATAGAATAATCTATTGAAATATTTCGTGTCAACACAATAAATATAAACTGTAGGGCAAGGGCTCTGCTCTTGCCGTTACTTGCGGCAAACGGTTGCGGTGGCAAGAGCAGAGCCCTTGCCCTACAGACAGGTATAACCACATAATCTATTTCCCAAGCAATATTTCGTTTTCAAGCCGCGCTAAATATTCCTTTGGGCTTATGCTGTATTCGGTTTTGAACGCGCGGTAAAAGTTTGCGTAGTCGCCAAAGCCGCACCGGATATATACGCCTGTGGGGGACACGCCGTCGCTCAAAAGCTGCTTTGCTATGATGAGCCGCTTTTGCATTATATACCTGTATACGGACGTCCCCACAAGGCGGTTAAATTCGTGCGAGAGGTGATATTTGCTTATGAAAAACCTAGCCGCAAGCTCGTCAAGCGAGAGATCCTCGCTGTAATGTTCATTTATATAATTAAGTACATCTGTCACAATCGGCGCAGATTTATCTGTCGTCTCATGATGCTCTGCGCCTGTGCGCACAGCTATGCGGTTTACGTAAACAAGCAGCTGCAAAAGAGTTGAGACGGCAAGTATATCTCCGCCGTATTTTTCATTTGCGCTCTCCTCAATCATCGCGTCCATAAGCTGTGTTATGTGCACACGCGCGTTGCTGCTCGGGCGCAAAAGGTTTGAGTGGTTTTCGCGCGTCGTGTCAAAGCACTGCGCAAGGTCTGTCTGCGCTGTCGAAAACTGGTTTAAAAACGTGGCGTTCACCCACAGCACAATGCGCTCATACGGAGCTTTTGCGGGCGTAATAATCGGCCTGTGCAGCTCTTGCGGGCTGATTATAAGCAAGTCTCCGGGCATAAGCGAATAATTTCTGCTCTCTATCGTATAGCTCACATCGCCAGACAAAAAAAGATATATTTCATAAAAATCGTGGTGATGAAGCGCGACCTCGTTTAAATATGAATCGCGGTATCTGTAAATCTCAAAGCTGTGTAAAATCATGTTCTGCCTTGTGTCAAAAGAACTCACTTTTTTGGCCATAATATCACAACCCTCCCAACTAAATATATAAACTTGTCTATTATCTACAATATAGAACAAGATTTACAATGTGTCAAGCAATAAAAACAATACACATAGCTCTGTGCTGTGGTACAATGGCTATATTAAATAAATATTTTGATGATATTGTGATAAAATGGTGCAATTTGCTAAAAAGGAGAGATGTAAATGCAAAATAAAATAAACATTTCGGGTTTTGCAGACGAAATAGGTCTTAGACTTTCAACGCAGCTAAAGGTGGTAAACGCGCTCGGCATGAAGTATGTCTGCCTGCGCACAATCAACGGAAAATCAATCGCGAAATATACAGTGTCCGAAGCCGAAAAAAAGCTTGTCCCCGCGCTCAAAGAGGCGGGCATAGGCGTTTCAAGCCTCGGCAGCCCGATAGGTAAGGTGAATATCGACGACGACGCGGCGTTTGAAACGCAGCTAAGGCAGCTCGACACGCTCTGCAAAATATGCAAGCTGCTCGACTGCAAATATATCCGCGTTTTCAGCTTCTTTGTCCCGCAGGATAAAGACCCCGCGATTTATAAGGACAAGGTGCTCTCAAAACTTCGCCAATTTGTCGAAATTGCCGAAAAGCACAAAATTATTCTCTTGCACGAAAACGAAAAAGACATCTACGGCGACATTGCCTCGCGCTGCCGCATAATATTCGACGAGATAAAATCCGATTACCTAAAAGCCGCGTTCGACTCGGCAAACTTCGTCCAGTGCGGCGAAAATGCGCTTGAGGCATACGAGCTTCTTAAAGATAAGGTAATATACATACATATTAAAGACGCCTTAAAGGACGGCGGCGAAAACGTTGTCTGCGGCACAGGCGACGGCCAGATACCCGAGGTTTTGCGCTGTGCTTTTGAAAACGGCTACAACGGCTTCTTGACGCTCGAGCCGCATTTGGTGCTGTTCTCGTCGATGAAATCGCTCGAGGGCGCGCTCAAATTCAAAAAAGCAAAAGCCAAAAACGGCGCAGACGGCTATACAAAGCAATATAACGCACTATGCGAAATATTAAATTCGCTCGACATTGACATACAATAAAAAGGAGATACAAACATGGAAAAGGTAAGACTTGGCATCATTGGCGTTGGCACACAGGGCGGCTCATACGCGGGCTTTTTGACAGGACAGGGCGGAATGCCCGGTATGCCCGTTCCCAAAGGACCTGAGCACGCAGTGCTCGGCGCTCTTTGCGACATCGACCCCGCCGTCAAAGCAAAATGCGCGGAGAAATATCCCAACATTCCGTTTTATGACGATTACAAGGACATGATTGCATCGGGCAACGTTGACGCGGTAGTCACGACTGTTCCGCATTATCTTCACCCCGAAATGGCTATTTATGCCATCGAGCACGGCATGAACGTGCTTGTTGAAAAGCCCGCGGGCGTGTATTCAAAGGCTGTTCGCGAGATGAACGAGTGCGCCGCAAAGCACCCCGAGGTCACGTTCGGTATCATGTTCAATCAGCGCACAAATAAGCTTTATCAAAAGCTGCGCGAGCTTGTCGCAAGCGGCGAAATGGGCGAAATCCGTCGTGCAAACTGGATAATCAACTCATGGTGGCGTCCCGACAGCTACTATCAGCAGAGCGCATGGCGCGCGACATGGGGCGGCGAAGGCGGCGGCGTGCTTGTGAATCAGGCTCCGCATCAGCTCGACTTGTTCCAGTGGATTTGCGGCGTGCCGAGCAAGGTCTACGGCAAGGTCATCTACGGCTCACACCGCGATATCGTCGTCGACAACGACGTGACGGCAGTGCTTGAATATCCAAACGGCGCAACAGGCACACTAATCACCTGCACACACGACCCCATCGGCACAGACCGCCTCGAAATCGACCTCGACAACGGCAAAATCGTAGTTGAGGACAGCAAAAAAGCGACTGTATACCGCCTTGTCAAATCCGAGGACGAGATGAACGCAAGCATGAGCATGATGGACGTTTATAAGCTTTTGCAGTCAAATTCCGGCGCAAGCGACCTTATGACAACAGAAACTTTTGAAAACGTCGACGGCTGGGGCTTGCAACACATTACGGTTATGGAAAACTTCGCACGCCACATCATCGACGGCACACCGCTCTTAGCACCGGGCAGCGACGGCATCAACGGCGTAAACCTCGCAAATGCTATCCTGCTTTCAAGCTGGCTCGGCAAAGAGGTCGATATGCCGGTCGACGAAGATTTGTACATAGAAGAGCTTAACAAACGCATCGCCGCCGAGGGCAAATTCCCCGTGCGAGAAAATTAAAAGCAGACTCTGCCCCTCATCCGTCACGCTTCGCGTGCCACCTTCTCCCAAGGGAGAAGGCTTCCCCTTGAGGGGAAGCTGTCAGCACAGCTGACTGATGAGGTGAAAACTTATAAATTACGCAGCACCCCCACGAAAGGACAGTAATTAAAATGAAAAGTGCGGCTATCATAGGTCTTGGTGACATAGCAAAGGTGCATCTGCCGATATTGCAGTCGATGAGCGACGTCGAGCTTGTCGCGGTGTGCGACATAAATCCTGACAAACAAAATATCGCTGGCGATGTGAGATTTTTCACTGACGCGCAGGATATGTTAGATAAAGTAAAGCCTGACGTTGTGCACATCTGCTTGCCGCATTATCTGCATTACCCGATGGCGCTTTTAGCTGCAAAAGCCGGATCAAACGTATTTTGCGAAAAGCCGCTTGCGCTAAACGCCGCCGAAGCCATGCAATTTGCCGCGCTTGAAAAAGACTATCCAAGCTTGCGCTTTGGCATCTGCCTTCAAAACAGGCTCAACAACAGCTCTGTTAAAATGCTCGATGTAATAAAAAGCGGGCACGACGGCAAGGTGACGGGCGTAAAGGGCGTCGTCGCGTGGCACAGACCAAAAGCGTACTACGAAGCGTCGCCGTGGCGCGGAAAAATGGACACAGCGGGCGGCGGCGTAATGATAAACCAAAGCATACATACTCTCGATTTAATGCAGTGCTTCGCGGGCGAAATAACGTCCCTGACAGGCAATATCTGTCAGCTTCTTGACTACGGCATAGAGGTCGAGGACACCGCCACAGCGCGAATAAGCTTTGCAAACGGCGCGACAGGGCTTTTTATGGCGAGCATCGCAAACAGCAAAAACGACAATATCGAGATAGGCATAACGCTCGAAAACGCCGAGTATGTCATTGCCGACAACGCGCTGTTTAAGCTTGTCGAAGGCTCGCGCGAGCTTGTGTGCGAGGACGATAAGCTGCCGGGCAAAAAGTTCTATTACGGCGCAAGCCACGCAAAAGCGATAGGACAATATTACAAGAGCCTTTGCGACGGCACAGACGACTACATTCACGCCGACGAGGGCGTTATAAGCATGAAAATGATTGACGCTATCCGCTCATCAAACGGCGGCGCAGTCACATTATAGAAAGTGAGAAAAACATGGAAAACAAAGGCTTAATTGGCGTTCAGATGATGATGCTCAAGGGCAAGGTCGAGGAGATGGGCGCGTATGAAGTGCTCAAAAAACTCGCCGAAATGGGCTATCATTGTGTTGAGATTAGCCAAATTCCGATGACGGAGGAAAACGTCGCACAAATGAAAAAAGCCTGCGACGAGTTCGGCATAAAAATCGCCGCGTGCAGTGCTGCGCTTGAGCCGATGATGCCCGGTATGCCCGGGGAATATCTCGTCAGCGATTTTGACAAAATTGTCGCCGACTGCAAAACCCTCGGCTGCAACTTCCTGCGCATCGGTATGCTCCCGATGACCTGTATGGGCAGCAAAGAAAAGGTGATAGACTTCGTAACGCGCGCCGACGCTATGGCTGAAAAGCTCAAAGAGCACGGTATCGAGCTATATTATCACAATCATCACATCGAGTTCCAAAAATTCGACGGCAAATACCTTCTTGACATCATCCGCGACACAACAAAGCACATGGGCTTTGAGCTAGATGTGCACTGGGTGCAGCGCGGCGGC
Organism: Clostridia bacterium; assembly: GCA_009929695.1. GTDB lineage: Bacteria > Bacillota > Clostridia > Oscillospirales > Ruminococcaceae > Ruthenibacterium. The sequence continues at coordinate 16,883 of RZZW01000009.1, forward strand.
GAAAATCCCATCGAGTACATCAAAAAATATAAAGACCGCGTGACGCTTTTGCACTTAAAAGACTATCGTATCGGCGCTTTAAAGCTGCCCGAGGGCAAGTTTGACCCCGCGACATTCATGCAGGCGTTCACAAGCACAGTGCAGTTTGCCGAAGTGGGCGAGGGCAACCTCCCGATGAATGAAATCATCGAGACAGGCCTTGCTTGCGGCAGCAAATATTTCCTAATTGAACAAGACGACCAGTACGGCAGAGACCCGTTTGATTGCCTTGCCACAAGCATGGCAAACCTCAAGGCAATGGGCTTTGCCGAGTGGTTCACAGCATAAATCAATATAAAGCATATTTGCTTTATAATTATTGCGTTTCTTGTGTGCAAACAAGAAACGCAATTTTTATTTAAGTTTAATGTTAAATGATTGTTTTTATTTTGTAAAAGACATTAAATAGACATTATTTATTAATGATTTGGACATAATAAAAGTTTTTCGCAACAAGACAAAATCATTTTATGTACATAGTGCATAAAATATTGCTCAAAAATTCGACATATATTCCCCAAAAGCAACAATTACAATGCAACATGCGCAACTATTACATAGAATCAAAATGTGAAAAATGTTACACTTAATACATAAAGTTATTCGAGCCATAATGGATAACTAGATATGAAAGTGAGGAAGAAACAATGAGCAAACAACTATTGTACGATGCAGAAACCGGTATCCATCGCGCCAAAATATGGGAAATCGGATTTTATGCGCTCAACAACACATCGACGAACATCTATATGTTCGCATTCATGTACATCGCCTACTTCTTAACGGGAATTGTAGGTGTTGGCGTAGTTCTCGCCGGTTCCATCACCACAATTATGCGTATGTGGGACGGCGTAACAGACCCATTTATCGGCTACATAGTTGATAAAACAAACACAAAGTTTGGCAAAAACCGTCCGTTCATTGTAATCGGTAACTTAATTTTGGCGGTTACAAGCGGCATTATTTTCTATCTTATTCCAAATATTCCAAACGCAATACGTTTTCCGGCATACATTGTGCTATACATGGTGTATATAATCGGCTACACCTGCCAGTGCGTTGTTACAAAGTCAGCTCAAACCTGCCTTACTAACGACCCCAAGCAGCGCCCTGTTTTTACAATGTTTGACGCTACTTACAACACAGTAATTTTCTCGTTGCTGCCGCTTTATGTCACAGGCGTTTTGCTGCCAAAGCACGGCGGCGCGGTTGCATGGTCATCACCTGCAATGTTCCAAGACCTTTGGGGCTTCTGCGCTGCAATCTCAGCTTGCTGTGCAGTGCTTGCCATCATCGGCTTGTGGCGCAAAGACCGTGTCGAGTACTTCGGTGTCGGCAAGGTTGTCAAAATCGGCTTTAAAGATTACTGGGAGGTTCTGCGCAAAAACCGCGCTATTCAGATGCTTGTTGTATCTGCGTCCTCCGATAAGCTATGCACATCTATGATGAGCAACTCCGTAGTTTACGTAATGCTTTTCGGCATTATCGTTGGCAATTACGACCAATACGGATTTATGAGCGCCGTTACATCAATCCCGGCAGTGCTTATCACTCTCGTAATGATAGCGTTTGTAGCTGTTCGTCTCGGACAGAAAAAGGCTATTGTCGTCGGTTCATGGGGCGCTATCATATCAGCTATCGGCTTGCTTGCACTGTTTATTGTCGGCGACCCGACAACGCTTGACCTCAGCTTCGCAAACGGCTTGACAGCGTTCACAGCACTGTTCCTTATTTTGTTCCTTGCAAACAAGGGCTTCTATGGCATGGCGGGCAACATTGTTATCCCGATGACAGCAGACTGTGCCGACTATGAGGTTTACCGCAGCGGTAAATACGTTCCCGGCTTGATGGGCACACTTTTCAGCTTTGTTGACAAAATGATTTCATCCCTCGCAGGCACATTTGTTGCACTTTTGGTTGCGTCTATTGGCTTTACAACAGCTAACCCCACACAGGATACACCATACAGCACAGGCATTTTCTGGGTGACAATGGCTTGCTTCATAGGCGCTCCTATCCTCGGCTGGGCGTGCAACCTCGTCGCAATGAAGTTCTATCCGCTCACAAAAGAGAAGATGGCAGAAATTCAAGAGAGAATCGGCGAAATCAAAAAGAAAGCACAGCAAGAAGCTTAATGTTATAAAACGGCACAGGGGGACTGTTCATGGCAAAAAATACAACAGCTGCACCGCAGCCTGACGATAAAATATCTCAAAGAGAAGAATACGGTAAGGCAATGCTTGCGGATGCGGACAAAAAAGTCTATGTGCCGCAGATGGAACGCGATTTCAATTTTGCCGATTTGGCAAAAGCCGAGGACGAGCTGCAAGAGGTTCAGGCTCAACAGGGCATCATTCAAAAAGACAAATGGTGGGTGCGCCTTGGCGACCGGTATTTTGAAAAACGAGAAAACCGCGTAAAGCATCTTGTTAATCGCAAAAAATACATTTGGCTGTGCCTGCTTACAGGCATAGTCGGCGGACATCGCTATTATGAAAAACGGTATGCGCTCGGTATCATATATACACTGCTTGCTATAACAGGTCTGCCGATAGCGTTTTCGATAGTAGACTGGATGGTAGCCGTTCCAATGAAACCGGACGAAAACGGCAATATATTGATATAAAAAATCGCTTAAAAAAATAATAGGCAAGACTGAAGAAGTAATGTGTGATGTTTGCAGACATCGCACGTTGCTTCTTCTTTTTGATTCACTAACTTGTTTGTGCAATTTGCACAAACAATACGCATTTTTATTGTGTGCTTATGGATACAACAGCAAGATTTACAATATAATGCTAACTTATACAATTTTCATTTAGACATTTTCGTGCTATCATTTAATACATGGAAAAGCTTTATAAAGCTTTAGGAGGAAACAAAATGACAACTGAAAAAACCAAGCTAGACGCAAACGGACTACGCAAGTTTGGCATGCTGGACAAGGTGGCTTACGGCGCAGGCGACTTCGGCTGCAACATGAGCTTCGCCCTCAAAGGCTCACTGGTAATCTTCTGGACACAGTTCATGGGCATTGACCCCATCTTAATGGCATCACTGCTTTTGCTCGTTCAGATATGGGACGCCATCAACGACCCTGTTATCGGCGCACTCATCGATGCAGATAAGCACCAGTATAAGCGCAATAAGTTCCTTGCGTACATATGGGTAGGTTCTATAGGGCTTATGGTCGCGGGCGCACTTTGCTTTGTGCCGTGGACAGGCGCACCTGCAATGGTCAAGAATATTTTGTTCGTGGGAGGCTACATTATTTGGGACGCTTTCTACACAATCGCAAATGTTCCTTACGGCTCAGTTCTTTCTCTCATCACAGCAGACCCCGTCGAGCGCGTTGGCCTTTCAACATGGCGCAGCGTCGGCTCAATGGTCGGCAGCCTTTCAACAATGGTTATTCTTCCGCTTTTGATTTATGATGCCGGCAACGAGCTTCGCGGCGAGCGCATTTTCATTATAGCTCTTGTCATGGGCGTTCTCGGCTTCATCGCATTCCAGTTCATGATCAAAAACACCGTTATCCGCGTTCAGCAGGACGTTAAGGCAAATGAAGATAAGCCTAAGTTTAACATCTTCAAAGCAGTCGGCAACTTTATGCGCAACCGTGCAGCCGTCGGCGCAACACTTGCCCCTGTCGGCTTGTTCATCGGTATGTACGGCGCGTCTGTTGCGATGCAAATCACGTTCCAGGCATACTTTAAAAACGCTCAAATTTCCGGCTTTGTTTCAATGCTAGGCTATGTAGGCCTGTTCATCTTCATGCCGTTCATCGGCAAAATTGTTTCACGCTTTGGCAAAAAAGAAGCGGTTACAGTTGGCGCAGGCGTAAGTGTGCTCGCATATGTTCTCATGCTTGTGCTGCCAATCACTCCTGACGGCAAAGGTCTTGCACTGTTTGTAGTGTGCCAAGTCATCAACGCGTTTGGCTCAGGCATTGGCTCATGCGTAAGCTGGTCTTTGATGGCAGACGCAATGGACTACAACGAATGGAAATTCGGCGTGCGTGAAGAGGGCACAACATATGCACTTCATTCATTCTTCCGCAAGCTTGCACAGGGCATCGGCCCGTCGCTCGGCCTTATCGCCGCAACAGCGCTTGGCTACGACGCCAGCCTGAAAGCAGCACAGACAGCTCAGGTCGCGCTCAACATGCGTTACCTCACAGCAGGTGCACTTTTGCTCAGTGCAGTCATTCAGCTTATCGCCTACGGCGTTGTCTATAACCTCGACAAGAAAACTCTTGCCCAAATGGAAAAAGACCTCGGCCACACATCAGCATCAGTAGACGCAGGCTCAGTTTTAAACGCAAACGCACAAGACGACTAAATTAATCAAATAATAAAAGCGCTGCCACAAAAAATGTGGCAGCGCTTTTGTTATTTTAATTTATAGCAAAGCATAGTCGCTTCGCATCGGTTTACACACATTCGCAATATGCATTGTAGGGGACGATGCCTACATCGCCCCGAGAGTTTTGCACAAACTGCCAGTTTTCTTTATTTAACGGCGCTTAGCGCGTTAAGTGTAGGGGCGATTCACGAATCGCCCGCAGCAAGTTTGCGCTAATTTATCGGGCGATTCGTGAATCGCCCCTACGCACGTTGCAGGAATGTAGGGGCGCGCATTGCGCGTCCGATTATTCCCCCTCAAAGTGATAAAGGAAACGTCCCCAATAAAAAACAAAAATGCAGTGGGGACATATTGCCCCACTGCAAGTGGTGGTGGAGAATAGCGGGATCGAACCGCTGACCTCCTGCATGCCATGCAGGCGCTCTCCCAGCTGAGCTAATCCCCCATACGGCGCACAAATTTCAGTGCTTTATTATATTATCAAAAACGACAGCTTATGTCAAGTGTATTTTTCAAATAAAAGCAAAATTTTGCCGTCTTGTATTTTTTGCCCATAAAGTGTATTATAAATATAACAAATAAAATGCACGGAGGTATAAATATGCGCACACTTGAAAGCCTTGCAGAATTTAAACAAGAGGCGGCAAACGCCGTTTTCACAAAACAACAGGCGGTCGCCGTCACGCTTCAGCTTCTGCAAAAAGCCCTCGCAAATCCCAATAACAGCGACTACGCACAAACAATCCAAAACGCTATCGACAAAGCAGAGTTTCGCTATATCGACGCAACAAAAACCGGTACAGACCAAATGCTCGACTCAATCAGCGTCGCCCGCTTCACAACCCAAAACATCGTCGACGGCATCAATGCGCTTTTGTTCGACGCTGAATAAACCTGTTTTAAAAGACTGCTTCGGCGGTCTTTTTTAAATTTATGCGCGTTTATCCGCCCCTTTTTCGCTCATACTAAATGCGGGGTGGTGCGCTTGTTGAAATTAAAAAGAGTATTTGCAGTGTGCGAGGGTGCGGCTGTGCTGTTTTCAGGGCTTGTGTGCACCTGCGCGCTCGCAGCGGCAAATAATTCCTACGCCGAGGCTTCCGCGCAGCAGTCACTGTATAGCCTCCAAATAAATTCCGGCAGAGGCAATTTCTACGACAAAAATTTTGTTCAGCTCACAGGCGAGGACACTAAGCCCTACGCGCTGCTAGAGCCAAATTCCCAAACCTACCGCACGCTTTTCGCAAACGTCGCCCCCGACGAAAAAAGCGATTTTTACCGCTTAATTCAAGGCACAAGACCGTTTCTGATGCAGCTTTCTGACATAGAAAAGCTCGACGTCAAAACAGTCGACAAAATCGTCCGCTACCGCCCTGTCGCGATAGCAAGCCACCTCATCGGCTACGTAAACTCAAACGAAGAGGGCGTGTCCGGCCTCGAAAAAGAGTGCGACGATAAGCTCGCAGGCAGCTACACAGCGCTTAACGCCGTCGGCACAGCAGACGCAAACGGCAACGTTATAGGCGACACAAAAACGCGCGCAACCTACGGCGACGGCACAGGCATCATGCTCACGCTCGACGCCACCACACAGCGCATCTGCGAGGGCGTGGCGGCACAGTATATGCAGTCAGGCTCAATAGTAGTGCTCGACGCAAAAAGCGCCCGCGTCTTAACAAGCGTCAGCGTGCCGAATTTCGATCCGTCGGACATAGCGTCCGCAACAGAGGAAACCTGCTTCATAAATCGCTCAATAAGCGCGTACAGCGTAGGCTCGGTGTTCAAGCCGCTGCTCGCCGCCGCCGCGCTTGAAAGCGGAATAGACCCCGAGGAGACATACGAGTGCACAGGCAGCATAGAGGTCGGCGGTCACACATACCGCTGCGCCTACGGCAAAGGCCACGGCGAGGTCAATTTGCAAACGGCGCTCGAGCAAAGCTGCAACTGCTACTTTGTTCAGCTCGGCGATAAGCTCGGAGGCGACACAATTTTAAAATACGCCACCCGCTCCGGCTTTGCCCAAAGCACGCAGATTTACGGCACAATGCGCACAGCAAAAGGCACTCTGCCAACCTCCGAGCAGCTTGAGGATAAGGGCGAGCTCGCGATGATAAGCTTTGGTCAAGGCAAGCTGACAGCCACGCCTGTGCAGATTGCCGCGATGTTCAACGTGTTTGCCAACGACGGAATATATATATCGCCAACGTTTGTAGAGGGCGAGGTGAACGCCTACGCCCGCACCGTTGAAAAAAGCCTTTATCTGCCAATAATGCGCCGCGTCATGCACAAAAACACGGCAAGCGCTGTAAAAACGCTCATGGAGGGCGTAGTAGAAAACGGCCTCGGCAAAAACGCCGCCCCCGCTCGCTTTACAGCCGGCGGCAAAACAGGCACAGCCCAAACAGGCCGCTACGACGATGACGGCAGCGAGATAATGAACGCGTGGTTTGCCGGCTTTTACCCCGCCGAAGCCCCCAAATACACAATAGCCGTCATGCTAGATTCAAGCACCGCCGACAGCGACGAAGCCTCCAAAATTTTCTCCCAGGTGGCAACCCAGCTGGGCTATTTTTTGCCGAAATAAGTCTGCGTAAAATTCACCCCGTAGGGTGGGGGCTTGCTCCCGCCGAAGCTTACGGGATGCTATTACAGCGGCGGGAGCAAGCCCCCGCCATACAGTGCATTGCACAAAGCCTTTGTCATTCTGAGTGAAGCGAAGAATCTTAAAACCTACGGCAACGCACAAAAGATTATTCGCTTCACTCAGAATGACAATAGGATAGCTTGTGCGACGGATGAGCGGTCATATTTCCTCACAATTCCCCCTTGACTTTTCGGCGTTTTGCCTTATAATATAAAGGTAATATGCCATCGGCTGTGATCGGGCTTAAAATGTTACGGCGCTTCTAAAGAGAGGGGATACTTGGCTGAAATATTCCCGCTGTGCACACATTTTCGCCACCCGTGAGCTTTTTGCGCAAAGCAAGACGTATTTGCGGCGTTAACGCATTTAAAGTGACGCATTTTTTGCGTAATTTGGGTGGTACCACGGAAGTAATTTTGCCTTCGTCCCTTTTTTAGGGGCGGAGGTTTATTTTTTTATGAGGAGAAAAACAAATGAAATGGACAGGACTTAACGAACTGCGCGAGAGCTTTCTCTCGTTTTTTGAGAGTAAGGAGCATTTGCGCCTAGACAGCTTTCCGCTCGTCCCGCATAACGACAAAAGCCTTTTGCTTATAAATTCTGGCATGGCGCCTATGAAAAAATGGTTTCTCGGTCAGGAGGAGCCGCCCTCACACCGCGTCACAACCTGCCAAAAATGTATCCGCACGCCCGATATCGAGCGCGTCGGCATCACAGCGCGCCACGGCACTTTCTTTGAAATGCTCGGCAATTTCAGCTTTCAAAACTACTTTAAGCGCGAGGCAATCGCGTGGGCGTGGGAGTTTTTGACAAGCGTGCTAGAAATCCCCGCAGACTTATTATACATCTCCGTCTACCTAGAGGACGACGAGGCGTATGACATCTGGACAAAGGAAATCGGCATCGCGGAAGATCACATGGTTCGCTTTGGCAAAGAGGATAACTTTTGGGAGCACGGCTCAGGCCCCTGCGGCCCGTGCAGTGAAATTTATTTTGACCGCGGACCTGCACACGGCTGCGGCAAATCCGACTGCAAGGTCGGCTGTGACTGTGACCGCTATATGGAGGTGTGGAACCTCGTTTTCAGCCAGTTCGATTCCGACGGCGCAGGCAAATATGAGCTTCTCGCAAACCCGAACATCGACACAGGCATGGGCCTTGAGCGCCTAGCGTGCGTTTTGCAGGGCGTAGGCAATCTGTTTGAGGTCGACACCGTAAACAACATCTTAAAGCACGTGGAGCGTATAACAGGTAAAACCTACGGCAAGGACGATAAAACGGACGTTTCAATCCGCGTCATAACAGACCATATCCGCTCGACGGTGTTCATGGTCAGCGACGGCATTCAGCCGTCAAACGAAGGTCGCGGCTATGTTTTGCGCCGTCTGCTTCGCCGCGCCGCGCGCCACGGACGTATGCTCGGCGTTACGCGCCCGTTCCTTTCAGAGCTTTGCGATACCGTAATCAAAGAAAACGGCGGCGCATACCCCGAGCTTGTCGAGCATTCAGACTATATCAAAAAGACAATTTCCGCTGAAGAAGAGCGCTTCTCGCGCACTATCGACGCGGGCTTAAACATCTTGACGGGTCTTATGGCGAGTGTCGAAAGCGCCGCAAAAGAGGGCAAGGCGCGCATACTTTCGGGCATTGAAGCGTTTAAGCTAAACGACACGTTCGGCTTCCCGATTGACTTGACAAAGGAAATCGCCGAGGAGCGCAACATCAAGGTCGACGTTGAAGCGTTTAAAAACGAGCTTCAAAAACAGCGCACAAAGGCGCGTGAGGACAGATTAAGCCGCGATATTTCCGGCTGGTCGGCAGACCTTTTTGCCGATGTCGAAGCACAGCCAACGCAGTTCACAGGCTATGAAAAGCTTGAGGACACAGGTGCGGTTGTCGCGCTGTCGGACGGCGAGGAAATCGTCGACGCAGTCGCGACAGACGACGGCGAAAAGGACAGCGTGCTCGTAATTCTCGACCGCACACCGTTCTATGCCGAAAGCGGCGGACAGGTTGCCGACACAGGCGTTATCACAACGCAGGACGGCGCACATCTGCGCGTCACAGCGTGCAAAAAAACGCCGAAGGGCTATTTCGTCCACACCTGCGTGCTCGAGGACGGCACAATCAAAAACGGCGACAAGGTGACGGCGACAGTCGACACAAAGCGCCGCCACGCGATAATGCGCAACCACACCTCCGCGCATCTTCTACAAAAAGCGCTTCGCGAGGTGCTCGGCGCACACGTGCATCAAGCCGGCTCTTATGAGGACGACGAGCGCGTGCGCTTCGACTTCACACATTTCAGCGCCGTAACTCCGCAGGAATTAGAGGTCATCGAGGCCATCGTCAACGAAAAGATTTTTGAGGCAATGCCAGTCACAATCCGCGAAATGCCGCTCAAAGAAGCCAAAGAGCTTGGCGCAATGGCGCTGTTTGGTGAAAAATACGGCGAAGTCGTGCGCGTTGTCGACGTAAACGGCTGGTCAACAGAGTTCTGCGGCGGCACACATGTGTCGAATACAGCGCATCTCGGCATCTTCAAAATACTGTCAGAGAGCAGCGTCGCGGCGGGCATTCGCCGCATCGAGGGTACAACAGGCTACGGCGTGCTGCGTCTGCTCGACGAAAAAACAGACGTTATAAACAAAACCGCAGGCGCGCTAAAGGTCACAAGCGCCCACGAGCTGCCCACAAAGGCGGCGGCGGCAATTGCTGAGGTGAAAACGCTTCAAAAGGAGCTTGAATCAATCAAGGCAAAGGCCGCAAATTCAAAGCTGACAGGCCTTTTCAAAGAGGCGAAAGAGGTTGACGGCGTAAAGATATTCACGCTGTTTGCGTCTGGCACATCAAGCGACTCCGTGCGCGGCATGTGCGACACCATCCGCGAAAAAGAGCCGTGCAGCGTCTGCGCAATAGTCGGCGAGACAGACGGCAAAGCAAGCCTTGCTGTCGCCGTCGGCAAGGACGCACAGGCTAAGGGCCTTGCAGCGGGCAAGCTCGTCAAGGAAATCGCCGCAATAGCAGGCGGCAACGGCGGCGGCAAGCCGGACTTCGCAATGGCAGGCGTAAAGGATATGACAAAAATCGACGAAGCGCTAAGCGCCGTTTACGACATCGTAAAGGCCTCACTTTAAAAAGGAGACAGCTATGGACGATTGCTTGTTTTGCAAAATGGCAAGGGGAGAAATCCCCACAAACAAGGTCTACGAGGACGACACAGTGCTCGCGTTTTATGACATTGACCCGCAGGCGCCTGTGCATTTTCTCGTGATACCAAAGCAGCACATTTCCTCGCCCGACGATATAACGCAGGAGAATTCCGCCGTCGTCGCGCATATATTTGAGGTGATAAGCAAGGTTTCAAAGGAGCTAAACCTCGAAAACGGCTATCGCGTCGTCACAAACTGCGGCAAAGACGGCGGACAAAGCGTAAAGCATCTGCACTTTCACGTGCTTGCAAAGCGCAGCTTAAAATGGCCTCCGGGCTGACGCGTAGGGAACGCATTGTATGCGTTCCGCTTCGTTCGCGCAAAACCCACAATTAGTCTGATAAGGGGATAAGAATTATGAAAAAAACCTACACACTTAACGTTGCGGGCGTCACGCGAGAGCTGCCGCTTTGCCCTGTTAATGAAAAAATGGATATCGCGGCGTTTGTCATGTTCAGCGACGTTGAACTGACGGTCGCGTGCGCAAAGGAATTGCTCGAAAAGCTGCCGGAGTTTGACGTCATCGTCACCGCCGAGTCAAAGGGCATTCCGCTCGCATACGAAATGGCGCGCCAAAGCGGCAAGCAGTACATTCCCGCACGCAAAAGTGTCAAGCTTTATATGCAGGAGCCAATCATTGTTAATGATAAATCCATAACCACAGAAGCCGAGCAGACGCTTATCATCGACAAAAAAGATCTAGACTATATGGACGGCAAGCGTGTCGTAATCGTCGACGACGTAATAAGCACAGGCGGCAGCCTGCAAGCGCTTGAAACGCTCGTCGGAAAAAGCACAGGCACAGTTGTTGCCCGCGCAGCCGTCCTCGCCGAGGGCGACGCGTCAGAGCGCACGGACATCATTTTCTTGCAGCCGCTCCCGCTTTTCTTCAAGTAAAACACGCACATGAAAAGACCGCTTGCGATAGTTGGCTTTACATTTTTAATAGCAAACTTGCTAGCAGTTTTTATGCCGCAGGGGGCTTTGTTGCCCCTTGCGGCTGTTTTTGGTATTGTGGCGGCGGGTGTCATTCTGAGGAGCGTAGCGACGAAGAATCTTAAAACCCGCGGCAATGCACAAAAGATTTTTCGCTTCGCTCAGAATGACAAAGTGCTGGTTTTAAAATACATCTCCACCGTCCTAATCTCCGCCGCGTGCGCATTTTGCCTCATGGCGGCGTATCAATATGCAAACGTCTCTAAAATAGAGGGCTACATAGGCGAAACGCATACAATAACCGCAAAGGTGCTCACCACAACGCCCGCCTATACAGAGGACAGCGTAAACGCCAAGCTGCAAATTTTGACAGTGGACGGCGAAAAGGCGAGCGGCAAGACATTTGCCTATTCCATGCCGCTTTGCAATGTAGGCGATGTCGTCACATTTAACGGTGAGGGCAGCGCGCCAAAGCGTGACGAATATCTTTATTCAAACTACGCAAATGGCATATTTATTATTTATAATGAAGTCGATTTGATGAGCGCCGAGCCGCAGAAAAACGGTATTTTGTCGTCAATTTCCGCGCTTCAAGCAAAAGCAGGCGACTCTATAACAACGCTTTTGCCGCGCGAGACAGGCGCGGTGCTCGCCGCTATGTCGGCAGGCGACAAAACAAAGCTCGACACATCAACAAAAACAATTTTCAAACGAGCTGGCATTTCCTATCTGCTTGTTGTATCTGGCTTGCATTTAAGCATGCTTGCGGCGGCGTTTTATTTCGTTATTTCCCGCATTTTTAAGCGCCGCACGCGTATATCAAGTGCCGTCACCTGTGTGTTTATACTATTTATAATGGTATTTATGGGCATGTCCGCATCGGTAGTCCGAAGCGGTGTTGCGCTTTTGCTCGTGTATTCGGGCGCGCTTTTTAACAGGCAAAGCGACGTGTATACCTCACTCGGTACGGCGGCACTTTTGCTCTGCGCCATAAACCCATACGCGGCGGTTGACATAGGCTTACTGCTCTCGATATCGTCGGTTTTGGCAGTCGTGCTTGTCGGCGAAAGCCAAACACGAACACTCCAAAAGCAGCAGGATGCACCTCGCGTGAAAATCTTAGCGATAAAATTCGGCTACGTTTTGCTTGTGCCGATAGCAGCGACAGCGGCCACTGTCCCTGTGCTCGTCGCGATAGGCGAGGGCGTGTCGCTTGTCTCGGTGCTCGCAGGCGTTCCCACGGTGGCACTTCTGCCGTTTATAGTTGTTTTAGGGCTTGTCACAGCCGCATTTTTCTACATAACGCCCCTCGCGTTCATCGCGCGTCTCGCGTGCCTGATAGCGGCTGTAATTGTGAATTTCATAATAAAGCTCGCGTCATGGACGGCAAATCTGCCGTTTGCGTTTGTGCATTTATACGGTTTGTCTGCGCTGTGTATTTTCATTTTGACGGCACTTTTGCTGTATGCAGGCGTAAAATCAGGCGTTGGCAGAGTAAAAAGCGTGTTCTTTACATCACTTTTCGTGATAATTTTGGCAGCCGCGTATATGTGCTATGACGCAGATGTTGTGCATATAACGCTGACCGGCAACAACGCAAACCCCGCCGTCGTTATAACGCAGGGCTTTGACACCACCGTAATTTTTCGCGGGTCGCAAAGCGCGACAGGCGTTGCCGACACGCTCGAATTATATAACCGCCAAGACGTAAATTTTCTAGTCGATTTGCGCCTTGCCGCAAACACCGCCGCGCTTAAAGACGGCTTCGCCGCGCAAAATGAGGTCCTAGCCGTACAAAATGTGCTTTCGGCAAAGACTTACACGCCGTTTCGTGATATAATAGTGACAGTGCACAGGCAAAACAAAGGCTGCTACGCCATAATCGGCATGGGCGGTTTTGACGTTTGCGTCGCGACAGGCAAGGTCGATTTATCAAACGAAAAGGGGATAGACGTGTTCATCGCAGGCTCGTCCGAGCCTCAAAATTTAATTTGCGATAAGATAGCTGTCTATTCAGCAGCGCCGTCTTGGGCGGAAAGCTATGAAGATAAAATCATTATAACTGATGAAATCCTAGTCCGCAGCGGAAAATCAGTAATTTACTAATGTTGTTATCGCTTTAGAAAAGTCATCAGTAGGGCGGGGCTTGCTTCCGCCGCCGCACCCCCCCTACCGCAAATCACGGCGGGAGCAAGCCCCCGCCCTACAGTGCATACTGGTGGATGGGATAATAATAATTACTAAAAAGGAGTGCCGACGATATGATATTGCGCGAGCAGCAGCTTATAAAAGCGCTTTCACAGCCGCTTACACAAAGCGTGTTTTATTACTACTCAACCGAGGAGTACGCCCCGCGCCGCTACGCCGAAAAAACAATCGCCATATTGCAACAGGCAGAGCCGTCCGAGCTGACGCAAATCGACGGCCCCGCGCCGTCTATTGAAGAAATTGTCGACGCGGCGGGCACGATTTCGATGTTCGGCACAAGAAGAATAGTCGCAGTTTCGCTTGAGCCGTCTGCCATGAACGACGCCGACGTAGCGGCGCTTTGCGATATATGCGAAAGCCTTGAAAATTCTGTTATCGTCATGACAACGATTTTTAAGGACGACAAAGCGCAGCTTACAAAAAAATCAAAATTGCTCATTGCCGCCGCCGAAAAAAACGGCATTGCGGCAGAGCTTACAAAGCCAACCCCCGCCGATGCAGCGCGATTTGTTGTAGAAACAGCTCAAAAAAGCGGCGCAAGCGTATCAAAGCAAGCCGCCTCCGCGATAGTTGAGCGCAGCGGAACAGACTTTTTTGTGCTTGAAAACGAGACGGCAAAGCTTGCCGCGTCGTGCAATTACGGCGAAATAACACTGCCGCTGATTGAAAAATTAAGCACGCATAACATCGAGGCAAACGTGTTCGACATGGTGCGCCTTGTCACCTCGCGCCGTACCGAAAAAGCAGTCGAACGCTTAAACGAGCTTATTGATTTGCAAAACGAACCAATCGCCATCGCCGCCGCGCTGTCAGGCTCTTTCCTTGACGCATATCGGGTAAAATGCGCGCAGGCGACAGGCAAAAACTACTCTGCCGCGTTCAAGGATTTTGGCTATAAGGGCAGCGATTACCGCCTTAAAAAAGCAGGCGAGAGCGCGTCAGGCTACACAAAAAAGCAGCTTTTGCAGATACTTGAAATACTTTTGCAGCTCGACATAAAGCTGAAAAGCACGCGTGCCGACAAAACGGCGCTTTTGCAGACAGCCCTTTGCGAAATTTCGTTCGCGGGGGCAAGTAGATGAAGCCGCGCATAGAGGAAATAATCGTTGTCGAGGGCAAATACGACGCGATAAAGCTTTCGTCGCTCGTCGACGCGCTCATAATCCCCACAGGCGGCTTTTCGGTGTTCACTTCAAACGAGACAAAAAACCTTATTTTGACCCTCGGCAAAAAGCGCGGCGTGATAGTTTTAACGGATTCCGACAGCGCGGGCTTTCGCATCCGCACATTTGTGAATAAGCTTGCCGCCGATATAAATGTAAAAAACGCCTACGTGCCGTCTGTGCAGGGCAAAGAGAAACGCAAGCGCACGGCAGGCAAAGAGGGCTTGCTCGGCGTTGAGGGAGTGTCCGACAGCGCAATAATAAACGCTCTAAATACCGCAAGAGCCACTAAAAAAACCGATCGCACAGGCAGAGAAATAACGTATACGGATTTATACCTGCTCGGCCTTTCGGGCACGCAAGACAGCGCCGCCCGCCGCCGCGAGTGGCTCGCCTCAATCGGCCTGCCCGCCCGCATATCAAAAAAAGCCCTCTGCGAGGTGCTTAATACTCTCTACACCTACGAGGAGCTTTTGTTGTCGATTGGGGTAAATGGGTTAGGGTAATCACGAAAAATGCACTGTAGGGCAAGGGCTCTGCTCTTGCCGTTGCAACCGATTACCGTAAGTTGCGGCAAGAGCAGAGCCCTTGCCCTACAGTCAATAGCGAACTTGCGGGGGTGCGAACGCCTTAAATTTATTTAAGTTCCCCGTCAATAATCTGCTTATAATACCACGGCAACGGGCATTTGAATGTCTTGCCGGACAGCGCCTTGCACACGCCGTTTATTTTGGGGAATGTCAGGCTGTATGCACAGAGGGCTTGGTATCTGAGCTTTAATTCTCTGTTTGCGGCGTTATTGCCGTATTTGCTGTCGCCGAGTATCGGGCAGTCGATGGACGCTAAATGCAGGCGAATTTGATGTGTGCGGCCTGTCACAAGCTCCACTTCAAGCAGTGCAAGCCTGCCGCTTGTGTCAATTGTGTTATATTTTGTGATGATTTCCTTTGCGCCGTTCATGTTCGCGTCGCAAAGCCTAACGTGCGCCGCCGCCGCGTCCTTTTTAAGATAGCCCGTCAGCGTTGCGGACGGCTTCGCGGGCTTGCCGTATGTCACGCAAAGATATTTTTTCACGATATCGCGCCCTTGAATAAGCGTGCAAAGCTCGTTGAAAGCCGCCTCGTTTTTGGCGATTATAGTTAAGCCGGACGTGCCTGTGTCAAGGCGATGGCATAGCGCGGGCTTAAACTCGCTCTCCTTTGAATATTCGCCCTTTTCGCTTAAATACAAAAGCGCGCGGTTGATAAGCGTGTCGGCTTCGGTGTCGTCGTTCACCATAAGTCCGGCGGGTTTAATTGTGATAACGAGGTTTGCGTCCTCATAAATCACCTCAAAAATGCGCTTTGCGCGAAGATACGGCGCACCCTGCGGCTGTGTCAGCGCTTCGTCGGGGATAAACAGCTTTAGCTCGTCGCCAAGCTGCATATACGTGTCGAGCGGCACTTTTTTGCCGTTAAGCTTGATTTTGTTTTCGCGCATGAATTTGTGCAGCTTGCCCTTTGTCAGCATTTTGTACTCGCCGAGTAAAAAGGCGTCAAGCCTGCCTGCGTTTTTGGGTGTAATTCTAATTTGCTTCATAATTGCTCCAATTTATGTTAAAATATGTCGAGGTGATTTAATTGATAATGAAAAGACGAGAGGTTTGCGGCTTTGCCGAAAAAATCGAGATAGTGAAAAAATGCAAGGTGTGCAATATCGCAATGCTCAACGGAGATATGCCGTACATAGTCCCGATGAATTTCGGCTACGAGACAAGCGGCGAGACGCTCACGCTGTATTTTCACAGCGCGATAAAGGGCTTAAAGCTTGACTGCTTGCGCCAAAACCCAAACGTGTGCGTTGAGATGGACTGCGACCACGAGCCGTTTTACAACGAATTGCCCTGCAAAAACGGCTTCAAATTCGCAAGCATAATCGGCACAGGCAAAGCAGAATTTTTGACGCAGCGAGACGAAAAAGAAAAGGGAATAAACGCCCTGATGCTGCACCAAGTCGGCAAAACCTACACATTCACAGACCGGCAGCTTCGCTCGATAGAGGTTATAAAGGTCACGCTTGATGCCTTCACAGGCAAACGCCGTGCTGATTTGTAGCGGTAATCAAGTATAGCATATTTTAATGGGAAATTCAAATATTTCAAAACACAATAAAAAGGCGCTTCTATCCAAAAATAATCGGACAGAAGCGCCATTGTTTTTTGCTATTTGTCGGGAACAAAGCTGTATCGCATTTCCAAATCGTTTAAAATCATTACGCCGCCCACGAGAAGAATGTCAAGCCACACGGAAAAGTTAAATGCAGTGCTGACTACCATATATAAAACGCAAAGCCCAAATATGATACAGGTGCGTTTTAGAAATTTAGCCGCGAATTTTTTGCGCTCGGCACTTCCCGCGTCGCGAGCCGTTTCATATGTCGGTCCGCCCGGTATCCAGTAAATATATTCGGTTTTATAAATTAGTATATATTCAGCGATAGTATCAATGGAAAAGAAAAAACATAGCAGCTTCGTTGTCAAAAAATTATTACTGCGAAAATACCCAAGACCGTAAAACAGCCACAATATCAATACATAAAAGACAGCGGAAACCACGCCCAAAGCCAAAAGCGGCAAACGCGTATTTTTGTACTCCTTTTTCATAATGCACCTCGTTTAAAACGCTGTGAATATTTTTGTATTACAATTATACTGCACGCGTTGAGAAAAGGCAAATATAAACTTAAAAGCCTCTTGACAACTGTCCAAAAAAAGCATATATTAAACTTACTTTATAAAGCTTATTTAAAAAGGAGGAAAAGCCTTGTCTATAACCTCAAAGCAAATGCGCGATATAAACCTGCACGCCGTGCGCAGGGCGCTCATGCCCAATAATGTAAAAACGGCGGGCGAGATAGCGGGCGAAACTAATTTGAGCATCGTCACCGTGAACGCGCTTTTAAAGGATATGTCGGACGCGGGAGAGGTCACGCGCGGCGCGGGCGTTTCGGCGGGCGGGCGTCCGGGCGCTGTTTACACCTACAACAGCCGCTACAAGCTCGCCGCAGTGATATACGGCTTTTTCAAAAACGACAGCTTAAATATAGTGCTCAGCGTCGTAGATTTCGCAGGCGAGAGCATTCACCGCGACAGCGTTTCAATAAACGAGGTCGAGCAGACATCGTTTGACGCGATGCTCGACTCGGCGTTTGCAAAATTCGACAACATCGCCGTGATAGCCCTCGGTTTGCCGGGTGTTGAAAAAAACGGCGTAATTTTGCTAAACGACTTCCGCGCGCTCGAGGGCGCACAGTTCATATCGCGCATACAGAGCCGCTACGGCGCAAAAACATTTTTTGTCAACGACATAAACGGCGCGGCAAACGGCTTTTACCACCGCTGTGCCCGCAATTGCGCATCCGCGTCCGCAATATGGTTTCCGCGCGTTTTCTGCCCGGGCGTGGGGCTTGTAATAAACGGCAAAATTCACAAAGGATACTCAAACTTTGCGGGCGAAATTGCCTCGCTGCCGATAGGTGTTGACTGGCGCAGCATTGATTACAGCAGTGCCGACGAAGCAGAAGCTGCCGCCGCACGCCTTGTCGCGTCTGTGTGCTGCATTGCCGCGCCGGAAAAAACAGTGCTCTACGGCGACTTTTGGCGCGCCCAAAGTGGGCAGAATATCTCCCGTCAGGTTGAGCGAATGCTCGATTGCGCGTTTCAAATAGAGACGCAGACAGCGCAGTGGTTCGAGCGCGATTTCGAGCTTGGGCTGACGCTAGAAGCCTTAAATTCAATAACATTTTCATAATCTGCTAAAAGGTGTCGTAGGGCACGACGACTCGGCGTGCCGCGGTCGTAAGTGTTCTGTGGGTGCACAGTAGGGCGGGGGCTTGCTCCCGCCGTTGCAACCGTATGCCGCAAGTTGCGGCGGGAGCAAGCCCCCGCCCTACAGTACACGTTAAATTCAATAACATTTTCGGAGGAATAATCATGTTTTCAGGTCTGCTTGCGATAATTTACATAGCGTTTATAAGCCTCGGCCTGCCCGACGCAATAATGGGCAGCGCGTGGCCTTTAATCCACACAGAGCTCGCCATACCCGTGTCATTTGCGGGCGTTTTTTACATGATAGTGTCGGGCGGCACAATAATATCAAGCTTTTTCAGCGAAAAGCTTATACGGCGCTTCGGCACAGGCGTTGTCACGGCGTTCAGCGTCACGCTCACCGCCGCGCCGCTTTTGCTCATGCGCTTTGCTCCGAATTTTTGGGTGATATGCCTGCTCGGCATCCCTCTCGGGCTCGGCGCGGGCGCTGTCGACGCTGCGCTCAATAACTTCGTCGCGCTGCACTACGCTGCCCGCCACATGAACTGGCTTCACTGCTTTTGGGGCATAGGCGCAACGGCGGGGCCGTTCATAATGAGCTTTTTTCTCGCCCGCAGCGGCGGCTGGCGCACAGGCTACACAGTCATCGGCTGTGCACAGGCGGTGCTCGTTTTAATGCTTATAATCTCTCTGCCCGCATGGCGCAAAATCGAAAAGCCCGCAAAGGACAAAAAATCGGCGCAGAAAAAGCCCACAAGCGTCGCGACGCTGCTGTCCATAAAAGGCGCAAAGCCCGCGCTTTTGTCGTTTTTTTGCTACTGTGCAGTCGAGGCGACAGCGGGGCTTTGGGGCGCGTCTTACCTTGTTATATATAGGCAGCTCTCCGCCGAAACGGCTGCGCAGTGGGTGTCGATGTACTATTTCGGCATAGCCGCCGGCAGGTTTATCACAGGCTTTGCGTCGGCAAAATTCACGAATAATCAGCTTATCCGCATAGGTCAGTGTACGGCGCTTGCGGGCGCGGCGCTGCTTTTGCTGCCGTTCGGCGCATATTTTCAGCTCGCGGGGCTTATGCTCATAGGTCTAGGCTGTGCGCCAATTTACCCCGCAATGCTGCACGAAACCCCGCGCCGTTTTGGCGAAGAGCGTTCGCAGGGCATCATGGGAATACAGATGTCCTGCGCCTACGTCGGCAGCACGTTCATGCCCCCAATCTTCGGCGCATTAGCCACCCATATCGGCTTTTGGTTCTTCCCGCTATACCTCGCCGCGCTCGTGATTTTAATGCTCGTCACAAGCGAAAGAGTTGCGGGGCTTACGAGGAAATAAGCTGTATATAAAAATTGTGTTTTTATAAAGTGAAAACGAACTGGAGCGACGAGGGCGTCGCTCCCTACCGTCCGCCGTGAACTTGCGGTGATTGTAGGGAGCGACGCCCTCGTCGCTCCGCGGTTTTGCACAACCCTGCGTTCTATATATTGCGCATGAAAATTCTTCCTCCACATTATATAGTTCCATCATAATTAAAGTATGAATTATTTTCTCAAACCCTTGCAATTTATGAGTTGTTTGTTATAATAAAAGTACATCAAGTGGATTGAAATGGGTAAAAGTGGGGAACTAATCGGTAAAGGGGGCGCGCTTTATGTTTATCGGCGAGTATAACTATGCCGTGGACGATAAGGGACGCCTTAATTTTCCCGCTAAATTTCGCGACGAAATGGGCGCGCAGTTTTACGTCACACGCTGGCTCGACGAGTGCCTTATCGCGTTTCCGCAAAGCGAATGGCAGCACGTCGCCGACTCTCTTGCCGAAAAAAGCATGGTAAAGTCGCGCGACATTCAGCGCTTTTTGTACGCAAAGGCGGTTGAAGCCGTCCCCGACAAACAGGGACGCATACTTTTGCCCGCAAATTTGCGCGAGCAGGCGTCGCTCGATAAGGATGTCACCATAATCGGCGTGGGCAGCCACGCTGAAATTTGGAACACCGAAGCATGGCGCAAAAAAGACGCCGAGCTTTGCTCAGGCCCGATAGCCGAAGCAATGGAAGCACTTGATTTTTAGAAACGGAGTAAAACGATGACTTTTGAACACATCCCCGTCCTCCTCGCAGAATGTCTAGACGGCCTTGCTATCCAGTCGGACGGCATATATGTTGACGGCACTGCGGGCGGGGCGGGGCATTCAAGAGAAATCGCCAAGCGCCTGACAACAGGGCGCTTATACAGCCTCGACCAAGACCCCGACGCCGTAATCACCGCGCGCGAACGTCTTGCAGGGCTGCCCGCAACAGTCATAGAGACAAATTTTCGCTACATAACCTCAGCGCTCGCAAACGAAAACGTCGCCGCAATCGACGGTGCGCTTCTCGACTTAGGCGTGTCGTCACATCAGCTTGACGAACGCTCGCGCGGGTTCTCCTACGCAGGCGACGATCCGCTCGATATGCGCATGAGCCAATCGGGCATGACAGCCGCCGACCTTTTAAACACACTCAGCAGGGAAGAGATATCCCGCATTTTAAAGGAGTATGGCGAAGAGCCTTTCGCGTGGCAGATAGCGGGCAAAATAACCGCAATGCGCATGGTGACTCCGCTTGAAACAACAGCGCAGCTTGCCGACGCGGTTCGTTCAGCTGTTCCGGCGGCAGTGCGCCGCAAGGATAAAAACCCCGCGCGCCGCACGTTCCAAGCCGTGCGCATAGCCGTCAACGGAGAGCTCGACGCACTTTCAGAGGGACTCGACGCGATATTCGAGATTCTTAAGCCCGGCGGACGCTTTTGCATAATAACGTTCCATTCGCTAGAGGACAGGCTCGTGAAACAGCGCTTTAAACAGTGGGCAACCGCCTGCACCTGCCCGCCCGAGCAGCCAATATGCACCTGCGGCGGCAAGGCAAAGGCAAAGCTTATCACAAAAAAGCCGATTATCGCCACCGAACAAGAACAAGAAGAAAACCGTAGAGCTAGAAGCGCAAAGCTTAGGGTGATTGAGAAATTGTAAAATAGTCAAAACCTACACCTCATCAGTCGGCTGCGCCGACAGCTTCCCCTCAAGGGGAAGCCTGCGAAAGCCTTCCCCCTCGGGGGAAGGTGGCACGCGAAGCGTGACGAATGAGGGGAGGAGGGTCGCAGCAGTTTATTTTAAATGAAAGGAGTTGACAGCACATGGCTAACAGTGCCGCGTATAATCTTGAAGATTTTGCAGACAGGGAATATACCCCGCGTCAGCGCCTCAAGGTTGCCGAAAAATCGAAAAAGAGCCTTAGAATAAACGGCAAAATTGTCGCAGCGATAATGTTTGCGGTCATATTTGTCTCGCTTGTATGCAGTGTGCTGTACTCTCAGGCAACAGTTACAGAGCTAACAAACAAGATAGATAATTCCGAAATAGAGCTCTCGGAGCTAAAGAGCGAGTACGACTATTTAAACGGTCAGGTCGAGATGAAAACCGCCCTCAGCAGCGTTGAGGAAAAGGCGACAGCGCTTGGGCTTGTCAAGCTCGACAACTCTCAAATAACCTACGTTTATCGCGGCAACACAGACGAAATTGTGCGCCCCGACACAACTCTTGACTCTATCCGCAATAATATATTTGGCGGACTTATGAGCTTTACGCAGTTTATCACACCTTAAAACATATTATTACAAAGCACATTATCACCGTAACCTTACGCGTCTTGACGAAAAAGGTCGGTGATAATGTTTTATCAGCAATCAAGGAGAAAAACTATGCCAAAGCCCGAAGCAAAACACACCCGCAAGCAGCCCGACGCGTCAAAACCGTCAAAGACGGCTGTGTCTGTGCGCATGCGAAATTCGATGATATTTGTCGCTGTTTTTCTTATCCTCATAGGCTTCGGCGCGTCTATATACCACCTTGTAATATATCAGGTTATAGAATCCGAAAGCTACCGCTCACGCGCGGAGGATCAGCAGCTTCTTGACTCTGCAATAAAGCCGAACCGTGGCACTATATACGACGCAAATATGAGCGTCCTTGCAAGCAGCACGTCTGTGTATAATCTCATCGTTTCGCCGTATGATATGAATAAAGCCGGCACAAACGTGAACATGGTGGCGACAAAATTTTCCGAGCTTTTCGGCCTTTCTGTCGAGACTCTCATCGAGCAGTTTTTGCAGACGGAAAACAAATATATAAAGGTAAAAAGCAAGCTCGACAAGCCTGTCGTCGATGAAATTCAAACATGGATGAGCGATTATAACGCGACAGAAGCCGCAAAAACAAGCCCCATCGCGGGCATAACGTTTGAAAATGACACAAAGCGCGCATATCCTTATGGCAGCTTTGCGTCAAATGTTCTCGGCTTTATCGGCTCGGACGGCAACGGCATAGTTGGGCTTGAGCTCAAATATAATGATATTTTAACAGGCACAAACGGCAGAGTGGTGAGTGCCCGAAACGCCAACGGCGGCAAGGTGAACGGAGACTACGAAGCGGTTTATGAAGCGCAGGACGGCAACAGCCTTGTGCTCACGATAGACGAAAATATACAAAACAGCCTTGAAAAATATCTCGGCAACGCCGTCACCGAGCACAACGTCGCAAACCGCGGCTTTGGCATAGTGATGAACGTCAACACAGGCGCAATTCTCGGCATGGCAACACTGCCAACTTTTGATTTAAACGACCCCTTCACACTTTACGACCAAACTCTGGCGGACACCATATCCGCAATAGAGGACGAAGCTACGCGCACCGAGACGCGCCGCACAGCGCAGCAGTCGATGTGGCGCAACAAAGCGGTGTCCGACGTATACGAGCCGGGCTCTGTCTTTAAGGTGGTCACAGCCTCGGCAGCGCTAGATTCCGGCAAAGCGTCGCTCGACACATCGTTTGGCTGCTCGGGCAAAATCGCCGTGGCTGACCACACCATGCGCTGCGCCAAGGACGAGGGACACGGCACGCTGAACTTCTTCGGCGGCCTTAACGAGTCGTGCAACCCATACTTTATTCAGCTCGCATGGCAGCTTGGCGCAGACACCTTCTGCGACTATTTGCAGGCGTTCGGCTTTTACGAAAAAACAGGCATCGACATGAACAACGAGGCAAAAAGCGTCGTCTATGCACGCGATAAAATGAACATAACGGAGCTTTCGTCGTCCGCGTTCGGGCAGTCGAGCACAGTCACGGGCATACAGATGATAACGGCCGTCGCGGCAGCCGTAAACGGCGGATATTTAGTGGAGCCGTACACCGTTCAGCAGATAATCGACTCAAACGGAAATATCATTGAAAATCATGAAACTGTCGTGAAGCGTCAGGTCATTTCAGAGGAGACGAGTGCGACAATGGCAAGCCTTTTAGAGCGCACCGTCGATAAATCAAAGGAAGCCACAGCCCACAACAGCGCCGCGTATGTCGCAGGCTACCGCGTTGGCGGCAAATCAGGCACAAGCCAAAAGCAAAGCGTAATAGTCGGCAACGAGGACGACCATCTTCGCATAGCTTCGTTCTGCGGCTTTGCACCGGCAGACGACCCCGAGGTCGCGGTGTTAATAGTTCTCGACGAGCCTAACAGCCCGCTTAACACATCATACGGCGGACGTCTTTGCGGCCCTGTCGTCGGCAGCGTAATAGCCGACATCATGCCGTACCTCAATATAGACCCCGAATACAGCGAGGAGGATCTCGCGAACATGAGCGTCACAGTGCCGACCCTGGCAGGCGAAAACAACACGCTTTCAGCCGCACAAGTCTCTCTAAACTCGCTCGGCTTAAACTACCGCATAGTCGGCAACGGCGCTACGGTGACATATCAATATCCCGCCTCAGGCACATCGCTTGAGCGCCAGTCAACAGTCGTGCTTTACACCGAGGAGGGCAGCGAGGGCACAGTTGTAACAGTGCCTGACGTGTCCGGCAAGAGCATAACGCTCGCGCAAGAAATGCTAAAGGGCGTCACGCTCAACATGTCCGCCGACGGCGTGACAACAGACGGCACAGGCGTGCAGGCCGTCGAGCAAAGCATAGCCCCCGGCACAGAGGTGCCGATGGGCACAGTCGTAACAGTCACATTCCACGACGTAGCCGCGACGGACTAAAATATCACATCTCCGTAGGGCGGGGGCTTGCTCCCGCCGTTGCAACCGACAGCCTTGAGCTGCGGCGGGAGCAAGCCCCCGCCCTACAATAAATCTTCATGCTAAGGCATGTAATACGCATAACAATTCACTTGCAGGGAGGTTTTACCTTGAAACTATCACAGCTTTTTGAAAACGTAGAATATAAAGGCATACTGCCAAACGTAGACGCATCGCTTGTCACTCAGGACTCGCGGCGCGCGTGTGCGGGCGCTGTTTTCGTCTGCGCAAAGGGGCGCACAAGCGACGGCCACGATTACGCCGAAAAAGCGCTCGCGCTGGGCGCTGCGTGCATCGTCACAGAGCACCCAATGGGCCTTGAAAATGAAGTGACAGTCGAAAACGGACGCAAGGCGTATGCTCTGCTGTGCGCAAATTTCTTTGAAAACCCCGCAGATAAAATGCAGCTTGTCGCCGTCACAGGCACAAACGGCAAATCAACAGTCACAACGCTCATCAAGCAGATTTTAGAGCAGACAGGGCATAAGGTCGGTTTGATGGGCACTATCCACACCGAAATCGACACGATGGAGGTGCCCGCAAAATTCACAACGCCCGAAGCGTGGGACCTAAATGCCCTCATGTCCCGCATGTCCGCCGCAGGCTGCGACACCGCCGTAATGGAGGCTTCAAGCCAAGCGCTTGACCAATTGCGCCTTTGGGGCTTGACATTCAAGGTGGGCGTTTTTACAAATTTAACTCAAGACCATTTAGATTACCACGGCACTTTTGAAAATTATTACGCCGCAAAAAAAAGCTTGTTTTCACAGGTCGAAAAAATGGTTGTGAACATAGACGACGAGTACGGCAGACGACTTTTAGAGGAATGCCCAAACGTCGATAGCATCACGTTTTCGTCAAAAAACGACGCGGCTGATTACACCTCGCACAACGTCGAGTTTTCAGCGTCGGGCGCAAAATTTATCATGGTCGGCAAAAGCTTTATCGAGCGCGTGAATTTTCCGATGCCTGGCGAATATTCCGTCCATAACGCGCTCGCCGCCGCCGCCGCCGCAATAGCGCTCGGCGTCGACCCGTCAGCCGCGGCAAAGGCGCTCTCGTCGTCTCGCGGCGTGCGCGGGCGGTGTGAGGTTTTATACGGCAAGGAGTTCACAATTCTGTGCGATTTTGCCCACACCGGTGACGCCATAGAAAAGGTGCTTTCCGGCATTACTCCGTTTGCAAAAAAGCGTTTTATAGTGCTTTTTGGCTGCGCGGGCGAAAGAGATGCCAAAAAAAGGCCGCTAATGGCGCAGGCAGTTGTAAAATACGCTGATTTTGCAGTTTTAACGTCAGATAATCCCCGCAAAGAAAATCCTTATGATATAATAAATGATGTTGAGCCTGTTTTAAAACAATCAAAAACGCCATATCTTGTTGAGGTGGAGCGCCGCACGGCAGTGCGCAAGGCGCTTGATATGCTCAAGGAGGGCGACGTGCTTATTCTCTGCGGCAAAGGCCACGAGGATTATCAAGCCGTCGACGGCGTCACGCTTTACCTCGACGAACACAAAATAGTCGCCGACTGGCTTTGCGAAAAGGGCTTGGCGTAAATTATCATAGGAGGCATATTAATGCAGCCAATAAAAGTAAACGACCTTTTAAACGGCATAGGCGCGCTTAAAGAAAACGCTCTTGTCAGCGCAGTGTGCACAGACAGCCGCGAGGCGAAAAGCGGAAGCCTTTTTGTGTGCATAAAAGGCGAGCGCACAGACGGACACATCTACGCCGCGCAAACGCTAAAGCAGGGCGCTGTCGGCATCGTAGCACAGCATGCCGTCGACGGTGTACCAGCCGAAAAAACGGTTATAGTATCTGACCCTCTCGACGCGCTTATCGCAATGGGCGCAAATTACCGCGCAAATTATTCTCCGCTTTTAGTGGGCGTGACGGGCAGCGTCGGCAAAACAACAACAAAAGAGTTTTGCCATGCTGTCTTTTCGGCGTTTGGCAAAACGCTTAAAACCGAGGGCAACGCCAACAACGAGATAGGTATGCCCGCCACGCTTTTTCGCCTTGACGACACGATAAAATACGCCGTCATAGAAATGGGTATGCAGGGTTTTGGCGAGATTGAAAAGCTGACTCTTGCCGCCAAACCCGAGGGCGCAATAATCACGTGCATAGGCGTGTCTCACCTTGAGCAGCTCGGCTCGCGCGCAAATATTTTAAAGGCCAAAATGGAAATTTGCGACGGTATGCCAAACGGCGCGCCGCTTGTCTT
The DNA here is from genome assembly GCA_009929695.1 of Clostridia bacterium. GTDB lineage: Bacteria > Bacillota > Clostridia > Oscillospirales > Ruminococcaceae > Ruthenibacterium. The sequence continues at coordinate 43,581 of RZZW01000009.1, forward strand.
AAACGGCGAAGACGATTTGCTCGTAAACGCCAAAATTCCCGCAAGGCTAGGCGCCGTTTATTTTGCGATAGAAAACGAAAATGCAGACGTCACAGCACAGCAGCTTGTGACGGAAAACGGCAGCGTTTCGTTTAAAATACACGATAAAAAATACGGCTGCTTTAAAGCGAAAATCCCCACGCTCGGCAAGCATAATGTGCGCGACGCACTGTCGGCATACACGCTTGCAACGCGCCTCGGGCTTGACGCAAAAACAGCCGCCGACGCTCTTTCAAATTATCAAACGACAGGCCACAGGCAAAATATGGTCATGTGCCGCGGCGTGACGGTCATTGAGGATTGCTATAACGCAAGCCCCGACAGCATGCGTGCCGCGGTTGACACACTTGCAAATCTTCCGCTTTCAGGCCGCCGCGTCGCAGTGCTTGGCGATATGTTTGAGCTTGGCGCTTTAACCGAAAAAGCGCACAGAGAAACAGGCGAGCTTGCCGCAAGAGCAAACGTAGATATGCTTTTGACAGTGGGCGAAGCCGCGCGCGGAATAAACAAACGCGCCGTCTCACTCGGCGTGCCGTCCACCCATTGCGGAACAAAAGAGGACGCAGTGGCACTATTGCTCAACTACTGCCGCGAAGGCGACGCAGTTTTAGTAAAAGCAAGCCACGGCATGGCATTTGAAACGATTTTAGACGGGTTTTATAAGGGTTAACATCACTGCTCGTAGGGCGCGACGACTCGGCGCGCCGAATATTGATGGGTCTCTCAAAGCTAACGGCGTGCCGAGGTCGTCACGCCCTACGGTTCACCGTAAATTGGGAAAGAATTGTAGGGGCGTGCATTGCACGTCCGCATTGCACCCCGCTACCAAAAACGAAACGGAGATAAAAAACAATGGCAAGATTTGCACTAATAGCGTCGGCTTTTTCGGCACTTTTAATAACGGCGCTGTCCGGCTATATAATAATACCGTGGCTTCATAAGCTTCATTTCGGCCAAACAATAAAAGAAATCGGCCCCACATGGCATCAAAAGAAAAACGGCACGCCCACAATGGGCGGCTTGATGTTTTACCTCGGCATTGTGCTAGCTGTCGCGATAGGCTATACGCTTTTAGCCGTCGGCGCTCCGCAGATGTTTGCTCAAAGCTGGAGCACGCAGATGGTAAATATGTTCATCGCCGTCATGTCAGCCCTGCTTTTCGGCTTCATCGGCTTTATCGACGACTTCATAAAGGTTGTAAAAAAGCGCAATCTCGGCCTTATGGCGCGGTATAAAATCATCGGTCAAATCCTCGTCACAACAGGTCTTTTGCTGTCGCTTTATATAAATGGCACGCTCACAACAATAGTCAACCTGCCGTTTTTCGGCGCTGTTGATTTCGGGTATTTTTACTATCCAATCTCATATCTTTTAATAATAGGCATGGTCAACGCCGTCAATTTAACAGACGGCATCGACGGCCTTGCGTCTAGCGTCACGTTTATAGTAATGCTCGGCTTCATGTTTGTTTCTAGCCTTTTGGGCTATACTACAATTGCACTTTTCGCCGCGGCAGTCGCGGGCGGCTGTGCGGGCTTTCTTGTGTGGAACTTCTACCCCGCGCGCGTTTTCATGGGCGACACAGGCAGCATGTTTCTCGGCGGCGCAGTAGTCGCGTGCGCATATTGCATAAACCGCCCAGAATTGCTCATTTTCATGGGTATAATATATTTGTGCGAGGCGTTCAGCGTGATGCTTCAGGTCACATATTTCAAGCTTACGCACGGTAAGCGCATATTTAAAATGAGCCCTATACATCATCATTTTGAAATGAGCGGCTGGAGCGAGGTCAAAATCGACGGCGTATTTTCATTTATAGCGTTCATGTTTGTTGTCGTCGGCTGCTTATTTGTTTATTTCGGTTAAAAATTTCATTCCAAAAGGGAGGTGCGCAAATGCCAGATGAAGCAAAACGCTTGCGTGCAAAAGGTCTTTCCCGCACGCGCGGTATGTCTTTTTTTGCTGCGCAGCCGGTGCTCGATATACCGCTCACGATAATAGTCTGCGTGCTTGTCGTGTTTGGGCTTATAATGCTGTTCTCGTCAAGCTCCGCATACGCGCTTTACCGCTTTGGAGACAGCTACCGCTACATTATCCCGCAGACAAGGTACGCCATACTCGGCATAATATTCATGTTTGCCGTGTCGCGCTTTGATTATCATATCCTTCACAAGCTAGCCATGCCCGCGCTCGCAATAACAATCATATTGCTGGCGCTCGCGCTTGTCATGCCGGAATATAATAATTCTCACCGCTGGATAACCCTCGGCAGCTTCACCTTTCAGCCGTCAGAGCTTGCCAAATTCGCGATAACCCTCTCGTTTGCACAGATAATTTCGGTAAATGCCGACAAGATGAAAACGTTTAAATACGGCGTGGCGCCGTTTCTTGTAATTTTAATCATCATCGACGGCCTCATGGTCGCCGAGCCGCATCTGTCCGGCCTTATCATCATAAGCGCCATCGGCATTATAATGATGTTTGTCGGCGGCACAGGCCTAATATGGTTCGGCACTGCGCTCGGCGCGGGCGCAGCGATGCTCGGCGGCTTTGTGCTAATGTTTAAAGATAAGCTCGACTACGCGTTCGAGCGCCTTGAAACGTTCCAAAACCCGTGGCTTGACCCTTTAGGCTCAGGTCATCAGGTTATCCAAAGCCTTTACGCAATAGGTTCGGGCGGCATTTTTGGGCGCGGAATAGGCAATTCCATTCAAAAGCACCTGTACTTGCCCGAGCCTCAAAACGACTTTATCTTCGCCATTTTGTGCGAAGAATTAGGTCTTGTCGGCGCGCTTATAGTCATCGGCCTTTTCGCGGCGCTGTTTTTGCGCGGCATGTATATCGCGCTTCACGCCAAAGATAAATTCGGTTCAATGCTCATCATCGGCGTAATTGTGCAGATAACGCTGCAAGCCGTTTTAAACATCGCCGTCGTAACAAAAACAATCCCTAATACAGGCATCAGTCTGCCGTTTTTCTCTGCGGGCGGCTCGTCACTGTTTATGATATTAGCAGAGCTTGGCGTGGTGCTATCAGTCTCGCGCCAAAGCAGCATACAAAAGGTATAGGTGATACAAATGAAAGTTCTCATCGCCGCCGGCGGCACTGCGGGGCACATCAACCCCGCGCTCGCCATCGCCAACGAAATAATGCGCAACGACCCATCGTCCGAAATACATTTCGCAGGCAGAAAAGAGGGCATGGAGTACGCGCTCGTCACAAAAGAAGGCTATCCGTTTCACCACATAGAGGTAAACGGCATTCAGCGCCGTATAAGCGCAGAAAATATCGTGCGCAACGTGAAGGCTGTCGGCCATTTGATAACAGCCATGCCCCGCGCCGCACAGATAATCAACGAGGTTAAGCCCGATTTAGTGATAGGCGCAGGCGGCTATGTCAGTGGCCCAATCGTCCAAACAGCCGCACAGCGCGGTATAAAAACAGCTATCGACGAGCAAAACGCGTTTCCCGGCGTCACAAATAAAATCCTGGCCCCGCGCGTAGACGTAGTTTTCGCCGCAATGCCCGACGCTGTTGAGCGCCTCGGCGTGCCGGACAAAACCATCGTCGTCGGCAACCCCGTGCGCGCGTCGATGTTCACGCAAAACAGGGTAGAGGTGCGTAAGGCGCTCGGCATTCCTGAAAATACTGTCGTAATACTGTCGTTCGGCGGCTCGCTCGGCGCACAGCGCATAAACGAGGTCGTCGCAAGTTTAGCCGAGTGGGAGATATCCTCAAACGCAAAAACGCGCCACTACCACGCCACAGGCAGCATCGAAAAATCCGATTTCGCCGCCCTCGCCGCCGAAAAGCATATAGACGGCAGCGACAAATTCATCATCAGTGAATACATCGACAACATGCCCGAAATGCTCGCGGCAGCCGATTTAGTCATAGCCCGCGCGGGCGCTTTAACGCTCGCCGAGATAGCCGCTGTCGGCCGCGCGTCGATACTAATACCGTCTCCAAACGTCGCCGAAAATCACCAGTACCACAACGCCATGCAGTTTGAGAAAGCAGGCGCGGCAAAGGTCATTGAAGAAAAGGATATTTCGGGCGAAAAGCTTATCGAAATCGTGAAGGAACTGTTAAAAACACCCGAAAAGCTGATGATGATGGGCAAATGCGCCATGCAGCTCGCAAGCCCCGATTCTCTCAAAAAAATATATAAAAGCCTCGAAAACCTTATGAATACACCGCCAAAAAGCAAATAAATCACAAAAGCAAGCACCTTCGCATATCTTGGGTTAATCTCAAAAGATGCGGGGTGCTTTTTTATGGAACAGCTTAAAATAAGCGGCGGCAAAAGCCTTTTCGGAACAATCGAAATCCCAAGCGCAAAAAACAGCGTTCTGCCAATAATTGCGGCGTGCGTGCTGTGCAGCGGCGCAGTGACGCTTGAACACGTGCCGATGCTCGAGGACGTTCGCACATCAATCGAAATTCTGCGCGCGCTTGGCTGCGGCGTCGAGCAAAAGGGCGACACTGTGACGATAAACGCGGGCGGCGTCAGCCGAAGCCTTGTGCCGCCGTCGCTCATGAGCCGTATGCGCTCGTCCGTTTTTTATTTAGCGCCGCTTTTAAGCCGCACAGGCCACGCCGAAATATCGCGCCCCGGCGGCTGCAACTTAGGCGCGCGCCCAATTGATATCCACCTCGCGGGGCTTGCCGCAATGGGCGCGTTCATAACAGCGCGCGGCGACACCGTCATAGCCGAAGCGTCAAACGGCCTGCACGGGGCGGATTTCACCCTGCGCTTTCCAAACGTCGGCGCAACAGAAACGTTGCTGATGGCGGCAGTCCTCGCAAAGGGCAACACAATTTTGCGCGGCGCGGCAACAGAGCCGGAGGTGTGCGACCTCGCGAAATTTCTCACCGAAGCCGGCGCAAAAATTACAGGCGCAGGCACGCGCACACTGCGCATAACAGGTCAGGAAAATCTTTTCGGCGCGCGCTTTAAGGCGTGCCCCGACAGAATAACCGCCGCCACCGTCATGTGCGCCGTCGCCGCGTGCGGGGGCGAGGTGCTGCTTGAAAACGTGCGCATATCCGCCGTCAAGCCCGTCGTCGACATTCTCTCTCGCGCGGGGTGCAGCTTTTCACTCTCCGGCGGCAGCTCCGCTGTAATAGCTTCAAACGGCGCTTTGCGGTGCTTTGGCAGCGTCACAACAGGCGTTTATCCCGCTTTCCCAACGGACGCCGCGCCGCTCGTCGCCGCCGCTCTTTTAAAAATGCGCGGCACGTGCAGCATCACGGATATGATTTTCCAAAACCGCTTTTCGTGCGCGTCGCAGTTTACAAAGCTCGGCGCAAACGTCAATGTCCGCGAAAATACGCTCGACATCAAGGGCGTAAACCACCTCATCGGCGCAAAGGTGGAGACGCAGGATCTTCGCGGCGGCGCGGCGCTCGTCATAGCCGCAATGACAGCGACAGGTGACAGCACAGTGAGCGGCGTGCAGCATATCGCGCGCGGATATCAAGACATCGCGTCGATGTTTTTCTCACTCGGCGCAGACATTAGTTTGTGCAGCGATTTGTGATGTCGATTTGTTTACAATTTGAGTTCTATAATGTATAATAATATATAATTTATTGAAAAGGGAAAGGGGCGTGGCGCGTTGGCTGGTTTTGGCACAAAAAATCCTTATACCTCCGCAAATTCGCAACCTCCCAAAAAGCGCCCCTCGCGCATAGATTATTCAATCCCCACAGACGCAAAGCCCGCAAACCCGCGCGGCGCAAAGCAAACGTCAAGGCTTGATTACAGCTATAAAGGCGGCAGCGAGGTGCGAAATTCCGTCACCGAGGTAAAGCTTCCGCTAGAGGCGCAGCAGCCGCACAATAAAGCGTTTGACCAAAACACCGCGCCCATCCCGAATAAAAAAAAGAACACAAACGGAATGCATGAGACTATAATTCCGCTCGGGACAATAAACGTTCCGCTGACGGTGGTCGACGGCAAAAAGCGCACACCGCAGCCCGCTCCGCAGCAGGTGAGGCGAAACCCGCCGCCAAAGCAGGCGGCTCCCGCGCCAGTTAAAAATAAGGCAAGCGCTAAAAAGAAACCTCAAACACAGCAAAAGCCCGTCAAAAAGCAGCCTCCCAAGCCTCGCGATGCCGCCGCTGAAAAGCGGCGGCCAAAGCCGGCAAGGCAAGCTCCGCCTCCGCCAAAAGCGCCTGCAAAGCCGCTTTCCTACGGCGAAGCGCGCCGCCGCCGCGCGAAGAGAAATATAATAGCCGCCATTGCCGCCGCGGTAATAATCATCACAGGTATCGTCGTCTCAGTGACAGTCGTTTTCAAAATCGACACCATAACCGTGAACGGCGAAAGCCCTTATACAAGCGAGCAAATCACAGCCGCGTTCGGCTATAATTACGGCGACAACCTCTTTAAATTCTCAATAGATTCCGCGTCAGCAGCCATCGAGACAAGTCTGCCGTATCTTGAAACCGTCACTATACGCCGACATCTGCCGGGCACCGTGCAGATAGACGTTACGCAGTCGGTCGAGACATATTCAATGAACACAGACAGCGGCTGGGCTGTTTTAAGTCCAACCTTTAAGGTGCTGCGCCTTTCCGCCGAGCCGGCGACGGGGCTTACATATCTGAGCGGTGTCACAGCCGAAACGCCCACCGCGGGCAAGCCCATCACGCTCACGGACGCAGACACAATGTCGGCGCTTGAGACGATAACAAGCACCCTCGCAAAATATTCGTTTGCGCCAGTAAATGAGATAGATTTGACAAATCTTCTTGAGATAACCTTCCTTTACGACAACAGAATACGCGTGCTTATAGGCACAATAAATGATGTCGATAACAAAATAGATTATGCCCATAACCTCGTCACGCCCGAGCTGCTGACGGACAGCCTCTCGGCAAATGAGCGCGGCTCGCTCGACGTAAGCGGACGAAATTCCGAGGGCAGAATGGTCGCAGTTTGGCTCGCGGGTGAGCCATGATGGTGAGAAAACCAACATTTTTTATAAAATTTTTGTTGTTTTTTACAGCATTTCAACAAAACACTTGAATTTATATTGCAAATCTGTTATCCTAAGAATGTTGCATAATACATAAATTGTCTTTAGGGGGAATTTTCGTGGCGTTCATCCTCGACGAAGAACTTCAGAATATAACAAATATCAAAGTGGTAGGCGTTGGCGGCGGCGGTGGCAATGCTGTGAACCGCATGGTGCAGAGTGGTCTGCGCGGTGTAGAGTTTATAAGCATGAATACCGACCAGCAGGCACTCTTCACGTCCAAAGCGACGCAGAAGGTGCAGCTTGGAGCAAAGCTCACAAGAGGCCGCGGCGCAGGTGCAGACCCTGAAATTGGTCAGCGCAGTGCCGAGGAAAGCCGTGAGGAGATAGCGCAAGCGCTAAAAGGCTCACAGATGGCTTTCATCACCGCGGGCATGGGCGGCGGCACCGGCACAGGTGCGGCTCCAGTTGTGGCCGAGGTCGCCAAAGAGCTTGGCATACTTACTGTAGGTATAGTCACAAAGCCGTTTGCCTTCGAGGGCAAGCGCAAAATGAATATGGCGCAAATCGGCATCTCGGGTCTTCTCGAGCGCGTCGATTCTCTTATCGTAATTCCTAACGAGCGCTTAAAGTGCATCAGTCAGGAAAAGATAACACTTGCCAATGCCTTTGAAGCAGCCGATAACGTTCTGCGTCAAGGTGTTGAAAGTATCTCCTCGCTAATAAACGTATCGGCATTCATCAACCTTGACTTTGCCGACGTTCGCAGCATAATGAAGGACGCGGGCTACGCACACATGGGCGTAGGCGCGGCAAAGGGCGTCAACAAGGCGGAGGATGCTGCAAACGCAGCCATTTCTTCACCGCTTTTGGAGACAAGCATTGCCGGCGCACGCGGCGTCATCATCAACATCACCTCGTCGCCTGACATCGGTCTTGACGACGTGGAAAAGGCGGCATCGCTCATCACAAATTCAGCTCACCCCGACGCAAACATCATTTGGGGCGCTGCGTTTGACGAGAGTCTCAAGGACGAAATGCACATCACAGTCGTTGCAACCGGCTTTGATATACCAGAGAACGACATGCCGACAAATGTAAAGGCGACAATGAACGGCTATGACAATGGCAAGGTCAATGTCACCTTCGCAAGCGAACACGCGCCCGTGCAGCCCGTCCAGCAAATACCGCAGCAGCGCGCAATGCCTGTGCAGCAGCCGGCTGCGCAGCCTGCACCTCAGCAGGTTCAGCCCGCCCCTCAGCCTGTTCAGTCAGACGACGATGACGATTCGTACTACAATCAAATCCTCGGCCTGCTCTCAAACAGAGGCAACTAATAAAATTCTTAAGCCATTGCCGCAAGGCAGTGGCTTTTTTGAGTTTTTACAAAATGCACAGTAGGGCGGGGTAAATTTATGCTGCAATGTAGGGGACGGAGTCCTCGACGTCCCGCTCTTGCAGAGAGCAATATGTCCCCCGTGACGCGGTTTTTATGGGGAGACGGCAACCTTTGTAGGGGCGAGCTGTGCTCGTCCGCATGGTTCACACAATTTTATAATGTGAACCGTAGTGCGTGGGCTTGTAGGCGCGCGCATTGCGCGTCCGAATTGTCATTCTGAGCGAAGCGAAGAATCTTAAAACCCAAGCATTGCGCAAAAGATTCTTCGCTGCGCTCAGAATGACAGGGGAGCACTTAATGCACAATCAATTTTTCACACTCATTTGACAAAATATGCAAAAAAATGTTCCATTTTTGTTTGTATTGTGGTATCATATAAATTAACATGGTCTAGCTGTGTAAATGTGTGCGAAGGAGGGTAAGCGGTGCCTCAAAACGAAAATAATAATAGCTTATCCGACAATGTGGCATACATTTCAAACCAAAACGTGTTTCATTCCGAAATGTTTGGCTTTAAACGCGACGAGGTTTTGGCGTGCATAGAGCGCATTTCAAACGAAAATCTTGCCCGCCAAAAGCAGCTTGAAGCAACTGTCACCGAGCTTAAAAAGCGCCTGCATAACGCCGATCAGGACAACGCAACGCTGCTTTTGAAAACAAGGCAGGTGTGCGATCAGCTCAAAAACGAGCAGACCCGCGCCGAGCAAGCGGTGCAGGAAATCGCACAGCTAAGGCTTGAAACAGAAAACGCGGCAGGGGAGATGGCAACGCTCCGCACACAGCTTGCCGCCAAGGAACGCGAGGCACTAAGCCTAAAGGCAGATAACGCCCGCCTCAATAAAACAGTAAATTCGCTCACCGAGAGCGTTTCAGAATATGAAGCACAGCAGTCGACCTTGAAAGAAAAGGTCGCGCTTGCCCGTGCCGAAGCCGACAGCGCGGTTGCCGCTGCGCGTCAGCGCGTAGAAGCCGCAAAGCGTGAGGCCGAGGCGCAGTCGATGGTCATAAAGGCGAAAGCCGAGGACGAGGCGCGCGTGCTCACCGCAAAGGCGCGTCAGGAAAAAACCGACACCAAAAAGATGATTTCAGAAGCCGCGGACAACATTGCCGCAAGCATTGTGGTTTTGAAATCGCAGCTTGCGTCAGTCGACGAAAAGCTGCTTGCCGCAACAGGCAATCTGCAAAAAGCCACAGGCTGCATTCAGGCGGCGCTTGGCAATACAGAAAAAGATTTAGTTACGCTGGGGGTACAAATGGAAAAGTTTCCGACACCGCTTCCGCCAATAACGCCGACCTCGGCGCAAACGCAGCAGGATAACGTTTCTGCCCCTGCCGCCGTCATAAATTATAACCAAAATCCTGCGCAGCACGACACAATCCACGCTTATCAACGCGCCGCGTATACTCAGCAAAACGACGCCTACGACGCGCAGCAGCGTGCCGTTTATGAACAGCAGCAAAGAGCTGTCTACGAGCAGCAGCAACGTGCCGCCTATGAGGCACAGCAACGCGTCGCCTACGAACAACAGCAGGCGTATGCCCGCGCACAGCAAGAGGCATACGAAAGAGCACAGCGCGAAGCGTATGAACGCGCACAGCGTGAAGCCTACGAGCGCGCGCAACAAGAGGCATATGAGCGCCGTATGCAGGCGGAGTTTGAACAGCGTCAGCGCGAAATGTATGAGAGAATGCAGCGCGAAGCCTACGAAGCACAGCAGCGCGCCGCCTATACAAGACCCGCATATACGCCCTACGCCGCACCGTATCAGCCGGCATATTCGGCACAGCCTGTCTATGCTCCCGCACCTTACACGGCCGCACAGCCCGCGCAGAGCTATTATCAGCCCGCGCCGCAGTATCAGCCACAGCCTCAATATCAGCCGGTGCAGCAATATCAACAGCCGGCGCCGCAGCCGGTGCAAGAGGCGGCAGCGCCTATCAGCGGCGCCTACGTCCCGCGCCCCGCGCCGATAGCGCCCGCGCCTGTCGATAATTATTCGCAGCCGCCGCAGCAGCAAAATCAGCCCGTGCTGCGTGAAGAGCCGCTCGCTACATATACCCCCACGCGCTCGGACGAGCAAGCGTCGCAGTCTCACCCGCATTCGATGGGAGACGTGTACGAAGCGCAGTCAGCGCCTGAATTTACACAGCAAGCTCCGCAGCCGCCTGTCCGCTCACCGTTTGCGCCGCAGCAGCAGCCAAACCCGAACATCGTAAAGCCCGAGCCGCAGCCGCAGGAAGAAGCGCCGCAACCACAGGCTAAAGCGCCAGAGGTTCCGGCTCCGCAGCCCGAGCCGGTGCCCGAGCCCGCGCCGATAGCCCCCGAACCTGTGGCACAGCAGGCAGCGCCTTTCGCACAGCAGCAGGCGTTTTCAGCCCCCAAGGGTATGCACTACCAGCCCCCGCGCCGCGTAGTCCAAATCCGCCGCACACAGCCCGCAAAGCAGCCACAAAAGCCGTCACTATCCGACACAATCATAGACGGGCTTTCAAACATGTTAAAATAAAAATATAAGCGCTCAGACCATTGTGTTCTGAGCGCTTATATTTTTATAAACTATCTTTTATTTACGCTGCTTGTCCCTTTTTCCAAAAGGTATGTCGCGGCTAAATCGGATAAATGCAGCTTTACTGCGATAGGGTACTGGTCATACGCTTCGCTTATGGCGTAGCAGCCGCCGCGCACGGCGTCGTCAAAGCCGCCCATATGCCAGCGTATTGCCACGGCCTCCGACGGCTTTAAGCGTATAAAGCGCTCGATTAAGAACACGCTCTTTTCGCCGTGACCGTACGGAAAAGCGTCCGACACCGAAAATGACGGAACCTTCTCCCATTTGCCTGTCGCGTCGTCCTTCACATTGCGAAAGCCGGACTTATAGTAGTTCGTCTTGCACAAGTCGTGAAGCAGTGCGACGAGCGTGAAGCTTTCAAGGCTGTCGCTCTCCTCAAGATACTGCTCCGACATCACCTTATACACGTTGAGGCTGTGCATAACAAGCCCCTCTGTGCACGCGCCGTGAAAACGTGTGGAGGCGGGCGCAGTGAAGAAGTCCGTCGTGTCGAGCCAAGCGAGCAGCTCCTGCGCGCCCTGACGCTTCACGTTAGCGGTGAAAATCTCTATAAATTCGTCTTTATAACTCATGCTTCTGCTTCCGGACCATCGTCATCGCTGCCGTTTAAGATGTCCTTCAAAATCTCGATTTCGTCGTGCGTAAGGCTGATGCCCTTGCCCATTTTTGTGCCGTCGGGCGACCAGTCGCGGATATCATATTTCGGTTCGCGGTCGTTCCAGCTCACCATGTTAAGTTGACGCTCCCAGCCGTTGGGGTTTTGCGAAAGTACGCCGATTCTCTCTGTTATTTCGTATTTAAATTCTGCCATAATACAGCACCATCCTATATAATATTTACCTTATAATATAGGAAATATGCAAAAATTGCAAGAGCTTTTTATTTTTTCAAAAAAGTGTTGACAATTGTTGCCTAAAACTATATAATAATAAAGCGCTCTGAATTGAGCGCGGATATTGCGGAATTGTGTAACGGTAGCACCTGCGACTCTGACTCGTATTGTGAGGGTTCGAATCCTTCTTCCGCAACCATGTGGCAGCGCCAAGCTGCCTTTTTGTTTCGGGGTATAGCGCAGATGGTAGCGCGCTGCGTTCGGGACGCAGAGGCCTTGAGTTCAAATCTCAATACTCCGACCACCAATTGCAGTGGGGCAATATGTCCCCGCTGCTTTTTCTTTTCTACCTGCGGTGGGGCAATAAGCCCTGCCGTTTTTTTGTTTTACGCGTAGGGCGTGACGACCTCGGCACGCCGCTAGTTATGCGCAAATCTTATGGCACGCCGAGTCGTCGTGCCCTACGCACTTTGTAACATTGTAGGGACGCCATATATGGCGTCCGTTGCCGCGGCGATGTGCAATCCACCCTTGCTCTACATTTTTACAAATGCATATTTTCACATAAAAATATCAGAAAATAATAAAGACATTTGCGATTTTTTTTTATATAATATCATATATTGATACACAGTGTGCTGCGACGGCTGATGATGGGGGAGTAAACATGAAAAATGATGTTGACGGAGCCAAAACTCCGAAAAAACGTCTTAGCCAGCAGGAATTAAAGCTACAGCTTGAAAAAGAGCAATTGGCAAATGCGTCAAAAACAGAATTTCTCAACCGCATGAGCCACGATATTCGCACGCCGATGAACGCCATAATGGGCTTGAACGAGCTTGCACAGGTGGCAAATAAAGACCCCATAGTCGCCGATTATCTCAAAAAAATGCAGGCTTCAAGCCGCTTTTTGCTAGGGCTCATAAACGATATTCTCGACATGAGCAAAATCGAGAGCGGCCAGTTTGAGCTGCATTACGAGCCGCACACGCTCGACGAATTTAAAGCGTCGCTCGACACCGTAATTCGCCCCCTCATGGAGGAAAAACACATAGATTTCAAGGTCGAGATGAATTGCGGTTTCAACTATATTTTGTCAGACAAGCTGCGCTATAATCAAATTTTCTTTAACATTTTGTCAAACGCCGCAAAGTTTACCCGCGACGGCGGCGAGGTTGTGCTTCGCACGGAGGGCATCGGCAAAAAGGACGGAAAAACAGGCATCAGATACCACGTCAAGGACAACGGAATAGGCATGAGCGAGGAGTTTATTCCGCATATTTTTGACGCGTTCAGTCAGGAGATGCGCGCGGACGAAACAGGCTGTCAGGGCACAGGGCTTGGCATGCCGATAGTGAGGCAGATAGTCGAGGCGATGGGCGGTAGCATCAGCGTCGAGAGCAAAATAAACGAGGGCACGGAGTTTATCGTGGATTTATGGGTTGAGGAAATCGCCAAGCCCGCCACATCTAAAACCGACGGAAAAACAGTTCAGCTAAAAGACCGCAAAATACTTTTGGCAGACGACAACAAAATGAATGTTCTTATAGCGAAAAAACTGCTCGAAACGCGCGGCTGTACAGTCTATGTCGCCGGTGACGGACGCGACGCGCTCACGCAGTTTGAAAATTCCGCCGACGATTATTTTGACGCGATACTTATGGACGTTCGTATGCCCGTCATGGACGGACTCGCCGCAACCAAGGCCATACGCGCGCTCAGCCGCCCCGACGCAAAGACAGTGCCAATCCTCGCGCTCACCGCAAACGCCTACGATGAGGACAAAAAAGCCTCGCTCGACGCCGGCATGACGGCTCACCTCGCAAAGCCAATCGAGCCGCAAACGCTGTATGAAACGCTCGAAGCTCAAATTAAAAACACATAGCCGGTCAAAATTTATATATATCGGTAATAAATGCGCGATTTTGGTATATATTGTGTTTTTTTTAGTGTAAATATGCTACAATTTTTTTGCAGAAAAATGTAACATATGGAGGAGCACAAATGAAAAAGTTATTTACAGCGCTCACAAGCGTCAGCGTGGCTTTATGCCTTGCACTATCGCTGACGACGTTAAAATCGCTGAGGAACTCACATTTAAAGACGCGACAGCCGCCACAATGTACACAACAGGCGCTGTCGACCTTCGCGCAGATTACAAAGCCGGCTCTAAAGACGAGCTCACAATCGACAAGGGCGCAGAGGTAACACTCACAGGCTCTGCCGATTACGCGTGGAATCGAATCGAATATGAGGGCAAAACCTATTATTTCGCAGGCGAATATGTCCTCGGCAACGCCCCGAGCGCAAGCCTTGACGACGAGGATCTCGTCGCGTCAGCGTCGGACGAAGCCGCAGCTAAAGCCAAAAAGAACCGCTCCACATGGGACGCAGGCGAGGTTGGCGGTGTTGTTTCGGGCACATTTGACACATATTACACAACCGTAAATCTCCGCATGCGCGCCGCTCCAAGCACCGACGCAGCTGTTCTTGGCGTTGCCAAAAAAGGCACTGCCGTTGCAATCACAGACATGATCGGCAACTGGTCGCAGGTATACTGGGACGGCGGTGTCGCATACTGCGATTTTGAATATCTTTCAGAGACACCCGTCACAGAGACAGTCGTGACAGTCGCCGCAGGCATACCAGAGGGCGTTACAGCCGTCGCCACAGACGACACATATTACACAACAGTCGCGCTTCACGTCCGCGCCGCGTGCTCAACAGACGCCGCATTGCTCGGCACAGAGCCCACAGGCACAGCCGTGCACGTCACAGCGATACTTGATAACCACTGGAGCCAAATCAACTACGCGGGCACAATAGGCTACTGCGCCACGCAGTTCCTTTCTAAAACAGCGCCCGCTCCGTCACTATAAACAGCAACAGTGACGAGGTTTGGACTATTGCGACGGTTTATGTCCGCGCAAATCCAAGTCTCGGCGGTAAAATTTTGGAAGCAGTCGAAACAGGCCGCGAGTTTGCCCGCACAGGCATAACCTCAGACTACAAATGGAGTCAGGTAGACTATAACGGCCAAACCGCATATGTGGCAAGCCAGTACCTCTCAACCTCAAAGCCGAGCCAAATGAACGCAAACAACGAGCCGGTGTGGACAAGCGTTGACCAAACAGTCAGAACGATAGCCGATCTCCGTTTGCACGCCGATTGTTCAACATCCGCTCAGATACTTGTCACAATGCCGCAGGGCGTTGTTGTAAACCGCATTTTAACAGGCGACAACGGTTGGTCACAGGTCGTTTATCAGGGTCAGGTTGGCTATTGCGCGTCTGAATATCTCCGCGCCTAATATCGCAAAATATGTAAATTAATTAGCACCGCGTGTATTTTATCGTCCTTGACAGATTATTTTCTGTCAAGGACGTTTTTTGCACCTGAAAATTAAGGGGCTGCGATGCCTGTTTAATAAAATGACGGCTTGCAAGCGAGTGCGGCGCGTGTTAAGATGTACTATGAAAGGTAGGTAACCATGAAAAAACTGCTTTCATTAATATTTACGCCCGCGCTTCTTTTTGCGTGCGCCGTGCCGCTTTCCTTTGCCCAAAGTGGACAGCCGATTGCGAGTATAGATTTCACGTTAAATGGCGAAAAAGGCGATTCGGAAACGCTCGGTGTGTGCGTTTCGGAGACAAACCTCGGCGACCTCACAGCGGACGCAGTGGCTTACGCAAGCGGCGCACAGATAGCTATTGTAAACAGCGGCAGCATATGCGCGTCAATTCAAGCAGGCGACATAACAAGCGAAGCTTTAAGCAAGGCGTTCCCGCACGGCAGAACGGTCACAACAATAAACGTCACAGGCGCACAGCTAGCCGAAGCGCTCGAATGGGGCGTTCACGGTATGCCAAATGAAGCGCTTGACTGCTTTTTGCAGGTGTCGGGCATTTCGTTTGAAGTAAATCTCGACAACGCAAATGGCTCACGCGTCGAAAACATAATAGTCGACGGCGAGCCGATAGATTTAGAAAAAACATACTCCCTCGCCGCAAACAACTATATGGCAAGCGGCGTCGACGGCTTCACAATGCTAAAAACCGCCGAGGTCACAGGCTCATACGGCACTATGGATGACGCGGTGACAAGCTTAATTGAAACATCAGCCGAAAATTACAAGGAAACCGCCGCAAGAATAACCGTAACTCAAAGCGGCGAAGTGAATATAAACACCTCGACAAAAAGCGCACCCACGCTAAAAATTTTCGCGTCAGTTATAGCTGTATTCATCATATCAGCCATAGCAGGCGTGGCCTATATTAAAAGAAAAAAATAATAAATGCGATGCTGAAAGATAACCTCAGCATCGCGTTTTTTTTGATAATTTATAAAATTCACAAATGTAGGGAGCGACGCCCTCGTCGCTCCGCCGGTTAAGTACAAACCTTACGGCACGCCGAGTCGTCGTGCCCTACGCATTTTGTGGGAGTGTAGGGGCGAGCTTCGCTCGTCCGCTAGGTTTACACAATTTTATAACGTAAACCGTAGGGCTGGGGCTTGCTCCCGCCGAAACTCGCACGCAGCGGCTGCAAATTCACCTCAAATGTAGGGAACGGCGTCCCGTCATTTAATCAATTTAAATCTCTTCAAGCTCCCTAACCCACAGCTCTGCGCTAGCGTCGCTTGGCATGCGCCAGTCGCCTCTTGGGGACAGCGTCACAGAGCCCACCTTCGGCCCATCGGGCAGGCAGCTTCGCTTAAATTGCTGTGAGAAAAACCGCCAATAGAATTTTTTCAGCCACTTTAAAATCACCGCGCTGTCATATATTCCGTCAAACGCGTCGCACGCGATAAAATACACCTTTTTCGGCGAAAATGCCCAGCGTATCGCGTAGTATAAAAAGAAATCGTGCAGCTCATACGGCCCTACAATCTCCTCCGTCTGCTGACTTATAACGCCGTTTTTCGCGGGCAAAAGCTCGGGGCTGACAGGCGTGTCGAGTATATCGCGCAGCACGTGCGTAAGCTTTTCGTCGCTCGCGGTGTCGGCGCAGTATGCCACTAAGTGGCGTATAAGTGTCTTGGGCACAGAGCAGTTTACGCCGTACATGCTCATGTGGTCGCCGTTATAAGTCGCCCAGCCGAGCGCGAGTTCCGACAAATCTCCCGTGCCGATAACAAGCCCGCCAAGCCTGTTTGCGGTGTTCATCAAAACAAGCGTGCGCACGCGCGCCTGCACGTTTTCAAACGTCACATCGTGCACGTCGGCGCTCTGCCCGATATCCTTGAAATTGCTTTTAACAGTTTCCGTGATATCAACGTGCTCAAGCGTCACGCCGAGCGCTTCGCACAGCTTTTCGGCGTTCGATTTAGTGCGCTGCGTCGTGCCAAAGCAGGGCATTGTAATCGCGATAATATCCTTCGCGGGCTTGCCCATATTCGCAAATGCCCGCACAGCCACAAGCAGCGCAAGGCTTGAATCAAGTCCGCCGGAAATGCCAAGCACCGCTGTTGCACAGTTTGTGTGCTCCATGCGCTTTTGCAAGCCGTCCGCCTGCATTGAAAGTATGCTCTCGCACCTCGCCGCGCGCTGCGCCATGTCCGACGGCACAAACGGCGTCTGCGTATATTTTCGCGTCATCACGGCGCTTTTTTTCATCATTGAAAATGTTGAAACGAAATATCCGCTCTCGTCAGCTTCGGCGAAGCTTGTGTTTTTGGCGCGCTCCGAAACAAGCTTTTCTGTGTCGATATCCGTCAAAATGCACCCGCCCTCAAACAGCTTGCTTTCGGCGAGCAGAGCGCCGTTTTCGGCAATGAGGTCATGCCCTGCAAACACCATGTCGGTGGTGCTTTCTCCGTGCCCCGCGTCGCAGTAAATGTACCCGCAGATGAGCCGTGCCGACTGCCCGCTCACGAGCTGACGGCGGTAGTCAGCCTTGCCGATAACCTCATCGCTCGCGGATAGATTCGCTATCACAGTCGCGCCCGCAAGCGCGTGCATTGTGCTAGGCGGCAGCGGCGCCCATAAGTCCTCGCAAATCTCAACGCCAAGTGTAAACGACGACATTTCGCTGCATTTGAAAAGCTGCTTTGTGCCAAAAACAACGTCCTTGCCGCAAATGGATATTGTGTCGTTTTGCGTGGGCGCGGGCGTAAAGTGGCGTTTTTCGTAAAATTCGCTGTAATTAGGCAAAAAAGTCTTGGGCACACAGCCGAGCGCCGCGCCCTTATAAAGCACAACGGCGCAGTTGTACAGCTTGTTTTTATGAAGCAGCGGCGCACCGATGATTATTAAGGCGTTAAGCTTTTTTGTCGCGTCAGAAATTTTGCACACAGCGTTATACGCGCCGTCAATCAGCGTTTTTTGAAAAAATAAATCTCCGCAGGTGTAACCCGTGACGCAAAGCTCGGGGAAAACTATAAGCTCCGCGCCCTTTTGCGCCGCGTCGTTTGCGCAGTTTATAATTTCCTCCGCGTTATATTTGCAGTCCGCCACGCGCAGCTTTGGGGTGACAGCCGCCGTTTTTACAAAACCAAAATTCATTATTTTTTCCTCCATTGAGATATTTTAAATCGCTTGCCTATGTCGCCGCACAGCGTGTAAATCCCAAACGCGGCATAGGGCACAAATAAAACGTAGTAGGGCAGGGCATAAAGGCATTTACTTTCGGATAATAAATGATAAGCCACGCCGCCCAGTATTATTATTGCGGGCGTTAGCTGCGCGATAGTCAGGCGCTTAAAATTTCGCCAAATGCAGTACGCCGCGCCGCCGTAAAATAAAAGCTGAACGGTGTCCATCAAAAACACCGCAATGTCATGAAGCTGCCCGAAATAAAGCAGTGTAATTATCGCCCGCAAGCCTCTGTCCTCGCCGTGCACAACGTCCGGCGCGCTGACCCAAAAGCCGGAATACGTCGGCTCGCACCACTGTATTATTGCCTTTTGCCCGAAAAACCTAAGCGTGTAATCGGGACTTTGCACAAAATTTTTCACAGAGCTTTTTATTGACGACATCGCTTCGGCGCTTATCTCAGCCTCGTCGCCTCCGTTTGCAATATAAATTGAGTCGGTGTATGAGTTAAACCACCCCGGCGCGAGCGGCCCCTCCTGCAAGCCCATTGCAATCCAAGCCGTTTTCGGCATTCCGCTGTGTAAATCGTAGCCCGACACGTTTTCGTAAATGTTAAGCATACCCTCGCCCGAAAGCCACATCGCGGCAAAAATGCACACTGCGGTGGCAACAGGCAAAACCTTGCGCCGCGCGATAGCTTGAAAAACAAGGTAAATCGCAATGCCTATTGCGAAAATTAGCGCGTTCGGTTTGCATAGATATCCAAATGCCATGCAAATGACGGCGAGCAAATATCCGTGCTTTTTTGAAGAAGCGCCAAGCGCATAAAACAAAGCCATAACGCAGAACATCGGCGAAATTATGTTGCCGTATAAAAGCGTGCAGCACAGAAAAACAGGCGTGCAAAGCATGAGCAAAAGCCGCACAAGCACGCTCGCGCCGCGGCTTTTGAATAACAGGTCGGTGATGTGCGCCAAATAATAAAGCATCACCGCCGCGCAAAAAACATTTGCAAGCTGAAACGCAAGCTGATAATTTTCGCCAAAAATAAGCATGAAAATAAAGATTACAGTGCCGATGCCAAGCTGAAACGGAAACTGCGAAAAGTACGCGAGCGGGCGCAGCATTGAAAAATCTCCCGCCGCCATTTTCTCGGCGTTTTCGCACACAAGCGCCATGTCAGAGCCGGGCGTGTCCTTTGCAAAAACGACCCACAGCGCCCCGAAAATCACCGCAAACGCCGCCATAAAGCAGGTGAGGTGCTTTATGTTTAGCTGCTTAAATAAGCCAAAGCCATACGCCAAAACAGCGCAAAGCAAAAGCACCGCAGTACCCGCCAAAGCCGGAAAAACCGAAACCTCAATAAACGGCACCTCGGAATAATCCGGCGGATAATACACCGTCAAAACCGCCGAAGCCGCCGCCATGCACCCAATCACCGCCGCGCACATAAAGCCGAAAAACGCCCGCGCCCCGCGATATATTTTATTTTTCTCATAAATTTCGTCCATAAATTCTCCGAAACCTGCCGCTTTATCGTAACAAAGTGACGGTTTTTATGTGCCCTGCGGCGTTAAGTGTCGCTTGAGTTCAAATTATGCTTATAAGCTACGCTGTAAACTGGAATTTATTGCTCTAATACGAAATATGAACCGTATTCTGTACCATCATGCCCGATTAACTTTTCCGCTGAGTGCTTAAAACCTAATTCTTTCAATGCTGAAATACGTTCCACCGCTGATGTAATCGCTTTTGTAGCAATTTTATCACAGTGAAAAAACATGTATGTTGGTTCTATTATCAATTTTAGAATTTTAACAATTTCACTTGCAATTTCATAATCACTCCGAATATCCAATCTAAGTAAGCCACAATTTGTAAAATAATCCTCGGCTTCTCTGTGGAAAATCTCTATCGTGCCTATTGCTTCATTTATTACCTTTGAAACAATCGTCCAACGGACAAAACCTTGTCTAGTATATTCCCAAAGCCAATATTCAATCGCTTGTTCCATCCTGTTTTCAGTTGTATAGTGAAAATCATCTCCGCCACAATTGTCACTATTAAAAACTGGTACTGATTTTTCATCAGAATATACTTTTAACAAATCTGCCTTGTCCTCTTTCTTTGTCATTCTTAGCATATAATACTCATTTTCATAGGTAGGGCAATTTTTATATACATCAACCGTCATGTTAATCCTCCTCTATAAATTCTGATTTATCGCTCTGTTGGATTATACAAATAATCTCTGTTTTTCTAATGGCATTTTCTAATCTAAGTTCATCTTCGTAATGTATGCTGATTTTGTAAAGCTATAAAAGGTGACGCGCTCGCTCGTAGTCTTGCTTTTTGACGTAGATAATATATTCGTACATTAAATCAGCACTTTCGCCAAAGCTTCCGGTTCGTGCTCTTGAGCCGGCATCAAAGGGGGAGGTTTTTTTTCGGTTAACAGTTTTAATGGTGTAATCAATCTTGTTGTTTTCCAAAACAGTGCGAATTTTCGACTGTCCCGACATTGAAAAAGTGGTTGTCAACTCTCTGCGGTTAAATATCGTAATAATTAATACTGCCTCCTATTTTATAAATAAGTTCTATTTTGTACGGCTCAATAAGCAGATTGTTTCTATGTGGCGAGTTTGCGGGAACATATCTACAGGCACTATTTTTTTTATCTTATAGCTTTTATCGCGCGACAGAAGATATTCTAGGTCGCGAGCTAAAGAGTCGGGAGCGCAGGAGATGTAGATTATGCGGGCGGGCTTTAGGGCGCAGAGGGCGGAGAGAAATTCCTCGCTGCTGCCGTCGCGCGGGGGGTCTAGGAAAACGCAGTCCACATTTTCGTGATCCTCCGCCAATTTCTTCATAAATTTGCCCGCGTCGGACGAATAAAAACGCACATTTTTTGCGTCGTTAAGCTTCGCGTTCTTTATTGCGTCCTTGACGGCGTCCTTGTTGAGCTCTACGCCCGCAACGGACGCGCCGCTCTTTTTTGCGGCGGCGATGCCGATTGTACCTGTGCCGCAATATGCGTCGAGCGCCGTCTCACCCTCTTTAAGCGCAGCAAGCTCAATCGCCGTCTCATACAGCTTTTGCGCCTGCGCGGGGTTCACCTGATAAAACGACGACGGCGAAATCACAAAGCGGCAATCGCACAGAGTGTCCTCAATAAAGCCGCGCCCAAAAAGCGTTTTGTATTTCTCGCCGAGCACTGCGCTTGTGCGCATGGCGTTCACATTTTGCACAACAGTCGTTATTTCGGGGCATTTTTCACGCATAAACGCGACAAATTTCTTGCTGCCGGGCAAAATATCCTGCGCCGTGACAACGACGACCATAAGCTGATTGGTGTAGAGCGCACGCCTAATTAAAAAATGGCGCACAAGACCAAAGCCCTTGTCCTCGTTAAACGGCTCGTAGCGGCATTTTTGCGTGGCGTAAAGCACAGCCTGCGCCGCCTTTTGCGCAAGCTTGTCCTCAAGAAGGCACGAGCTTGTGTTTATGACCTTATGCGTGTTTTTGGCGTATAAGCCCGCCGCAATCTCGCCACGCTTGTTCACGGCGTATGTGTTTATAATCTTGCAGCGATAGTGAAGCGGCTCGTCTGCGGCGATGACAGGCTCTACCGTGCCGAATTTGCCGATTAGCTTTTTGAGCTGTTCGTGCTTTTGTTCAAGCTGAACTTTATATTCAATGTCAAGGGTGTCGCAGCCGCCGCACCCTGCGCTTTTTGATGTGCATTTCATAGATTTTCTCCCGATAATTATATTTAAGATAAGTATATCACAACGCCGCCGTTTTGTGAATAAAATCCGCATTGACAGAAATACTAAGTGCGAAAGGGTGATTTAAAATGGAGAGCGACACAATAAAGCTTTTAAAGGAATGCAACGCCGGCTGCAAAACCGCCACAAACAGCATGGAACAGGTTAAGGACAAGATAGAAAACGAGTGTTTGAGCCATTTGATAGACTATAACAACAAAAAGCACATAGAGATAGGCGACCGCTGCCATGAGCTTTTAAATAAGCTTGACAAAGACGAAAAAGACCCGCCCGCGTCCGCAAAAATGTTTACGTTCATGAGCACCGAAATAAAGCTGATGATGAACAGCGACACATCTACAATAGCCAAAATAATGTTCAAAGGCTGTAACATGGGCGTTGAAAAGCTGAGTGAATATTTAAACGACTACAAGGACGCGTCGCCCGAAAGCAAAAGCCTTGTGAAGGAGCTTATAGCGACAGAGGAGACGTTTGCGGAGAAATTGAAAGAGTTTTTGTAAAGAAATAAGGAGCTGTTGCAGATGTGCTTTTTACACCTGCAACAGCTCCATTGTCATTCTGAGCGAAGCGAAGAATCTTTGCGCATTGCCATAGGTTTAAAGATTCTTCGCCGCTTCGCTCCTCAGAATGACATGTATTTGACAGTGAACAGTACATCTGCAACAACGCCCACAATTTCACCCGACAATCTTAATCCCCATAATCTTTGCAAGCTCCACTGCCTGCACGGCGCTTACCTTTAAGCCTTTCAGCTCAAGTCCGGTGTCGGAAACCACGATGCCGTCTATTTCGCACAGGGACATATCAACGCCCTTTAGCATCGTTTTAAAAAAGTCCGCGCCTGAAAATATATCCGCGTCAAATGACGGCTTCACAAGCTTTATCTCTGTCATTGCCGCCTGTGTGAAGTCGCAGCCTGATATCTGCGGGCGCTCAAACACTGTTTTTGTGAAGTTGGCATAGCGGAAAAAGCTGTCTGTGATTTTGCAGTCCTTAATATGGCTGCCTGCAAACAGCGCCGCGTCAAGCTTGCTGCCGGATATAACGGCGTTGCGAAAATAGCTGTCGTTAAAGCGGCATCGCGTAAAAACGCACTGCTTAAAGCTGCACTCGTAAAAGCTTGTCTTGTCGAAATTACAGCCGTCAAATTGGCAGTTTACAAAATGCACGTACTTAAATTCTGCCTTTATCGCATCAAGTCCGCTCAAATCTTCGCCGTCAAAGCCTTCACCCTCTATAAAAATATCGTCGTCGTTAGGATTATAAAGCATTTCGCGTAAATCTTGTTGCATATTTTTAGCGTAACCTTTCTATTTTTTGTCCTCTTCAGAACTTATCGCCGCCTTGACGTTTTGCGGAATTTTTATTGTGCTCACGCATTTTGTTTTACTTATGCGTCCATAAAGAAAATCATGCTCGCTGCCAAGTAGCTTCATGAGGCAGTCCGACGCGAAAATGCACATCAAAATTCCGCACGTTACAAGCCCTGCAAGCCCGATAATAAGCGGAGCGCCCTCTTGATTTGAAGAGATTATATGCGCAAACGCAAGCGCGTAAAACGGCGCGGGAACAGTAAAACCGTACAAAAGTACATATCTAAGCAAAAGTCTCGGCAGCGTTGCCCGCTCTACGTCGTCGCCGACAATGCGCGTTTTCATTATTATATGCCCGAGTGTGCGCCCCTTGAAAAGCCATTGAAGCAGCACAAAATATACAAGGATAAACAAAACATAAAGCGTCTGATAAAAAATAGTGCTGTCAAATTCAGCGGGCAAAATGCGCAGGAAAAGGCTCTCTGTAACAACTGCCAAAACGACGTAAATCAGCCAGTCGATAGACAACCCGATAAGGCGGCGCAAAAGCGGAACCTTTGTGCCGCGTTTATACGCCCTCTCGTCAAGTTTTTCACGGCGCGGCAGAAAAAAGCATATGAGCGGCGTCAGCAAGAAGCCTATCACAGCGCCGAGCGTGTTGTTGCAAAGGTCTGTTGTGTCGAATGTTCGGTAGGCGTGCGGATATATGAAATAAAGCCCCGAAAGCTGCGTCAGCTCTATAAAAAGCGAGCAAAGAAAGCCCGTTATAAGCGTGCGCGGAAATTTTGCCTTGAAATAATACCGCAGATAAACCCCCAGCGGGAAAAACATGCATATGTTGAAAAACGTCTCTCTGAACGAAAACGATTTCACGAGCGTTTTCCACCACGCAAAGCTTGCGGGCGATATGCCGTTTGCCTGCACAAAGCCCTTTACCCACGTATACGGCACAAAATTAGGCAGCATAGGCGCAGACGCAGCGACGGACTCGATGGTCGGCAGCGGCAAAATGGCGAGGTAATACACCGTCATTGCGTAAAGCACAAACGAATACACAACGGCAGTGCGCAAAAGCGGAATAGAGCCGAATTTTTTATACTGCCAAATCATATACGGCAAGGTTATGATAAAAGCCGCGATAGGAAACGCGGCGAAAGCGCTTTTTATAACCGAAAGATACGGTCCTAAAACAACAACCGCACGCGAAATATAATATTCCATGATTACCTCCAAATGAATATTGATATTTTACTGCTTTTAAGCTCTGTTTGCAACTTTTGCCGCATAAATTCACTCAAAATGCACAGCCTTAAAATGGGTGATGAAATGAAAAAGGAAGAAACAGAAGATACAAAAGTAGAAGAAGCGCAGCTTGAAAAGGATTATATAATAGATAGCGGCACCGTCATGCACACAAAGGGCAAGCACGCTATACACTGTCTGACGGTGATAGGTCAGATAGAGGGTCACAGCCTTGCGTCGCAAAATCAAAAGACGACGAAATACGAGCACGTTATCCCGCAGCTTGTCTCTGTGCAGGAGGACCCCGAAATCGAGGCGCTGCTTGTGATTTTAAACACAGTCGGCGGCGACGTTGAGGCGGAGCTTGCAATAGCGGAGCTTATAAGCGGCGTGTCGAAGCCGTCAGCGACCTTAGTGCTCGGCGGCGGTCATTCGATAGGCATTCCGCTCGCGGTCTCCGCGCGCCGCAGCTTTATTGTACCGACGGCAACAATGACGGTGCACCCTGTGCGGCATTCGGGCACAATGCTCGGCGTGCCGCAGACGATGCGCTATTTTGAGCAGATGCAGCAGCGCATAACAAGCTTTGTGACAGGCCATTCAAGCATAACCGCAAAGCGCTTCACACAGCTCATGATGCACACAGGCGAGCTTGTGATGGACGTCGGCAGCGTCTTAGACGGCAAAACAGCCGTCAAAGAGGGAATTATAGACCGTCTTGGCGGCTTAAACGACGCACTTGAGTATCTTTATGACGAGATAGAGAAATGACAGGGGTGTGCTACCCATTTAAATGTGACGCCGCAGCGTCACTTCACTTAATTTGTTTTACAATCCTATCCAAATATGATATACTAATAAGGTTAATAAGGTTAATAAGGTTAATAAGGTTAATAAGGTAATAATGGAGAATGGATTAAATGGCGGCAAAACGTAAGACAACTACAAAAACAACACGTGCAAAAACGACGGCGGCAAAGCCGCGCGCAAGAAAAGGCAGCGGCAGAAAACGCCCCGAAATAAAAGAGCATTGGAGCATATTGCTGTTTGGTATAGGCTTTGTTCTGCTTGCTCTTACATATGTAGACAGCAGCTCGGCGGGGTGGGAGTGGATACGCTCTAACCTCTTTTTCGGCGTGTTCGGCGCGTCGACATACCTTCTTGCGCCGATTGTGCTCTACGTCGCCGTGCTCATAGCAACGGGCAAGCCTGTCAAAAAGCTTGCCGTAAAGCTGTGCTTGCTCTTGTTTTTAATATCGGGCGTATTTCTTATATTTTCACGGGTGGACATGAAGCAGTACAATCTAAACGACGGTCTTGTTCAGCTTCACGCGCTCGGCAAAGACACTCAAACGCTATCAGGCGGCATTATTTCAGCCGTTTTCGGGTGGAGCCTGCTCACGCTTTGCGGCCGCCCGGGCGCTAATATCATCATCGCAATAATGCTTTTAATAGGCGTAATGTTCGCCACAAGCGTCACGCCCGCCATGATTTATTACTACTTCACAGGCAAAGCGGGCAGAGTGAAAAGCAGCATGGCTGAACGCGCCGAGGTGCGCGCCGCAAGAGCCGAGCAGCAGGCGTATGAGGCCGAGCAGCTTCGTATGGAAGCGGAAGCCGAAAACGCCGAAGCCGAGCCGATTGCCGACGCAAAGGCGAAGAACGTATACATTCAGCGCGAAATCAAAAACGCCTCGCTGCAAAAGCGGGACAGGCTTGCGCGCAGCATTGATATCGACATAGATTTAGGCCCTGTCCCCATAGCTGAAACGGAGCTAAAAGAGGACGTTACCTACAGCGACATCGGCCCCGGCGGCACGTTTGGCATAAACCCGCTTGAGAACGAAGTAAAGCAGCCGCGCCGTGCAACAAAGGCAACGGTTATGCCTGCCCCCGAAGCGCCCGCAGCCGCACCATTGCAAGAACCCGAAAAAGCAAAGGCGTCAACGCCTGCCGCAAAGCCGACGCCCGATTTGGCACAGCTTATCCAAAAGGCGACAGGCTTAACGGCGGAATTAGAGGTCGACGCAAACGACCAGCTCAAAATCACTGCCGTCGAGGAGACAACAAGCGGCTACGCCTATCCTCCGCTTCGCCTTTTCCAAAAGCAACCGCCTTTAAATGAACAGAACGTTCAACAGGAGCTTGAATATAACGCCGAGCTGCTCGTCAAAACGCTGTCGAGCTTCGGCGTGCAGACGCGCATAGTTGATATAAGCCGAGGGCCGTCCGTCACGCGCTATGAATTGCAGCCGCTAGCGGGCGTTAAAATCAGCCGCATAACAGGCCTTGCCGACGATATAGCGCTAAATCTCGCCGCAACAGGCGTGCGCATTGAAGCACCGATACCGGGCAAAGCCGCCGTGGGCGTTGAAGTGCCGAATAAAAACAGCTCGTCTGTAAATATCCGCACAATCCTTGAAGCGCCGACATTCACGCAGAGCAAATCTCCGCTTACGATGGCGCTCGGTCAAGATATAGCGGGCAAAAACTGGACGTGGGACTTGATTAAAATGCCTCACGTGCTAATCGCAGGCTCAACAGGCAGCGGTAAATCAGTGTGTATCAACGCAATAATAATGAGCTTTTTGTACAAATCGTCACCCGAGGACGTAAAGCTTATAATGATTGACCCCAAAATGGTCGAGCTGTCCGATTACAACGGCATTCCTCACCTGCTTATGCCTGTCGTGACAGAGCCGCGCAAGGCGGCGGGTGCACTCGGCAGCGCCGTTGCCGAAATGGAAAAACGCTACCGCACCTTTGCCGATTTAGGCGTGCGAAACATAGAGGCATACAACCGTCTCGCGCTGCAAGAGGGCAGACAAAAAATGCCGTACATGGCAATAATCATCGATGAGCTTGCCGACTTGATGATGGTGGCGGGCAAAGAGGTTGAGGACTACATCTGCCGCATTGCGCAAAAGGCTCGCGCGGCGGGCATGCACCTAATCGTCGCCACACAGCGCCCGAGCGTCGACGTTATCACGGGCTTAATTAAAGCAAATATCCCGAGCCGTATCGCGTTTGCGGTTTCAAGCCAAATCGACAGCCGCACAATACTTGACGGCGCGGGCGCTGAAAAGCTGCTCGGCAAGGGCGATATGCTGTTTATGCCTGTCGGCGCGTCAAAGCCGACGCGTATACAGGGCACATATGTCCATGACGACGAGATACGCGACGTTCAACAATTTTTGAAAAATCACGCGTCAGCCGAATACGACGAGACGATGATTGCCGAAATGGAAAAATGCGCCGCGAGCGAAAAAGGCTCGTCATCGGGCGGGGGAGACTCGTCAGACGCTAAAGACAGCATGTTTGACACGGCAGTTGAGGCCGTTCTCGACGCAGGCACAGCGTCCACAAGCTATTTGCAGCGCCGCTGTAAATTAGGCTACGCCCGCGCCGCGAGAATTATGGACGAGATGGAGCAGCAGCACATCATAGGCCCGTCAGAAGGCGCAAAGCCCCGCCAAGTTCTGATAAACCGTCAGCAGTGGCTCGAAATGTCCATGAACGAGATTGACAGCGAAGAATAATGTTGGCATTGTTCCATACAACCTTATAAAATTCACACAGTAGGGCGGGGGCTTGCTCCCACCATACAATGCACCTTGTCAAATTTCATGGGCGAAAATATAAAATTTAAGGAGCACCAATGTACACCGAATTTTTACCGATATCCGCCGCTGATATGCGCGCTAGGGGATGGGACGACGTCGATTTTGTCGTCGTGACAGGCGACGCTTATGTCGACCACCCAAGCTTTGGCACAGCCATAATTTCGCGCCTGCTCGAGCGCGAGGGCTACCGCGTCGGTGTGCTTTCACAGCCCGATTTCACCACGCCCGACAGCTTTAAAGAATACGGCAAACCGAAATACGGCTTCATGATAGGCGGCGGCAACGTCGACAGCATGGTCGCTCACTATTCCGTCGCCAAAATCCGCCGTACTAAGGACGAATACACCCCCGGAGGCGTTATGGGCAAACGCCCCGATAGAAGTGCCACGGTGTACACACAGCTTGCAAAACAGGCGTACCCCGACGTGCCTGTCATACTGGGCGGCCTTGAAGCCTCTCTGCGCCGCTTTGCGCATTACGATTACTGGCTCGATAAAGTTCTGCCAAGCATAATGGAGAAAAGCGGGGCTGATTTAGTAAGCTTTGGCATGAGCGAGCACCAAACAGTCGAAATAGCCCGCCGCCTCGCAAACGGCGAAACGTGCGACACAATGACGGATATCGCGGGCACTTGTTATATGACAAGCTTTGAAAACCTGCCAAAAACATATATAGAATGCGGCTCATTCGCAAAAACCGCGTCCGACAAAATCGCCTACGCAAAGGCTTGCCGTATGCAGATGGACAATCAGGACGTTGTGACGGCGAAGCCATTAGTGCAAAAGCAAACCGAAAAATATCTTGTGCAAAATATCCCCGCGACACCGCTCACGCGCAGAGAGCTTGACGAGGTTTACGCCATGCCGTTCACGCGCAGGTATCACCCATCTTATGACGCAGTTGGCGGCGTGCCGGCGATAGCTGAGGTCGAATTTTCTATCATTCAAAATCGCGGCTGCTACGGCGGCTGCAACTTTTGTGCCATCACAATGCATCAGGGCAGACGCGTCACAAGCCGCAGTGAAAACAGCATTGTCGATGAGGCAAAGCTTATAACCGAAGCGCCGAATTTCAAGGGCTATATCCACGATATCGGAGGCCCAACGGCGAATTTCCGCTTGCCAAGCTGTAAAAAACAGATGACAGAGGGCATGTGCGGCGGCGGAAAACACTGCCTTGCACCCACCGCGTGCAGGCATCTTCTTATAAGTCATAAGGAATATTTGTCCATATTGCGCAAGGTGCGCGAGCTGCCAAAAGTCAAAAAAGTTTTCATCCGCAGCGGCATACGCTACGACTATCTTATACTCGATAAGGACGAGGAGTTTTTTAAGGAATTAATAAAATATCACGTCAGCGGTCAGCTAAAGGTCGCGCCGGAGCACTGCGCCCCGCAGACGTTAAAATACATGGGCAAGCCGCCGATTGAACTGTACAACAGGTTCCAAAAGCGCTTTTACGAGCTTACAAAGCAGGCGGGCAAAAAGCAGTATCTTGTGCCGTATCTGATGAGCAGCCACCCCGGCAGCACGCTGAAAGATGCCGTGATACTTGCCGAATGGCTATATACAAACAAAATTCGCCCCGAACAGGTGCAGGATTTTTACCCTACGCCCGGCACAGTTTCAACCTGCATGTTCTACACAGGGCTTGACCCCTACACCTTGCAGCCAGTCTATGTCGCAAAGACGGCAGAGGAAAAATCCATGCAGCGCGCGCTTTTGCAGTATTATATGCCGCAAAATTCACAGCGCGTCCGCGAAGCACTCAAAAAAGCTCACAGGGAAGATTTAATCCCGAATCTGCTCGGACAAAGCGTGCATGAGAAAAAGACAGACGATGTGCTCGCCAAAAGCGTCAACGGACGCATTGTGGCTGCACCGCGCACAAAAGCTTCAAAAGGAGCGGGCAAATGGCGTGGACAAGACGCAAAAAATACAAATACAAAGGCTACACAAAAATCGAAACCGACGCACAAAAAAAGATAAAACGCATCCTTGAAAAAGCCGCAGTAGCTTTAATTTCATTATTAATTTTGTTTGCGGCATTTATTTCGGCGGGTGAGAATCTTGGTTGGAGCACGCCGACTTGGAATGATATCTATTGCGCCGTCGGCATTTCAGAGCGCCCGCCGATAAGCGGAGACGCGAAAAACGCTGCAACAAAAATCCATTTTATAGACGTAGGTCAAGCAGACTCAACCTTGATTGAGCAAAACGGACATTTCGCGCTAATCGACGCGGGCATAGACGACAGCGCGTCAAACGGCGAGGGCGCTTTAACCTCATATCTCGACGCTGCGGGCGTTAAAACAATCGACGTTCTAGTCATCACGCATCCGCATTTTGACCACATCGGCGCAGTGCCCGCCGTGCTCGAAAAATACGACGTAAAGCAGATAGTCATAGCCGACGCGTCAAAAGCGCCGCCTTATAAAGGCAGCACGTTTTCACGCGTTTTAAGCATGATTATCTCACTCAAAATTCCGTGCGACACAGCCGAGGCAGGCAGCGAATACGCGGTTGGCGACGGTGTGTTAAAGGTGCTTTTTGCGGGCGTGAAAATCACCGATGACAGCTATAACGAAATATCGGTAGTGACAAAATTTACAGCAAGCGGCATAAGCTATCTTTCCTGCGGAGACGCAGAAGCCGATGAGATAAAAGCGCTGATGGCGGAGAAAATTGACCTCAAAGCGAAGGTCTATAAAGCCGCCCACCACGGCTCAAGCGCGTCAAACACCTACGATTTTCTCAAAAAAATAAAGCCGCAGTACGCAATCGTAAGCTGCGGTTTAAACAACGCCTTCGGCCACCCTCAACCACGCGCAGTGCAAGCCTTTGAGGACATAAACGCCAAAATGCTGCGCACAGATAAGCAGGGGAGTATAGTGGTTTACGTAGATGAAAACGGACGGTTGGCAACTGCGGAAACAAGAAAAATATAAAAAAGAAGATAGAAGAAAGAAAAAGCAAGATTGCTTCTTTCTTCTATCTTTTTTTCTTTAAAAAACAACAGTTTTTGCCTTGCTTTTTTTCGCAAGCGGCAAATCTCCTCTTGGGGCGTTTAGAACTACGGCTTGGCTGCCGAGAGCTTCGTATTGCTCTAAAAACACCGCTTTTTCAACTATCTGCTCGCCGTAAAGTGGGTCTGAAAAATAATAGTTTTCGGTGTCGTAGCCCTTTAACACGACGCAGTGCAGGTTTGCGTATGGGTGATATATCTCGCCTGTCGCAAGCTCCCAAGTGAAAAGCTGTCCAACTCTCAGCGGCTCAAACGCAATTGTCGCCCACACAATGACGGGCTGGCCGTGCTCAAGCATATGTTCAAGCTCGTCTGCGTCCGCACCGGAAACATTCGACGCCGAGGCATGCATTCCGTTGAGCGTCAAATAAAGGTTAGCCGCTTTTGTGATAGGCGCGGAAAAACAGTAAAAACCCATCGTCGCGCTTCTCGCGTCGCCAACATAAACAAGATTTGGGTCGCAGCCTATGTAAACGTCGTCGTCAGTCAATTCAAGCGCTTCATGCTGCAAATAATTGTCGTATAAGTCTACCTTGTCAACATCGTAGCCGTAATAATTAAGCACCATCGCAAGGCTTGTTACCTCACAGCCGTTCGGCAGCTCCGGCTCTTGCATTATACCGCTCACAGGTATGTATGCGCTCGTGCGCAGCGCCAGCATAAGCCTGAACCGCTGCTCCGACAAAGCGTCAAGTGGAGACACCGCATACTGCCCGCCGTCCGCAAACGCCGTAAAACAAAGAGAGGTGCAGAAAATGAGAGTAAACAGCAGCGCTGTAAATCTTTTCATTCCACGCACCTCCGACATTTATCTACATCTATTATACTTGAAAATAAAAATGTCACAAGAAAAAATAGTGTGAAATTTATTCACAGCATGCCGCTTTGCACCTCTCGCCGTCAAATTCACCGAGCGTGCATTTAACAATGTCGTTGACGCAATGCCCCTTTGCACTCACGACAACGGGCACATATTCGCGCGTGTAGCCTGTAAAGTTCGTCGCACTTATTGGTTTTTCAAGCAAAACCTCGCACTCGCTGCCGAGCATTTTATTTATAATTTGTGCGCGTATTTCGTCAGCCGCGGTTTGCAAAATGTGGTTTCTGCGGCTTTTCTCGTGCTCGTCAATCTGATTTGGCATGTCATACGCCGGCGTGCCCTCTCTGCGCGAAAAGCTGAAAACGTGCACCTTCAAAAATCCGCAGCTCTTTATAAATTCAACGCTTTTTTCAAATTCCTCATCAGTTTCCCCGGGAAATCCAACTATAACATCAGTCGTAAAGCTGGCGTTTGGAAATGATGCGCGGATATTTTCCATAACCGTTTTAAATTCCGCCGTAGTATAAACGCGCCGCATACGTCTAAGCGTTTCGTCACAGCCGCTTTGTAAAGCAAGATGAAACTGCGGACAAAGTCTATCCGCCTTTTTAAGCGTCGCGATAGCCTTTTCGTCCATGAGGTCAGGCTCAAGGCTGCCGAGTCTTATGCGCTTTATGCAGCCCTGCTGCGACGCTTTTAGCACAATGTCGGCAAGCGTTGTACCGTCCTTGAAATCCTTGCCGTAGCTCGAGAGATTTATACCTGTGAAAACCGCCTCGCCGTAGCCGCTTTCCGACAGCGATTTAAGCTCTGCCAATATGCTCTCCTCGCTTCGGCTTCGCACGTTGCCGCGCGCGCGGGGTATAACGCAGTAGGCACACTGTCTGCCGCAGCCGTCCTCTATTTTCATAAAAGACCGCGTGCGCTCTTCTAAATGCTCCATCGGAAGCTCCTCAAACGCCTCGCCATTTTCGTGCGGAACGATGTCGATTATCCGCTTGCCAGTCTGCATAAACAAAAGCACGTCGTCAAGTATGCGTCTGCGCGCGCTAGAGCCTGTCACAACGTCGGCCTCGCTCACAAGCGCCGCCTCTTCCGCAAACGCCTGCGGAAAGCACCCTGTGAGCACAGTGACCGCGTCGGGAGCTTCGCGTTTTGCCCTGCGAAGCCATTGACGGCTTTTCTTGTCGCCCTGTGCCGTCACGGTGCAGCTGTTGACAATATAAACGTCGGCTTTTTCGCCGTCAGCGGCGACCTCAAAGCCGTTTTGAATAAAAAGCTGTGCCAAAGAGCCTGTCTCGTTTTGATTGACCTTGCAGCCCAGCGTGTAAAAACTTACTTTCATATATGTACCTCCGGTGTGTCATTCTGAGCGAAGCGAAGAATATTATGTGCTAAGGCTTGACGGCAAAAGATTCTTCGTCGCTTCGCTCCTCAGAATGACATCGTTTCAATAAACTGTTTTGATATTATACCACAATTGCAGCGCAATTGTGGTATAATTGGCGATTTCGGCGGTTGCCGCTTTAGCGGCGAGCCAAACGCCATAAAAATAAAAGTATAATA
>RZZW01000041.1 GCA_009929695.1 Clostridia bacterium
GAATCCCTCCGTCGCTCCTGCGTCGCGCCACCTCCCTTTAACAAGGGAGGTTTTTTGTTTGCGTTATCCATTAAAATGTGAAACCCGCAGGTTTCACTCATTACTTTTTCTTTCTTCTCTATTATTTCTTATTTTATTATATTACAAATTTTCCCAATCTCATCAATCTCGCAAACTACTTCGTCTCCGATGTTGAGGAAGGTTGGTGGGGTCATGCCCATGCCTACGCCGCTGGGGGTGCCGGTGCTGATTATTGTGCCGGCTCGCAGCGTCATGCCGCGTGAGAGCTCCTCGATGACGAACGGAATGTCGAAAATCATTTGGCTTGTGTTGCTCTGCTGGCGCAGCTTGCCGTTGACGTAGCTGCGTATGCCGAGCGCGGGCGGAAACGCAAATTCGTCCGCCGTCACAACGCATGGGCCAATCGGCGTGCAGCCGTCAAGGCTTTTGCCAAAATACCATTGTTTGTGCCTGTTTTGTATGTCTCGCGCGCTCACGTCGTTCAAAATTGTGTAGCCGAACACGTAATTTTTAGCGTCGGCGGCGCTCACATTTTTTGCGTCGCGGCGCAAAATCACGGCAAGCTCCGTCTCGTAATCAAGCTGTTTTGTGATGTCCGCGTGCGCGTCGATTTCACCGCATGGCGCGACGGCCTCGTTCACGCGCTTGGCAAAATAAACGGCATACGGGCGCTCGCCGTTAAATTCTTCTTTTTTGTATTTAAACGATTCCCGCGCGTGCTCCATGTAGTTTATGCCGAGGCAAATAACGTCCTGCGCCGGACGGCGAATTGGCGAAAGCAGCTCCGCGCCGCTTTCGTCGATGCCGTCGCCTGGGATTTTCGCGTTTTTCAAAGCTTCAAGCTGCGCGTCCGTGATGCTAGTTATAACATCCTCAACACACTCAAAATCAAGCCCGAACAAACTGAGCGGAAACAGCTTGCCGCCGCATTCAAACGCCACACAAGGCGTGAGCGTGCCGTCTAGTATCGTGTTGTAAAATCTCATAATATCTCCCTGCTATATGCACTTTTTAAAAAACTCAAGCTCATCTAAAAGCTTTTTGTAATTTTCTGCGGTGTCTTTATCTGTGCCTGCGCGCAATGGCTCAACGATGTCTGAAATTGTATTAAACATCGGTGTCAGACCCAAATTTCCCGCCACGCCTTTTAGCGTGTGCGCTACGTCAAAGGCGTTTCGCAAATCTCCGTCGGCAAGGCATTTGCCAAGCGAGGCAAAGCCCTCGTCCTGCGCGAACATTAAAATTTAAGCAGTCCACGTACAGCTCGGTGTCGTCCACAACGCGCGTCAGCGCCTCGTCGACAGCACAGCCCCGGTCTCGCAATTTTTTAAAATTATTGTCAGTCATTATAGCACCTCTTAACAAGCTAAATTGTATTATTTACAGTATACGACATTTTTTACAAAAATACAATCATAAACAAGCTTGCCAACGCGCTTATATAAGGTATAATATAAACATGAGTATCCAAATATAAATATTTTAAGAGGTATAGATATGAAAACAGCAGCCGTTATTATGGCGGGCGGCAAGGGCGAGCGCTTTTGGCCGCAGAGCCGCACAAACATGCCAAAGCAGTTTTTATCGCTCACAAGCGACGGTAAAACGATGATACAGCTCACAGTCGAGCGCCTTTTGCGCGTTGCCGATATGAGCGATATTTTTGTTGTCACAAATAAAAATTACCTCAATATCGTCCGCGAGCAATTGCCGGATATCCCGCTTTGTAACATTCTCTGCGAGCCGATGGCTAAAAACACAGCGCCGTGCGTGGCGTTTGCGTCAGCCGTCATCGCTGCAAAATACGGCGATGCCGTAATGTGCATCGTCCCGTCAGACCACATCATAAAAAATCAGCACCTTTTTGCGGACAACCTGCGCCTCGCCGCGTCCGTTGCCGAAAAAGGTGAAAACCTCGTCACAATCGGCATCACCCCGACGTATGCCGAGACCGGCTACGGCTATATAAAATTCAAAACAGGCGGCGATTACGCAGGCGTTTATGAGGTCGATTGCTTCGTCGAAAAGCCCGACCTCGACACCGCAAAGCGCTATCTCGACGACGGCACATATCTTTGGAACAGCGGCATGTTTGTCTGGAAAGCGTCCACAATTTTGAATAATGTCGAAAAATATATCCCCGATTTGTACGCGGGCGCGCAGAAAATAAAAGAGGCATGGGGTCAGCCGTCGTTCGACGCCGCAGTATATGACGTTTTCGACGCGTGCGCAAGCGTGTCGATAGATTACGGAATCATGGAAAAAGCCAAAAATATCTACACGGTGCCGGGCGCCTTCGCATGGGACGACGTGGGAAGCTGGCTCTCGCTAGAGCGCATAAACACAGTCGACGAAAAAGGCAATTTCTCAAAGGGCACAGTGGTCGAGGTCGGCGCTGAAAACAGCATAATGGTGTCAAATGGCCGCCTTATAGCCGCCGTCGGCATTCAAAATTTGATAGTTGTAGAAACCCCCGACGCAATCCTCGTCTGCGACAAGGACAATACGCAGGACGTGAAAAAGATGGTCGAGAAGCTCAGAGCGAGAGGGAAGACGCAGTATCTTTAGAATTTAAAAAGAAGATAGAAGATAGAAAAAAGAAGAAGTAAGGAGTGATTGCTGCGGCAATCACATTTTAATGGTATTTGCAAACCTCTTACCTCCCTTTAACAAGGGAGGTTTTTTGTTTGCGCAAACCATTAAAATGTGAAACCCGCAGATTTCACACCTTACTTCTTCTTTTTTCTATCTTATTTCTTCTTTGATTTATTTATTTCACTTAGACAAATCCAACCCCGCCAATGTCTCCTTCGCTTGCGGTATCGCGGCGAAGGGCACGGTTATATGGCGTAGGCCTATTTTTGCGCAGTCCTCTGCCACTGTGCCGTGGGACGCCCATTCGCCGCTCACGCCGTAGGGCACGCCCGCTGCGTCAGCGGCAAGCATGGCGTATTCTATAAGCTTCCTTGCGGCGGGTGCAAGCGTGTTTAAGGGGCAATATTTAAGCTCCGTTTTATCCGTTATGTTAACAGCATACGAATACTGCGTCAAACGCCTTATTGTAAACGCCAAAAAGTCCGATTTTTTCGCGAGCTCCGACGCGCAAAGCGCCGCCGCAGGCGTGTCTATGCAAACGCCAATAAGCGTCTTTTCATTGAACGGCTCGCCGCGCGCGCGAAGAATATTTTTTGCCTCGTCGACAAACGCAAGCGCCGCGTCAAGCTCCTCAGCCGAGGTCACAAACGGAAACGCTATGCGCAGCTCGCCCTTTGCCGACGCTCGCAAAAGCGCCGTGAGCTCCGTGCGGAAAAACGTCGGGTGCTCAAAGCCATAGCGCACGCCGCGCAGCTTTGCGCCAACAGGCGTATTGTCGTCCTTGCTGTGCGTCCCGATGTCGTATGTAGTTATCGTCACAGGCAGGCCGTCGGCGGCTTTTAGGCAGTCGGTATAAAATTTATACTGCGTTTCCTCGGTGTCAAAATGCCGCGCCTCAAATAAATAATCGGATAAAAGCACCGAAATCCCCGCGCAGCCAAGCTTGACAGCCGCTTTTATGTCCTTTGGCGTGACGCACGACGCGTAAATGCGGATAGTCGTGCCGTCCTTTGTTATGCACGGCGCCATGCGCAGCATTTCAAGCTCTCTGTCTCGCCGCCGCTGCTGTCGCTCAAGCTGCTCAAACCGCGCCACAGTCTCGTCGTCAGGGTCGATAAACACCTCGCCCGTCGAGCCGTCAAGCGCGATGTAAAGGCTGTCGCAATCCTTGTCAAAGCTCATGTTAGTCTGCACAACGGCAGGTATGCCCATCGAGCGCGCAATTATCGACGCGTGCGCGTTCGGCGAGCCCTTGACGGTCACAAAGCCAAGCACGTTTTTTGACGGCTGAGACATAATGTCCGTCGGATATATCTCGTCAGACACTATTATCGACGGCTTTGTGAGATTTGGCATGCCACTCGCGCCGCCGTCAAGAATGTTCACAATGCGCTGGCACGCGTCAAGCACGTCGCACGCGCGCTCGGACATATAGTTGTCGCCTATTGCTCTAAGCCGCTGCGCGTAAAGGTTTGCCGCGCGCTCAACGGACGCCGCCGCGCCCGCGCCCGCCTGAATGTAGGCGTTTATCTCATGGCAAAGGCCGTCGTCGTCAAGCATAATTCGCTGTACGGTGAAGATTGTCTTATCCTGCTCGGGCGCTTTGTCCTCAAGGGCAAGCAGCTCCTCGCAGGCGGCAATTTTCGCCTTTTCAAACCTCAACACCTCATGTGCCGGAGCGCCCACAGAGCGCCCCACAGAGGTGCGATTTCTCCTCAAAAACACAGCGGGCCCTATCGCTCTGCCGTCCGACGCCGCCGCACCCATCAGCACCTGCATATAAGCACCCCCATTTTTTAATAATTTAACAAGCTTACAAAACGCGCTCTAATCATCGGCGATTTTTTAAGGGGCGCGCATTGCGCGTCCGCTTGCATCGCGATAACCTGTTCGGACGCGCAATGCGCGCCCCTACAATCTCGCTTCGCTGAATACTTCATATAACAATTATATCATAATTTACTATGATTTGTGTGCAAAAAATGCAAAAGTATGTAATAAAAATACATAAAATTTCTCACTTTTTACATCTTGCCTAAAAAATCAGCCAAATATGTTGTATTTTAACTAAAAGCTTGGTATAATCAATAAATATATAAGCTTTTTTACAAGCTAGTTTTAGAGGGTGGGTATCAGTATGGAGATTAAAGGCGACAAAATACAGCGCATGGCAGACTTTAGCACGCTAATGCAGAACATCGGCGGCGAGGTGTGCTTAAAGGCAACTGTTCACAATATCCGCGAGTTCGGCAAAATCGCTTTCGTCGTTTTGCGCACAGGGCGCTACCTTATACAGTCCGTTTACGACGAGGATGTCTGCGCCGATAATCTCGCGAGCATTCAGCTTGGCTGCGGCGTAAAGGTCACAGGCACAGTGCGCGAAGAGCCGCGCGCAAACGGCGGCGTAGAGATTTTGCTCAGCAAAATAGACGTGCTGTCAACGCCCGCCGCGCCGTCACCGCTCAATCTTGCCGATAGAACCCTAAAGGCGACGCTCGGCACAGACCTTGAATACCGTACAGTCGCCTTGCGCCACCCGCGTGTGCGCGCCGTTTTCCGCATTATGGACACCATCGAAACAGCGTTTCGCGAATATATGTCCTCGCAGGATTTCGTCGAAATTCACTCGCCTAAAATCACCGGAATAAGCGCCGAGGGCGGCGCAGAGGTGTTCCGCCTCGATTATTTCGGCATGGACGCCGCGCTCGCGCAAAGCCCGCAGATGTATAAGCAGACCTGTGTCGCGTTTTTTGACCGCGTCTACGAGGTCGGGCCCGTATACCGCGCCGAGCTTCACAACACGAGCCGCCATCTTAACGAATATACCGGCCTTGACTTTGAAATGGGCTTCATCGACGGCATGGAGGACGTTATGCAGATGGAAACAGCCATGCTGCAATACGTCATGAAAACGCTAAAAGAGCGCTGCGCGTATGAAATCGACATGCTCAAAATAGATGTCCCCGAGATAAACGCAATTCCGTGCATCAAATTTGCCGATGCGTTCCCGCTTTTAAAAGAGATGGGCGGCGGCAAAAACCGCAACGACCTCACGCCCGACGACGAGGTGTTGCTGTGCGATTATTACAAAAATAAAGGGCTTGGCGAATTTGTGTTCGTCACGCATTTTCCGTCCGCAAAGCGCCCGTTCTACGTCATGGACGACCCCGCAAACACAAAGGAGACACTCAGCTTTGACCTTCTTTTCCGCGGGCTTGAAATCACAACAGGCGGCCAGCGCATAAACGATTATAATCAGCAGGTGGCAAAAATGCAGGCGCGCGGCATGGACCCCGCAGCGTTTGAAAGCTACATCGGCGTCCACCGCCAGGGCCTGCCCCCACACGGCGGCCTCGGCATAGGCCTAGAGCGCCTAACAATGAAAGTCTGCGGCCTCTCAAATATCCGCGAAGCAAGCCTTTTCCCAAGAGACATAAATCATCTTGAACCGTAAATGAGATAAGAGATAAAAAAGAAGAAAGAAAAAGTAAGGTGTGATTTCTGCGGAAATCACATTTTAATGGTATTTGCACCTTGTCATTCTGAGCGCAGCGAAGAATCTTAAAACCTACGTCGATGCGTAAAAGATTCTTCGCTGCGCTCAGAATGACAGCGATGTGCTATCCATACTTTTTCTTTCTTCTTTATTATTTTTTATTTTTTTTACTTGACACTCACGTAACGTCATAGTGTAATATAAAAAACAGAGGTGATACAAATGGAATATACAGTCAAGCAGCTTGCGGACACGGCGGGGGTGTCGGTGCGCACGCTGCACTGGTATGACGCGAAAGGTCTGCTGCGTCCGGCGCGCAAAACGCAGGCGGGCTACCGTGTTTATACCGAGGTGCAGGTGGATATTTTACAGCAAATAATGTTCTGCCGCGCCTTAGAAATGCCGCTCGATGAGATTAAACGCGTGATTTCATCTGACGGCT
This sequence comes from Clostridia bacterium, assembly GCA_009929695.1. GTDB lineage: Bacteria > Bacillota > Clostridia > Oscillospirales > Ruminococcaceae > Ruthenibacterium. The sequence goes on from RZZW01000041.1 coordinate 6,555, forward strand.
TTGACCTCGACACCTCTCTCGCACGCCGCCGCGAAGCACTTGTTATGCAGCGCGACCGCATAAATACACTAATTGACACGCTTGACAAAACAGTCAAGTCACGAAAGGGAGATGTTATCATGACAGACAAAGAAAAATTTGAGGGCTTTAAACAAGCCGCAATAGACAAAAACGAAGCCGCCTACGGCGCTGAAACGCGCCAAAAATACGGCGATAGCGAGGTTGACGCGTCGAATAAGAAATTCAAAAACATGACGCAGCAGCAGTACGACGAAATGACAGCGCTCGGCGCAGAGATTAACGCCCGCCTTGAAGCCGCGGTGAAAAACGGCGCGTCGCCAAGCGGGGAAGAGGGCAGAGAAATCGCCCAAATGCACAAAAAATGGCTCACATTCACATGGCAAAAATACACCCCCGAAGCCCACAAAGGCGTAGCCCAAATGTACATCGCCGACGACCGCTTCACAGCCTGCTACGACAAAAACATAAAAGGCTGCGCAAAGTTTTTGTGCGACGCGGTGGTGGAGAATATGTAGTATTGTGAAAATATTTTCACCTCATCAGTCAGCTACGCTGACAGCTTCCCCTCAAGGGGAAGCCTTCTCCTTTAGGAGAAGGTGGCGCGACGAAGGAGCGACGGATGAGGTGAATTTGCACAAAATAAAAAATTCCCCACCTATATTTCCTCATATTTCGCGTTTATCCGTTGTTATACTTTAAAGTGCTCGACATCGGTTTTGCGCGGGAGGGGATTTGTGTGGAAATATTTTCATCACCTGAATTTTTAAATGATATGCCGGCGGCTTTCGCTGTTGTGCGCCCTTATGTGGACGACGACGGAGAGCCGCGCGGCTTTGTGTTTTTATATGTCAATGAGGCGTTTGCAAAGCTTTGCGGCGTGAGACGCGCACATCTTTGCGGCGCAGATTTTGCAAAAGTATTTCCGAATTTCGATTTCGCGTGGGTGCGGTTTTGCGCTCAGGTTTCATTCGGCACAAATCCTCTGCGATTTGTGAGATACAGCAATTGCCTTGAAAAAATGCTGTCTGTTTCGGCTTATCACATAGCGCCGGACATGTGCGGCTGCACGCTGCGCGACATAACAGAGCAGCGCCAGATAACCGCCCAGCGCCGCGCCGTCACAAACGCCCTGCACCGCGCCGCCGAAACAGACGCGCTCACCGGCCTTTATAACCTCGGTGCAGGCCGCATGCTCGCGCAAAATATGCTTGATACGGCGCGTGCTCCATGCGCGTTTTATATATTCGACATGGATGATTTCAAACGCATAAATGACACTATGGGTCACGCGAGCGGCGACGCAGCGCTTTATAAAACAAAAGCCGCCGGAAAATGCGGCAGCACAATCATTTCGCTCTGCGAGGAGTGAAGCATAGATTATGCAAAATTCCCACATATTCGGTCTTATTTATTGCTCTTTTGACGCTCAACTGACATACTTTAATTAATTGAAATCAAAAGAGACGGTATTTATCATGAGTTTTAGGCGTATCATGTCGGCTGTGCTTGTGGCATGTATGGCGTTTTGCACGGCGGCGTGCGCGGGCGGCGCGGCTTCCGGGCAAGCTGTCGAAGCTGCTGCTTACAGCCCCGAAAACCCTGTGACAATAACTGTGTGGAACTATTATAACGGCCAGCAGCAGATAAGCTTTGACGCTCTTGTGTCTAATTTTAACGACACCGTCGGCTTTGAAAAGGGCATATTTGTGAACGCCGTAAACCAAAGCAATATAAACAACCTCTCGCAAGAGCTCACAAATGCAGTCGACGGCAAGGTCGGCGCACAGGATGTGCCTGATTTGGCTGCGGTGTATTCAGGGCCGGCGTATGAGTTAAACGCGCGCGGCCTGATTGCCGACATAGGCAAGTATTTCACCGAGGAAGAGCTCGCGCAGTATGTCCCTAGCTTTATTGAGGAGGGGCGCGTCGCGAATGACGCTCAGCTTCTCAGCTTTCCCGTGTCAAAATCAACAGAGCTTTTTGTGTGCAATATAACCGATTGGGCTGACTTTGAAGCCGCGACAGGCGTTTCGCTCGACAGCATAAACACGCTCGAAGCGCTGACGTCCGCCGCAGGCAAATATTATAACTGGACGGACTCCCTTACCCCGCAAACGCCAAACGACGGCAAGGCGCTTTACGGGCGCGACGCCATGGACAATTATATCATAGCGGGCGCGCATCAGCTCGGACACCCCGTCTACTCCGTCGCCGCCGACGGCACAGCGAGCGTCTCGCTTGACCGCGAAACGTTTAAAACACTTTGGGACAACTATTACATACCTATGATAAAGGGGTGGTTTGGCGAATATGGTTCATACCGCTCTGACGACGCAAAAATCGGCAAAATACTCGCGCTCACAGGCTCGTCCGCGGGCTATTGTATGCTCAAAAGCGACGAGACGCATCAGCAGGCCGCCGCTGAATTTTTAAAATGGTTCACAGCCGTGCAGCAAAACTTGAGCTTTTCGCTCGAGAGCGGGTATTCGCCTGTCACAACAGCCGCAAATAAGCCTGCCGCCATCGACAGCGCGGCGGCAGCGGCCAACTCAAAAATAACGCCGCAGCATCAAAACGTGCTCGACGCTCTGCTCATAAGCGCACAGGAATTTACAGCAGACAAGGGCTTTGCCGCAAAGCCGTTTGAGCGCTCGCAGGATATCCGCTCGATGCTTGAGGACTCGCTGTCCAAAATAACAGCCGACGACACCGCCGCTGTGCGCGCCGCCCTAGACGCAGGCTCGACCCTCGCCGACGCCACCGCGAAATATACAACAGATGAATATTTTGACGCATGGTTTGACGACGTAACAAATCAGGCAAAAGAGATAATGGCGGGGTAGCGCAAAGCCGCAACGCGTATTGGCTTTCACGCAAATCTACAACGTGCAACGTAGGGGACGGGTTTCCCGTCCCGCCTAGATTTACATCTAGCCGTTGCAGCGGCGGGGGCAAGCCCAAGCGTGTTGATTAGCGCGAAATACGCTCTAATCTGTCATTCTGAGGAGCGAAGCGACGAAGAATCTTAAAACCTACAGCAATGCGCAAAAGATTCTTCACTTCGCTCAGAATGACAAGAGGTTTGCACATCGCCGCTATGGCGTCCCTACAATGTTACAAAGTGCGTAGGGCACGACGACTCGGCGTGCCGAGGTCGTCACGCCCTACGTTATGAATTTTATAAATGAGCAAAAAACCACATCAATATCGTCTACCGAAAGGAGCAGGCATGAAAAGAAGCAAATCTATATTTCGCAAAATATTTATCCCTGTCTCCCTCATACTTATTTTACAAATTCTCATCTTCCTCGGCGCAATAATCGGCGGCGGGGTTATTGACAATCTGCGCTATTATGCCGGAAATGAGCTTCGCGAGCGCGTTTCGGTGCGTGCAAACGAGCTTGAAACGCAGTTTTCACTAAAGTGGACAAACCTGCGCGGCGCGAGCGACGAGCTTCATGCACTGCTCGACGATATGGACATTTCGACCACGCAGCTTATGGATGACGAAGAGCTGCAAAAAAACTTTCTTGGCGCGGCGGTCGATACGCTTGTGCGCACGCTTCGTCAAAACGGCATAAACGGCGTTTTTCTCATACTTAACAGCGGCGAGCAAAGCCGGCCGACCGGCAGCGAGCAGCATAAAAAATACGGCCTTGGCCTGCGCGACCTCGACCCCTTGTCGTCGTATATCGACAGGGAGGATCTGCTCATTCAGCGCGCACCATCGTCGCTTGCGGTTCAGATTGAATGCCCTCTCGACGGCACGTGGGAGCCGTATTATTCCTTCACGCAGGACAGCTACAACGATTATTTCTATCAGCCTGTCGAGGCCGCATATCAAAATTTCGGCGCGCAGGAATCTGACCTCGCGTACCTCTCCGCACCTCACCGCCTTTCCGCGTCAGACCCCGAGACGGTGTCGTATTCAATCCCGCTGCTCGACAAGGACGGCAAGCCGTTTGCGGTGCTCGGCATAGAGCTCACGACGGCGCCACGGTCACGCCGTGCGGCGGTATAAGCAACATAACCGTCTACAACAAAAACACGCCGTTTGAAAATCAGCAGATTGCGCTCATCGGCATAGTGTCCGAGGAGGAGCTCAATTCGATGACGGACCGCATACTTCACATGCTTGCAATCGCGGTTGTTTTGTCGCTCACAATGAGCGTTTTTGGTGTCATTGTGGTGTGCCGCCTCTTGTCGCAGCCCATCACCGAGCTCTCAGACAAGGTTTCGGGCGACACCTCGGGCGAGAGCCTTGAGCACATAGGCATAACCGAAATTGACCGCTTGACGGACTCGATTGTAAAGCTTAACGCCCGTGAGCGCGAAAGCCTTGCCAAAACAGAGTTTTTCGCCCGCATGAGCCACGATATGCGCACGCCGATGAACGCCATAATCGGATTTTCTGGCGAGGAGCTTGTGAGCGACGCGGACGAGCAGAAGAAAACCGAGTATTTACAGCGCATAAACGAATCGGCAAAAGATCTGCTTGGGCTTATCAACGAGGTGCTTGATATGTCCAAAATCGAGCGAGAAAAAATGCAGCTCAATTATGAGCCTGTGCAGATAGACGATTTTTGGCGCTCGACACTGCCGATAATCGACGAGATAGCAAAGCAGCGCGGAATTGATTTTGATGTAAAAATATCCGGTGGCGAGCTTGTAATAATCGCAGACAGACAGCGCATGCAGCAAATAGCTGTTAATTTGCTGTCAAACGCCGTCAAATTCACGCCCGAAGGCGGCAGGGTGACGCTCCGAGCTGAGCACATAAAGCGCGGCGGCTCAAAGGTTGAAAGCCGTTTTCTCATCGCCGATAACGGTATGGGCATGAGCGCGGAATTTATGGATAAAATGTACATTCCGTTTGAACAGGACAATCCGTCAAACGGCGAGGGCACAGGGCTTGGCCTGCCAATATGCAAGCGCCTTGTGGAGCTTATGGGCGGCAAAATAGAGTGCCAAAGCGCCGTCGGCGGTGGCACAACGTTCACCGTGACGCTCGTGAACGAGATGACGGACGAAGAGCCTGTGCTTGAGTGCAGCGCCAAAGCAAAAACCGCCGCGCCGAACGACAGCCTTAAAGGCAAGCGCATCCTTGTGTGCGAGGATCACCCGCTAAATACGCAAATCGCCGTAAAGCTGCTTGAGCGCGCGGGCTGCATTGTCGAATGTGCCGAAAACGGCAGCGTCGGCGTTGACAAATTCAGCGTTTCAAAGGCGGGCTATTATTCAGCCGTGCTCATGGATATCCGCATGCCCGTCATGAACGGCCTCGACGCCGCCCGCGCCATACGCGCACTCGACCACCCTGACGCAAAACGCGTGCCAATAATCGCCATGACTGCCAATGCCTTTGAAGAGGACGTAAAAAAATCCCGCGCCAGCGGCATGAACGCCCATCTGTCAAAGCCGATAAGCCCGCAGGTTTTATATGGCACATTGGCGGAGTTTATAACGTAGACGAATAGTCAGTGAAATTACCTCATCCGTCGCTCCTTCGTCGCGCCACCTTCTCCTAAAGGAGAAGGCTTTAGGCTTCCCCTTTAGGGGAAGCTGTCGCCCGCAGGCGACTGATGAGGTAAGTTTGCACACGCTCCTCAAATACAAATAATGATTTATTTCGACAAACTTCAAAACAAAAAATGCACGGTTTTTTAAAAACTGTGCATTTTTTGCAATTTACCGTTAAAACTAAGTAAAATAGGCTTTAAAGCAACAAAAATGAATTTGAAAGAGAAAAAAATCTATATTTTTTAACTGTGAATATATGGGTTAAAAGTTACAAGCATATTACAACTTGGCAATTATGCACAAAAATAGCTTACAGTAATTGACAAAAGCCACAAATGATACAAAAACAGACCGCAATAAATGTGCGAATTTTGAGAATTATAGCACATATCAATCTTTTATTGTCCACTCAAGTTCGGTTACAATAAATATGCAAAAGGTGCTCGGCACCTGATATACGGAATGCAAAATGTAAAAACAAAATAAACGGAGGAACTTCAAATGAAAAAAGCATTGGCACTTATTCTTGCACTAAGCCTTGCAGTAAGCTCTTTTGCAGCCTGCGGCGCAGCGTCAAGCAGCTCATCGGCTGCGGCATCAGGCTCAACTTCAGCTCCTGCTGAGACAACAAACGACACGTCAGTATCGTTCTCATGGTGGGGCGGCGACTCCCGCCACGAAGCCACACAAAAAGCTGTTGCAGACTATATGGCAGCTAACCCCAACGTCACAATCACCACAGACTACGGCGCGTGGTCAGGCTGGGAGGACAAAATGTCCGCCGCTCTTTACGCCGGCACAGCCCCCGACCTTAACCAAACAAACTGGAACTGGCTTTTCAACTACGACAACAGCGGCGCAACATTTGTTGACCTAAACGATTACGCCGATTATATCGACCTCACACAGTTCAGCGACGCCGCTCTTGAGCAGTGCACGGTGAACGGCCGCCTGACAGGCATCCCCATCGCCATGACAGGCCGCATCTTCTACTGGAACGCCGACACATTTGCAAGCGCGGGCGTCGAAATTCCGACAACCTTCGCAGACCTTATGGCGGCTGGCGAAACATTTAAAACAAAGCTCGGCGACGACTACTATCCGCTAGTTATGGGCGAATATGACCGCATGATATTCATGGTTTACTACCTTGAGTGCAAATACGGCAAAGCGTGGGTACAGGACGGCGCAATGCAGTACACAGCCGAGGAAATCGCAGAGGGCTTGCAGGTTCTCAAAGACATGGAAGCGGCTCACGTTATCCCCACAATCCAAACACTCGCAGGCGACGGCGCGGAATCTCTCGACAAAAACCCGAAATGGTCTGAGGGCAAATACGCAGGTATCCTCGAATGGGATGCATCAGCATCTAAATTCAGCGCAGCGCTCAACAACCCCGACGCATTCACAGTCGGCGAATATTTCACAGACATCGGCGAGTACAAGGGCGGCTTCACAAAGGTTTCCAGTTGCTTTGCAATCAGCCAAAGCGCAAAAGACCCCGTTGCAGCTGCTAAATTTATGAACTATATGCTCAACGAAGAAGATGGCGTAAAAGCCCTTGCCTCCGAGCGCGGCATTCCCTGCAGCGCGACAGCACTTAAAATCTGCACAGACGAAGATCTTCTCAACAAGACAGTCGCAGAGGCAAACTCAAAGGTCATCGACTGGTGCTCATTCGGCATCGACCCGACATTCGAGGACGCGGGCCTCAAATCAACAGACGGCGTTTACTACGACGTAATGGCAGGCGTAAGCTATGGCGATTACAGCGTTGAAGACGGCGCAAAGGTTCTCATGGACGGCGTAAGCGCGGTGCTTGAGGGTTAATTTACGGCAATTGTAGGGGCGATTCACGAATCGCCCGCGCGGTTTGCACATCGCCGCGGCAACGCACAAACGAACCGGAACGCATACAATGCGTTCCCTACAAACGCCGCAAGATTGCGGGCGGATATTGAATCCGCCCCTACAAAACAAAACTTCACCCACACGCCATTTGTGCGGGCGATTTTTATAAAAAATATCTGCGCCGCTGCTAGGCGCGAGAGAAGGAGGATATTAGATGGGCAATCAAGGATATCAAACAGCCCCCGCAGGTGCACTCCCGCGCCGCAAAGGTAAGTTTGCCAAATTTGTCGAACAAAATATCGGCTTTATCTACATCATTCCGTGGATTATAGGCTTCCTCGTATTTAAGGTTTACCCGTTCGGCTCGTCACTTGTGTACAGCTTCACGGACTTCAACCTCTTCAAAGGCATAAAGGAAGTAGGAGTGATGAATTATGTCGATATATTCACCGACAAAAAAATCACAACGGCGCTTATAACAACAGTTAAATATGCGTTTATGACAGTGCCCTTAAAGCTTATCGCGGCGCTTTTCATCGCATACATTCTCAATTTCAAAATCAAATGCTTAAACCTTTTCCGCACGGCATACTACATACCGTCAATTCTTGGCGGCAGTGTGGCAATCGCTGTTTTGTGGAAGGCGCTCTTCCGCGACGAAGGTCTTATCAACACAATGCTCGGCTACATCGGCATTCAAGGGCCGTCGTGGCTGTCTGATACAAGCTACGCCATCTGGATAATCTGCCTTCTGCGCATTTGGCAGTTCGGCTCGGCAATGGTGCTGTTTTTGGCGGCGCTGAAAGGCGTTCCGGTTGATTTGTACGAGGCCGCCACCATCGACGGCGCGGGCAAGTGGAGACAGTTTTTCACCATCACAATCCCGCTCATCACGCCGGTTATTTTCTATAACCTCATCACACAGATAGTTCAGGCGTTTCAGGAGTTTAACGGCCCGTATATCATCACACAGGGCGGCCCGCGCAACTCTACAACGCTTGTAGCAATGCTGGTATACAACTACGGCTTTAAGCTAAACGAAATGGGTATGGCAAGCGCAATAGCGTGGGTCATGTTCATAGCGGTCGGCATTTTGTCGGTGCTCGCGTTCATCAGCCAAAAGTACTGGGTGTATTACAGCGATTAAGAAAGGAGGAAATATCATGGGAATGAAAGAACAAAAAACGGTAGGCACTGTTTTAAAATATGTTGTCCTAATCGCAGTCGGCATCGTCATGGTGTATCCTCTGCTGTGGATGATTGGCGCGACGTTCAAGACAAACAACGAGATGTTTGCCGGCGCCGGCTTTATCCCCGCAAACCCAACGCTTGACGGCTGGAAGGACGCCATGAAAAACTATGGCGGCGACCTTAATATCTGGACGTCAATGATAAATACGTATAAATACGTGATACCGAAGGTCATTTTCACGGTGCTTTCGGCAACGATAACAGCGTATGGCTTTGGCCGCTTCAACTTTAAGGGCAAGGGCATTTTGTTCGCGCTCATGCTGTCGATGCTGTTTCTGCCGCAGGTCGTTTTAAACGTGCCGCAGTACATCATGTACAACAAATTTGGCTGGATCGACTCTCCGTGGTATGCGCCAATCGTCATGCCCGCGCTGTTCGCGACGGAAAGCTATTTCGTGTTCATGCTCGTGCAGTTTATGCGCAATATCCCGCGCGACTTAGACGAAGCCGCGGCAATAGACGGCTGCAACTCTTGGCAGACCCTCACGAAAATCATCATGCCTATGCTAAAGCCCGCAATGGTGTCAGCGGCGTTGTTCCAGTTCATGTGGTCGTCAAACGACTTCATGGGGCCGCTGCTTTACGTCACCACACAAAGCCGCAAGCCCGCGGCGCTGTTTGTCAAGCTGTCTATGGACGCTGACACAGGCTTCGCATGGAACAGAGTTTTGGCGGTGTCGCTTATTTCCATAGCCCCATCGCTTATAGTATTCTTCTGCGCCCAAAACCAGTTCATCGACGGCGTAACAGCCGGAGCAGTAAAAGGCTAAAAAAAGCCCCGCCTCAAAGCGAGGCGGGGTTTTTTAAAATAAGAAATAAGAGAGAAGAAAGAAGAAATGATTACGCCAGTGCCTCCCTCTGACGAGGGAGACAAAGAAAACCACCTTAACTTTTCTTTCTTCTTTCTTCTATTTTCTTTGAAATGTCTTTCGATACTGCTGCGGTGAAAACCCTGTGCCGTCTTTGAAAACGCGGCTGAAATGGGCGGTTGTTGAAAAACCTGTGTCCTCGGCGACGGCGGTTACCTTCATGTCGGTTGTCTCAAGCAAATTTTTCGCCGCCATCAAGCGCACGCTGTTTATATATTCAACAATACTTAAATTCGTCATCTTTTTAAATAAATGCGACAGATAATAAGGGCTTATATAAAACTGCGACGCTATCAGCGACAGGCTCAAATCGTCCTTGTAATGCGTCGAAATATAGCTTTGTATCTTGTCGATTGTCTTGTTGCTCACGCGCGAGGGCGCTGTCGCTTTTTCCTTTGCGCTGCGCGCACTTTTATTAAGAGCAATAAGCAAAAGCGCAAGCGTCAGCTTTTTTTCGGCGGCGTGCTCCGGCGTGTCGCTGCTTGCCGCCGCTATCATTCGCTCAAAATATGTCTCAATAAGCGCCTGCTGCCTTAGCTGAATGGGAAAAACGTGCAGCCCCATCTCAAAGCACTCAAATAAATCAATATCCGGAAATACGCCCGACAATGCGTCGAGGTATTCGCGGTTAAAATTAAGCACATAACGCGTGTGAGAGTTGTTGTCAACACTGCTCGTTTTGTGCACCTCGTCCGTGCCGATAAGCACTATGCTGCCCGCGTTCACAAGGTATGTGTCCTCGTTTATATAATACTGGCGCGTGCCGTCTATCTGATAATAAATCTCGTATTTTTTGTGCACATGAAATGTGCGCATATTGTAGCCCGCATCGCGGTGGGCTTTATCTATGAAAAATTCATAATGGGGCGAATAGACAAACTTCGATTCCATAATGCGCCTCCTTATTTGCGATATTTCTTGCTATTAATATAGCATATTTTGCTATCAAATTTCAACATAAAAAGTGAGGATTTGTATGTATAACGCAAAACCTGTTAAAATATTGTCCCGCTGTGCGACGTTTGAGCTCGAGACAGACACCTGCTTTAACGCCCCAAGTGAGTTTAAAATTTTCCTCGGCGGCGACGAAATAAAAGCCTGCTCGCGCAATATTTTCACGCTATATAATTTATCCCCCGCAATGAGCTATAATATGCGCCTTTCAAACGGCGACGGCACGGACGTGTCAGTGTCATTTGTCACAAAAAACGAGTCGCTTTTAATAGACGCGTCGCGCTTTGGCGCAGTCGGTGACGGCGAAACGGACTGCACCTCGGCGCTCTCCGCCGCAATAGCCGCATGCCCTAAAGACGGCACTGTCTATGTGCCAAAGGGCGTTTACAAAACATATCCGCTGTTTTTAAAATCAGACATGACGCTGTATTTAGACGACGGCGCGGTGCTGCTCGGCGGAGTTGAAAGGTCGCATTATCCCGTTTTGCCCGGCACAATTCAAACAGAGCACGCGGGCGAAAAATGCCTCGGCACATGGGAGGGCAACCCGCTCGACTGCTACGCCGCGCTCATAACAGCCCTCGGCGCAAAAAACGTCGCCGTGGCAGGGCAGGGCATAGTAGACGGCAACGCCCAAAATGCCGACTGGTGGATAAACGTCCGACAAAGAAAAGGCGCATGGCGGCCGCGCACAATGTTTTTCAGCCACTGCGACAACGTCTCAATCGTCGGCGTAACAGTGCAAAACAGCCCGTCGTGGACTGTCCACCCGCATTACAGCGACAACGTCGACGCGCTCGATATCCTCATAAAAAATCCCGACAACAGCCCCAACACCGACGGCTTTGACCCCGAAAGCTGCGCCAACGTGTGCGTTTTAGGCGCTGTCATAAGCGTTGGCGACGACTGCATGGCGGTCAAAAGCGGCAAGATGTACATGGCGGAAAATCACTGGAAGCCCACCGAAAATATGCAGGTGCGCAACTGCCTTTTAGAGCGCGGCCACGGCGCAGTAGTCGTCGGCAGCGAGTGTGCGGGCGGCGTAAACGGGCTTAAAATTTCGCAGTGCCTTATGGAAAACACAGACAGAGGTCTGCGCGTAAAAACAAGGCGCGGACGTGGCGAGCGCTGCGTTTTGACAAATATCAGCTTTGAAAATATCGAGATGCACAGCGTGCTCACGCCGTTTGCCATAAATACGCTATATTGCTGTGACCCCGACGGCAAAAGCGACTATGTAGCAAGCAAGCAGCCACAGCCTGTCGATAAATCAACGCCGACAATCGGCACTGTGTTTTGCCGCGATATAAAATGTGACGGCTGCGGCGCGGCGGGCGCGTATATTTTCGGCCTGCCCGAAAAGCCTGTCGAGAGCGTCACACTTGAAAACGTGAGCATAAGCTTTGCCCCTGACGCAAAGCCCGCCGCGCCTGTGATGATGCGCGACATCGAGCCAGTGTGCCGCCTCGGATTTTATGCCGAAAATGTGTCGCAGCTCACGCTTAAAAATGTTATAATAGAGGGAGCAGACGGCGAGCCGATGCGCCTCGTGAACGTAAAAAGCTTTGAAAAGGAGTGAGGAGCATGGAAAAACAGCAAATTATGGACAATCTGCGCGCATATATCGACTATCTGCTTGAAAATTCCGACGCCGAGCACCCAATGTGGAACATCGAAATGGTGCGCAGCGGCAAGCCGAATAAATGGAATTATATCGACGGCTGCATGATAACCTCCGTCCTCGCGCTTTACCGCATAACAGGCGACGAAAAATATTTAAGCTTTGCCGACAGCTTTATGGGCTGGTTTGTAAACGACGACGGCTCAATAAAAACCTACGACGCAAAGGAATATAACCTCGACAACGTAAACCCCGGCAAAAATCTTTTTGCGCTTTATGATTTGACGCATAAAGAAAAATACCGCCGCGCCATAGACACCGTCCGCGCGCAATTAGACGGTCAGCCCCGCATAAACGCCGGCAATTTCTGGCATAAGGACATCTACCCAAACCAAGTTTGGCTCGACGGCCTTTACATGGCGCAGCCATTTTATATGGAGTACGAGACGCGCTTCAATAAAATGATGCACTGCGACGACAGCTTTAAGCAGTTTGAAAACGTGCGCAAATTCATGCGCGACGAAGCCACAGGGCTTTATTTTCACGGCTATGATGAAAGCCGCAAAATGTACTGGGCGGACAAAGAAACAGGCCGCAGTCCCAATTTTTGGCTGCGAGCGCTAGGCTGGTTTGTCATAGCGCTGGTCGATACGCTCGAGGCTGCCGATGAACAGATGTACTACGAATACCGCCGCTTGCAGTCGATGCTGCGCGAGTTTATCGACGCGCTTTTGCCATGGCAGCACGAGAGCGGAATGTTTTATCAATTGCCCGCACTCCCGCAGCAAGAGGGCAATTATCTAGAGACAAGCGGCACAGCAATAATCGCCTACGGCATTTTAAAAGCGGTAAGGCTAGGCTTTTTGCCGCAAAAATATAAGTCGTTCGGCGAAAAAGCGTTCTTTGGCACAGCAGAAAAGTATCTTAGCTTCAACGATAAAAACGAGCCACAGCTAGGCGGCATATGCCTAGTGGCAGGCCTAGGCGGCGCAGACAAACGCGACGGCAGCATAAAATATTATTTGAGCGAACCCATAGTAAAAAACGAAGCCAAAGGCGTAGCACCTATGCTACTGGCGTATACAGAATTAATATAAAAGAAGAAAGAAGATAGAAGAAAGAAAAAGTAATGTGTGATTGCTACGGCAATCACATTTTAATGAGAACCCTCTATCCATCAAAATGTGAAACCCGCAGGTTTCACTCCTTAACTTTTCTCTCTTCTTTCTTCTCTCTTCTTTCAACCCCACTATGTAAAAAAGGAGAACAAATCATGTTCATATTAGGTACTCGCGTCCACGATTATGGTCGTGGCGAAATTTTGCCGCTGTTTACGCGCATTGCAAACGACGGCTTTAAAACTGTTCAGCTTGCGTATAAAAAAGCCGTCAATGGCGTTTATTCAATTGAAGATATCACACCGAAGATTGTCGACGAAACGCTTGACGCAATGGAAAAAACAGGCATTTCAATAGGCGTTTTAGGCAGCTATGTCGAGCTTTCGATGTGCGACGAGGCAAAGCGCAAAAAGGCGGCGGACGAGTTTATCGCCATGCTGCCCATAGCCAAAAAGCTCGGCGCACACTGCATCGCCAGCGAGACAACTCACATGGCAAACAACACAAAAGGCGCAACGCGTGCTGACGCTGTAAAGCAGCTTAAAAAATCGCTTTCGGAAATAATGCCCGTCGCAGAGAGCCTCGGCGTGACAGTCGCCGTCGAGCCTGTTTTTTACCACGCAATGAACACCCCCGAGCAAACCCGCGATGTGCTCGACAGCATAAACAGCCCAAATTTAAAGGTCTTGCTCGACCCTGTAAATATCCTCTCGCCCGATTTTGAGTATAGCCAAACCGACATGTGGCAGCGCGCGTTTAAGCTTCTCAAAAACGATGTAGTCGCCGTCCATATGAAGGGCGTCCACTACGAAAACGACGTTCCCGTCTCCGTGCCGTTCGCAAAGTCGATAGTAGATTACAAATACCTCTTCGACGAAATGAACACATGGCCACAAACAATGCCCGTCATTCGCGAGGAAGTGAAGCCCGAGACGGCGAAAGAGGACGTTGAGTTTTTAAAAGCTTTAATGTAAACCATCTCTAAAACCTCCCTTGTCAAAGGGAGGGGGACCGCCCGCAGGCGGTGGAGGGATTCTTACATGTTCCTTGTCATTCTGAGCGCAGCGAAGAATCTTAAAACCTATGGCGACGCACAAAAGATTCTTCGCTACGCTCAGAATGACAATAGAATAGTTTGCGC
>RZZW01000010.1 GCA_009929695.1 Clostridia bacterium
CAATGCGTTTCCCATGCGCCCTCTTAACTGGCAGTCTCCTAAAAAAATTCTCCATGATTTTATTGCTTTTGGTGTAACGTATCATTGACAAACCTACAGTGTACGCAAACATAATTTCCTCCCTCACCTTGCAACAATCTCACACATGGTGTAATATGTTATTATCTATAATCATGCCGAAAGGGGTGCTGTGTGGTGAAGGCAATTAAAAAACTTATTTGTATAATGGCGGTTTTTGTGTTTATTTGCCTTCCCACGGCGGGCGTTTCGGCGGAGAGCACACACAAACGCGTTCTGTATATAAGCTCTTACGCGTATGACTGGGACACCGTGCCAATGCAGCTTGACGGCATAACTGACGTGCTTGGCGGCAAGGCGAAGCTTGACTACATCTTCATGAACACAAAGCGCATACCCGACGCGGACGCTTACGATTACACCTACAACCTCGCAAAAACCTACATCGGCGAGGACGGGCAATATGACGCTGTGCTGCTTGGAGACGACGCGGCGCTTGATTTTGCGATTAAAAACCAAACCACGCTTTTTTCGGGCACCCCGCTTGTTTTTTGCGGCATAAACTCCGAGTCAAAAGCGCAGGAGGCCGCAAAGGACCCGCTTATGGCGGGCGTTGTGGAAAAATTTCCGATAAGCGAGACAATAAGCCTTGCGCAGAGATTTTATCCTGACGCTGTGAATATCGTCGCTATTTCCGACGACAGCGAGTCGGGCAAAGGCTCGACTGCGCAGTTTCTCAGCTGCCACGACGAGTTTTTATCGCTCGATTTCCAAGTTATCAACACCTCGTTTTTCACGCAGGAACGGCTGACAGAGAAGATTTCATCCTATGGCAGCGACACAATTTTACTATATTTAATACACTCGCGCGACAGCGACGGCAACATTTATTCGCTGCAAGAGGGCGTTGAAGCGGTGTGCGCGGCGGCGAATATTCCCATTTTCAAATCCGACGAGGGCGGCGTGGGCTACGGGCTCATCGGCGGCGCGGTGATATCATACCGCGAGATGGCGGCGACGGCGGCGACGATGGTTCTCGACATTTTAAACGGCTCGTCGCCCGCTGATATGGGCGTTGAGCAGGCATCGGTCTATTATCTTTTTGACGAAAACGTGCTCACGCAGTTTGGCATTTCCGCAAAAGACGTGCCGTTTGGCAGCGAGCTTTTGAACCACCAAAACAGCTTTTTTGAGCAGCACCCCATAGCGATAGCCGCCCTCGGCGTGGCGTGCCTTATCGCGGGCGTTATCATATTATTTTTGACTGTGAGCAACATAAACAAGCGCAAATTTGCAAATCAGCTTCGCGCGAGCCGCGACTCTTTAGCGGCGGCTATCGACAACAGCAGCATGACCTACTGCGAATATGACCTTGAGGAAAACCGCCTTTACATCGGCGAAAAAGCGCAGCGCGTGCATGATTTGCCGCCTGTGATAGAAAATATTCCGCAGGGCTTTTTCGACACAAAATGCATTCAGCCGCAATATTACGACGTATATGCACAGCTTGTGGACGCGATACGCGCGGGGCAGGACGAAGCGTCGGCGGAGATACCGCTTTACACGCGCACGCTCGGCAGCTTTGTGTGGATGCGCATACTTTTTGCGCTCATAAAAAGCGAGGACGGCACTGTTGTCAAGGCGATAAGCACCGCGACGGACATCACGGAGGAAAAACAGGCGCAGCGCCGCTATGAGCAAACCGTGGCGCGCCGCAGCTTCATGGACACCGAAACCTACGCCTCGGCGCACCTCAATTTCACAAAAAACCTTGTGCTTGAAGCAGACGGCGAATATGCGGAATATAAAAAGGATACGGTGGATGAGTTTTTTAAAGCTTGCCTTGAAAATATTGAGGACAGCGACGAAAACGAGGAGCTGCAAAAGCTGTTTTCGCGCACGGAGCTTGTTTCAATGTTCGCAGACGGCCTTGCGCAGAGCTCGGCAGTTTATTCCGCCCGCACCGAAAACGGCGAGCGCATTTGGCTTCACGCATATGTGAAAATGATAAAAAATCAAGCCGCCGCGGACATTGAGGCATATTTGTATCTGCTCGACGTGACGGACGAGACAATTGCGCGCCGCGCGCTTGAAATGGGCATAGCGGACGGCGTTGAGGTGCTGGCGTATCTCGATTTAAAAACGAACATCATAAAGCAGCTTTACACAACGCGCACCGACAGCATCATCCCGCCGCAGGGCATGGATTACGACGAATTGAGCGAAAAAAGCATTTCCCGCCGCGTGGCAAAAGAGGACGACGAGCGCTGCCGCAGCTATTTAAAGCGCAGCGCAATATTGCAGCATTTGGCGCTGACAGATAAATACACGTTCACCGTCCTATATTCAAACCCCGCCGAAAGCGCGCATAAACGGTTTGACATAAGATACCTCGACAACATGAGAGACACAGTGGTGTTCGAGGTGAGCGGAGAGGATTGAGCGAACTGTAAATTTTGACCTCATCAGTCGCCTTCGGCGACAGCTTCCCCTCAAGGGGAAGCCTTACGAGAGCCTTCTCCTTTAGGAGAAGGTGGCGCGACGAAGAAGCGACGGATGAGGTAAGTTTGTGCGAACCTATCGGACGAGCGCAGCTCGCCCCTACAAAGGTTGCTGTTTCGCCATAAAAACCACATCATGTGGGACACATTGCCCTCTGCAAGAGCGGGACGTAGAGGACGCCGTCCCCTATAATTTGCCGTGAATTTGCGGCGAACCGTAGGGGCGGATTCCATATCCGCCCGCAATTTAGCGCAAATCTGCGCTGTGTCACATTTGTAGGGGTCGATGCCCACATCGACCCGCAACCGTGGCGATGTGCAAACAAAAGCGTGCCGGGAAACCCGTCCCCTACAATTTAAGATGCACCGTATGGCGGGGCAAAAATTAACATATAAACAGCATAAAGCCCCGCTTTTGGCGGGGCTTTTATGCTTGAAAAAGGAGAAACAATATTGCGAACTGTTAATTTTTAGTCCTGAAACGCGCACGGCGGCGCACTACTTCCACCGTGAACGTATAAGCAAAATTACCGCTGTGCGGAGTCCTGAAGCGCTTCTGCGCCCTCTTGACCTGTGCGCACCTTGACGACGTTCTCGACGTTATACACAAAGATTTTGCCGTCGCCGATGTGGCCTGTGTAAAGCACGCGCTTTGCAACGTCTATGACGCTGCGCACCGGCACGCTTGCCACAACAACCTCAACCTTGACCTTTGGCAGCAGCGTCACGTCCATCGGCACGCCGCGGTAATATTCGCCCGCGCCCTTTTGTGTGCCGCAGCCAAGCACCTGCGTGACCGTCAAGCCCGAAACGCCTATGTCTGTGAGCGCCTCTTTAAGAGCCTCGAAGCGATTTTGCTTGAGGAGTATGACAACCTTGCTCATGCCTGACGGTGAAACGTCTGTTGTGACGACCTTTGTCGTCTCGATTACCGGGATAGCTTCGCTTACATTTTTAGCCGGAACAGAGCCTTCAACACTCTCAACGAGCTCCGGGCTGACAGCGCCAAGCTGCATTGGCATGAAGTCTGCGTATGCGGAGACAAGGCCGTGCTCATGGATATCGAGGCCGTCGATCTCCTCCTCCGGCGTCACGCGGATGCCGACTGTCTTTTTAATAACAGTGAAAACGATGAGCATTGTGACGATTGTCCACGAGGCAACGCTCACAACGCCGAGCGCCTGAACGCCAAGCTGATGAAAGCCGCCGCCGTAGAAAAGGCCTTTTGTTATTATGCCGTCGCCGGACTCATAAATGTTGAAAAGCCCCACAGAAAGCGTGCCCCACATGCCGTTGCAGCCGTGAACAGCTATCGCGCCGACGGGGTCGTCAACCTTGATTTTGATGTCTATAGTTTCGACTGCGATCACCACGAGTAAGCCTGCGACAAGCCCAATCGCCGCCGCGCCGTAAGCGTCTACGTTAGAGCATGGCGCTGTGATTGCCACAAGACCCGCAAGCGAGCCGTTGAGCGTCATTGACACGTCGGGCTTGCCGTTTTTGAGCCATGTGAAAATCATTGTGGTGCAGGTGGAAACCGCTGCCGCGATTGTCGTTGTGCCGAAAATCTGCGCAAGCTGCGTGATGTTTGTCGCGGCAGCGCCGTTGAAACCGTACCAGCCGAACCATAAGATAAAGCAGCCTAAAGCGCCGAGCGTGATGCTGTGGCCGGGGAACGCGTGGACGACGGTTTTGCCGTCAGCGCCCTTTGTGTATTTACCGATACGCGGCCCTAAAATGCACGCGCCGACGAACGCCGAGATGCCGCCGACCATATGTATTGCGCATGAGCCTGCAAAGTCGATGAAGCCCATGTTTACAAGCCAGCCCGACGGATTCCAAATCCAGCACGCTTCAATGGGGTATACAACAAGGCTTATAACGGCGCTGTAAACGCAGTATGCGCTGAACTTTGTGCGCTCGGCCATCGCGCCCGAAACTATCGTTGCGGCGGTGGCGCAAAACACGAGGTTAAACACGAAGCTCGACCAGTTGATGTTTTGGAAATCGGTGAAAAGCTTCATATTGGGAATGCCGAATATGCCCATTACGGTGTCCTCGGCCATCATAAGGCTGAAGCCAAGCACTGAAAACATCACCGTGCCGATGCAGAAGTCCATGAGGTTTTTCATGATGATGTTGCCTGCGTTTTTTGCACGAGTGAAGCCTGTTTCGACCATTGCGAAGCCTGCCTGCATGAAGAAAACGAGCGCGGCGCCTATAAGAAACCAAACGCCGAAGGTTGCGTCAGTCGCAGTATTTGCGACAAGATCAAGTACGTCTTGTGAAATCTCTGCCATTATATTTTCCTCCCCGAAAATAAATTTGTCTTAACTTTCCCCTTTTAACCCGTCTCGTGCACAAGGCGGAAACAACAAAAAAGGCGCTGTCGGATATTCTCCGACAGCGCCTTTGCTGTTGTTGCATTTAGTTTATACTCGGGTGCGGCAAATGTCAACAGTTTATTAACAAGTTTTAAGTATTTGACAATGCTTCACAAAGTTTTTATCCATTTTTTAGTTATATTCACAAAGAAAGTATTTGATTTCTTCATATAATGTACTCATTTTCGCATTATAATAGTATATATGCAAATGCTTGCTATACAAAATCCCTGTTTTATGCTATAATATACGAAATGTATTTAAGTTTAGTATAAAAAGGACGTTCACACATGAATATACTGCGCACCATTGTATGGTTTATTTATTTTTTTCTGGTACTTTTATTTATGCTGCCTATGCGCATAAAGGCCGATAAAATGAAGAAAAACGGCGATAAAGCCGCGTATCCGTACATATTTAAAAAGGTAAAATGGTGGGCAAACAGCCTTTTAAAGCTCGCGGGCGTTGAGATAACGGTTTACGGACGCGAAAATATCCCCACAGACTGCGCCGTCGTTTTTACACCGAACCACAGCGGGCTATATGATATCCCTGTGATGCTGACGTGCTGCAACGAGCCGCCCGCGCTTGTGGCGAAAAAAGAATCGAAAAAAATACCGCTTGTCGGCGGTTGGATGCACCTGCTTGACTGCCTTTATATCGACCGCGAAAACCCGCGCGCAGCCGCCGCGACGATGAACGAGGCCGCGCAGCTTGTGATGGACGGGCGCAACCTCGTGATATTCCCCGAGGGCACGCGCAGCAAGACGGGCGAGCTTGGCGAGTTCAATCACGGAGCGTTTAAAATGGCATTTAAAGCCAAAGCTCCCATTGTGCCTGTCGTAATTGAAGGCACGCGCGACATCATGGAAAATCATCATAATATAATGACGCCCGGCAAAGTGACCGTGCGCTTTTTGCCCCCAATCTACACCGCCGACCTAGACAGAGCAGCCCAAAAGCTGCTGCCCGAGGAGATAAAGCGCATGATTGAGGCTAACAAAGGCATGTAAGGAACGCATTGTATGCGTTCCGAAAGTTTTGCGCAAATTCACGGCGTTGTAACCACGCATATTAAAACACGAAATGAGCTGAAAAAATTTGGCAAGTGCAATGTATACTCGCAATATCACGCCGGAGCCGCCGCGTGAAAAGCACGAGATGACTAAAAAAGAAAAATGGAAAAACTGGTGGGACTACCACCTTTGGCACGTTGTCATTGGCATAATTGCCGCCGCGCTCGTGATTTATTTCATCATCGAGGCGGTGTCAAACGTCAAGCCCGACTACCAAATTGCCATAATGACCGACACCATGCTGCCCACCGGCATATCGGACGCGCTTGGCACTGCGCTTGAAGCGTATGCCGACGATTTCAACGGCGACGGCAAGGTTGTCGTGCAGATAAACGAGTACGAAATACCGCTTGACACCGAGGCCGCAACCGTTGACGCAAACACGCTTATGGCCAACGTCACTCGCCTTATGGCGGACGGTCAGGAAGGTGAAAGCACAATATTTATCACAAATCACCCCGCCGAATACGCCGAAAACTACTCGCTTTTCGCCAAAAATGACGGCACAACGCCCGAAACCGCAAGCGATTTAAAGACCGATTTCGGCTACAAATGGAGCGACTGCCCTGTGCTGACTAGCCTTGAGCTTGGCGAAGTGGAATATTACGGCGGCACAAGCGCACTTGATGTTCAGGACTATTTAAAGGACTTTTACCTTTTCCGCCGCGCTTACAGCGGCACTTTACTTGAAAGAAAAGAGGACAAACAGGTATATTACGAAAGCTCTATGAAAATTCTTGACGCCTTGACGGCGAAATAAGGAGAAGCAATGATCTATTTTATGATAATTATTTGCGCGATAGTGCTTTTGGCGCTTGGCGTGCTGCTGTTTGCCGCTATAAAGGCGGGGCGCTCAAAGCCGCGCGAAAGCCAGCAGACAGCCTTTGCCGCACATATTGAGCCGACAGACGGACACGGCTTATGATTTTTCGTTGACAAAAATGCCAATTTGTGGTATACAGTATTTTATATGAGGTAATTTAAAGGGGGAATTTGGGCATGGCAAACTACGTTTTAAGCTGCTGTTCAACTGCGGATTTGACGCGCACACACTTTGAAACGCGAGATATTCAATATATTTGCTTTCATTTTGAGCTTGACGGCAAGCAATATTCGGACGATTTAGGCAAATCCATCTCGTATAAAGACTTTTACGACGCGATGGCAAACGGCGCCGAGACAAGAACGTCGCAGGTAAACGTCGAAGAATTTACACAGTATTTTACAAAATTTCTCGACGAGGGAAAAGACATACTTCACGTGTCGCTTTCAAGCGGAATTTCAGGCGTGTTCAACTCCGCCAGCGTCGCCGCAGAGGAGCTGCGCGAAAAATATCCCGAGCGCAAAATATATATAATCGACTCGCTCGGAGCGTCGTCAGGATATGGACTTTTGATGGATAAGCTCGCCGATTTACGCGACGGCGGCATGGACATCGACACATTAAATAAGTGGGCTCTCGACAATCGTTTAAAGCTGCACCACTGGTTTTTCTCGACCGACTTAACGTTTTATGTCAAGGGCGGACGCATATCAAAGGCGGCGGGGTGGTTTGGCACGGTGCTTTCAATTTGCCCGTTGCTGAACATGGATAACCTCGGCAGACTTATCCCGCGTTTTAAAATTCGCGGAAAATCGGCCGTTATCCGTGAAATTGTAAACAAAATGGTGGAGTTTGCCGACGACGGAAAAAATTACAGCGGCAAATGCTATATATCGCAATCCGCCTGTCAAGACGACGCGCGCGAGGTGGCAGAGCTTGTTGAGAAAGCCTTCCCGAAGCTGAACGGCAAGGTGCAGATAAACAACATCGGCACAACAATCGGCAGCCACACCGGCCCCGGCACAGTGGCACTGTTTTTCTGGGGAAACGAGAGAACGAATTAAAAACAACACCCCTCCGCAAATTTGCGGAGGGGTGTTGTTGTATTTAAAGTTTTATGTTTTACATAATCTTGCAAAACACTACCTGTAGGGCAAGGGCTCTGCTCTTGCCGCCCCGCAACCTCCAACGGTAAATTACGGCGGGAGCAAGCCCCCGCCCTACGGTGCACGTTGTAAAATTGTGTAAAACTAGCGGAAGTGCACTATCCCCTTTTTCTATACTCCTTTGGCGAGGCGCCGAAGGCTTCTTTGAAAACGCGGTGGAAGTAGCTTGTGTTGTCGTAGCCTACGGCGGCGATGATGTCGCGGACGGGGATGGTGCTTGTTTTTAGCAAGACGGCGGCTTTTGACAGGCGTTTTTGCTGCAAAAGCTGCGTGAAGCCTGCGCCCATGCTCTCTTTGACAAGTCGGCTGACGTATGCCGCGGAGACGTTGTGTTTTTCGGCGACGCGCGAAAGGCTTGCGTCGTGATAATTTTCGTCTATCTCGCGCAGTGCCGCCATGACTAGGGCATTTGTGTTGTCAGCCTTTTGCGGTGTGTCGATGCAGCTTGTGAAATTGAGCAGCGTCAGCATCAAAAGCGCCATCGTTGTCTTGTTGATTTTATGGGTGTTCGGTTGCTTGTTGACGATGCTCCACACCATATTTTCGACAAGATTTTGTACCGGCAGCACGTCAGCGACCTTGAAATGCAGATAGCTGACCTCGCTTTGCGCCGTTTGCAGGCTGCTTTGAAGAAAGCGCGAGAGCATGTTGTCGCCGCCGAGCATTTCGAGCGCGGTGTCGAAAAACTGCGGCAGAATGATGAAATTTACGGCGACGTCCTGCACCTCGGCGCGCGAAATTGCGTGGCAGGCGTGCTTATTTAAAAAAAGCATCTCCCCCGCTTGCAGTGTCAGCGGCGCGCCGCCATTTATAATGTGCGTTGTCTTGCCGCTGCACATGTACATTATTTCGATGTAATTATGCGTATGGCGCGGAAACGGCGCGAAGCGCGTGTGCGGACGTATCGCGATAAGCGCGCCGCTTTTAAGCATTTTGGCGCTGTCGACAGTGAAGTCCCTGCCGCTTGCATACATGGATTTTTCGACCATATTTCCACCGAGCAACAGCTGTTCCTCGGCGGTTATTTTTGAGAGCGAAGCCAAAAGCCGTGCGTCCATGCGTGACCTCCCGTGTTGTAAGATTAAAATTTGCAATTTCGTCGTAGGGCGTGACGACCTCGGCACGCCGCCAATTTTGAGCGAAGCATAGGTTTTCGGCGCGCCGAGTCGTCGCGCCCTACGGTATTTTGTGCACTATATCAAAACACGGCAGACCTCGCAGCCTGCCGTGTTATTTTAAATTCACGCCGTCGGTGCGGCAACTGATGATGCCACTTCAACAGGTGCGTTTACGTCCATGCGGAGCTGTGCGGCGCGGTCGGTTGACAGCACGGCGATGTAGGTTTTGCCCACATTCACCTCTACTGCGCCGCCCTTTGCGTCTTTTAGCACAAAATTCGCGTCGGGCGATGCTTTCGTCCACGTTATACTCTCATATTTGCCGCCGCAGATGTAGTAGCCTGTTCCGCTTGTGAGCGTGTAATCGATGCTTGTTGTGTCGGCTTTGAGCAGTGTTGTGGCGGACAGCACTATCACGTTTTTATACGCAAGCTGTGCGCCTGTCAGCTCGTCTGTTTGCGGCGCGCCGAACTGCTGCTTTTGATATAGGCCTGTGTCGGCGTTATACGTTAGCTGCGTATAATTTGCGTCGGAAAAATTGAACCCCACGTCTGGCGCGTCGCCCTCGGTGAGCGTGATTTCCTTTGAGTTTGGCTCTATGAAATCGAGCAGCTTCACAGGCGACGCGGTTGTGGGAATTTGCTTTGCCTCTATCGCCGCCGCGATGTAGCCGCCGTTTGTGAAGCGGCTGTACTCGTTGTTTGACACCGCCGCGCGCGCCTCATTAAACTCAAACGCCGTTTTGCCAAGATATTTGCCGTCTAGCGTCATGTAGCTGTATTGATTTAGCAGATTTTCGGCATAGACCGTTGCGCCGATGTGCGCTGTGATGGCGTTTATGCCCATGGCAAACTGCGCCTGCGCGTCGCAAAGCTCTGTTACAGGGCCTATTTCGGGTATGGCTGTATAGTCGCCGTAGACAAGCAGCAGGTGGGTGTTTGTGTTCTCTGTGAGCATTTCAATCACGGCGTCGGCGCTGTCTGTGCCGCGCTGAGGCCACGCCGCCTGCTTGTTGTTCACGCTTATGGCAAACGGACGCAGCACGGCCTTTGCGCTGTCAACAGACGTACCTGTGATGGGGTTGACAGGGTTTGCGGGTGCTTCTACCGCCGGCGTGCCTGACGCGTCAGACGCAGCCGACGACGCGCTTTGCCCCACATTTCCCGCGCATGCGGAAAGCGAAAGGCACAAAAGCGCCGCTGTGATAACAGCTATAATCCGTTTGATAAAATCATCTCCAGTTTGTTTGCGATTTATTCGTCGACAAATTCAGTGTTTGTGCTGTCGGGCGTTACGACGATGTCCTTTGCGTCTGTTGAGTCGCCTGAAAGACCTGTGTCGTAGGTGAAGTTTGCGGCTTCGTCATAATCGACGACGCCGAGGTATGTTTTGCCGGGGTTGATTGTTATGGCTTCGCCTGTTGTTTTGCTGAATATTTCCATAACGCTCTGCGGTGTGGGCTTGCTCCACGTAACCTGCTCGACCTTGCCGTTGCAGAAGTAGAAGCCGAGGCCGCCCGCCGCGTAATCGACCTTTTGAATGTCGTAATGCTCGTTTACATAGTTGGGGTGAGTTGCGATATCGCCGAACATTACGAGCAGGTTTTTGAACTTTACGCGCTCGTTGTTATTTGCGTCGATAGTCTCATGCACAGCACCCTTGAGCGAGCTGTACTGGCTCATGAGGTACTGCTGTGAGGCTTCGTCGTAGTCAAAATATGTGCGGTAGGTCTGTGAATGAACGATGCTGACCTGCACGGCGTTGTCGCCTGTGATGGCGCGCTCGCCGTTATTATAATTTTCAAAATTGAAAATCGGGCTAGAGTAGGTGCGGTTATCGTCGATGTTGTTTTTCTGGACGATGCCCGAGATAAGCTCGCCGTTTGTATAGGCGGTGTGCTCGACGTTTACGCCTGTGTTGAGACGGGCTTGGTCGCGCGGGAAGCTGTATTTATCGAGGTTGATGTCGAGCAGGCCATACTCGTAATTCGTGCGGAACTCCGACTGAACAGTCGATTCACCGATGTGAATGTAAAGCGGCTGATACGGAAGGATGAGCTGGAAGAACTGGTCGCGTGCGCTGCGGACAGGGCCTACCTGCGGCATGTTTGCGTAGTCAGCAAAAAGACCCATAAGGCGCGTGATGCCGCCCTCGACCTTGATTTCAACAAGCACATCGGCCGTCGAAATGCCCCACTGCGGGCGGGCGTTATTTGCGCCGTTGCCTGCGATATTGTTTATCATGACGGCAGCAAAGCGCTTGCCCTCGGGGTATTCGCTTTTGTTTTCAAGACCCGTTAGTGGGTTTGGCGTATAAGGCGGCTCGGCGGGCTCGGCCACGGACGATGCCGCGGGCTCTGTTGCGACAGACGACGAGGTGTCGTCCTTTTTGCCGCAGGCTGAAAATACCGCTGTGAGCACCAGCAGCATCGCCATTGTGATTGCAACTACTCTTTTGTTCATATAATCTTTCTCCTTGTGATAAAAAATGCAAAATTTGCTATTTGTAATCTAAACTCAGTAGGAAACGCATTTTATGCGTTCCGTTAAGCTTTGCGCGAACGTCAGGCCGAAATTTTGAAATGCTCTTGCTTTGTCTTGTCCACAAGTGCAACGTAAGTCGTGCCCTTGTTTATGAGCGCCGCGCCGTCTTTGTTTTGGAATAAAAGCGGTGCGTCGTCTGAGTTTTTGCTCCATGTCACAGGCTCATATTTGCCGCCGTAAAAATAATATCCGTCACCGCCTGCGGCAAAATCGAACGCTGTTTCGTCATCACTTGATATTATATCACCAAACAGGACGAGCACATTGTCAAAAGACAGCGCTCCGTTTGTATTTTCATCAAGCTGAAATGCGTCAAACTGTGACTTATAATATTTTTTGCGAATGGGGGAATATTCAAGCACGGTGTTTGTATAACCTGAAAAGCGTATTTTCACGCGGCGCGCGTCCTCATCGAGAAGGCGCTCGCCTTTTTTGACGAAATTAAACGCCATTTTGCGCGTGTTTTCATCAGACAGCGGCTCAAGCTCGTATTGCTCGGCGGCCATAGATAAAAGCGCACCGTTTGTGAACCAGCAGCGCGAGATGTCCGTGGCGGCATTTCTGTCTGAATCTAAAGCGAGAGCGCTTGTCTCAAAGCTGCCGTTGATATACATATTGCCGCGTGCGTATTCGGTTACGAGCGCGTCCGCGGACGTTGTTATGTCGGTTGAAAGGCACAGCGAATCAAGCGGGAGCGCAAGGCGCATAAACTGGCCGCTCATCTGCGTCACAGGGCCTGTCTCGGGCAGCAGCGAGTAGTCGTCATACACCGCGAGCAAACGCGTCACTCCGCCGCTTTGAAGCGCCTCGTAGACGATTTGCGCACCGGACAGCCCTCTTTGCGGCAGCGCCGCGCGAACGTTGTCGACGGCAATAGCCATCGGGCGAAGATTTTTGCCCTCGCCGTTTTTAAACGCAAGACCTGTGAGACAGCTTGTATTTGTGGCGCAAAGCTCAAGCTCTTGAGCCAAGGCCACGCTTTCGCTTTTGACAGCCGCGCCGCAGCCGCACAAAACGGCGCACGCGCACAGTATACTTAAAAATGCAAAAAGCTTTTTTTGAATCTCGCATCACCTTCCGGTCAGTTATACTATTATAATATACATAATTTTGACGATAATGTAAAGCCCAAACGACACGATTTTACATTTTTGCAGTGAATATATTGCAAAAAAATATAAAAAACAGTTGACAAGTGGCTTTACTGTTGATATAATAGTAAAGCGCTTGAAAATCGCATATGAGCCATTAGCTCAGTCGGCAGAGCACTTGACTTTTAATCAAGGTGTCCGGAGTTCGAATCTCCGATGGCTCACCACAACTGCTAAACCATAAGGTTTAGCAGTTTTTTTGTTTGCGCAGTAACGGAGATTTGAACTCTGCGCGCGCAGCGCTTTAAATAAAAAAATGCTGCCGCAGCAGCATTACTCGAATCTCCGATGGCTCACCACAACTGCTAAACCATAAGGTTTAGCAGTTTTTTTATTTGCCTTGTTCAAACCATAAGCTTCGGAGCGACGAGGGCGTCGCACCCTACGTTGCGAATTTTATAAATGAGCAAAGAAGTCCCACTTACGTCGCAACGATGCTTCCCTTGTTAAGTGTAGGGGCGCGCATTGCGCGTCCGCGTTCGATCATACACATTTATCGGGCGATTCGTGAATCGCCCCTACATCGGTTGCTATCATGTAGATGTCGGCGTCCTGCGCAGATTTGCATAAACCGCAATAAAAAATCTCCCCGACAATCAAGTCGGGGAGATTTTATTTGTTTTACTCTTCTGTTGAAGCTACTTCTGTGTCTTCCTCGGGCTGCTCGTCGTCGGCGAGAACCTTCATTGAAAGGCTGATGCGCTTCTTGTCGTAGTCGACATCTGTCAGCTTAACTTCAACCTCTTGGCCCACTGAGAGAACGTCAGAGACTTTCTCTACGCGGTCGCTTGAAATTTCGCTGATGTGGACAAGACCGTCAATGCCCGGCAGAATGCGGACAAACGCGCCGAATTTTGTGATTGACACAACAGGCGCTGTGAACACTGTGCCGACGGGATATTCAGCCTTGAATTTCTCCCACGGATTGTCCTCGTCTTTTTTGTAGCCGAGTGAAACCTTTTTGTTTTCCGTGTCAAGATCCTTGACATAAACTTCGATCTCGTCGCCAACCTTGACGACCTCGGACGGGTGCTTGATGCGGTTCCATGCAAGCTCGCTGATGTGGACAAGACCGTCCACGCCGCCGATGTCTACGAATGCGCCGTAGTTTGTAAGGCTCTTGACTACGCCGGTAAACTTTTTGCCGACCTCGACGTCGCCCCAGAACTTGTCGCGCAGCTCGTCGGCTTTGCCGGCAAGCACTTCGCGGATAGAGCCGACGATATGACGGCCCTCGCACTGCTTCATCTTAAGCTGCACCTTTTGACCCTTGAGGGTGGTGTAGTCGTCGCTGTGGCGCAGTGTCGCCTGTGAACGCGGAATAAACACGCGCACATTGTTGACAAGCGCAACGACGCCGCCGTTGTTGATTTCGGTTACGATGCCCTCGAGCACCTCGCCTGTGTCAACTGCTGCGGCAACCTCTTCTTTGCCCTTTGTTTCGTCAAGACGCTTTTTAGACAGGTAGGCAACGCCTTCCTGGTCGTTAACTTTGGTTACTACGAGGTCGAGCACGTCGCCTTTCTTGACCAAATCCTCTGTTTTCGCAGCGGGGTCATTTGTGAGCTCATCAAGCTTGATAATGCCTGTGTGCTTAGTACCGATGTCAACCTGTACCTCGTTAGGTGTAACTTCGACAACCGTACCCGTAACAACCTTTCCTGCGAAGACCGGCTTCAGTGTGCCCTCAAGCATCTCCTCAAAACTTAATTCTTTTTCTTGTTCGCTCATAGTGGTAAGTACCTCCTCGATTATAGACGATGGTGTGGAAGCGCCCGCTGTCACGCCTGCCGTTTGACATCCCTCGAACATTTCGGGTGTAAGCTCTGCCGCTGTTTCAACAGCGACGACCTTTGAATGTCTTGCGGCAACCGAAGCCAGCTTTTGGGTGTTAGACGAGTGACGTCCCCCGATTACGACTGTTACGTCGCACTTTCGGCTTAGTTCCTCGGCTTCTTGCTGCCTCGCCCATGTTGCATTACATATTGTATCAAAAATTTGGGCGTTTGTATATACTTTTTTGATAAAGTTGGCACATTCTTGCCATTTTTTCACCTCAAAAGTGGTTTGAGCTACCACAAAAGCCCCATTTTTGGATATTTTTTCCTTTTCAAACGCCTTTAACTGGTCAATATTGGCAAATACAAGCACGTTTTCACCCGCGTGTCCGACTATCCCCTCGACCTCCGGATGGGCTTTATCGCCCGCTACAAGCAGATATTTGCCCTCTTTAGTCGCTGTTTCGGCTATTTTGTGGATTTTCGCAACAAAAGGACACGTGGCATCGTGTATGGTTATTTGTCGTTTTTCAAGTTCATCATATAAATTGCTCGGCACACCGTGGCTTCTGATGACCACTTCGTACCCATTTGGAATGTCGTCCGGCGTATTTGCAATGACGACCCCGCGCGCAGAAAGGTCAGCCACACACTGCGGATTGTGTATTAAAGGCCCGTAAGTGGCGACCTTGACCCCCGCGTCAAGCAGCTCATAAGTCAACTTAACCGCCCTGTCCACCCCAAAGCAAAACCCCGCGGTGGAGGCTTTAATAATTTGCATGGTATAACACCTCGATTTTGTTTATCAAACGTAGGGGCGATTCACGAATCGCCCGAATAAATTTATGCAAACCAACGGCGGGCGATTCGTGAATCGCCCCTACGGGATTGTACGCACATTATGACGTTTATAGATATTGCCTATTCTCCTCAAGCAGCCTTTCAAGCTCCACTCTCAGCAGCTCTTTCGCCTCTCTGAGCTTCGCGGCGCTTCTTTGTTCGCCTAGTGCTAGTTTTTCGGCGGGGATTGGCTTGCCGAAAACTATGGTGCAACGGCCGAAAACCTTCATTTTGCCGCCTTTATAAATAATGCGGCACGGTATCATGTCGACATTTGCGGCTGACGCGACAACGAACGCGCCGCTTTTTAAGCGCCCGAGATTGCCGTCCTTTGAGCGTGTGCCCTCGGGGAAAATCAGCAGTCCCTGGCCGTTTTTGCATGCGTCGATGGCTTTATCGACGACAGCTGTGTCGCCCTTGCCGCGCTGTACGCCGACGACGCCCGCGTGCTTGAACATCCATGTGAAAATGGGGTTGACCTCCATGATTTCCTCTTTGCCCAGGATAAGCATGCGCTTGCCCCAAAACCGCGCGCACACGACAAACACGGGGTCGATGGCCGAAAGATGGTTCGGCGCGAGCACGAAGCCCCTGTCTTTTATAAGATTTTCCTTGCCGATGACCTTTATGCGAAACGCGATGTGCCAAACAATCCACGCGAGCGTGACTATAAAGCCGTAAAACATTTTTGCACCCTCAAAGTCTTTCTGTGATAGTCTTTTTAAGCAGCGCGTAGCCCTCTTCAAAACTCAGCCCTGTCGTGTCGACAAGCACTGCATCGCTTGCCTGCTTAAGCGGCGCTGCGGCGCGGTTTGCGTCGTTATAATCGCGCTTTTCAACGTCCGCAAGCACTGTCTCATAGTCGGCTTTTTCGCCGCGTGCGATAAGCTCATCATAGCGGCGCTTTGCTCTGTCCTGCGGGGTTGCGGTGAGGAAAATTTTGACGTTCGCGTTCGGCAAAACGACAGTCCCGATGTCGCGTCCGTCCATTATGATATTGTTTTCAACAGCCAAATTGCGCTGTGCGTCGAGCAAAAATTTGCGCACTGCGGGATATGCCGACACCTTGCTCGCCGCCATAGACACCTGCTCTGTGCGGATATTCGCCGTCACGTCCTCGCCGTTGACTAGCATGTGCTGAACACCGTCCACGCGGGCTATCTCAAGCTGTATGCCGTCTAAAATGCCCTCCACGGCGTTTTCGTCGCCTGTGTCAATATTATTTTGCAGCGTAAAAAAACCGATTGAGCGGTACATAGCGCCCGTATCAACGTAAATATACCCAAGCTCCCCTGCAATGCGCCGCGCAAGCGTACTTTTTCCCGCGCCGGAGGGCCCATCAATTGCAATTGCTGTCATAATTATCAAGTCCTTTATATATGTGTTTTTTTCGCGTATGGCGCACCGCAAATTTACGTAAACTTACCTCATCCGTCGCTCCTTCGTCGCGCCACCTTCTCCTAAAGGAGAAGGCTTTAAAGGCTTCCCCTTTTAGGGGAAGCTGTCGGCGAAGCCGACTGATGAGGTGAAACAGCTTCGCTCAAACCATTAAATATGTGTTGCCGCCGCGTATGCTGTTGCGAAGGCTATGCCTAAATTATACCCGCCTGTGTATGCGTCAACGTCTATTACCTCGCCTGCAAAATATAGGCCCTCGCAAAGTCGGCTTTGCATTGTTTTTGGGTCGATTTCCTTGACGTTTACGCCGCCTGATGTGATTACGGCGTGCTGTAAGTCCCCTTTATCGCGAAGCGGAATGCGGAAATTTTTGAGTAATTCCACAAGCCGCGCACGCTCCTCGCGGGTTATTTGGTTGATTTTTTTGCTCTCGGGCACGCCCCAAACGTCGAGCATAACAGGGCGCATGGACGCTGGCAGCAGCTTTGTCAGCGCGTTCGACGCGTCCTTATTTGCGAGCAGCGCGAAGTCCTCTTTCACCCTTGCGTCCAGCTTTTCGGCTGAAAGCGCGGGCTTTAAATCTATGCTTATTGAATAATTATACTTTTTAATATCGCGTATATGAGCGCTTGCGGACAGCACCAAAGGCCCCGAAACGCCAAAATGCGTAAACAGCATTTCGCCCTGCTCGGAAAACATTGCTTTTTCGCCCTCGAGCAGTGTAAGGTTTACATTGCGCAGCGAAAGGCCTGTCATTTTGCGGCATAAATCGCCGTCGGCAACGAGCGAAACGAGGCTTGGCTCGGGCGCAACTATGCTGTGCCCCGCCTGCTTTGCGAGCGTGTAGCCGTCGCCTGTTGAGCCCGTGACGGGGTACGACACGCCGCCAGTGGCGATTATAACAGCGTCGGCGCGCAAGTCGCCTTTATTTGTTTTAACGCCCGCCGCCGCGCCGTTTTCGATGATGAGCGATTTTGCGTTTACATTATACATTATAGTCGCATTTTGCGCATACGTCAAAAGTGCGTTTAAAATGTCGTGCGCGTTGTCACTTTGCGGAAAAACGCGCCGCCCGCGCTCTGTTTTTAATGGCACGCCGAGCGTATTTTCAAAAAGCGGCATCACAAACGACGGCGGACACGCGTAAATGCTTGAAAACATGAAACGCGGATTGCGCCGCACATTTTTTAAAAACTCCGTCTCGTCGCAGTTATTTGCGACATTACAGCGCCCCTTGCCTGTGATTAAAAGCTTTTTGCCCGCGGCCGACATATGCTCGAGCACCGTGACCTCATGCCCCGCCCGAGCCGCCGCCCCCGCCGCAAAAAGCCCCGCCGCACCTGCGCCGATAATGATTATTTTAGACAAATTTATACCATCCTTTTTTAATGAAAAACGTAGGGAACGCATTGTATGCGTTCCGATAAATTTGCGCAAGCTCTTCGGAACGCATGCAATGCGTTCCCTACGCTCGTCATTTATAAAATCTCGCCACCGCCGCGTCCGAGCAATGCAGTGCGTCGTAGAAATCGTATTTATCAAGCCCTAATTCGGTGGGATTATACCCGCCAAACGGCGTTATGCCCTGCTGTTTGGCTACGCCCTCAAAAACGTCCTGCGTCGCGAGTATCGGCGCGTAGGCGCTTTGCGTGAGCATATATTCGTAATACGCGGGGTGAAACGGAGGCAGCATGAGCGTGACCTCTGCGCCGTCCGCCTGCATTTCAGCTATAAACGCCGAAAGCTGACGCGAAAGCTCAGGTGACACGCTAGTGAACTCTCGTGCCTCGGCTGGCATGACCGAGATAACGTCGCTCACGCGCTTGTCCACGTCGGCCTCATACGTCACGGTGTCGCGAAATTGCGCCGAATAGCAATAGCTGCCGTCGGCGCGGCGCATGTCGGTGTCTGTGTAAAATTCAGCCGTCGCGACAGGCGCGCGCTGCTTTTGCAGACCCTTTGAAATATACGCGACGCTGCTTTGAAAATACGGCAGAGAAAACGCCTGCGACAGCTTTTGAAACGCCTGATTTGCGCGCTCAATAGCTATATTTGACGTGCCGACGGCGGTAAAATTATTCTCGCGGCAAAACTCGATATAGCCGTCCGTCATGGCTCTGTCCTCGACGGTGTCCTCGCAGAGAAACCAGTAATCGCACACTAAAATAACCTTTTTCGGCGCAAAATTTTTCTCTTTAAAAAGGCGGTAGACCGATATGCAGTCGCGCAAATCGGCGCCTGTCACGCCC
Organism: Clostridia bacterium; assembly: GCA_009929695.1. Taxonomy (GTDB): domain Bacteria; phylum Bacillota; class Clostridia; order Oscillospirales; family Ruminococcaceae; genus Ruthenibacterium. Next base: position 19,046 of record RZZW01000010.1, read on the forward strand.
GCGCAAAACGTGTTTGCGTCGCCCGTTACCTCGCTTGTGACCTGCATGCTGTGGCTTGAGCCGAGCACTAGCGTGTCGATGGGCTGCGTGCGCATTTGGGCGTAGATTTCCATGAGCGTGCGGTCGTCCATATTGCTTAAATTCGACGCGTTTTCGCCGTTTGCAAGTATCTGCGCCACCTGCTTTTCATAGCCTGTGCGCAGCACGTTTGCGGGGTCGGCATACACATTTACAAGCACGACCAAAAGCACAAACGGCACAAAGCAGAGCGCCGCTTTTAATATTTTTTTCATACAGCGCTCCTTTTAAAATTGAAAATAGATGAACGACGACGAGCCGAGCACGCCGAAAAACGCGAGCGCGGCAAGCTGAACGTAAAAAATCGCGATTTTTGCGGGCGCTTTGAGACTGCGGATATACGCGCCGTTTGCAAGGCTTTTGCGCGCCGCAAGCCATTCTATAATCTCGGCAAACGGTATGCAAAGCAGCAAAAGCAGCGTTGACGTGCCGCTTAAAACTGTTTTGTAAACGCCAAATGCCTGCGCGGGGTGCAGCAAAATTTCCCACCCTGTGAACAGATGCGTGTAGACATACGCCGCGTCTTGCAGCGTGTTTGCGCGGAAGAAAACTATGCAGCTTGTAAAAAGAAGATACACTATTACAGTTTGTATAATATTTTTAACGTGTTTATTTTTATAAAAAACATTGCGTGCGGTGAATTTGTCGCGGATTGCGGCTGTCTCCTTGCCAATAACGAGGTACGCGCCGTTGAGCACGCCCCAGATGACAAACGACAGCGTTGCGCCGTGCCACATGCCGCTGACGGTGAAAACGATGACCTGATTTAAAACAGCGCGAGCCTTGCCCTTGCGGCTGCCGCCGAGCGGAAAATAAAGATATTCGCGCAGCCACGATGTCAAGCTTATGTGCCAGCGCCGCCATAAATCGGAAAAGGTGTGCGCCGCAAATGGGCGGGCAAAGTTTTCCATAACCTTTATGCCGAACGTCTCGGCAACGCCTATCGCGATGTCGGAATAGCCCGAAAAATCGCAGTAGAGCTGATACGAATAGCACAGCGTGGCAAAGATGATATACGGCGCAGAGAAGCCCGCGAGGTTTGAATACACGCCGTTTACGGCGGTGGCTATTGTGTTTGCGACGACGTATTTTTTGAAAAAGCCCCACAAAATGCGCGACGCGCCGTTTGCGAAATTGTCGTAATTAAATTTGACAGGCGCTTCAAGCTGCGGCACGATATTTGCCGCGCGCTCGATAGGGCCCGACGCGATGAGCGGGAAAAAGCTGACGAACGCGGCGTAGCTTAAAAGGCTTTTTTGCGGCGGCGTTTTTTTGCGGTAAACATCTATCAATCCGCCCGCGACGGTGAACGTGTAAAAGCTTATGCCGAGCGGCATCAAAAGCCCGCTGTCGGGCAAAAGCACAGGCAGACCCATTTTGAAAACCGCCTGCATAAGCGCCTTGCCGAAGAGGTTGTAATATTTGAAAAACGCGAGGTTTGCAAACAAAACTATAAGCGCCGCCGCCAATAGCGATTTGCGCCCGCTTTGCGTTTTTGCGCTTGATATAAGGTGCATAAACGCGAAGCTTGTCAAAATTACAACGCAAAGCAAAATTATGTAGCCAAGCCCTGCCGACGAGTAAAATATTAGCGCGGCGGCGAGCAAAGCATAATTTTTAAGCGGCTTTGGCACTGCGTAATAAAGCAGCAGCGCCGCGATAAACAGCGCAAAAAAGCCCAGTGTTTCAAACGACATTGGCGGTGGTTCCTTTCTGTGCACGCGAACGATTTTATTGTGGTGGACACACCTCATCAGTCGCCTGCGGGCGACAGCTTCCCCTCAAGGGGAAGCCTACGAGAGCCTTCTCCTTGAGGAGAAGGTGGCGCGACGTAGGAGCGACGGATGAGGTAAGTTTGCACGAATTAAACAGTACAAACTGTTACCGTTCATGCGCCTGCGCCATCTTCGCTGTACCAACTGCGGCAAAAAGCAGCAAAATAGGATGCACTGCGCTTAGATACATTATGTGCGGCACGCCCTCGTTGAACGACGTGACGAACATATACGCGATGATGCCGCACCGCAAAAGCGCACAGAGCAAAAGCCCAAGCTCTATTATCCACAGCAGCAAATCGTCCGTATTTTTGCGTTTAATCATGCTATGCACCGCTTTAATCTGCCAAATAAACGCGACGATGAAGCCTACGCACATGAAAATAATCAGCACATATTTTATGACTCTCATCACGGCATAAGCGGCGTGCTGTGCGGGCGTATAGTACGGCGTGCTTGTGTTTGGCACGGCTGAATAATTTATATCACTGCGCAAAAATGCTTGATATTGCGCGAGGATATCGGGCGTTGCGATTGACAAATCGTCGGCATAATACGGCTGTGCCTCGTCGAACGTGAGCGCGCGCAGCATGTTTGACAGCGCCTCGCCCGCGACAGGCGCTATGTAGCTTGCCTTAAACGGCATCATTGTGCCGCTTTGCCGTTTGCCGCCCGCTATAACGCCGCTATCGCAAAGGGCGTTTATTTTTTCGGCGAGATTTTTATAATATTGCTCCGCTTCAAGCGCTGTGTCTGCATATCCGCTCTCGTAAACGCTTTGGCGCAGCGCCCAGAAAAACCCGCCCGCGGCGTATTCGAGCGTTTCCGCGTCGCCCATGCCGTTGATTTGGTCTATGCTTTCAAGGCGGGCTTCGACGTCGGCAAATTCGGGGATATTTTCGGCAATAACGCGCCTTGCGGCGAGCGTGACAGGCGTTTTTTCGACGCTTTCAGTCTCGGCGGAAACGCGCATAAGTGCGCCGCAAGCGTCCTTAAATTCGGCGCTTGTGTAGTCGCTTATTATGAAGCGTCCGTAATAGACGCTGTTCATTGCGCAAACGGCTAAAATTGCGGCGCATAAAATTGCATAAGGAATAATTTGCAAAGCGCATTTTGCGTAATTTTTTTCGATTATTAAGTAAATGCAAACTGTAATTGTGGCGCATATTGCGAAAGGCAGCAGCCAAACGCCGTCCTCGCGGTTTAAATAAGACGCGGCAAGCCCTATGCCGCCGATTACTAAAAATGGCAGCGTGTGCACCGCAGACTGCTTATACCTAAGTGCAAAGCCGACAAAGCCCGCGAAAAACAATAGTGCAAGCTGAGCCGAAATGCTGTCGCGGTAAACTCTCAATTGCACCGCGGCGCTGTTTACGGCGGGGTTATATAAAAGCGCCGCAAATAGCGCAAGGCGGAGAATTTTGTTTTTTATAACAGGCGCAAACGCGTACACAGCAAACGCGCACGACGCGAGCTGCAAGAGCTGATTGCCGAGCAAATAAGGTATATGAAGCGTGCTTTGCAGCGCCAAATATATTGGAAAAAACGGATATTTGCTCAATGTGAGCCAGTTGTATCCCCCGAGCCACTCGCCGTTTGTTATGCTGACGGCGGCGTTAAACATAAGCGTGTCGTCAATAGGCGCGCCGTCGGGGTTTATATACACCATCTGCTGTGAAGCAAGCACAAGCTTTACGGCAACAAAAATAACCGCCACAATAAAAAACGCGCGGGTGGTGATGTCTTTTTTAACGGAAAGTTTAGATAACATATAAGCTTTATAATTTTTCAATATTCTCAACCAAATAATGATTATTTTTAAACACCAAATTCACCAGCAGCGACACGTATTTTAATATCAGCGTCAATATTAAAAATACGCCGAAAAAGCCTATTGTCAGCACCAGCATCGTCGTCGTCCAGCCCTCTATCGGCTTTGAGCCGCCGAGGTAGATTATGACGGTGTACAAAATTTCGGCAAACGTGCCCGTGAGCATTAAAAGCGATATGCCGAGGCTTAAGCGATACGCCGCGTCGGTGTATAGCGCCAGGGAATCGACTGCCAAATTAAGCCGCAGCTTGCTTTTGCTTTTTTCGGCCGAGAGCGACGGCTCGAACACCGTCGTCATTTTAAGCCCGCTCGACGCATACGCCGCCTTGCGGTAAACAGGCGCTTTTGACATGCTTCGCACGCGGTTTATTGCGCGGCGCGACAGCAGGCGGAAAATATCCGTGTGCAGCTTATACTGTGAATTTGAGCACGCGTTGAATATCTTGTAAAAATATCCGCTTGTGCGGCTGCGGTTTTGCTCGGGGCTGACATTCACGATGTCGAAGCCCTCCAGCGACGTTTCGTAAACGCGGCGCATAAGCTTTTCGTCGATGGGGCAAAGCGTGTCGAACTCGAAAACAAAGTCGCCTATCGCCGCGTCAACGCCCGCCGTCATGCAAAGCTCGGTGCCTTGAAAAATGCTCATGCTCACGAGCGTGACGGGCATTGTGAAAAACGCGCCCTCGGCACATTTTTTGGCGACGTCCGCCGTGTCGTCCGACGAGCAGTCGTTCACGAGAACTATCTCGCTGTTTTCAAAGCATAAATCGAGCGCTTCGGCAAGGCGCGGGAGATATTTTTGCGCGTCGGCGGCGCAGTTTCTAAGATAAACCACAGCCGAAACGTATGTTTTTTCCTTATCCATTGTAAAGCACCTCGTCTAAGTCGTAAACAGTGTTAATTTTGCCCGAGAGCACGCTGACAAATTTCGGGCGTTCGTTCATTGTGCGGATGACAGTCGGGCGCGAATCGTCGATTTCGCTCTGCTTCATAATCGGCTTCATGCTGAAAAGGCTTTGCACGTATTTAAAGCCGTATTCCTCGCGCAAATATTTACGCGCAAGCTTGCTCATTTGCACCCAAGCGGATTTTGGCTTTGCGGGGCAGGAGTTGCAGTTGTAAAGGCTGCCCGCGCGGCAAAGGCCGTTTGAATGCTGCTGGCAATCGAAGCTTGCCACCTTGTCGCGGCAGGTTTGGTGCGGCGTAAATGTGACGCTTGTGAGCGAGTGAAAGCCTGTTTTGCCAAACGGCATTATCGAGAAAAACGGCCCGTCCATGACTGTTATGCCCACGTTTTGAAGCTGTGGCGACACCTCGCATAAAATTATCTCGCAAAGCTCGTATTTTATCGGGAATGCGTCGAACCCCGCGAGCGCGTGAATGTCGTTTATGCCCGCGTAGGTGGCGTTTAAGATAAAGGGCGCAGAGTCGATATGCCCGCCGTTTGACACTACGCGCCACACGTCGCCGCTCTCGTTTATCTCGGCGGGGCGCGTGCTGCAACGCAAGGAGACGTTCGGCAAGCGCGACAATTGGTCGAGGTAATATTCCTTTAAAATTTGCGCGTCATAGGTGTATTCCTGCGTCAAAAACGCGCCGTCGCACATGCCGTCGTTAAAATATCGCGCGGGCGGCATGTCCTCGCACATTATGTTTGCGGCGGAGCAAAAGCGGCGAAACTCGTCGGCGCTCGTCCAGCTAAACGCGGCGCTTGTGGCGTATATTTGGTTGAATTGCGTGTGCTCGCAAAACGCGAAATCGCGGTGAAAGCGCTCGAAATAATGGGCGCTTTTTATGGCTGTTGTGTAGCTGCGCGGGTAGTGATAGCCCATGTGCACACGCGCCTGATTTATGTATGTGGCGCGCATAAACGGCTGTGCGTCGCGCTCTAGCACAAGCACCCGCTCCCCGCGCCGCCCACACTGCACCGCCGCATACAGACCATAAAGACCGCCGCCGAAGATTATTTTGTCGTAAAACATATGTTCTCCATTATTTGAAAGAAAAAAGAAGATAGAAAAAGTAATGAGTGATGCCTGCGGGCATCACATTTAAATAATAAGTTGCTTTTTGCTAAAATGTGATTGCGACGCAATCACTCCTTAACTCTTCTTTCTTCTCTCTTATATCTTCTCTTGTCAAGGCGTATATCGCCCCAACATATTCGCAAAAAGTATATTCAGTAAATTTGTGTTGCCCTTTATGCCCTTAATTTTTGTCGGCGCAGGCCCGTTTTTGGGGTAGGCGCGCGTGACGGGTATCTCGCACACCTTTAGCCCCAGCTGCCCTGCCCTTGTTGATAAATATGCAAGCAGCTCGTAGCCTTGAAAAATATCGCGCAGGGGCTTAACTCTCGCGTCCTCTAAATATCGGCGTGAATATGCCCTGAAATTATTTGTTGTGTCTGTGAGCCACGTGTGCGACGTGGCGCTGATGATTGGCGCATGAATGAGCCTGACTGCGATATAGCGCGAAAGCGGCGTGTTTATCGCCTTGCCGCCCTTAATAAATCGGCTGCCCTGAACATAGTCAAAGCCCTCGTCAAGCTTTTTTATGAAGCTCGGAATATCCTCGATTGAGTCCTTGTCGTTTCCGTCGATTGTCACAATGCCGTCATAGCCGCGCGCCAAAGCAAAATGCAGCCCCATGCGAAGCTGTGCGCCCTGTTTGCCCGCGCCTTTTTTCACAAGCACGGTGTTTACGCCTAAAGCGGCCGCCGCGTCAAGGCTGCCGTCGGTGCTGCCGCCGTCGCAAATTATTATATCCGCCGCCGTGTGTACACCTGCTGCAAACGCGCGTGAAAGCTCGTTTTTTATGCGCTCGCCCTCGTTTATTATGGGTATCAAAACGCAGTATTTATTTTGCTTTTCGGCAAAAATATTCGCGTCATAATCGGGCACGCCCGCTATGTTTTTGTACATCATGCAAACGCCTCCGCAATGCACTCTACAGCGGTTTTCACCTCGTCAAACGCGCTTGTTTTCATCTCGATTGAGACAAAATTATCATACCCGCCGCGCTTTAAAATGTCGGCAATTTGTTTGTGCTCGCCGCGCTTTTTAACGGCGGCAAGCTGCGGCTCGCTGATGTGGATATGGCTGACAAGCGGCAGATTTTCGGCTAAAATGTCGAGCGTTTCGCCGTTTGTTATGCACGCGCCGAGGTCGTAATTCACGTATAAATTAGGTACTTTTTTGGCAAATTCAAACGCCTGTGCTGAGGTGTTTACAAAGTTTGTGCCGTACACCGCGGGGTTTGCTTCAAGCGCAAGGCGCACGCCGTTTTGAGCACACATAATAGCGGTGTTTGCAAAAAATGTCAGCGCGTCGTCCGCCTTGCCACCAACCGGAATATAGCGGTTTCGCGGACAGCCGAACACAAGGCTTTTGCAGCCGACGGCGCTCGCAAATTTTACGGCTTTAGCTGTATATTCTTCTAATTTTTTCGCGTCGGCGTCGCTGAAAATATTCCCGCGCTGACCGTACCATATGCTTTGCATCGACGGTATTTGCAGCCCGAAATTATGCTTTAATTCACGCGCCTTTTTCGCCGCCGCATGTGGCTTTGAATACGGATTTTCACCTATAAATTTTGATGGCGCAATTTCAAGCCCCTCAAATTTATATTCCTGTAAAAGCTCATAGACGCGCTCTTCATCGGCGTTTTCAAAGCCTATGTTTGAAAATGCAAGCTTCATTGAACATCCTCTCTGCGCGCCGCGTTTACAAAGGCTTTAAGCGCTTCGAGCGTCTCATCGGCTGAGTAAATATATCCGTTTTCTCCGCCGTAAAGCGGGGCGTATTTGCTTTTCATGTCATATTTTGCGGGCGCTTTTTGCAAAATATTTTCAAATTTGCCGCCGTATGTAAGCGCGTCGTAAATTGCGGCGGCGCATAAAGGCTCGGCGGTGATGTTTAAAAGCGTGAGGTTTGCCGCGAGCGCAACGGAGATGTCGCGCCACAAACACGATACGTCATAAAGCTGATATTCGGCGCGGCTGTCTGTGAAGCAGAGCGAATTAAAATCGCTTTGCGAGAAATATTTTACAAGCTCGGCGCTGTCGTTTTCAAGCTTATAAAAGCCGTTTTGCGCGGCGGCGTAGCACTGCGAAATAAGCGGGCTTTTTGCCGAAATTTCCTCATATTTTTGCTGTGTGAGCATGGAGGGCGCGGGGTGCAGAAAGTCATAGATGAAATTCTTTTTAAGCCCTGTGCCAAAAAGCGCGGGTAGGCGGATAATCAGCGTATCTTTATATTCAGCGCGCACAAGCTTTTCTAAAGCGGCGCGGTTTCTGCCGTAGGCTGACGGGTTTTGCGCATCGGCGGGCGTGTTTTCGTCAGCGCCGTTTGGGTTTCGGTAAACGTCGACGGTGCTTATTAAAACAAGCTTTTTCGGGGCGATTTTTTTAATATTTTCAAAGGCGTTTTGGCACACAGCCATGTCGCCGTCGGGGTCTTTATTCGCGAGAAATTTAGCCGCCGGAACACCCGCATAAATAAGCAAATCGGGGCAGGTGCCGTAGGCCTTTTTGATGTTTTGGGAATTATAAAGCCCGTCAAACCCATGACAAGCCGCAATGTTAGACCCGACAAAGCCGGTAAAGCCAACAAGTGCAAGAGACATAACGCACACACTCCTTTAGGTTATATTTATTTATTATACAATATATATAGGAAAAATAAAAGAAGAAATAAGAAAGAAAAAAGAAGAAGTAAGGAGCGATTGCTACGGCAATCACATTTAGATGGTATTCGCGCCTTGTCATTCTGAGCGAAGCGAAGAATCTTTTACGCACTAATGTAGGTTTTAAGATTCTTCGCTTCGCTCAGAATGTCAAAGATGTGCACACCATTAAAATGTGAAACCCGCAGGCTTCACTCCTTACTTTTTCTATCTTCTATCTTCTTTTTTATTTAAAAATTTTTCCGCCAATAAACACCTTTTTAAGCTCTAGCTTTTCGTCCATAATAAGCACGTCGGCGCGTTTGCCTTCGGTGATGCTGCCGGCGTAGCTCAAAAGTTTGGCGCAGCGGGCGGGGGTGATGGTGGCGGCGCACAGCGCGTCGGCTATCGGCACGCCGAAGCTGACGGCTTTTCTGAAGCAATCGGCTAGGCAGGTGGCGCTGCCGGCTATTGTGCCGTCCTCAAGCGTGGCTTTGCCGTCTGTCATCGTGACCTTTTGCCCGCCGAGCGAATATTCTCCGTTTGGCATGCCGCACGCGCGCATGGAGTCGCTGACAAGGCACACGCGCTCTTTGCCGAACATGCGGAACATCGCGCGCACGACTGCGGGGTGAAGATGTATGCCGTCCGAAATCATCTCAACGTCAAGCGCGTCGTCGCTCGCTGCGCCCACGACACCCGGCTCGCGGTGTGAAAACGCGGGCATTGCGTTGAAAAGATGCGTGACGTGCGACGCGCCCGCGGCGAATGCAGCCTGCGCTTCGTCGTAGGTTGCGCAGGTGTGCGCGACGGAGACGACGCAGTCCTCGCTGACTTTTTCGATAAAATCAATGCAGCCGGGCAGCTCCGGCGCTACGTCCACGAGCTTTATTTTTTTGCCCGACAGCTCGTAAAGGCGCTTGAACATGTCGTAGTCAGGGTTGACGATATATTTTTCGGCCTGCGCGCCTTTTTTTGCCTTGTTGAAGAACGGGCCCTCCATGTTTATGCCGCGCAAAACAGCGCCGCCGCCGTCCTTGTCGAAATACGGCACGGCTGTTTTGATGACATCCGACAATATTTCCTCGGAAAACGCCATAGTTGTGCCGCAAAAGCTTGTCACGCCAACGCTGCCGAGGTACTCCTTCATTGTCTCAAGCCCCTTTGCGTCGTTGTCGCAGAAATCCGCGCCCTTTGCGCCGTGAATGTGAACGTCCACAAAGCCGGGCGTGACATAGCAGCCCTTTGCGTCGATGACCTCGTCGCCGTCAAGCGTGTTTGCGGGGGCGATTTTTTTTATAATGCCGTCCGCTATTTCAATGTCGGCACTGATAAACTGTGCGTCCTCTGTGAATGCAAGACCGTTTTTAATAATCAAAATTTTTATTCTCCTTTGCAAAGTTTTTTTGCTTATTTCTATTATACTATAAAATAAATAATAAGACATATTTAAAAAAAATATTTTTTATGGTATTATAGAAGTAATAATACTTATTTTTTGCATGGAGGGCACGCTTTTGATTACATTTCAGGGGATAGGCGCATCATTCGGAGTGGCGGACGGGACGCTTTTTCTTGTCGCTTCAAAAGAAAAAGAGCCAAAGCGCTATGAAGTGAATAATCCGAAGGACGAGTGGAAACGCGCCAACGACGCGATTGAAAAGGCCAAGAGCGAGCTTTTTGCCATGCACAACGAGGCGCTTGTTCAGGGCGCAGACGAGGACGCGGCGAATGTTTTCGACATTCAGGCGATGATGCTTTCAGACCCCGACTTTTTGGAGACGATAAAGGCGCTTATTGAGACGGATAAGCTTTGCGCGGAATATGCCGTGCATAAGACGAGCATTTCGTTTTCGGAGCAGCTTAAGCTGATTGACGACGACTATATGCAAAAGCGCGCCGACGATGTGCTTGACGCGTCAAAGCGCGTGTGCGATATTTTGACAAAATCTCAAAGCGACATGCTGCGCCATGTGAAAACGCGCGTGGTTTTTGCCGTCGACACGCTTTTGCCGAGCCACGTCATGCTGCTTGACAAAAGCAAGGTGTGTGCGTTTATCGCAAAGCACAGCAGCCCGGGCTGCCACGCGGCGATTTTGGCGAGAAGCATGGGCCTGCCCGTTGTGTGCGCGCTCGGGGCCGATTTTGACAAGCTTATTCCCGACATTCGCACGCTCGTCGACGGCGACACAGGCGGCGTTGTGCAGAGCCCCGACGTTCACACGGTGTCTGAATTTGCCGCAAAAATGCTAAATCAGGTTAAGGCGGATCACTCCTTAGGCTCTGTGCGCGGGCTGCCGTGCGTGACGCTGGGCGGCAATGTGATAAAGCTGGAGGCAAATATTTCCATGCCGTCAGAGGCAAAAAAGGCGATGGCGAACGGCGCAGAGGGCGTGGGGCTTTTCCGCAGCGAGCTTTTATACCTCACCTCGCCCGACGCCGTACCCGCCGAGGACGCGCTTTACGAGGCCTACCGCGACGCGCTTTTGGCCGCAAACAAGCACCATGTCTACGTGCGCCTGCTCGACGGCGACGAGAACAAGCACCTTTTTTACCCCGACACAGGCTATGAGGAAAACCCCGCGCTCGGCATGCACGCCGTGGCGCTTGCACAAAGGCACCCCGACGTGCTTTTGACGCAGCTCAGGGCGATGATGCGCGCGTCCGTTTACGGCGAGCTTGGCATTTTGGTGCCGATGGTGACGAGTGTCGACGAGATACGCTTTATAAAGGAATATATAAACACCGCGCACGCGCAGCTTATAAAAGAGAGCTACGCCGTGGCGGCGAACTTGCAGCTTGGCATAATAATTGAGACGCCCGCAGCGGCTATGATAACTGATATTTTAGCGTCCGAGGTCGATTTTATCACGATAGGCACTAACGATTTGACGCAGTATATGCTCGCGGCGGACAGACAGAGCGATTTGATGACGAATGCATACGCAGCGCCGAGCGCGGCTGTTTTGCGCATGGTGGCGCATATTGTCAGCGCGGCAAAGGTGGAATGCGTGCCTGTTTCGGTGTGCGGCGAATATGCGTCTATGCCGCAGCTTGCGGGATATTTTGCTCATATTGAAGTCGACGCGCTGTCGATGTCGCCGTCCAAAATCCCCGCCATGAAAAAAGCCATCCGCGCCCTCGACGCAAGGATGTGCAAGGAAGAATACGAAAAAGCTGTGCAGGCGAGCGTTATTACGAAACTTTAAATGACCTCCCTTGTTAAAGGGGGGTGGCGCGACGAAGGAGCGCAGATAGCAGTAGGGATTCCTCCCACGGCTTCACGCAATCTCCACGCCTTTGTCATTCTGAGCGCAGCGAAGAATCTTTTGTTCGCAACCGTAGATTTTAAGATTCTTCGCTGCGCTCAGAATGACAGTGAGCTAAGAATCCCTCCACCGCCGCGGCGGTTCCCCTCCCTTTAACAAGGGAGGTTGAGATGGCTACATTAAAAAACATAGGAGGCTTTTTGCATGAAAAACGATATAGACGACCTTTTGGGCTCGGTTTTTGGGAAAAGCCGGGCTATCGGGGCGCATAATTTAGCGGGTGGAACGCCGTCGCCTTTGACGCTTGAGCCGCAAAAAAGCGAAAAGCCGAGCAAGGCGGACGCTTTCAAAAGCGGTGCGGCGGCAGCGGCGGACGCGCTTATGACTACGCTTGCGGGCGCGGGCAAGGCGGCTGACGCAGCCGTAAAAGCTGTTGCACGCCCAAGCGCCGACGAAGCCGCCGCGGAAAGCGCAAATACCATAGACGGCATTCAAAAGGCTGTGCTTGACACAAACGACGCTTTAAACGCGCGCATTGCAAGCCAGCAGCAGCAAATTGCCGAGATGAATGCGAACGCGAAGGCCGACATTGAGCGCATATCGCGCGAGCTTGAAACTCCCGCCGTGAAAAACCTTGCGACAAACGACACCGCCGCCGAGATTGCCCCCGGAAGTGCGGGCGCGGGCGCGGAGGGCTTTGACGGCATTTTTGACGCGCTGCAAAAAAATATTTTCGGGCAGGACGAATACCTTAAAAAGCTTATAATCGCCCTAAAGCGCCCCTATGTTATGGGACACACGGGCGAGTGTGCGAGAAATAGCATACTGATATCGGGCGGCGAGTGCACAGGCAAGCGCCTCGGCCTTATCGAGTGCGCGTCGGCTCTAAAATCGGCGGGCGTTTTTGCGAGCGACGGCATCGCGTGGGTCGATTTGTCGCTGTACCCCACGCCGAGCGAGGAAAAATTATTTTTGCAGGACGTTTACATGGCGCTGTCGTCCGACGCTGAAATTGTGGCGTTTACAAATTACGAAAAGTGCAGCGCGGGCTTTTTGACAGTGCTTGCAAACCTTATTCAAAAAGGCGAAAGCCCGCTGACAAGCCGCTATGTAATGCAAAGCGGGCGGCTTATCGACGCGGGCACGGCGCTTGTTTCGGACGCCGTTAGCGAGATTACTCCGCGTGGAAAATACCTTGTTATAATGACAGAAAAGCCCGTGAACAAGCTTGCGGACAGCTTCGGCGCGCCGTTTGTCTCGTCGCTCGGCGACATTTGCGAGACGGCAAAGCTTTCCGCCGACGCGCTTTTGTGCATTTCAAACGCGCAGTATGAAAGCATCTGCAAAAAAGCCGCAGACACACTTAAATACACGCTTTCGTGCACGGACGACGCAAAAAAACTCGCGTGCGTGTATGAGGCGGGCGCGGGCGGCGCACAGGGCGTGCTTGATTTTTGGCAGACGGCATTTAAATCGCTTGCGCAAAAACGGCTTGAAAGCGGCGACAATAAGCCGCAAAGCGTCGATTTAACAGCAAAGGACGGCTCGCTTTGCGCCAAATTTGACGGCGAAGAAGCGCCGCTTTTTGACGCGCTGCCAAAGGCGTACACAGGCTCGCTTGACGAGGTTAAGGCCGAGATGGACACGGTTATCGGGCTTGACGAAATAAAGAAATATATTTTCAGCCTTGAGGATAATTTTGCGGTGCAGCGCCGCCGCAAGGAGCAGGGGCTAAAGACCGCGTCTGTCTCGATGCACATGATTTTCACAGGCAACCCCGGCACGGGCAAGACGACGATTGCGCGCTTAGTGAGCAAATATTTAAAGGCGATAGGCGTTTTGAGCGGCGGGCAGCTTGTCGAGGTGACGCGGGCTGATTTGGTTGGCAAATACGTCGGGCACACTGCCCCGCTTACAATGCAGGTGCTGAAAAGCGCCATCGGTGGCGTTTTATTTATCGACGAGGCATACAGCCTTTACCGCGGGCAGGACGACAGCTTTGGGCTTGAATGCATCGACACGCTCGTCAAGGGCATGGAGGACAACCGCGATAATCTGATAGTGATTTTGGCGGGCTACACAAAGGAAATGCAGACGTTTTTGACATCAAACAGCGGCTTAAAGAGCCGTTTCCCGAACATAATCGAGTTCCCTGACTACACCGGACAGCAGCTTTTGGATATATTAAAGCTGCAAGCCTCGGGCAAGGGCTACACGGTTGACGCGGGCGCAGAAGCGGCGCTGACGACGTATTTCAACACCGTCCAAATGGCGCACGCCCGCGACGCAGGCAACGGCAGACTTGCGAGAAACAAGGTAGAGGAAGCGATTTTGAACCAGTCAAAACGCGTAGCCAAAGACGAAAAAGCCGATTTGTCACTGCTGCTCGCACAGGATTTTGTGCTTGATGATGTTAAAAGCATTACGACGGAAAAATAAAGGACGCGCAATGCGCGTCCCTACAATACGCCGTTAATTTGCGGTGAAACGTAGGGGCGGATTCCATATCCGCCCGCAATTTCGCGCAAATTTGCGGTGTGGCACATTTGTAGGAGTCGATGCCCACATAGACCCGTAGCCACGGCGATGTGCTGCCCATGCGGACGAGCAAAGCTCGCCCCTACATTTTTGCCGTGGAGTTAACCGAAAAAAATATTTTTTAAATTCGCCTCTATGTTTACAAGTTGGTTACAACTTTTTTGTACAATGGTGTCAAAGAGGTGAACATTGTGGCTGAAAACAAAGTTGAGCTTGGCGGCGTGCTTGTTGATTTTTCGGCAAGACGTGTATTTGTGGGCGGCGAAGAGATAAGGCTTATGCCGCAGGAATTTAATCTTTTGATGGTTCTTATAAAATACCACGACTGCGCCCTGTCGCGCGAAAAGCTGTTGCAGCTCGCATGGGGCTACACCTACGCCGGCGACACCCGCACCGTAGACGTGCACATCCAAAAGCTGCGCCAAAAGCTTGGGCTTGAAAAGACGATACAGACGGTGTTTAAGCTTGGATATCGACTTAACGCAGACATATAAAAGAAGAGATAAGATAGAAGAAAGAAGAAGTAATGAGTGATTGCTGCGGCAATCACATTTTAATGGATAGCGCAACACCATTACAATGTGAAACCCGCAGGTTTCACTCCTTACTTCTTTTCTCTTCTTTTTTATTTCTTCTTTTATTTACTCGTCCAGCTTCAAAACCGCCGTAAATGCTTCACTTGGCACTGAAACTGTGCCTAGCTGACGCATTTTCTTTTTGCCTTCTTTTTGCTTTTCAAGAAGCTTCTTTTTGCGGGTGATGTCGCCGCCGTAGCATTTTGCAAGGACGTCCTTGCGCATGGCTTTTATTGTTTCGCGCGCAATTACCTTGCCGCCGATTGCCGCTTGGATTGGAATTTCAAACATCTGGCGCGGGATATTATCCTTTAAACGCTCGGCTAATTTTCTCCCCTTTGCGTAGGCGGAGTCGGCGTGGACTATCATCGACAGCGCGTCGACCATGTCGCCGTTTAGCAAAATATCGAGCTTCACAAGCTTAGACGCTTTGAAGTCCTTCATCTCGTAATCAAAGCTTGCATAGCCGCGGCTTCGGCTTTTTACAGCGTCGAAAAAGTCGTACACAATCTCGCCGAGCGGCAATTCGTAATGCAAATCGACACGCGTTGCGTCGAGATATTTCATGTCGCGCATGATGCCGCGGCGCGCTTGGCACAGCTCCATAAGGCTGCCGGTGTAGTCTGTCGGCGTGTAAATATGCGCGTCGACAAACGGCTCCTCGCTTGTGGCTATCTGCGAGGGGTCGGGGTAATTTGTGGGGTTGTCGATGACCTTCACCGTGCCGTCCGTGAGCGTTATGCGGTATTCGACGCTTGGGGCGGTGGTGATTAAGTCTAAATCGAACTCGCGCTCAAGGCGTTCAATCATGATTTCGAGGTGCAAAAGCCCCAAAAAGCCGCAGCGGAAGCCAAAGCCTAGCGCGACTGACGTTTCGGGGTCAAAGCTAAGTGACGCGTCGTTGAGGCGCAGCTTTTCGAGAGCGTCCTTTAAATCGGGATATTTTGCGCCGTCGGCGGGGTAAATGCCGCAGAAAACCATCGGCGTGACCTTGCGGTAGCCGGGCAGCGCCTCTTTTGTCGGGTTTGCGACGCTTGTGACGGTGTCGCCGACGTGGGTGTCCTCGAGCGCTTTTATTGACGCTGTAAAATAGCCGACGTCGCCCGCCGCAAGGCCGTCGCACGGCGCGAGAGCCGTCGCGCCCATGTGGCCGACCTCGACGACGTTAAATTTAGCGCCCGTCTGCATCATGACGACCTCGTCGCCGACCTTTATTTTGCCGTCGAACACGCGCATATACACGATAACGCCCTTGTAGCTGTCGTAAACGGCGTCGAAAACAAGCGCTTTAAGCGGCGCGTCGCGGTCGCCCTTTGGCGCGGGGATATCCTTCACAACGCGCTCCAAAACGTCCTGTATGCCGATGCCCATTTTTGCCGAAACTCTGGGCGCGTCCATGCAGGGCAGGCCGATAACGTCCTCGACCTCCTTCGCCACGCGCTCGGGCTCGGCGGACGGCAGGTCGATTTTGTTTAAAATAGGCACAAGCTCCAAATCGTGCTCAAGAGCTAAATATGTGTTTGCGAGTGTTTGCGCCTCGACGCCCTGACTTGCGTCGACGACAAGCACAGCCCCCTCGCACGCGGCGAGAGAGCGCGAAACCTCATAGTTAAAGTCGACGTGACCGGGGGTGTCGATGAGGTTAAACTCATATTCAACGCCGTCGAGCGCGGTGTACTGCATTGTGACGGCGCGCGCCTTGATTGTTATGCCGCGCTCGCGCTCGAGGTCCATATTATCGAGCAATTGATCCTCCATGCGGCGCTCATCGACGGCCTTTGTGCTCTCGAGAATGCGGTCTGCAAGGGTTGACTTGCCGTGGTCTATATGCGCAATGATGCAAAAATTACGGATGTTTTTTTCGTTCAAAAAACGTCCCTCCATAAATCTAAAATTATTATTGCTATTGTAGCATAAACGAAGCAATTGTACAATATTATTAGTTTGCTTGACGTTGAGGAACATTTTTGGTAAAATAACTGATATATATTTGCAAAAGCAAGGAGAACGTTTGATGTCGCAGCGCACTAAAGAACATATACGGCGGTGGATATTCGGGCTGCCGATGGCGGTTTGGGTGACTTGTCTCACGACTGTCTGCCTTGCGGCGACCTCGCTTTTTCTTTACGTGAACACAAATCTTGTGACGATAACAAACTCTGACGGGCAAAAGACTGTTGTTTTTGCGCAGACGATCGACAAGCGGCTTTTGGTGCGTGAAATTGCGGACATGCGCTGCTCGGAGGACGACATAATAACGTATGACCAGGCAAAGCACGGCTACGGCGAATTGCACGTTGAGCACGCGTTTCCTGTGACAATTTTGGTTGACGGTGAAAAGATTACGGAAAATCTGATCGAGTGCACCGTTGCGGACGCGCTTGACATAATGGGCGTGACGCTTTCGGGCGACGACTACACAGAGCCTGCGCTGACGGCTAAAATAGAGAGCGCAAGCAGCATTGCCGTGCACCGCGTGACGTATAACGACTACACAAAAAACGAGACTGTGCCGTTTGAGACGCAGTATCAATACACAAGCCTTTTCTACCGCTCGCCCGAGCGCAAAATGGTTATGCAAAACGGCGCTGACGGCGTTATAAACGCGAAGCTGCGCGACAAGGTTGTCGACGGAGAAATAGTTGAGACGAGCGTCATTGAAGATTACGGCTCGACGGAGGCTGTGCCCGAGATAATAAAGGTTTACGGCGAGGGCGCGGCGGTGTCGTCAATGACAGCGCCCGAGGGCGTGACGCTTGACGAAAACGGAATACCGACGCAGTACAGCGCCGTCTTGACGATGAAGGCGACAGGCTATTATTCCGCCGCAGGCAAAGGCGCAAGCGGGCTTGGGCTTTCCTACGGAACCTTTGCCGTCGACCCAAAGGTGATACCCTACGGCACGCGAGTGTACATTGCATCCGCCGACGGCAAATTCGTCTACGGCTGGGCCATGCCAACCGACACCGGCTCGTTTATCCACACAAATAATATGCAGGTAGATTTGTTCTACGAAACCTACGAAGAATCGTATATAAATGCGGTGCAGGAGGTTAAGGTTTATATTGTTGGATAAATTATAATATCACTCAACAGTCCCCAGCGTCCCCGCTGCCCATGCTTCGTCGGGGCAGGCTGACACGCGGTTTACTTGCCATGCGGCGGCTTCGTAGTTGAAGACTAGCTCGCAGGTTTGGCGCAGAGTGCCTTCTGCTTCTGCTTTTGTTTCGCGGTTTGAATATGTGAATTTAAACTCGACATTGCACGTTATCGACGGCTTTGTCTCAAATTCGCCTTGGCCTACGCTGCCATATTGGCACGCGGCGGAGGTGAAAACGTACAAGTTCGCCTTGTGGTCGGCAGTGCTCATGTCGGGCGTTAAGCGCTCGGCGTTGAGCGGGGTGCTCGACAGCAGCTTTGTGATATCCTGATTATTTATGCAGTCGAGATACGACGCGTAATATGCGCCAAGCAGGCTGTTTAGCTGCGCCTCCTCGGGTATGCCGCCCTCGGTGACGTGGTTTGCAAACGCAAGCTGAGTTTGGTTTATATCCGTAAACTGCACGTTTGCCGTCGTCGTTGCGCCGTAGGCTGTGAGGTACTGCATGCTTATCGTCGCGCCGACGGGCACCTTTTCTATTGTGACAACGTGACCCGACGGGTGCTGCTCTAATTGTTTGCCGTCAACAGATATCACAGCGTCGTCCGAAATGCACTCGCTGACGGTGATTGTGGCAATGGGCAGCGCGCCGTTAAAGACTGTGGGCGCGGCACTGTCTAGCAACGAAAGCGGCGTTTCGGTGCCTGTTATGCGCGAGCCTGTGCCGCTTTCGGCGGTGAGCACACAGGAGTAAAGCCCGGGGAAAAGCCCGCCGTACACAACGCCGTCCGCCTGAACCTCGCCTGTGTGCGACGCGCCGTTGACCGTCAAAAGCGGATTTGTAACGTCCGCCGGAACGCGCATTGAGACGGCTTTCGCCTGCATTTTATACGCGCTGTAGCCTAGAAAAACCTTTTCGTTTACAGCCGTCAGCGCCGAATAACGCACGGAGGACGTCTCGCCCGCCGCCTGCTGTTTAAGCTGTGTGACGAGCGTTTTTACGTCGCTTTCCGCCGCAAACGCGTTGCAAAGCACCTGCAAATTATCGCCCGTGACCTCAACGCCGTCACCCACGACATATTTTTGCAGCGTCTTTATATCGTTGTCTAAAAGCGCCTTGCCGATAGCGTCGTAGGCGTCATTTAAATTATACTTATTGTACAAAACAGTAGTAGCTATACACGCGGCGGCAAGCAAAACGGCAAGCACGGCGGCTATGATAAGCAGCACCTTTGGCGCTTTTGAGGTTTTGTTTTTTATTACTTTTTCGTTTTTTTGGCTGCCAGTTCTCTGTTCCGCGCCGCAGACAGGGCAGACGTCCTGCTCGTCGTCCGGCAGCACCGCGCCGCAGTTATTGCATAAATTCAAGGTGTGTTCCCCTTTCAAACTCCCATGTAAAACGAGGCTTCGGCGGCTGTGCGCACAGCGTTAAGCACTGACGCTTTATATGCCGCGACGGCTTTGTTTTCGGTGAGCGTGTTCATTTGTGCGGCGAGATATTGAATTAGCGCCGCGCCGTTTATATTATTTTCCTCAGCGGATTTCATGGCAAATCTCGCCGCGTTTTGCGCGTATGATGCGTCTAAACCCTCCACGCTTTCGGTGAAGGATAAAACGCCGCCGCGCAGACCCAAATTCCATTTTAAATAAGCTGTTTGAGCCGCCTCCTGCGCACTTTCGACAATTTGTGAAAGCGCGATTGAGCTGCCGCAGTAGACGCGCGGAAGATGCTTTGTGTTTATGCCGAGGACGGGTATGCCGTAGGTTTCGAGATATTCAAGCGTCGCCTCGGCGCTGTAAAACGGAGATATTCCGCAGGAGAAAACCGCCACCGAGCTTTGGCGAAGCTCCTGCAAATCGGCGCTGTTGTCGTATATATTTTCGGCTCGCACGCCGCCTATTCCGCCCGCGGCCTGAACGTGTATGCCAGATAAAACAGCCATGAGCATAGCCGATCCGACAGTCGTCGTCGCGGTTTTGCCTTGTAAGATGAGCGCGGGCAGCGTGGCGCGGGAGGCTTTGGGCACGGCTTTTTTGCAAAGCTGCTCGACCTCTGTGTCCTTTAGCCCAACGCGCATAATGCCGTCTATAACGGCTGTAACAGCAGGCACAGCGCCCGCTTTGCGAACCTCGTTTTGCACAGCCGCCGCAAACGCAGCGTTTTGAGGGTACGGCGCGCCGGAGACAAGCATCTCGCTCTCAATAGCGACAACCCCGCCGTTATTCACCGCGCTTTGCACCTGTGAGGATATGTTGAGATACCGCCGCAAATTCAAACGAAACACCTGCCCTTACGTAATGAAAAATGAAAAGTGAAAAATTATAGTGCGCGTAGGGGCGAGCTTTGCTCGTCCGATTACAACGCGTAAACTTATGCGGACGAGCGAAACTCGCCCCTACATTTCTGCAAAGTGCGTAGGGCACGACGACTCGGCGTGCCGCAAGGTTTGTGCGAAATTTTTCGGAACGCATACAATGCGTTCCCTACATTTTTCATTTTACTATATTGTACTTTCTTTTCATAAAAAGTGCAAGGCGGGTTTATGCATATTTATAATGTATTTGTCTCATAATATGGCTATAACTATTTTGGAGGCACATTATTATGAATCAGCACAGAAAAACAAGGGCTTTTACATTGCGCTTGTGCTTATAACGCTGGGTGCTGCGGCCATTGGCGCCGCCGCCGTGATAAACATGGTGAAGGAGCTATCGCAGCCGCCGCAGGTGCAGCAAAGCCAGCCGCAGACACAGGAGGATATAACAAGGGGATTAAACGACGCAGAATTAGAGGCAGGCAAGGAGCAGCAGAATGTGCCTGTTACGCCATCAACGGCATCAGGCTCGCAAAGTGCGTCTTCGTCGCAGTCGTCTTTATCGGGGCAGCAGTCCGCGCAAAGCGAGCCTGCAACTTGGCAGCAGGCGCAAGCAAAGCCGTTCGTCTTGCCGGTGAGTGGGCAGACGCTTGCGGGCTTTAGCGGCGACGAGCTTGTCTATAACGAGACAATGCAGGACTGGCGCACCCACAACGGCACAGACATCGCGTGCGAAAAAGGCACAGAGGTGAAAGCGCCCGTTGACGGCGAGGTTTTGAGCGTTGCCACAGACGATTTGTGGGGCGGCGTTATAGAGCTTAAATGGGGCGAGGACACCGTGCGCATATGCGGCGTGACCGTGAGCGGCATCAAAGCCGGCGACACCGTGGCGCAGGGCGATAAACTAGGCGTATCAGCCGAAATCCCCGCCGAAAGCAAAGAAGCCGCACACGTTCACGTTGAGGTGATTTCAAACGGCGAAGCGGTGAACGCGGAGGCGTATAGCGCATAGCGATAAACGCTGAGAAGACATAAGAGAGAAGAGAGAAAAGTTAAGGAGTGCAGCGGTTTGCGTAGCAAATGAAAGCGCCGATGGCGCTTTCAAGCTGCCGTGCGGTTTCGCCGTAGGCGAAATGACCAACTCAAGTTGGGCAAGCACTTGCCTGCGGCAATCACTCCTTACTTCTTCTTTCTTCTCTTTTCTTTCTCATGTTTGTTTTGGGTTGAATAAACCTCAAATATATGTTATTATAAAATATACTAAAGTAAAAAGGAAAGTGCGCATTATGGGTAAATTTAACTTTATTGGCACAGATATAGACGGTGTAATCATCATTGAGCCCACCGTTTTCGGCGACAGCCGTGGATATTTTATGGAGACATACCAAAACGAGGAATTTGCGGCGGCGGGCATAAAGGGGCCGTTTGTGCAGGACAATCAGAGCAAGAGCACAAAGGGCGTTTTGCGCGGGCTGCATTTTCAAAAGGAACACACGCAGGGCAAGCTTGTTCGCGTGATTTCGGGCGAGGTGTTTGACGTGGCTGTCGACTGCCGCCCAAACAGCAAAACGTTTGGCAAATGGGTCGGCGTGACGCTTTCAGCCGAAAATAAAAATCAGTTTTACATTCCCGAGGGCTTCGCGCACGGATTTCTTGTGCTGTCAGACGAAGCCGAGTTCACATATAAATGCACCGATTACTACACACCCTCTGCCGAGGGCGGCGTAAAGTGGGACGACCCCGAAATCGGCATTGTTTGGCCTAGCATCGACGGCGAAATTAAGCTATCCGAAAAGGACAAGCTGCACGAGGGCTTTTCCGCGCAGTCCTACAGCTTTTTTGAAAGGTGGTAGTCCGCAATGGGTATGATAAAGGCTTACTGTAACGATTTTTGGCGCTACCGCTACCTTTTATATAACCTCATCGGGCGCGACTTCAAGCTTAAATACCGCCGCAGCGTGCTTGGCGTTGTGTGGAGCGTGCTCAACCCGCTTTTGATGTGTCTTGTGATGTGGGTCGTGTTCTCGACAGTTTTTGACATGCGCGGCGGCGACATTGTAAACTTCCCTGTGTACCTCATGATAGGTCAGCTTCTTTTCAACTTTTTTAATGAAGCGACAAACACCGCCATGAGCAGCATGTTAAGCGCCGCGACGCTTATTAAAAAGGTATACATACCAAAATATATTTTCCCGCTTGAGAAGGTTTGCTTCTCGCTTGTCAACTGCCTTTTCTCCTTTATCGCGCTCATCATCGTCATGCTTTTCACAGGCGCAGAGCTTCACACGACGGTGCTGCAATGTCTGTACCCGCTGCTGACGTTATTTGTGTTCAGCCTCGGCATAGGGCTTGTTTTGGCGGCGCTGACTGTCTTTTTCCGCGATATAATGCACCTTTGGGGCGTGTTCACAACGGCACTGATGTATTTTTCAGCAATATTTTATGACCCTCTCGCGATGAACAACGCGTTTTTGACACAATTCATCAAATTCAACCCGCTATACTGGTATATCACAGCATTCAGATATACCGTTCTGTTTGGCAAGCCGCTGACGTTCAGCATGATATGGATATGCGCCGCGTGCGCTATCGTCGCGCTGACTTTGGGGCTCATCTTCTTCCGCCGCCAGCAGGACAAATTCGTGCTGTATATATAAGGAGGGCGCATTATGAATATGATTGAAATTAACAGCGTATCAATGCGCTTTAACATGGCAAAGGAAAAGCACGAGAGCCTAAAGGAATATTTTGTGGCGCTCGCAAAGGGCAAGCTTCAGTTTGAAGAATTTTACGCGCTGCGCGATGTGACCTTTAACGTCGAAAAGGGCGATTTTTACGGCCTTGTGGGGCTTAACGGCTCGGGCAAATCGACTCTTTTAAAAATAATCGCGGGCGTGTTTAAGCCGACGCTCGGCACTGTAAATGTGCGCGGCACAATCGCCCCGCTTATAGAGCTTGGCGCGGGCTTTGACATGGACTTAACCGCGCGCGAAAACATCTACCTAAACGGCACAGTGCTTGGCTTTACGCCAAAGTACATAGACTCGAAATTCGACGAGATTGTCGATTTCAGCGAGCTTTGGGATTTTCTTGATGTTCCGCTTAAAAACTATTCCTCCGGCATGGTGTCGCGCATCGCGTTTGCCATTGCCACAATTACAAAGCCGGACGTGCTTATAGCCGACGAGATCCTTTCAGTGGGCGATTTTCTGTTTCAGCAAAAGTGCGAGCAGCGCATGAGAGAGCTGATGGCGGACGGCACAACGGTCATTCTTGTAAACCATTCAATAGAGCAAATCGAGCGTCTTTGCAACAAGGTCACGTGGCTTGAAAAAGGCCGTGTGCAGATGACAGGCGACACGCAGACAGTTTGTGAGGCATATAAGCTTACAACCAGGTAAGGAGCGTAAAATAATGCAGCAGACAGAAAACCAACCAAATGAAAATAATATGTCTGAAAACGAGGACATATACTCTCAAAAAAGCGACGACGGCGCAAAGGGCAGCCCTGCAAAAGCGCCCGACGAGCAGCCTCCCGAGCAAGATTCAATAGGCAAAGCGATAAAGCGCAACGCAAACCCGAAGCGGTGGTTTAACCTCTTCGGACGCGCCGCTAAGGAAGCGCAGAAAAACGGCATGGAGGGCGTTGCCCGCGAAGCGAGATACCGCATCGACCTCATGACAAAGGGCGAGAGCTGGCAGTTCCGCGCCGACGTTCCGCTTAAAAAGGAGCTTCGCGCGCAGAAAAACGAGGTGTTCGACTATATGCCGTTCATCTCCGTTGTCGTGCCGCTCTACAACACGCCGCTGCCATATTTAAAAGAAATGATAAAAAGCGTCCTCGCTCAAAGCTATCAAAACTTTGAGCTTGTTCTTGTTGACGCGAGCGGCCCCGCCTACACAAACGTCGGCGAGACTGTGAAAAAATATTCCGACAGGCGCATACTTCTTTGCAAGCTGTCGCAAAATTCCGGCATCGCGGCAAACACAAATATAGGCTTCGGCGAGGCGAGCGGCGACTATATAGCCCTGCTCGACCACGACGACAAGCTTAGCCCCAACGCGCTTTACGAGGTGGTAAAGGCGATAAACGAGCAAAAAGCGGACTTTATTTATTCCGACGAAATAGTGCTTGACGACACGATGAAAAACCTCGGCGAGTATCATTTTAAACCCGATTTTTCGCCCGACACACTGCGCGGCTGCAACTATATAACGCACCTTTCTGTGTTCAGCAAGGAGCTTTTGGCAGAAGCAGGCGGCGGCGAACAGACAGAATTTAACGGCGCGCAGGACTATGACCTTATTTTGCGCCTGACAGAAAAGGCAAAGAGCATCGTGCACATTCCAAAGGTGCTCTACTATTGGCGCCGCCACGCCGGCTCGACAGCAGAGGACATCTCCGCAAAACCGTATGCCATCGAAGCGGGCGCAGCGGCAATACGCGCGCAGCTTGACAGGCTCGGCCTGCCGGGCGCAGTTTCCGCGCTGCCAAAGCACCCCGGCGCATACCGCGTGCATTATAACATCAAGGGCGCGCCGCTTGTCACCGTAATAATCCCGAATAAAGACCACGCCGACGACCTAAAACGCTGTCTTGACTCGCTGTACAAATACGCGGGCTACGACAATTTTGAGGTCATTGTCGTTGAAAATAACTCAACAGAGCGCAAGACAATGCAGTTTTACAACAACGCGCGCACGGCGTATAAAAACCTGCGTTTTGTGCAGTATAAGGGTGAGTTCAATTACTCGGCAATCAACAATTACGCGGTAAAATTTTCGCGCGGCGAATATATTTTGCTGCTCAATAACGACATAGAGTTTCTCTCGGGCAGCTTCATGCGCGAGATGCTCGGCTACGCACAGCGCAAGGACATCGGCGCTGTGGGCGCAAAGCTGTATTATCCCGACGACACAATTCAGCACGCGGGCGTGTTTATAGGTCTTGGCGGCAGCGCGGGGCACAACCATAAGGGTCACCCGCGCACAAGCGGCGGCGACATGTACCGCCTCGCCACAGCGCAGAACATGAGCGCCGTCACCGGCGCGTGCATGATGGTGCGCAGGGCATATTATAATGCGCTCGGCGGCCTTGACGAAAAGAATTTTGCAATAGCGTACAACGACGTAGATTTCTGTCTGCGTCTGCGCGCAAAGGGCGTTAAAAACGTGATGACACCGTTCGCGACAGCGTATCACTACGAGAGCAAAAGCCGCGGCGACGACACAAAAGCCGGCGGTGAAAAGCAAGCCCGCTACGAACGCGAACGCGAAGCCTTCCGCCGCAAATACGCCCCCCTGATAGAAGCCGGCGACCCATATTATAACCCCCATTTCACGCTGCTTTATGAAAATTATGGGTATAAATAAAAAGAAGAGATAAGAAATAAGATAGAAAAATTCGCCTCGTTGTCATTCTGAGCTCAGAATGACACGTGCTCCTATTAAAATGTGATTGCATCGCAATCACACCTTAATTCTTATTTTTTCTATCTTCTTTCTTCTTTTTTGGTGAATCGTATGAATATCAAATTAAAACGCATTAGTGAGCTCGCCGCCTTTTTTAACGAAACCGTCAAAAAAGACGGCTTTTCGTCTACGGCAAAGCGCACGGCGGCGTTTTGCAAAAGGCGGTTTGGCAGCAAAAAGGGGCGGTTTATGCCATCTAAAGAGCTGCTAAAAGCGCAAAGTGAGGTCGACGCGTCGCGCTTTCCTTTAATAAGCATCTGCGTGCCGCTTTACAACACGCCGATGCCGTTTTTAAAACAGCTCATCGAGAGCGTTTTACACCAAAGCTGCACACGCTGGCAGCTTTGCCTTGCCGACGCAAGCGACGAGCATCACGGCGAAGTGGGCGAATATATAAAATCGCTTAACTGCGACAAAATTGCATATAAAAAGGTCGAAAACCTCGGCATTTCGGCAAACACAAACGCCGCCGCGACGCTTGCAAAGGGCGAATATCTCGCGCTTGCAGACCATGACGACGTGCTTTCGCCGAGCGCGATATATGAGATTGCAAGCTGCGCATATAAGACAGGCGCAGGCTTCATTTATAGTGATGAAGCGCTGTTTTCGACGGATATTCTGCGCCCTATTGTCGGTCATTTCAAGCCCGATTTTGCGCCCGATTACCTCAACTGCTGCAACTATATCTGCCATTTTTCGGCGTTTAAAAAACAGCTTTTCGACGAGGTCGGCGGCCTTGACCCCACCTGCGACGGCAGCCAAGACCACGACTTATTTTTAAAACTGAGCGAAAAGGAAGCCCCGCGCCACATACAAAAGGTGCTCTATTACTGGCGCGTGCACGACGGCTCAACCTCCGCGGGCACAGGCGCAAAGCCATATGTGACGCAGGCGGCAAAAAAAGCCATAGCCGCGCACTTAAAACGCACAGGTGCTGTGGGCGAGGTTGCGGACGGGCTTTTTGCGAGCACGTACAAAATAAATTACGAAATTATCGGCGCGCCGCTTGTGTCAATAATGATACCAAATAAAGACCATATTGACGATTTGCAAAAATGCCTTGCGTCAATTTTTGAAAAAACGCTCTACCGAAATTTTGAAATAATTATCATTGAAAATAATTCAACCGAAAAAGAGACGTTTGAATATTACGCCTCGCTTGAGACACGCCATGACAACGTTAGGGTTGTAAAATACGACGGCGGGTTTAATTTTTCGGCGATAAATAATTTTGGCAGAACGCACGCCCGCGGCGATTATCTGCTGCTTTTAAACAACGACATCGAGGTCATAAACGGCGAGTGGCTCGGCGAGATGCTGTCGCTTGGCGAGCAAAAGGGCGTTGGAATTGTCGGCGCGATGCTGTATTATCCCGACGACACCGTGCAGCACGCGGGCGTTATCGTCGGGCTTGGCGGCTACGCGGGGCACAGCCACAAATACGCGCGGCGCGGCGGCAGCGGATATATGTTCCGCCTTGCGACGGTGCAAAATTTCTCGGCTGTCACGGCGGCGTGTATGCTTGTTAAAGCGGATGTTTACGACGAGGTGGACGGGCTTGACGAAGGCTTCACAGTCGCGTTTAACGACGTAGATTTTTGCCTTCGCGTGCGAAAGGCGGGCTATCGCGTTTTGTACACGCCGTATGCAACGCTGTATCACCACGAGAGCAAAAGCCGCGGGCTAGACGAAAAGGGCGACGCGAAGCTGCGCTTTGACGGCGAGCGTGCCCGCATGAAGCAGCGCTACGGCGACGCGCTTACAAAGGACGAGTTTTACAACCCAAATTTAACCCTCGACCGCGAGGATTTTTCAGAGAGCGACGCACTGCCAAAGGAGGTTTTTCCCGATGAATAAACCGCTTTTGCGCGAAAAAATGCGGCATTTGGCAAACGCCCTGCCGCGTGAATACACACAAAATGCGTCAGAAAAAATAACAAAACACCTTCTGTCGCTAGACGCTTTTAAGCGTGCGCAGAAGGTGTTTTGCTTTGTCGGAACGGAAAACGAAATAGACACGCGGGCTTTTTTACAAGCGGTACTCGCCGAAAATAA
This sequence comes from Clostridia bacterium, assembly GCA_009929695.1. Classification (GTDB taxonomy): domain Bacteria; phylum Bacillota; class Clostridia; order Oscillospirales; family Ruminococcaceae; genus Ruthenibacterium. The sequence goes on from RZZW01000010.1 coordinate 46,716, forward strand.
AACGCTGTGCGTGCCGTTTTGCGAGAGCTTCGGCGTTATGCACGCGAAAAAAATCACCGATTTAAGCGAGCTTGAATGTGGAAAATACGGTATTTATTCCGCAAACAAAAGCGCCGAAACAATAGCCGCAAGCGAGATTGATTTCGCCGTTATCCCCTGCCTTGCCGCGTCAAGAAATGGCGACAGACTGGGCTACGGCGGCGGCTTTTACGACCGCTATATCCCCAAAATGACAGCTGCCGACTGCCTTTGCGTATGCCGCGAAAGGCTTTTGAGCGACGAAATAATTTCCGAAAGCCACGATATTCGCGTAAAAATTTTAACAGAAGAGGGCTTTTTATGAAGATGAAACTATTTGCCGTAATTTTGGCGGCAGCACTGCTTTGCGCCTGCGGAAAAGCCGCCGAAAGCGTGTCCGTATCATCGTCAGCAGTTGAAACGGCGTATAATCTGCCCGACGGCTTTGTGTATGTTGACGACGTTATCCCCGACGTGGTGCTTGAAATGCGGTACGCGACGGCGCATAATTTCACCGGCGCGCCGATGGACGGCTACAACGCCGAGGTGTGCATTTTGACAAAAGAAGCCGCCGACGCGCTGAAAATTGCCGCCCAAAAATTTGCCGCCGACGGCTGGCGCATCCACATCTACGACACCTACCGCCCGCAAGCAGCGCTCGACTACATCATAGCATGGGGCGACAGCGACGACGAGGCGTGCCGCGAGGAATTTTACCCGACGCTCACAAAAGCGCAGCTTTTTACAGACGGCTATTTAAGCAAACGCTCGCGCCACACCCGCGGCAGCACAGTCGACATGACGCTCGAGGACAAAGACGGCACTCTTATAGACGTCGGCGGCCCATACGACCTGCTAGACCCTCTTTCAAATTTCGACACCCCAGATATAACCGAAGAACAGCGCAAAAACCGCTACTACATACAAGCCATAATGACCGAAGCCGGCTTCGACACCATCCCCACCGAATGGTGGCACTACCAACTCCGCAACGAACCGTACCCCGATACATATTTTGATTTTCCGGTGGAGTGAAAATATTTAGTAACGCGCATAATATTGAGCGACGCCCTCGTCGCTCCCTACTATATTGTAAGACAAAACCACGGCACAGCCTTTTTAATGGCTATGCCGTGGTTTTTTAATTTACTGAATTTTCTCTGGTGTGACCTTTACGCTTTCGTGGGCTTCGGGGTCGGGCGCGGAGGTTTCCGGCGTTTCTTGCGGCGCTTCTTCGGTTTCGTCTGTGACGCTCTCGATTGCGTCCTTGGCTTCGCCGACTACGCTTTCGATGTCGGATTTCACCTGCTCTACCACGTCCGCCGCCTTTTCCTTTGCCTTGTCGACAAATTCCGGCGCGTTTGCGGACACTGTGTCAAATACCGCCTTGCCCGCGTCGCCTATTGCTTTGCCTGCGTCAGTGATGCTGTCTGTGAGCGAGCCTGTGTCGACGCCAGCCTTGGCGGCCACGTCCGTAACGACTTTTTTCACCTTTGCCGCCGTCTCGCCATAGACCTCCGTCGCGGCTTTGCCGATATCATTCAGCACCGTGCTTGCGTCCTGCGTGTCGGGCACTTCGCCCACCGAGGCCGCGTTTTCTTTATTTTCTTCATATTTTTGCGCAATTTTAACTGCGGCTGTCGCAGCGCCTGCGACAACGCCTATACCAAAAAGCTTAGAAATAAATCCCATTATTAACACTCCTTTATGTCGCAAAGCCATGTGCTTTGTTCTTATACAACATAATTATACTGTACATTTTTGACAAATACAACAGAGATATTGATAAAAATTATGTCTTTTTAGTAAATTTTATTTGATTTTCAGTGCTCGGCGCACACGATAACCTATATATCCAAAAATATCGACGAAAAGCCACAGCTCGATGAGCACATAATACGGCAAATTTTTCATGCGAAATTTCGGTTTTTGCACCTTGGGCAGCGCCGCAAACGCCTCTTTTGCGCCTTTTAAATACGGCGTCCAAAAACCGCGCAGGCCAAAAACGAGGATTTTCAAAAGGTAGCCTAGCAAAAGCGGGATAAAATTCAAAATGAACATTAAAATTGGCATGTTTTTATACGGCATCAATATGCTGTTGCGCCCGCTCTGCACGCTTTTGAACTCGTTATACCGCACCGCGCCCGTCGTTGCGCCGCAAATGTGGTAGCATTTTGCGTCGGCGCAGAGCATATTTTTGTAGCCCATGCTATTTGCGCGCCAAGACAAATCTACGTCCTCAAAATACGCAAAAAACAGCTCGTCAAAATATCCAATTTCATCTAAAATGCTTTTTCTGTAAAGGCTCGCGCCGCCGCAGGCTGAAAAAATACGGCGGTTTTTGTTATAATTTTTGACATAAAAGCCGTCCCCGCGTTTGCATGCCCAACCGAAAAGCGTGACATAATCGCCCGCGTCGTCGCATATATCACGCTCAAAATGGCGTATCATAAGGCTTTGCACGGCAAAAATTTTGTCGTCAGTCTCTGCCATTTGGATAAGCTTTTCAAGCCACTGCGGCTCGGCAAACGCGTCGTTGTTGAACATGACGGCATATTTGCCCTTCGCAATTTTTATGCCCGCGTTTACGGCGGCGGAAAATCCTGTGTTTTTATCATTTTTAATGAGCGTATAGTGGTCGCGTCCGACATAGCTTTCGGCGATGGCGAGGCTCTCGTCGGTGCTGGCATTGTCGATGATTATAAGCTCAAAATCCTGCTCCGTCTGCGCCCAAACGCTCTCAATAGAGTCCCTAAGCCACCCTGCGCCATTGAGGTTCGGGATAATAATACTGGCTTTCAAATGAAACCTCCATGTGATATAATGTTTATGTTATTATATCATAAATCTGTTCAAAATACAAGTAGGCTAATGCCCTGTAAATTCAACATTTTGTGCAAAATTCAACCCTTGAAACAGGGTGAAATTCCTTCGGGTTAGTATCAAAATAGTAACAGGATAGTATCAGATTTTTGTCAGATACTTCTTGTCAACAGCACCTGTGATTGCACCGGTTCTTTGTGTGGAAATAACGATTCTTGAACCGCTGATTTCACGCACATAAAGGGTGGAAGCATAGACCCAGGAAGCAAATGTTCCGGTCTTGCCATACACAGGGGCATTGACAGTCATCTTGACTTTATCACCCACAGACAGGGAAACCACAGCAGGTGCTGCCGGTGTCCCACTTCCAACTGCTGTGCCGGAAGTAGTGGTGATGAAACCATCAAAACCGGCTGCTTTCAGTTTATTCAGCATGTTGTCAGCATTGCTTTTCACACTGTATGCACCAACCTGAATCTTGAACAGACCGCCAACCTGCACCATGTAAGTATCAAAACCGGCAGCCTTCACCTTTGCAAGCTGTGCATCCGCATTTCCCCTGACAGAGTATGCACCGACCTGAACCCGATACAGAACACCGGAAGCAGGTTTTTCAGGGGTGACAGCAGCATTTAGTCTTTTGTTGACTTCCGCTGCAATCTCACCATGGCGGTTATACAGATAATCACCAGGACAAGATTTGTTTGCAAACCATCTGTGAACAGTCATGTTTTGCTTGTCAACTTGACCGATTAAAGACTTGTCACCCTTCCACAGAAGCTGCTTGATGCCGTTCCGCTTGCAGATGTCAGTCACCAGGTCAATCAGTGCTGCATATGCTTTGGCATTCACAGCATAGGGATGTGTGGTGTCAGAAGCCACTTCAATGGTGATTGCCCTGTGGTCATTGGATGCAGAAGAAGAACACCAGGAACGGTTCTTTTCTTCGCAGTACAGACCAATTCTGCCATCCACACCAACACCATAGTTGGAAGATGCTTGTCTACTTTCCGGTGCAAAAATATTTCCCAGGGTTTCAACACTGCACTGACCCACAACACAATGAATGGTGATGGTGTCAATGCAGTGATTACGCAGACCGGAATTGTTTGGGGATAATTTGGTGTAGTTGACAAGTGGGCTGTTTGTATATTCCATTATTCTTCACCCTTTCCATTGCTCAATTCATCCAAAGTTTCATCTGTGATTTCTTCCCCTTCGGGAAGAACAAAGTCAAGGTCTTTCTTTTTCTCTGCCATAATTATTCACCTTTGCTTTCGTCAGATTTGGTGTTGTCAGTGCGGTTTGCATCAACAAGACCTTCACCAATGATGTAAGCAATCAATGTTGCACCTGCCATAATGACAGCAACAACCTGTGTGACAACACTGTCAGAAGCACCAAGGGCAAGCATTGTGGGGGTTACAAACCCGACCACCGCAGCCCAAAATTTTCTGCTTGTAAGTTTTGCTTTCCAGTTGATTTTCATAATAAAATATCCTTTCTTAATTATCATTTGCAGTGTCCTTGAACACTGTCTTGTTCAAAACTTTGATTTGCTGTTCAGCTTTGACCAGTCTTTCACTGTGGTCTTTAATGTCAACTTTTACATCACGCAAGTCACCCTTCATTTCAGTAATGTCATTGCCGATATTTTCAAGTTTGACAATCACAGTGGTCAGCTGTGATGCATCCGTTTTTATATCATATCTTGCATTTCGTTTCATGTTTGAAACACCCTGATAGATACCGAATGCCAAAGAAATTGCTGAAATCACAAGTGCCACTTCAATCGTCATGAGGAACTACCCCCTTTCTTCAAAACTGATGCCCCTGTAAGCCACAGAAATGACCTACAAGGGCATTTTGATTTCAGGGGCATAATTCCATACCCCAAAGGTAAACCGCTTGAATCAGCCTTATTCTTCGGCTAATTCGGGGACTTCCAGGTCAATCAGAACCTGCTTGACCTGTTCTCTGATTTTCACAGGTACATCAGCAATGGTTTTCTTGCCTTTAATGATAAGGGTTGCATAAATAACAGCCATCTGACCCACTTCCTTTCTGAATAAAATTTTTATGATTAGATTGAACATCAATTTTCACCATCCAGGATTGCTTGAACCGCTGCTTTTAGCTTTGCCGGTACATCATCAATGGTTTTCAAGCCCTTCTTGATAAGTTCAGCATAAATTTTTGCCATGTCCTTAACCCCCAATCAGTTCATACACATCACACAGTGCAAGCTGTATGTCTGTGGCTTGTGTTTCCAAGGATGCATTCTTTTCATCAATCATCTTGATGTATTCATCCTTGCTGTACTGCACTTGATGGAATTCAAATCCGGTGAATGTTTCGTCACCTTCGCCTTCCTGAATCGGTGCAATGTCGGTGTTGACCCAAACAGAAAGTTCATCAACAATCTTCGCTTCCGGTTCAACTGTGCTTCTAACTGTGCCATAATCAACCATGATTTTCACCCTTTCCTTTCACATTATGAATGTAGTATGTGGAAGCATATCTTTCAATGGGCTTGATATACTTCTGTTGTAGTCTGTACCCATCACAATGAATCAACCAACCCTTGTATGAATTGATGGAACACCATTCTGAATAGGTTAGCGGTTCGCCCTTCAACCGCTTCTTGTTTATTGCTACCATCTTTCTTTTGAACTGCTTGCAGGTTTCTTTCCGCAGCAAAGAATAGTTTAGAAATAACCTGTACCCGACATAATCAATACCCCTGACGAATGTGGGAAACACCTGCCAGTTGCCTTTGATAGTCAGCTTCAATTCCTTCCGGAAGTATTCATCAATTTCCCTGTAAAGCTGATGCAGGTATTCTTTTGATTCATGTAGGACAACAATATCATCCATGTACCTGAAATAATATTTAGCATGTTTGACTTCCTTCATCCAGTGGTCAAATGCTGATAAATAATAGTTGCCGGAATACTGGGAAAGGTAGTTGCCAATCGGGATGCCCTTGTCACCAGGGGTTGAATCAATGATTTCATCAATCAACCACAACAGGTCATCATCCTTGAACAACCGCCTGTATTTTTCTTTCAGGACAGTGTGGTCAATAGATGGATAGTAGTGGTGAACATCTAACTTCAAGCAGTATTGGGTGTTCGGAACATCCGTCTGCATTGCTGTTTTCAGTTTGTAATAGCAATCATGAATTCCCCTTCCTGGGATAGCTGAATAGGTGTCTGCTGTCAGATTGTTCATCAGGATGGGTTCAATCACTTGAAGAATAGCCCATTGGCATATTCTATCAGGGAAATATGGCAGCTTGTAAATCAACCGCTGCTTTCTTCCGTCATCCTTGATGAATGTTTGATATTCAGCTGTGCAGTAGGTCTTTGATAGAAGCATTTGTTGAAGCTGTCCCAAATAATATTCAGGGTCAGCATCTACCATTTTAACTTCGTGATAAACTGTTGCTGTGGGTACATACACCAGCCGACCGCCGATCTTCCGATTACGACTACCGACACCGTTAGTAGCACTCCAATAGAAACCGCCCGCATCAGCACCATGATTCCAACCACCACCCAAACAGGCGATTCTGTAACCATTCAATGAAGGTGTTACATAGGCATAATCACCAACAGGCAAAGCACTTGTTCCAAGTGTTTCAGAAGGCATGAACAGCCAATCACAACCAGTGCTATAACCCATAGCGGAAACATAACCGGCAGCATTGGCAAGGGTGAACCCTGCACCAACATAGTTGTCATTGTTCTTTGATTCAGCAAAGGCAAAGTTGGAACAGATATATGGTTGACCGCCACCCATGTTTCCATTGCCATAGAAGTTGACACCATACACAAATTTGTAGATATTGCCCCAGGGGTTTTCCATTCCTCTGTAAGTGATGGAAACCTTGCCGGCTGTGTTGTAAGTGGTTTGTGTACCACCAATTTCATTGACTGTGGAAGCTGCACTTCCTGTTGCATTGCCAAGGCTTGATGTGCTTCCAGTCAAGGATGAACAGTTGTAGGCAGTATTATCTGTAATGGAAACAACACCTTGACCAATAGCGGTCTGCAAGTCCATTTTTCCCATTTCAATAATCATCAGAAGCTGATTGGCAGATTCTGCTTTGATAAGGTCACCATGCCAACCTGTACCCCTGTTCTGTGCCATTTGTTCAATTTTCGGTCTTGTCAAATCCTGTGTCAGACCGGATGCAGGTTTTGCACCGGCAATGGAACAGAACTTGTCTGCTGTATTACTCATGACCTGTGCATCATCCAGGATGTATGCACCAATTCCACCTTCACCACCATCAGCATCCCAAAGGCTACCTTCATAAGCGGAAAGAAGAATGTAGTCAACCGGATTGCCGGATGCATCATAGAATGCCGGATGAAGTCTGAAACCTGCCCTTGCCTTGCTGCTGACATAGTAGTTGGCTTTTCGTAGGTGATAACCAATGCCGGTTTCAATGGGGTCATACACAACCGGACAAACCAAATAGTAGAATTTAGGCTGATAGACCATGACCTGACCATTGCTGCCATCTTCGGTATAACCGGCATCACCATAATAGGCATTGATTGTTCCATCATCAGCAACATTGCACCGCCTTCTTCCACCGAACATGGGAAAGGGGTCAAAGTCAGCACCACCGGTCAGATTAGTTGCACCGGCAATTCTTGTGAAGTTCTTGTTCTTATAATCTACCTGAATACCCAGGATGTCATCATCAGTCAAGCCAAGGTATGCCCTAACATCAGCAACACCGGCAAGAATTTCCTGACTGTTGAAGTTTTCACTTTGCAGTTGTTCCAGGTTGGATGCTGCACTTGTATTTTCAGCAGTCAAGGAAGAAAGAACACCATTTGCTGTTGCCACAGATGCATCCAGGTTTGATTTTGCTGTATTGGCATTGGTGATGACTGTTGACAGCTGACCTTTGATTGTGTCAGCACTATTGATGACTGTTTGAAGCTGTGACTTTGCAGTTCCGGCATCAGTGATTGTGCTTTCCAAGTTGGTTTTTGAAGTTCCGGCAGTGTTGATTGCTGTGTTCAAATTGGAAAGGGCAGTATCTGCATTAGTCTTTGCTGTGTCCAGGTTGTTCTTCGCTGTATTGGCAGCTGTGGTTGCCGTTTCAAGGTTTCCCCTTGCAGTATCAGCATTTGAAGTTGCAGTTTCAGCTTCTGTTGTGGCTGTTTGAAGGTCACTTTTCGCAGTGTTTGCAGTAGCTGTGGCATTCTGTAAATTTGTTATTGCAGTGTTGGCAGCATCTGTTGCATCTTCAAGGTTTGATTTGACAGTGTTTCCGTCAGTTGTTTTTGTAACCAAATCAGCAGCGACAACACCGGCAGCTGTGACCTTTGCATCAAAAGCATCCACTTGTTCATCAACAGCATCTTTGGCATCAAGAATATCTTGTTTTATCTGTGCATAGCTGTTGTTGTCATCATTGACCGCTGTCAGGGCATTGATAATTGAACCCCTGACTTCTTCACCATAGGTTGCATTCTGAATTTGGTCTGTGTAGGGCTTGATGATTGCCATTATTCTTCACCTTCCTTTTCTTTTTTGTTTTGTTCATCAATCATAGCATTGAAATCATTCAGCATTTCAATCTTTGCTTGTGACCTGATTTCAGCCAAGACGGAAGAAAGAATTCCTTCCATGATAAAGGCAGGTAGATTATATTCAACCCCTGCCATGTTGACTGCATTCAAGATTTTACCCTTTGTGTTTTCGATTTTCAAACTAATTGGTTGTTCCATTGACATCATATCCTTTCTGAATTTCTTCAAGCATTTTCTGAACTTCTTCCTGGGTGTAGGTTTTTTTCGGTGCTGCTGTTTGAACCGCTACCTTTTCAGGAATCTTTTCTTCATGCTCTGCATCTTTAGGTGTCAAGTAAATAGGCATAAGCTACCACCTTTCTGATTAACTGTACCATGAACCGCTGACCAGGATTCCATTTTGGAACTGCATTGAAACATTTGCCCAACTTGATAGTGTACCATCAGATGAAACACCTAATGGTTGTATCATTTTCAGTGTTCCACTTACTCCACCACCTTCAAAGTTGACATGCTTCAAAGTGAAGTAATGCATATCAATGTCACAACCGGCATGAAGGGTGTTACAGGTGGGGGAAGTTGCAGCTTCCACCCACATATATTCAATTGGTTTTCAACCTTTATTCCTGTGCAGATTCAATGTTTGAAACAGCTTGTTCCAACTGGTCAATCGCTTCCTGCATGGATTCACATGCAGCATCAGCCATTTCATATTTTTCAGACCCTTGAAGATTTTCAGGCATGTTGTCACGGTAACCGTGCATGTTCTTCTGCCAATTTCAGATTATTTTCAAGCGTGTAATATTCATTTAAAGGTGTCTGAAACATTTCATAATGACCGCATTTCTGTTTTGTGATATATACCATGTTAAATGAAAAACCATGGTCTGATGTCATCATTGCATCAACAAATTCTTCAAATTCATAAGAATGATTTTGTTCTTTCAATTTTTTCCATCCGTCTGAACTAACATGATATTTTCCATCAACATCTTTTTCATTTATGACCAAATATGCAGGAACTTCAACAAAGTGAACAATAGTAAATATTTCACTGACAACTTGCGTAACTGTGATTTTATCTTCAAAACCAAGAACCAGTTTTGAAACTGCTCTTTCCCATTCATCCCTTTTATTTGTGATTCTTTCTTTGTATGACTGCCATTCTTCATCTGTTTCATAGGTTTCACGACAATTAAGTTCACTTGACATGATGAATTCATTCATTGCTTCTTCAAGCATCCTGACTGTGAAGGTTTCAACTCTGCAACCTTCATCAGTGAAACAACCCTTTGATATTACTTCAACTTTAAATTCCATGTTTAAGCCCCCTTTCTGTTACATTCCGCTATTTCAATGATGAAGAAGTTATTTTCATCTTCCTGCTGCCATTTCTTGCTGAATTTTTCAGCTTCATTGACACACTTGACAACCCCACGGTCATAAGCAGCACCATTGTCACTTCTGTTGTATCTGTACCACTTATCATAGCAATGGCTTTTTCTGTCCTCATAACCTTTCTGTTCATCTTTACGCTGTCTTTCAGCATCCATTGCTTCAAGTTCTTTTTCGGTATAAAGGTTTTCGCCAAGTACATAAAAGGTTTCATTTCCTCTGTTATACTTTTTCAATCCGTTAGTAATGCTCATTACTTCCACCAGTCCTTTCAATGTTTGGGTGATGTTTAAGTAGATTGTCTTTCTACCTGATGACACCAGTATAGCACCGTGTAGAATGACTGTCAACCCCTTTTTAGAAAAATTTTTTAAAAAAGTTGATTTTGATTCTATTTTATGATACAATCGGGTAGAATAATAGTAAGAAAGGCGGTGATGATATGACGACCGGTCAAATAATTAAAACACTTCGGGAAGAAAGAGGAATGACCCAAGAACAAGTTGCAGAACTGATGGGTTATTCTCATAAATCATCAATCAATAAAATTGAATTAGGAAAAAGTGACCTTCCACAATCCAAACTGGTTGCCTTTGCAAAGATTTTCAATGTTAGTCCGTGTGAATTATTAGGGTTTGACCCTCAACCTGCAACAGATGAACAAATTAAGGAATGGGATGAAAAATTCAATTCCAAACTTGAACTGCAAAAAGAAGTTCTTCTGATTGAAGCGGTGCAAAAGAAATATGGAAAATCTGCTGTTCAACTTCTTCAACTGTTTGAACAACTGAACACCCAAGGGAAATCAAAAGCCATTGATGCACTGTCTGACTTAACTGATATAACAAAATATACTGAATAGAAAGGTGAATAATTATGTTTTTTGGATTTTCAAAGACCATGGCAAGGTTCGGCAGATTTCGTTTAGGGGTTGGTATGCGACTAAGTAAAAAGAATGCACCATATCTATTAATTATTTTAATGTTCGTTTGGATGTTTCAATTGATGTGGTATATGATGGTTCTATGCTTTTGGCTGATGTATGCTGTTTGTTACGGAATTTATTGGTGCATCAAGTCTATATTCAATAAGTTCAAAAAGGCATAACTTGTCACACTGTCACTTGTCACAGATGTTCTTTTACTTGAAAAATAGAATTTAATTATAAAAAAATTCAATATTCTCTAAAAATTAAAGAATAAGAAATATAAGTGTGACCTGTGACACCTGTGACATAAAAATAACCGCCCACCCTCTGCAAAGGGTAAGCGGTCTGGTTGAAAACCAAATCAAATCTGAAAGTATCATCAAACAGAAAGAAATGGTTATATTTAGTATAGCACATTTTCTTCTGTTTTACAAGAGAAAGGGAAGAAAATGAAGAATCCAAATGGCTATGGAACAGTTGTCAAACTGTCCGGTAATAGAAGAAATCCCTATGCAGTTAGAAAAACAATAGGGTGGAACAAAAAAGGTCATCCAGTATATCAAGCAATAGGTTATGCATCAACCAGGGAAGAAGGTCTGATGATGCTTGCTGAATACAACCGGAATCCCTATGATGTGGACATGCATAAAATCACAGTAGAAGAAGTATATCAGAAGTGGTCTGACCGTGACTTCACCAAGATGTCAAAATCATTGACCGGTTCAATGAAGTCAGCATGGAAGCATTGTTCCAGGGTATATGGTATCAAATACAGAGAATTAAAAGCCTATCAGATGCAGGACTGTATTGACAAATGTGGATGTGGTTATGCCACCCAGGGTGCAATCAAAAACTTGTTCGGGCATCTTGATGATTTTGCAATGGAACTTGACATCATTGTGAAACGGTGTTCAGACCTGACTTCTGCACCACCAATTCCTGACACCAAGAAGATTCCCTTCACAGATGATGAAGTCACCGCAGTGTGGCAGCTGCAAGGTCAGGACTGGGTTGATTCAATCCTGGTGTTCCTCTATATGGGTTGGCGAATATCTGAACTGTTGGGAATCAAGACAGCCAATGTTGACCTGGTTGAACAGACCATCACAGCCGGAACAAAGACCAGGAACGGAAAGAACCGCATTGTTCCAATCCATCCAAGAATTCTACCCTTCATCCAGGCAAGGATGGCAGAAGGCAATGAATATCTTTTCAGTTACAATGGGAAGCACTGTTCATCAAGTCAATACTATATTTTTTGGAATGTCATCATGGAACAGCTGCACATGCAGCACACACCGCATGAATGCAGACACACTTTCCGGTCAAGACTGGATTCAGCAGGGGCAAACAAAGTGTGCATTGATTTGTTGATGGGGCATAAATCAAAGGAAGTTGGTGAAAGGGTCTACACCCATAAGACTATTCAAGAATTGAAAGACACAATAAATTTATTGCTTTGAACTAATAACAGGTTAGTAACACAAAAAGCCGAAAACCCAATAAAATAAAGGGTTTTCGGCTTTCAAATAATTATTATATCATAATTGCAGCGCAATTGTGATATAATCGGCGATTTCGGCGGTTGCCGCTTCAGCGGCGAGCCGAACGCCATAAAATAAGCATATAATAACCGCTATGCGGTTATTATACCACATTTTAAGGAGAATTTCCATGTATAAGCTTTTTATGCTTGACCTTGACGGCACGTTTTATCTTGGGGACAGGCTGCTGCCGGGGGCGCAGTGGTTCCTTGATATTTGCAAGGAAAAGGGCGTTAAGTTTACGTTTTTGACAAATAATTCGTCGCGCGGCAAGGCGGATTACATCAAAAAGCTAGCCAAAATGGGCGTTGAAATAACCGAAAACGAGATGTTTTCATCGGCTGACGCGACGCTTATGTATCTTGATGAAAATAATTTTTCGCGCGACATTTTGCTTGTCGGAACGCCGAGCCTCGAAGCGCAGTTTTTGGCGGCGGGCTACAACATAAACGCCGCACAGCCAAAGGCTGCGGTGCTTGGGTTTGACACGACGATAACGTATGAAAAGCTGACGCGCCTTTGCGACGCGGTGCGCGCGGGGTTGCCGTATATCGCGACGCACCCTGACTTAAACTGCCCTGTCGAGGGCGGCTTTATTCCCGATATCGGCGCTGTTATCGCGTTTGTGAAAACGAGCACCGGCCGAGAGCCGGACGCAATAATCGGCAAACCGAACGGCTACATCGCCAAAGCCGCCGCCGCGCGTTTTGGGTGTGCACTAGAAGAAACCTGCATGGTCGGCGACCGCCTTTACACCGACATAGCCCTCGGCAAATGCGGCTGCGGCGCGGCGCTTGTGCTTTGCGGCGAGACGAGCCTTGCAGAATATGAAGCGCAGAATATTGTTAAGGCGGATATTGTTTGCGCAGATTTATTTGAGCTTGGGACGAAGGTTTTGCACGGCGGCTAAGCGCGCCATACGATGTACATTATGAATGTGTGTGAACCCTGCGGATGCGGGACTTCTTTGCTAATTTATAAAATTCACAACGTAGGGAGCGACGCCCTCGTCGCTCCGTAGCCGATGGTTTGCGTAAAGCTAGCGGGACGATATGTGCAAACCTTACTGACGAGCGAAGCTCGCCCCTACAAAGGTTGCTGCCTCCCCATAAAGACCATATCATTGGGGACATATTGCCCTCTGCAAGAGTGCCCTCTGCAAGAGCGGGACGTCGAGGACGCCGTACCCTACTGTGCACGTTGTAAAATTATGTGAAACGATACGGACGAGCGAAGCTCGCCACTACATTTAACGCTGTCCGTAGGGCAAGGGCTTTTCTCATGCGTCTCTACCTGCGCTTTAAAAGAATTTGTTCCCACCGCGTAACGCATCAATAGAGCACAATAAAACAAAAAAGAGACTCGCGGCTTTGCCTGCGAGTCTCTGTGAATATTCTGTTTTTTCGCGTTTTACCATTGGCTTTTTGCCTTTGGTATCAACTTACCTTTGCATTGGTCTGACCTCTTTTAATACTCTCTATTGCTCTAAGTTACCTAAAATCGCTTTTATGCCTGTTATTGATTGCTTTTATTCGCTGTTCGCTATGCTGCGTTGTAACTGTTACATACACCTTGTATCACATTCGCAATACCTTTTGTATTCAATTATCAATGCTTTCACTGCGAAATTATTGCGTTTATTAGCTTAACATTCATTTTTTGCTTTTTCGTGGTTTTCTGAAAGCTTTAAAAAATTCTTTGGGGACTAGATTTACCACTGCATTGGCTTTGCGCTCCTTACAGGCGCTTTGGAGTTCAAGGTTTACACGCCTTGACTTTCCTTTGTTAGTGCCGCCCGCCTTCTTTACGGCTGACGCTTATATGAATTTGCTTCCTGGGTCTGTGCAGAACTTCTGCTTGCAGTTAGCAGGAACCAAACAAATTAAATCGCTTTTTTGTGCCCTTGTTGCCACATCTCCTGCGCTTTCTCGTCACGCAACACCGGACAATAGGGCTAATGAAAATCACTTAGATTTAAGCGTATTTGTTTCGGTTACCTGCCCTGCACCTGCTGCATCGGTTCCTCGCTTTGGTACATGGGCATCACCTCTTTCTCTTTTTCTGTCTTTATTATACCCACTAAAGCGGGCATTGTCTATTGACAAACTGCATAGACTTTTAAACTATTATATATACAAAATGCTCAAAGCTACTTGAATATGTGGAAAATTTATGTCATAATATAACAAAATATACAATTGGAGCAAATTATGATTACTGTAAAAGACGGATTTTTTGCGCTTGAAACAGCTAACACCGGATACTACATGGCTTTGCGCGGGACGCTGTGCGAAAACCTGCACTACGGCGCAAAAATACACGCGGACAAGGCGGCGCTTTGCGAAAAATGCGGCGTGACCTACGGCGGCGACGCCATATATAAAAAGGAAAGCGACCCGCTTTCGCTCGACCACCTCTGCCTTGAGCTCTCTCCGCTTGGCAAGGGCGATTTTCGCGAGAGCGCGTTGTCGCTGACGATGCCAGACGGCAGCAATGTGGCCGATTTTGAGTTTAAAGCCGCGCGCCGCACAAAGGGAAGCTGCCCGCCAAAGGGAATGCCCGGTGCGCACGGCGGCGAGGAGACTTTGGCGCTCGATTTTGCCGCAAACGGCGTTTTGGTGACGATTTTTTACACCGTTTACCCCGACTGCGACGTGATAACGCGCCGCATAGCTGTCAAAAACTGCGCCGAAAAGCCCGTTACATTGCACAAATGCATGAGCTATCAGCTTGACTTGCCGAGCAGCGATTACTCTATGTCCACCTTCACCGGCGCATGGGTGCGCGAGAGGCACGAGACACGCGCTCCGCTTTGTGTCGGCACGCGTTCATTTGGTACGATAATCGGGCTTTCGAGCGCGCATGTAAATCCATTTTTTATGATAAACGAGAAATTTGCGACGGAATTTACAGGCGATGTTTACGGCTTTAACCTCATATATTCGGGCAACCATTACGGCTTTGCGAGCGTGAATAATTTTGGCATGACGCGCGTTGCGGCGGGCATTCAGCCGGAGGGCTTTGAATGGACGCTCGCGGCGGGCGAAAGCTTTGAGACACCCGAGGCCGTGTTGACTTTTTCCGCGGACGGCAAAAACGGAATGAGCCAAAATATGCACCGCTTTGTGAACGCGCACATCACGCGCGGAAAGTGGGCAAACGCGCCGCGCCCTGTGCTTGCAAACAACTGGGAGGCGACGTATTTCAGCTTTAACGAGGCGAAAATTCTGCGCATAGCAAAGGCCGCGGCGAAGTCGGGCGTTGAGCTGTTTGTGCTCGACGACGGGTGGTTTGGCGCGCGCGACACCGACAAGGCGGGGCTTGGCGATTACAATGTCAACCTCAAAAAGCTGCCGTCGGGGCTAAGTGGGCTTTGCGAAAAAATTAAGGCGCTCGGCATGGATTTCGGGCTGTGGTTTGAGCCGGAAAACGTGAACCCCGACAGCGATTTGTACCGCGCCCACCCCGACTGGGCGGTGGGTGTGCCGGGCGTTGAGGCGAGCATGGGGCGCAATCAGCTTGTGCTTGATTTATGCCGAAAAGAAGTGCAGGACTACATAATTAAAAATGTTAATTCCACACTTAAGAGCGCCGACATAAAGTACGTTAAATGGGATATGAACAGGCCTGTGACGGACGCGTACAGCCCTGTGTTAAAGCAGCAGGGGCGGTTTGCGCACACAATGGTTTTGGGGCTTTACCGCGTTATGCACGAGATTGTGAGCGCTAACCCCGACATACTTTTTGAGGGCTGCGCAAGCGGCGGAAACCGTTTTGACCTCGGAATTTTGAGCTATATGCCGCAGATTTGGACGAGCGACGACACCGACGCGCACGAGCGCCGCAAAATTCAGACAGGCACAAGCTACGGCTACCCGCAAAGCTGCATGGCGTGCCATGTGTCCGCCGTGCCGAACCACCAAACGGCGCGCATGAGCCAAATTGACGCGCGTTTTGACACGGCGGCGTTCGGCGTGCTCGGCTATGAATTTGACTTCACCGCGCTCACCCCCGCAGAGCAAAAGAGCGTTGCGGCGCAGATTGCTTTTTACAAAGCGCACCGCGAGCTTTTGCAATACGGCGATTTCACGCGCGTAAAAAGCCCGTTTGACGGCGACGAAACACTGTGGATAATCACCTCAAAAGACAAAAAACATGCCGTTGCGGGCGAATTTTTGACCTTACTTATACCAAATTCACAGCGTGCGCCTATGCGTCTTGCGGGGCTTGATGCCAACATTTTATATGATATTAACGTGCGCCGCGAATGCATGGATATCCGCGCATTAGGCGGGCTTATAAACCACGTTTCGCCAATTAAATTAAACGCAAACGGCGTTATTGTGCACACCGTGGCGGACAGGTATATGCTGCCGTGCGAGGAGGAAAGCTATACTGTTTACGGCGATTTGCTTATGCGCGCCGGACTGCGGCAAAAGCAGCGTTTTACAGGCACAGGCTACACAAAGGACATTCGCCCGATGCCCGATTTCAGCGCGAGATTGTACACGCTCGACGAACATATTACGAAAGATGAGGAAAATAAATGAAGGCACATATAAACACAACACCCGCGCAGCCGCTTGCGCTATATTATAAAATTGAGGACACGAATGGACTTTTGGCTGTTTTAGACGAGCAGAAAATATCATTTAAAGAGATAAAACCCGAAGATTTGACGCAGAGCATAGGTTATCTTTGCGGTGAAAACGGCAAGGCGGCAGCACCATATGACGGCTCTGCGCCCGAAAAGCAGATGCTTATAATGTACGACTTCACAAACGACCGCATAAACGCGCTGCTTGACGCACTTCGCGCGGCGCAGATTAAAATTCCGCTAAAGGCTGTGGCGACAAAGACGAACAAGCAGTGGAGCATGCTTGCGCTGATGGCGGAGCTTGAGCGCGAAAAAGTGGCGATGGAGGGCAAAAAATGACGATTTCGGAATTGGTGAGCCAGATAAAAGCCGAAAAGCTGTGCGCGTTTAGGTATCAACAGGACGGCCACCACCATTTTAGAGACAGATTTACCGTTTACGAGGACGGCAAAATGTTTTTTGAGCGGTTTTGCTACGGTGAATCGGCAGGGCTTGTGTACAGCGCATGGGCAAACGGCGCTGACGCGGACGGCGTTATAAACTGGGATAAAACGACCTTTTACGAAGGCTTTTTAGAAAAATTGCCAAAAAAAATAACCTCCTGCGAGGCACAGCAATGGTCAGTCGACGACAGCATTTTCAAATGGAGCCTTGTTGAAAAGTTGAAAACAGACAAAGCGAATGGATATGGGGCGATTAGGAGATTGTTTAAAAGAGGGTGACGGCATGAAGCTAAAGAAATATTCGCGGCAGATTATTTGAGGTTTGGCTGCTTTTTCTGTGGCGTTAAATATTGCGTTTTATTCATTTTTTGCCGATTTTTGCAGCAAAAATTTGGTGCCGGCAGTCAACGACGCGAAGTATATGGGAATTGGCATGATGTTTCACTTTACGCTTGTTTTCACCGTGGCGGCGACAGTGATTTTGCTGATAAAATTTTTATACGAGGCATACAAAAAAACCCGCGCCGCCCAATTTTGGTGGTGGGCAGGGCTTATTATATTTTTGACGTATTGCTTTACGCTTGTTAATTTTGCAAGTATTTTTACGCTTGGATGAGATGCGGGGGCAAGGCGAGATTAGTGGAGGTAAATAATTTATGAGAATGAGCGGCGATGACATCGACAACATAATGTTTGCCCCATGCGGCATGAATTGTAAAGTATGTTATAAGCATTGCTATAGCAAAAAGCCTTGCGCTGGCTGTTTAAAAAGCGATATGGGCAAGCCCGAGCATTGTCGTAAATGCAAAATAAAGGATTGCGTAAAAAGCAAAGGCTTAAAATATTGTTTTGAATGTTCCGATTATCCTTGCAAGCTAATGAAAAGTCTTGAGAAAAGCTATAACAAAAGATATCAAGCAAGCCTTTTGGAAAATAGCAAAATTGTACAAAATCAAGGCTTAGAAAGCTTTATGGCAGTGCAAAAATCGAAGTATACTTGCGCTAAATGTGGCGGTATAATTTCCATACATGATAGAGAATGCAGCGAGTGCCAAGAAAAGGCGGCGCTGTAAACGGCAGTCGCAAGAGATGGTTTGCGCGAAGCTATCGGGACGGGAAACCCGTCCCCTACAATGCACATTGTGAATTTATGTGAACCTATGCGAGACGTCGAGGATGTCGTCGCTTACAAAGGACGTTGTAAGATTGTGCGGATCTTGCGGAGCGACGAGGGCGTCGCTACCTACGGTGCAACCGTCTGCCGTAAGCTTCGGCAAGAGCAGAGCCATTGTCCTACAGAGGTTGCGGGGAATTTATAATCATACGTAAATTTTTTAGCGTGATTTGTAGGGGCGCGCTTTGCGCGTCCGTTAGTTTGCACGAAATTTATGGCAACGCGCACGCGGGCGATTGTTGCTAAAATGAAAAACCTTTTCGCGCTCACGGGCATGAACGGACCTATGTACAAAAGCATGTCTTTGAGCGTGCCCGGAATGAAATAAAGCATAAAAAGCGCAAATTCGACGTGGGCTTCGTCGCGCAGGAACTTATATTTTGACAATGTTTCCTCCGGCACGCTTTTTGCGCCCGCGAGTTTAACGAAGCCGTAAACGGCGATGCTGCCGAGCAAAAGCCCTAATTCGCACACAAAAAGCCCGCCCCATGTGCCGTAAAGTGCGCCCGCCATAAGCTCTATCGGCTCGCCCGGGATAATTGCGACGACGACCTGCAAAATCTGCACGGCCAAAAACGCCAAAAAGCCGAGCGCACCCTTTGACTGCACCCATGCGACAAACGCGTCGCGCGCGACTTGACTCTCAATTAAATTCATTATCACGGCGCGGTATTTTACGCCGAAAACGACGAGCAACACGATAAGCGCTGTACAAATAATGTACGGCGCTGATTTTTTTATAAATTTAAGTACCGCCTTAAAGGCGCTAGGTTTTTGCTCCAACGTACTCCTCCAGTGTGAAGCCCTTTTTTGTGATTTCGCGCGCGGCGTCTACACCCACGTAACGATAATGCCACGGCTCATACGTCACGCCGGTAATATTTTCTTTTCCGTTTGGATATCTTAAAATGAAGCCGTACTCGGCGGCGTTTTGCGAAAGCCACGTAAATTCTTCGGTTTTTTCAAAATCTGCCGTCAAATCGCTGTTCGTTTTGTACCAATCTGCCGAGACGATATCTGCCGCTAACCCTAAATTATGCTCTGACGTGCCTGGGCGTGCGACCCACATGGCGGCTTGCTTTTCGGCCTCTGCCTGCGGGAAGCCCTCGGCGGCAAACGCAGCTGTTTTGCGTTCAAAAAGTGCTTTTTGCCGCGCCACGCTGCGGTAGGCGGACACTAAGTAAAGCTGTCTGCCCGCTGCTTCGGCGGCACTTAGCATGTTTTGCAGAGAGTCGGCGGCGCGAGCGTCGAAAAGACGATTTTCGTAGCCGGAGATTGGAGTTGTCGCGACATCGAAATCGTCGGGAAGATGGTTTGCGGCGTTTACGAGCCTTAACTGCCAAGCCGAAGCCGCCGCCATTGCGGGCGCGGCTTCGGAATTAGAACCTGAAGATGACGGGGGTAAAACACCCGATGATGAGGGGCTTGACGGCGCGTTTGAATTTGTTATCATGCTGCTATCCGTCCCGATGCTGTTTGACATGCTGCTAGAAGAAGCTGACGATGATGACGAGGACGAAGCAGCGCTGCTGCTTGAAGCCTTGTCGTCATAGCAGCCCGCCGCCATGAACATTGTGCACATGAGCAGCGCAAGAATGACCGCAAGTGATTTTATAGGCAAAACAATACATCCTTTCGCCCTTGCAAATCACTTAAATTGATAATTTTAGCAATTTACAAAGGTTTTATTGTAAATTGCCAGTCAGCGTCATCACGGCAGCTAGAGCGGCGAGCGGTGCTGTCTCACACCTTAATATTCTCGCGCCGAGGCCTGTCAGCAGAAGACCCTCGTCCGCCGCCTTTTGCGCCTCGTCCGGCGAAAACCCGCCCTCGCTGCCTGTGACGATAGCGACGGTTTTTATACCGTCCGTCAACTGGCTATGTAGTGGGCTTTCGCCTTTCTGCGCCTCGTAGCAGAAAAATGCGGCGTCGCTTTGCGCGGCAGATTTTAGCATTTCGTCATATGTCAGCGGCATTTGAACCTTTGGGATAACGCCGCGCCCGCTTTGCTTTGCGGCTTCGAGTGCTATGCGGTTATAGCGCTCGTTTTTCTTGTCCTCATTTTTAGGTGCGGCGACGCAGTAGCGGCTGAAAAAGGGAACTATTTCGCACGCGCCGAGCTCTGTCGCCTTTTGGATTATCATCTCGAGCTTATCTTGTTTTGGATAACCCACATAGAGTATGACCCTTATGCTGGGTTCTGATACACTTTTATAAATGGAATTTATTGTCAGGAACACGCTGTCCTTGTCCGCGTTTTCAACAACGCAGTCAAAATCGCTGCCTTTCCCGTCGCAAAGCGTGACCCTCTCGCCGCGCTTTGCCCGCATGACGACAGCCAAGTGATAAGCTTCGTCGCCCGTTAAATATACGCTGCACGCGGTATCGTCGGCTTTTAAATCCTCTATAAAATAGCGGTGAGGCATAAGGTTATGCTCCTTTCGATAAAGAGAAAAAATAAAGAAAAAAAAAGAAAGAAGATATAAGAAGTAAGGAGTGATGCCTGCGGGCATCACATTTTAATGGAAAATGCAAAGCCATTTAAATGTGACGCCACAGCGTCACACCTTACTTCTTCTTTCTTCTATCTTATTTCTTCTTTTTTAATAGTTTGTTATTGCCCCTTTATTTGCCCCTGAAACCATTTTTGCGTATCTTGCGAGCCAGCCGTGTTTTACTTTCGGCTCGTGGGGCTGCCATGCGGCTTTGCGGTTTGCAAGCTCCTCGTCGGAAACTGCGACGTTTATGGTGCTTTCGGGGATATTTATTTTGATGATATCGCCCTCTTTGATGAGCCCTATCTCGCCACCCTCGGCGGCTTCGGGGGCTACGTGGCCTATTGACGCGCCGCGGCTTGCGCCGGAGAAGCGGCCGTCGGTGATTAGCGCGACTGATTTATCGAGCTTCATGCCCGCAAGTGCGCTTGTGGGGTTTAGCATTTCGCGCATACCGGGGCCGCCCTTTGGCCCTTCGTAGCAGATTACGACCACGTCGCCCGCTTTGATTTCGCCCTTATAAATCGCGTCGATAGCTTCTTCCTCGCCATCAAAAACGCGGGCGAGGCCCTCATGCACGAGCATTTCCGGCGCGACAGCGCTGCGCTTTACGACGCAGCCGTCTTTTGCGATGTTGCCCCACAAAATGGCTATGCCGCCCGTTGTGCTGTACGGATTGTCGATTGGTCGGATTTCATCTGTGTTTTTATTTGCTGCGCCCGCGATGTTTTCGCCGACGGTTTTGCCTGTGACTGTGAGCAGTGTCGTGTCTAAATCGCCTATATCGGCAAGCTGCTTCATGACGGCAGGCACACCGCCCGCGTCGTCTAAATCCTGCATATGTGTTGGCCCTGCGGGGGCGAGATGGCAGAAATTCGGCGTTTTGGCGCTCATTTCGTTTATTGTTTTTAAGTCCATAGGCACGCCCGCTTCGTTTGCTATCGCGAGCAGATGTAGCACGCTGTTTGTGCTGCAACCGAGCGCCATGTCCGTCGCGAGCGCGTTTTTAAAGGCGGCGGGCGTAAGTATATCGCGCGGACAGATATTTTTTTCAACAAGCTGCATTATCTGCATACCTGCGTGCTTTGCGAGCATTGTGCGGCGCGACGACACGGCGGGCACTGTGCCGTTGCCGGGCAGCGCCATGCCGATGGCTTCGCAAAGGCAGTTCATGCTGTTTGCGGTGTACATTCCGCTACAGCTGCCGCAGCCCGGGCAGGTGTTTTGTGTGTATTCGTCGAGAATTTCGTCGTCGATAAGCCCCGCTTTGTAGCTGCCGACGGCCTCAAACATCTGCGAAAGCGACACGCGGCGCTTGCCCTGTTTGCCTGATAGCATAGGGCCGCCGCTGACGACGATTGACGGAATGTTGAGACGCGCCGCGCCCATGACCATGCCGGGGACGATTTTGTCGCAGTTTGGCACGAGCACTAAGCCGTCAAACTGGTGAGCCATAGCCATTGTCTCGACGCTGTCGGCGATGAGCTCGCGGCTCGGGAGTGAATATTTCATGCCCTCGTGACCCATTGCGATGCCGTCGCAAACGCCGATGCTCGGGACGAGCACAGGTGTGCCGCCCGCGGCATAAACGCCCGCTTTTACGGCTTCGGCAAGCTTGTCGAGGTGTGCGTGGCCCGGCACAATTTCGCTGTGTGCGCTGACAACGCCGATGAGCGGGCGCTCAAGCTCTTCATCTGTGTAGCCCAGTGCATAAAAAAGACTCCTGTTCGGCGTGCGCTCCACGCCTTTTTTCACGTTATCACTTCTCATAAAACGTCAACCCTTTCCCATATAAAATCGTAATCGCGAAGCGCCTTCATCTTTACCTCCCTTGTTAAAGGGAGGTGGCGCGACGTAGGGATTCTAGCTTTGCACAACCCCATAAAAGAATCCCTCCACCGCTGCGGCGGTTCCCCTCCCTTTGACAAGGGAGGTAAGGTGCTACAAAGGCAAGCGAGAAATCCCTCCGCCTATTAAATTTACAATATTATATCATATTGCCACCCAAATATAAAGTATGTGGTTGAATAAAATGAGTGAAAAGCTTATAATGTATAGAACCATTGGGAATATACTAAAATGAAGCATGTCGGAGGACTTTTATGAACATTCTGGTTGTGGGCTGTGGGGACGTTGGGTCGTCGCTTATACAGCGCTTGGAGTCGCTTGGGCACGATGTGTCCGTTGTGGAGGAGCGCGAGGATGCGCTGAAAAAGCTTGAGGAGATGTCGCCGCCTTTTCACGGCATGGTGATGCGCGGCGTGCCGATTGACGCGGACGTTTTGCGCAGCGCGGGAATTGAGGACTGCGACGCCGTCGCGGCTGTTGCGCACGACGACAACGTGAACATCATGGTTGCGCAGATGGCGCGGCTTGAGTTTGGCATAAAGATAGTTTTCGCCCGAATTATTGACCCCGCGACGAAAAAGGTGTACGGCAGCAACTTCGGCTTCAGGACGATTTGCGACACAAATCTTGCCACGGAGGCGCTTATAATAGGTATGCTGCCCGACGAGTGCCTTATTGAAAAATCAATGGCGCTCGGCACTTCAACCGTATTTTACTCGTATTCAATGGCCGACGAGACGAGCATCGGCAAGCATTTGTCCCAAATTGAGGACACGCGCCCCAACAGAATGACGTTTGCGTTGCAGCGCAAAAGCGGAAACCTTGTGCTTGCGACAAAGGCCGACCCCACCGTTGAGGACGGCGACAAAATAATTTTTGCGGCGCTTGCCGATTAGTCTTATGTGACATTTGAAAGGAAGAACAAAATGCGTGTATGTATAGTTGGCGGCGGCAAAATAGGATATTATCTTGCCAAAACGCTCATGGAGCACGGGCACACGCCTGTGCTGATAGAAAAAGACGACGCGACGTGCCGCGCGGACGCGAACTCGCTCGATATAACAGTTATCCACGGCGACGGCTCAAAGCCGGACGTGCTCGAGACGGCGGGCGTTGGCGAATGCGCGGCGCTTGTGGCGGTTACAGGCCGCGACGAGAGCAACTTGACGGCGTGTCAGCTTGCTAAAAATATTTTTGAAGTAAAGCGCACCGTCGCGCGTGTAAATAACCCCAAAAACGCAAAGGTGCTAAAGGATTTGGGCGTTGACACGGTTGTTTCGTCAACCGATAACCTCGCCAGATTAATTGAGCGCGAGGTAGAGACAAGCGCGATACGTCAGGTACTTAGCCTTGCGGGCGGCAGCGCGGCGCTGACAGAGGTCGTTGTGCCGCCGACATTCCCCTACGACGGCCACACACTGGCACAGCTGCCCACACCGCGCAACGTGAGCGTAGTCTCCGTCACACGTGGCAACGATTTTATAATTCCAAACGGCGCAACAGAAATACACATCGGCGACAAGGTGCTTGTGCTTGGCGCAAACGCCGTTTTCCCCGATTTCACAAAAGCGTGGAAGCTTGTGGATGTGAAATAAGAGAAGAAAGAAAAAAGAAGATAGAAAATTGCGGTGCGCCGTAGGGGCGGATTCCATATCCGCCCGCATATTCACAATGTGGCACATTTATAGGGGTTGATGCCCACATCGACCCGAATCCGTGGCGATGTGCAAACCTTTCGGAACGCATAAAATGCGTTCCCTACAATTTACCGTAAATTTACGATAAACCGTAGGGTGTGACGACCTCGGCACGCCGTAAGCCGAGAGCTTGTGCTGAAATAACGGCACGCCGAGGTCGTCGTGCCCTACTGTACATATTGTAAAATTGCATAAATTTATAATCATGTGAGGAATGAAAATTGCTTGAATTTCGGGTTTCGCGGCGGGGAGCTGCGGTGATAGGGCTTTGGATAACGCTTATTTGCGGTATCCTTTGCTTTGTGCTGCGGTATTTGCTCGGCGTGTGGGCGATTATCATTTTTATTGTTTGCGGGGCGCTTGCGCTGACGATTGGCACGGCGCATTTTGCCGCGTGCAGCGTGCGGTGCGGGGCGCATCATATAACTGTGCGCAGCGGATTTTTGCTCTGCCGCACACAGCGAATGCCGCTGAAATATATTAGCGGCTGCGTCATTTTGCGCTCGCCGTTGCAGCGATTGACCTCAACCTGCGTATTAATTCTCACAACAAGCGGCACGCTGTCTGTCGTTTGGGGTGCTCCGCTTTCTGACGCGGAAAGGCTGTCTGCACACATCGCCTATGAGCGAGGTGCTTTGTGACGCGCGCGGGCAAAACGCAGCGGTTTCACCCTGTTTTTGCGCTGCGATATGTAAAATATGGCCTTGTCGCGTGCCTCATTCCGATGGCGCAGGCGCTTTTGTCGTGGGATTTGGACGCTTTATTCATCGCGCTTTGGCAGGATTTATACATTTTAATCGCGTTCACCGCGGCGGCGGCCGTCTTGTGGTACACCACCTCTTTCACCGTTGAGGACGAAGCCGTGCGCATACGGCAGGGCGTTTTTGTTAAAAAGCAGTACCTTTTTCGCACGCAGAGCATTGCGGTGCTTGAGATTACGCGCCCGTTTTTTTACAGGATTGTCGGCGCGTCGCGGCTGACGATGTATTTTAAGCAGCAGGCTGTCCCGCGCAAATTTTCGCTTTATCTGCCTAAAAAAGCAGCGCAAAAAACAGCCGATATGCTTATGCCGGTGCACACGGACTCGTCTGTTTTTTCGCCTATGGGCTATGAGCGAATAGCATTTATAATGTTAAGTGCAAATATTGTGACGGCTGTGTTTTTCATCAGCATGACGCTGAAGCACGCGTCGGATATTCTCGGCACGGACATAAAAGAGGTTGCGCAGACAAATTTTGCGTATATAATCAGCTTTTTGCAGAAATTTTTGCCGATGGGGCTTGCGGCTGTGATGGGGACGGCGTTTGTGCTGTTGAGCCTGACGTTTTTATACTCGTTTGTGCACACGGCGGGCTTTCGCGTGTGCCGCAACGGCGGGGTGATAATAATGCGCGGCGGTCTGCTGTCAAAGACGGAGCGGCGCATTTATGTGCAGAGCATATCGGCTTGCAACATGCGCGTGACGCCGGCGGCGCGGCTTTTGCGGCGCGTGCCTGTGTATATTTCGGCGGGCAGCTTTTCGGGCGGAGACATGCCGCTGATGGCTGTGAAGCACGGCAGCGAAGCCATGCTTGAAGCGCTGCTGCCGATGTATGAAGCGCCGAAAAAAGCCCTGTGCGAGCCAAAGCGCAAGAGCATTGCGTCTTATTTATGGAAGCCGGGGACGATTTTTGCATTGTCGCTTATGCTGCTTGGCGCGGCGATGGCGAACATGCCGTCGATGCTGCCTGTGATATGCGTGCCTGCCTTGCTTTCGGGCGCGTGCATGGCGGTGTCGTATGAGGGATATTTGCGCGAGGGCGTGTGCAAAAACGAAAACCGCACGCTTTCGCTTGTCTACACGCGGTTTTTCACGCGGCACGAGGTGTGCATTTTCACGCCCGACACGTCGTACACAATAAGAGAACACCCGTTTGCGATATCGGGCGGATGGTGCGATTTTTACGTTTCGATGCCCGGAAGTATAACGCTTCGCGCGCGGTGTGTGGCGAGATACGTGGCGGACAGAGTGCCGTTTTTGATTTAGCGCCACCCTTGTCATTCTGAGCGCAGCGAAGAATCTTTTATGCTCCGTCGTAGGTTTTAAGATTCTTCGCTGCGCTCAGAATGACAGGCATACGCCGTTAGAAAACCACTTTAAGTTTAAGGAGATTTAAATGTATAAAGCTGTAATTTTCGACCTTGACGGGACGCTTTTGAACACTATTGACGACCTTGCGGACGCTGGAAACCATGTTTTGAGCGCGATGGGCTTGCCGACGCACGAGACGCAGGAATATAGGCATTTTGTCGGAAACGGCATGCCTAAGCTAGTAGAGCGCATTTTGCCGGAGCAAAACAGGGGCGAAGCGACAAAGGCGCTTGGGCTTAAAATGTATATTGATTATTACACAAAGCACTCATACGACAAAACAGCGCCGTATGATGGCATTGTACAAATGCTTGCCAATTTAAAGGCGGCGGGCGTTTTGCTTGGCGTTGTATCAAACAAAGAGGACAGCATCACAAAAAACGTGATTGCGCACTATTTCCCGAACACGTTCCACATCGTGAGCGGGCATATCCCGAACACGCCTACAAAGCCCGACCCGCACCTCGTAGTCCTTATGCGCGAGACATTCGGCACAAGCGAAGCTGAAACGCTGTATGTCGGCGACTCAAACGTGGATATGATAACCGCCAAAAACGCAAACCTAGACGGTTGCGGCGTACTTTGGGGCTTTAGAACGCAAAGCGAGCTGATTGAGGCGGGAGCGAGGTTTATTGCAAGCGAGGCGGGGCAGATTGAGACGCTGGTATTAAAATAAAAAAGAAGAAAGAAAAGAGAAGAAGTAAGGAGTGAAACCTGCGGGTTTCACATTTTAATGGATAACGCAAACAAAAAACCTCCCTTGTTAAAGGGAGGTGGCGCGACGCAGGAGCGACGGAGGGATTC
>RZZW01000011.1 GCA_009929695.1 Clostridia bacterium
ATGCGTTTCCCATGCGCCCTCTTAACTGGCAGTCTCCTAAAAAAATTCTCCATGATTTTATTGCTTTTGGTGTAACGTATCATTGACAAACCTACATTTCACGCTTTTATTAACTCGTGAATGACATGTTTACAAATATTGTCAAATGAAAATTGCCCTAAATCCGCCGCTGTGGCGGTTTGAGGGCAATTTTAAAGGTTTATAATTTCAGATGATAATTTGATTATTTGCTTTTAATATACTCATCAATCGCTTTTGCGGCTTGTTTGCCGGCGCCCATTGCCAAAATTACTGTGGCTGCTCCGGTTACGGCGTCGCCGCCGGCGTAGACGGCGGGGCGGGTGGTTAGGCCGTCGTCGCCGTTTGTTACTATGCAGCCGTGCTTATTTGTTTCAAGTCCGGGGGTTGTCGAGCGGATAAGCGGGTTCGGGCTTGTGCCGATTGACATTATCATGCAGTCGATATCGAGTGTGAACTCGCTGTTTTCCTTGACAATCGGACGGCGGCGGCCGCTTGCGTCGGGCTCGCCGAGGGTCATTTCGACACATTTCATGCCGCAGACATAGCCCTTTTCGTCGCCGAGAACCTCTGTTGGGTTGCAGAGCGTTTTGAAGATGATGCCCTCCTCCTCGGCGTGCTCGACCTCCTCTTTACGTGCGGGGAGCTCTTCCATGCCGCGGCGGTAGACTATGTAAACCTCGTCTGCGCCCATGCGCTTTGCGCTGCGCGCGGCGTCCATTGCGACGTTGCCGCCGCCGACTACTGCGACGCGCTTTGCGTGCATTACAGGCGTATTTGTGCCCTCTTTGTAGGCCTTCATCAAATTTATTCTCGTCAAAAATTCGTTTGCGGAATAAACGCCGTTAAGGCTTTCGCCGGGGATATTCATAAATCTTGGCAGACCTGCGCCTGAGCCGATGAATACGGCTTCTGCGCCGTCGTCGAAGATTTCGTCGATTGTGATTGTTTTGCCGACGACTACGTTTGTCTCAACGTCAACGCCGATTGCTTTGAGGCCGTCGACCTCGTTTTGAACGATTGCTTTGGGCAGACGGAACTCGGGTATGCCGTAGCTTAAAACGCCGCCCGCGACGTGAAGCGCTTCGTACACAGTGACCTTATAGCCCATTTTGGCTAAATCGCCCGCTGCTGTAAGTCCGCTTGGGCCTGAGCCGATGACGGCTACCTTATGTCCGTTTTGCGTTGGCATGGCGGGCTTTTCTGCTCCGTGCTCGCGGTGATAATCGGCGACAAAGCGCTCTAAACGGCCTATGCCGACGCTCTCTGCCTTGATGCCACGAACGCATTTGCCCTCGCACTGGCTCTCCTGCGGGCAGACGCGTCCGCACACGGCGGGCAGGCTGCTTTGAGCGTGCAATACGGCGTATGCGCCCTCGATATCCTCTGCGGCAACCTTGCCGACGAACGCGGGAATGTCTATCTTCACAGGGCAGCCTGACACACAGGGCTTGTTTTTGCAGTTGAGGCAGCGTTTTGCCTCTTCGACTGCCATTTCGTATGTGTAGCCGAGAGCTACCTCGCTGAAGTTTTTATTTCTAACATCCGGCTCTTGAACAGGCATCGGACATTTATTGGGGGTCATGTTTGGCATTTGTGTGACGTCTCCTTTTTAAATTTTAAGGTAATTGCGGACGAGCGAAGCTCGCCCCTACAATTGTAATTGCATCGCCGTTAGTTTGGGTGAAGCTGCGCGGGTCGTCGAGGACTCTGGCCCCTACGCACCTTGCAAGAATGTAGGGACGCCATATATGGCGTCCGAAGTTGCAGGTTTTATTTATTTAATAAATTGCATGTCGCTTCGCGGGCGTGGGCTTCAAAGTCTTTGTACATTGAGCCGCGGTGCATGGCTTCGTCGAAGTCGACTAAATGGCCGTCGAAATCGGGGCCGTCTACGCAGGCGAATTTTGTTTCGCCGCCGACTGTAAGGCGGCAGCCGCCGCACATGCCTGTGCCGTCTATCATGATTGGGTTCATGGAGACTATTGTTTTTACGTTATATTTTTTTGTTGTTGCGCAGACGAATTTCATCATTATGACAGGCCCTATTGTGATGACCTCGTCGTAATTTTCGCCGTCGTTTATAAGCTTTTCGAGCGCGTTTGTGACAAGACCCTTTTCGCCGTGGCTGCCGTCGTCTGTCATCATGACAAGCTTGTCGGAGACAGCGGCGAAATCGTCCTCTAAAATCACCAAATCTTTATTGCGGAAGCCGACGATTGAGTGAACTATTGTGCCTTGCTCGTGAAGTGCCTTTGCGATTGGGAACGCGATTGCGCAGCCAACGCCGCCGCCTACTACGGCGACCTTTTTAAGCCCCTCAATATGCGTTGCGGTGCCGAGAGGGCCGACGAAATCGCAGATATATTCGCCCTCGTTAAGAGCGTCGAGCGCCATTGTTGAAGCGCCGACTATCTGATAAATTATCGTGACTGTGCCCTTTTCGCGGTCATAATCAGCGATGGTGAGCGGCACGCGCTCGCCGTCCTCGGTTGCTCTGAAGATGATGAACTGACCCGGCTTCGCCTTTTTTGCCACTAGTGGCGCTTCGACAACCATCTTTGTGACGGTTGGGTTAAGGCTTATTTTTGAAACTATTTTATACATTTCCCTGCTCCTTTGAAATTGGATTACTTTATTGCGTCAAAGCCTGCTTGCAAATCTTCGATGATATCGTCGATGTGCTCAAGCCCGACGGAAAGTCTGATTAATCCCGGCGTGATGCCGCAGGCGACAAGCTGCTCGTCTGTTAGCTGACGGTGTGTGCTTGACGCGGGGTGCAAAACGCAGGTGGCGATGTCGGCAACGTGCACGACGTTATTTGCGAGCTTTAGGCTGTCCATAAATTTGACGGCAACCTCGCGCCCGCCCTTTATGCTGAACGAAATTACGCCGCTTGCGCCGTTTGGAAGATATTTTTGCGCAAGCTCGTAATAGGTGTTGTTTTTAAGCGTTGGATAATTGACAAACTCGACACACGGCTGTGCGGCGAGGAACTCGGCGGCTTTTTCGGCGTTGCGGCAATAGCGCTCCATGCGGACGGCTAGTGTTTCAAGCCCTAAATTGAGATAAAACGCCGCTTGTGCACCGGGATACATGCCGAAATCGCGCATGAGCTGAACGCGCGCCTTTGTGATGTAAGCGGCTTTGCCGAACGACTTTGTGTAGGTCAAGCCGTGGTAGCTTTCGTCGGGGGTGCAAAGGCAATCAAACTTGCCGTTATCCCAGTCGAAATTGCCGCTGTCAACGACTACACCGCCGACCTGTATGGCGTGACCGTCCATATATTTTGTTGTTGAATGTGTGATTATATCTGCGCCGAACTCAAACGGACGGCACATCACCGGCGTTGCGAACGTGTTGTCGATGATCAGCGGCACGCCATTTTTATGGGCGACGCGGGCAAATTTTTCGATATCTAAAACGTCGATTGACGGGTTTGCGATTGTCTCGCCGAACATCGCTTTTGTGTTTGGCTTGAACGCCTTTTGAAGTTCATCCTCGCTTGCGTTTTGGTTAACAAATGTCACGTCGATGCCAAAGCGGCGCAGTGTGACGTTGAAGAGGTTAATTGTGCCGCCGTAGATTGTTGACGAGCAGACAAAGTGGTCGCCTGCTTCAAGAATATTTGCGATTGACAAAAAGCTTGCGGCCTGACCACTTGTTGTGCAAAGCGCGCCCACGCCGCCCTCAAGCGCCGCGATTTTTTCTTCAACCGCCGCGACGGTGGGGTTAGAAATACGCGAGTACATATGGCCGTCGACCGATAAATCAAACAGCTTGCCGATGTGCTCTGTAGAGTCGTAGGTATATGTGGTGCTTTGGTAAATAGGCAGCGCCTTGGGCTCGCCGTTTTTAGGCTGATAGCCCTCGTGGAGACATTTTGTTTCGATGTGAGACATACTTCTTTCTTCTTTCTTCTTTCTTCTATTTTCTTTGTAAAACCGTCCCCGACTCCACTTTTGCCTGCGGGGGGACGATATTATTTGCTTTTATAATTGCGCCGGGGGCTATGTGGCAGCAGACGCCGAGCGTGCAGTCGTGGTCTATGAGCGCGCCGATGTTTATTATGCTGCCGTCCTCTACCTTTGTGTTTGTGTTTATGACGGCGTTTGGCAGCACTATTACGCCGAAGCCTATGTCTGCCGAGGGACTTATGTAGGCGTGCGGGTGTATCATAGTGGGGACGAAATAGCCTGCGTCGTGAAGCTCCTTCATCCATGCGTAGCGCAGTGAGTTGTCGCCGAACGCGGGGTATGCGTCGGAAAATTCCGAAATAAGGCTCTCGCGACGGTATGCGCCGCAGTGGGCTATAACGTCATCGGCGTCGAGCGCGCCGTCGTCGAGAAAGGCTATGTGGTCGTAATCTCCAAGTGATATCGCAAGCTCGCGCACGGTGCGTCCAAAGCCGCCCGCGCCGAGAATAAGCAGACTTTTCACGATGTCGCTTCCCTTCACAAATGCATATGTTATACGTTTTTTATTATAGCATAAACTATTTGAAAATTCCACTTTAAGCCTTAATTATACAATTTTAGTAGCATTTCACAATTCTTTTTATTATATAAGGTAAAAATTTGTAGGCATTCAAAGTACTTTTTCGGTCAAAACTATTTAAAAATTTTGTAAATTTGATATACTTAAGATATTTACAGCCGCGCAGAACGTAGGGACGCCATATATGGCGTCCGCATGGCTTTGCGTGAATTATCGGCTTCGGACGCCATGTATGGCGTCCCTACATTAAACCCTGCATGGGTTTAAAACGAAAGGTAAGAAATGGCGGAAACTATACTTAAATTGGATCACATAACAAAGACGTTTGGCGACACGCAGGTTTTGAGTGATATAAACCTTGAAGTTCAGCGCGGGGAATTTATAACGCTGCTCGGGTCGTCCGGCTGCGGCAAAACGACGACGCTGCGCATTATCGCGGGGCTCGAAACACCCGACGGCGGCACTGTTATGCTCGGCGGCAAGGACGTTACAAATGAAGAGCCGAACAAGCGCAACGTCAACACGGTTTTTCAGAGCTACGCGCTTTTTCCGCACATGACTGTCGCGCAGAACGTCGCGTACAGCTTAAAGCTTAAAAAGGTGGACAAGGCGACTATACAAAAAGAGGTTGCATCCGTGCTGACACTTGTGCAACTTGAGGGCTATGACGACCGTATGCCGTCTGAGCTTTCGGGCGGGCAGCGCCAGCGCGTGGCGATTGCGCGCGCGATTGTCAACAAGCCGCACGTGCTTTTGCTTGATGAGCCGCTCGGCGCGCTTGATTTGCAGCTTCGCCGCCAGATGCAGCTTGAATTAAAGCACCTGCAAAAAAAGCTTGATATGACCTTTATATACATCACGCACGACCAGGAAGAGGCGCTTAACATGTCCACGCGCATAGCCGTTATGCGCGACGGGCTTTTTGAGCAGATTGGCACTGCGGCGGAGATTTACAACCGCCCGAAAACGGCGTATGTGGCGAAATTTGTGGGCAGTGCAAACATTGTAAACGGCGTTGTCAAGGCGCAAAACGGCAGCGCGCTGACGGTTGAAGTGGCGGGCGGCGAGGCCGAGGCGTTTGCTTTTGACGAAAAATATGAAGGCGGGCAGAAAATCTGTCTCGCCGTGCGCAGCGAGCACGTGCTTATACACCACTGCGAAAACGAGCCGCAGGGGCTGTGCGCCGTTGTGACGGAGAAATCTTTCGCGGGCGGAATGCTGCGCATTGTGTTTAAGCTTGAGGACGGCACGACGCTCGTCGCGAGCAGACACGGCATCGACATCGACTTTTCCGTGGGCGACAAAGCCTGCGTGGGCTGGGCGGCTGAAAACGCCGTGCCGGTGGAGGCTGACGAATGAAGAAAAAGTCCCTTCGCAAAAACGGCAGCTCGTGGCTGATGCTGCTGCCGCTTTACATCTTTACGCTTTTATTTGTGCTTGGGCCGCTTGTTTACATGGTGGTGCTTAGCTTTAAAATGCGCGCTGATGTTTGGGGCGTGCTTGATATTTTTACGCTTTCAAACTACAAAAATATATTTGAGCCTGTTTATTTAAACACGTTTTTGCAGTCGTTTAAGCTCGCGTTTACATCGACTGTGCTCATTGCTCTGATAGGCTATCCGTTTGGATATTTTATGGCGAAGCTGTCGGCGGCGTGGAAAAAGCGCATGATGATTGTGCTTATGATTCCGTTTTGGACGAACAGCCTCATACGCCTTTATGGGTGGATTATCATTTTCCGTGCCAACGGCTCGCTTGATAAAATACTCATGGGAACAGGCATAACAAGCGCACCATTAAAGCTTTTGTACACATACCCCGCAGTTGTTGTGGGCATGGTGTATGCGCTTTTGCAGTTTATGATTTTGGCCGTGTATTCAAGCGCCGAAAAGATGGACTGGAGCCTTGTTGAAGCCGCGCGCGACCTCGGCGCAACCTCGTGGAAGGCGTTTACTTCGGTGACGCTTAAAATGACGCTGCCGGGGCTTATGTCGGGCATTATACTGACGTTTATCCCGTCGATGGGCTTATTTTTCATCGCGGATATCCTCGGTGGAAACAAGGTAGTGCTTGTCGGCAGCCTGATACAAGACCAGCTTATGAAGGCGCACAACTGGCCGTTTGCCGCGGCGTTAAGCGTAGTTTTAATGATAATGACAACGCTGATGATTTCGCTTTATAAAAAGCTGACTAACACGACGGAACTGGAGGGCTTGCTGTGAAATTCTTTCACAGCAAGCTCCTCGCGGGGCGATGCGCAGTGACATACGCGCTTGCGCGCTCCGTCCCTTATGCGCAAAAATCATCTTATCATTCTGCTGATTTGTGTGATAAGATGAGTGCTTCTTTTTAATTTATCCCAACACAAAGCAGCAGAATGGATGATTTTAGTGAAAAACCGTACAAAGCTCCCCAATATTTACATCGGAATTGTATCTGTGATAATGTATCTGCCCATACTGCTTGTGATAATATACTCGTTTAACGAGAGCAAGATAAGCAGTGTTTGGGGCGGGTTTTCGCTCAAATGGTACGAGACGCTTTTCAAGAACAGGGCGATGTTTGAGGCGCTTTTAAACAGCGTTATACTCGCCGTGTCATCGGGCGCGCTTGCCGCCGCAATAGGCACAAGCGCCGCTGTTGGCTTCACGCGCATAAAGCCGAAGAGCAAGGGCGCAATTGAGTATTTATCAATGCTGCCGATGATGACGCCGGAGATTATTCTCGGAATGGTGTTCATGGTGTTTTTCTCGCTTTTGGGGCTTCCGTTTGGCATGTTGACGCTTATTTTAGCGCACACGGCGTTTTGCATACCGTATATATACATGCTTGTAAAGGCAAGGCTTGTCGATATGGACAAGAGCATCTTAGAGGCGGCGCGCGATCTTGGCGCAAACGAGTATCATGTATTTTTTGACATAACTCTGCCGCAGCTTATACCCGCGATTATTTCGGGTATGCTTTTAAGCTTTGCAATGAGCTTTGACGACGTTATAATAAGCCTGTTTGTGACGGGCGTAAACGTCAACACGCTGCCGATAAAGGTATACACGCAGATGAAAACAGGCGTTACGCCTGAAATTAACGCGCTGTGTACGCTAATGCTTTGCGTGACCGTAATTTTGGTGTTGCTTTCGAGCGTTATTAGTAAACCCAAGCGCTCAAAAGTTAAACATAGAGAGGATTTGGAGGTAACCAAATGAAAAAAATTCTTGCAATCACACTGACACTTGCACTGGCTGTATCAGCTTTTGCAGGCTGCGGCGCGGCATCATCGTCAGCCGCTGTATCGACAACGACACAATCAGCTTCAACCGCTTCGGCGGCAGGCAGCACAGAGCTTAATCTGTACACATGGGAGGGCATGTTCCCGCAGGAGGTGCTTGACGGCTTCACGGCAGAGACAGGCATCAAGGTAAACTATTCAAGCTTTGACACAGACGAGACAATGCTCGCGAAGCTTGAAACGTCAAAGGGCGGCGACTACGACCTCGTTATAGCTGACGATTACATCATCGAGACAGCTATCGCGGAGGGACTTGTCACAGAGCTTGACAAATCGCTTATTTCAAACATCGGCAACATCAACCCTGTGTATCAAGGTCAGTTCTTTGACCCTGAGGACGCATACACTGTCCCCTACGGCGCGGGCGTGCAGACAATCGTCTACAACCCCACAGTTATCACTAAAGAGATAAATGGCTATGCCGATTTATGGGACGCGTCACTCGCGGACAGCATCGGTATCATCGGCAACTACCGCGTTATCGACGGCATGGCGCTTAAAGTCCTCGGCGAAAGCTACAACACAACCGACACCGCCACAATCGAAAAAGCTGGCGCAAAGCTGCTTGAGCTTGCACCGAACATTCGTCTTATAAAGGACGACAACCTGCAGGACGACCTTATCTCGGGCGAGATAAACGCCGCCGTAATGTACACAAGCCAGGTGACAGCCGCCTGCCTTGCAAACCCTGATTTGAAGGTTGTATATCCGTCTGAGGGCATCGGCTTTGGCGTGATGGCACAGTTTATTCCGTCAAACGCGCCGCATTCAGACGCGGCATATGCGTTCATCGACTATATTTTGAAGCCCGAGGTTTCAAAAACATGCTTTGAGGCGCTTGGCTACTACTGCACAAACAAAGCCGCCGACGAGCTTATCGACGACGCGTACAAATCATTCCTCACACTGCCGTCAGACTTTAGCGGCGAGACAGAGATGATTCAAAACATTGCAGCCGAAGCAGACGAAGCACATGTTAAAGTGTGGACAGAATTTAAGTCTGCCTGCGGACAATAAACCTATCGCTTTCCAAAACATTTCCCTGCCAAAAGTTTAACGCTTTTGGCAGGGAAGATTATTATTTAAAGAAAAAATAAGGGGGCTTATTTATGGACACAATTGAGCGTGCCATTATTGCGGCTGTTGATGAAAACAGGTCGGCTTTGATTGCGTTTGCCAAGGATGTTGGGGCGCATGGGGAGGCGGGCTTTTTTGAGGATAGGACGGCGAAAAAGGCGGCGGAGTTTTTGGCGGGGCTGGGGCTTACAGTCAAGACAGGGCTTGCCAAAACAGGCTTAAAGGCTGTGCTTAATGAAGCAAAACCGCGCGTTGCCATTATTGCCGAGCTCGACGGAATTTTGTGCCCTAAGCACCCCTTTGCAAACCCCGAAAACGGAATTTCACACGCGTGCGGGCACAATTTGCAGCTTTGCGCAATGCTTGGCGCGGCGGCGGCACTTTCCATGCCAGAGGTTAGCGCGGCGCTTGACGGCAGTGTTGAATTTCTTGCTGTGCCCGCGGAGGAATACGTGGCTTCACGCATACGCAAAACGCTTAAAGAGACTGACGACATACAGTTTTGCAGCGGCAAGAGTGAGCTTTTAAGGCGCGGCGAATTTGACGATGCCGACATAGCGCTGACTGACCACGTACATATGATACCGTGCGATGAATACCTGCTTGCGGGCAATGTGGCGTGCAACGGCTTTGTGTGCAAAACGGTGCGCATACACGGCAAAGCGGCGCACGCGGCAACTGCACCGTTTGACGGCATAAACGCTTTAAACGCGGCGGCGCTTGCCATTTCGGCAATAGGTATGCTGCGCGAGACGTTTCGCGAAGAAGATACAATCCGCGTTCACACAAACCTCATCGACGGCGGCAAGGCGCTCAATGTTGTGCCTGATTTAGCGGTTGTTGAGCTGCAAATACGCGCGAATAACATTGCGGCGCTTGATAAAGTATGCGCCGACATTGACCGCGTGTTTAACGTCTGTGCCTCGGCGCTTGGCGCGACGGCTGAAATAATAACCGAACAGGGCTACATGCCTGTGCGCCCGATGGCGGCAAGCGAAGCGACACTTAAAGCCGCCGAGACGCTTGGCATAAAAAGCGTAAAATGCCAATCGCCCGAAATGCGAAATATGGCGAGCACCGACGTTGGAGATTTGACACAGGTGTTGCCTGTTATAAACTATACACACGGCGGCGTGTGCGGCTCTTTACACTCGGCAGATTTTGCCGTGACGGACGAAGAAATGGCGTATATTATGCCCGCGAAGCTTTTTGCATTATCGGCGTACTACCTTTTAAAGGACGGCGCGCAGCTTGCCAAAAAGACAATGGCGGACTTTGAGCCTGCGATGACAACGCAGCAATATGTTGACAAAGTAAAGGAGCAGATGTAGATGGCACAGCGTATTTGTTTTTTGGGGCGCGGCGGCAGCGGAAAGAGCACCGTTGCGCAAAATTTATGCCACGCGCTGGCGCAAAAGGGCTATCACGTGCTACTTGTGGGCAATGATATTTCCCTTTCGTCAACTGTTTTGCTTCGCGGCGAGGCGGATATTCAGCCCGCGCTTGAAGATTACCGCGAGCATTATGAGATAGATTTAAACGACTACGTTATTACCACGCAGAGCGGCGTTTATTGCTTAGAGCTTGGCAGCATTGACCCCGGCGTCGGCTGCATGGCGCGCGGCGTGAGCCTTATTGACGAAATGCTCGACACGCAGGGCGTGAACGCCAATTTGCAGATTGACTACATATTTTACGATATGTCCGGCGAGACACCGTGCACAGGCTATGTGCTGCCGATACGCGAGGGCGTTATGCAGCGGTGCATCATAGTGACAAACGGCAGCTTTGCGGCGGTGACGACGGCAAACAGCCTTTTGCAGGCGATAGTTCGCGCGTCCGGCACTGACACCTTTCCCGTGCAATTGATAGTTAACAACGCCGGCACGCGCGAGACTCGAGACGAGCTTGCGAGCTATGCACAGCGCGCGACGATTGAAATTTTGGCACATCTTGACTACGACAGAGAGCTTGAATACGCCTCGCTCGCGGGCAGAACGGCGTTCAGCGTAAACCCCGATTCAAGCGCATCGAAGCTGTTTTCACAGATTGCAGACGATTTGCTTTGCGGCGCAATACCCACGCGACTCACGCCTATCCCCCGCCGCGAGCTTATAACATGGCTGCGCGGTTGGCAGCGCCGAGAGCTTGAGCGCAAGCTTTTGACGTTGGAGGGAGCGCGCGATGTATGATGTCACCTTTGAAAACGGACTTGTCATCGACGTGCGCGGCAAAACCTCGCGCATTGCAAATGTAGCTGTAAAAAACGGCGTTATAGCGGAGATTTCGGCGCGTGAGCTGCCCGCAAAACGCACGATAGACGCGTCAGGGCTTGTCGTCGCGCCCGGCTTTATCGACCCTCACTCGCACCTTGACGGCATGCCCTACGCGGGGCAGCTTTCGGCCTTGCAGGGCATAACGACTATCGTCGGCGGCAACTGCGGGCTTTCGCCTGTTGACATGGCGGCGTTTTTTGACGAGCAGGACAAGCGCGGCTATGTGCTCAATCAGCTCATGTGCGTGGGACACAGCTTCAGTTTACGACGGCACGTCAGCGTGACCGACCACGACGCTCACGCGGGCGCGGCGCAGACTGACGCTATGGCGCGCCTTGCGAGAAAAGCGCTTGACGACGGCGCGTGCGGCGTGTCGCTTGGGCTTGACTACGCCCCGGGCACCTCGCTTGCCGAGATAGACGCAATGGCGCAGGCGGCGGCGGAATACGGGCGCGTACTCAGCGTGCACACGCGGCTTTTCACGCAAAACGACCTCTACTCGCTGTATGAAATGCTCGCGGCGTCAAAGCGCGCGAACGTGCGTCTGTTATTCAGCCATTTTGTGTATCAGTACAGCGGTTTCGGCACGATGGAGCCTGCGATTGACGTCATAAACACGGCGCGAGAGAGCGGGCTTGACGTGTGGACGGACACCGGAATGTACACCGACTGGGCGACTGGCATAAGCACCGCGACGTTTGACGAGCAGACGATAAAGGACAATTCTCTGCGATTTGGAGACATGGTTGTCGCGACAGGAAAATACACAGGTCAGCGCCTCAACCGCGATTTATATATGCTATTGCGCAAAAAATATCCCGACACCTCCGTGATATGCTTCACGGGCTGGGCGGAGGAAATTTACGCCGCAATGAAGCAGCCGTATGCCATGCCGAGCACCGACGCGGCGGAGTATGCAAAGGGCGAGGGGCACCCGCAGATAGCGGGGAGCTTCCCGAAATATCTTCGCGAAATGGTGCGCGAGCAGAAGCTTATCTCGCTTGAAGAGGCCGTTTACAAGGCGACGCTTTTGCCCGCAGAGGTGTTTAAAATACCACAGCGCGGCGTGCTTGAAGAGGGCTATGCCGCCGACATAACTGTTTTTGACATAAACACAGTAGCCGAGCTTGCCGCCATGCCCGACATCGGCGAGCCGGACGCGCCGCCAAGAGGCATACCGTATGTCATGGTGAACGGCGAGCTGGCAGTTGACAGCGGCGAATACATGCACACGCTGTCGGGCAGGACAATAAGATACTAAAATTATTTTATAATTTCTGCGGCAATCACATTCTAATGGTTTGCAGCTTTCCTGTCATTCTGAGCGAAGCGAAGAATCTTAAAACCTACGATAACGCGCAAAAGATTCTTCGCTTCGCTCAGAATGACAGGGTGTGCTACCCATTAAAATGTGCCGTTGCTGCGGCACTCCTTAATTCTTCCGTTTTCACTTTTTTAACAAAATAAATACCGCAAAAGCATTGAAAGTGTGCAAACAATCTAATATAATTACATTATATAAAGTGGTTTACTATGACGCGCCGTAGGGCGGGGGGCTTGCTCCCGCCGTTGCAAAGCGTATGCCGCAAGTTTCGGCGGAAGCAAGCCCCCGCCCTACGGTGTACCGTGAATTTATGAGGGCGGGCAAAGTGTGTAGGAGAGATTTTGATGGACGATAAAAAGATAATGCTTATTGCGGACGACACGCAGACGGGGCGCGAGCTTTTGGCAAGCTTTTTAGTGAAGACTACGAAATAATTTACGCCTGCGACGGCGAAGAGACTGTCAAGCTTATCGAAAAATAATCAAGCAAAATCGCAATGGTGCTGCTTGACATAATAATGCCTATGATGGACGGCATCGAGGTGCTGAAGTGGCTGTCAGCCTCGAAATATAACGGCATACCTGTCATTGCTGTGACGGCGGAGCCTAGCTATCAGCTTGAGGCGCTTGAAAACGGCGCGTGGGACTTCATTGCAAAGCCTGTTGCAAGCAGCATAATAAAAGCTCGCGTGAACAACGTGCTCAGCCGCTGTACCTTTGAGAGAATACGCGACGACATGGGTGCCCCGCTCACTCCCGCGACATTTCAGCGGCTTTTGAGCATGACGGAGCTTTACAGCTGCCTTGTGAGCGAGAGCCAAAGCGCAATTTACGTCAGCGGCACAGACACCTATGACTTTTTGTTTATAAACGACGCCGGCCTCTCGTGGCTTGGCAAGGACGGCAAAAATTATTCCGGCAAAAATGCTATGAGTTTTTATTTAACCGCACGTCTCCGTGCGAATTTTGCCGAATAAATGACATGAACTCAGAAAGCTTTCTTGAGCGCGATTATTTCTATCCGCGCACAGGGCGCACATATTTTATGCGCGGAAAACGAACGCAGTGGAACGGCATAAACGCGCATGTGGAATATCTGCTTGACGTGACGGAAAACCGCAACGCCATGCGCGAAAACGCAAAGCTGACGCAGCAGCTGACATTAAATCAGCTAATGTACGAGGTGGCCATAAAAAGCTCCGGCATAAACATTTGGGAATACGACATACAAAACGACTCGCTTTTTGTGGTGTCAAACTCGCAGAGAATAAAGCAAAACTGCTTTCACATCGAAAACTACATCGAGTCCACAATTAAAAACGGATATGTGCGAGAGGACAGCATAGCCACCTTCCGCAGCATATTCACCCGTCTGCAAAACGGAGAGCGCGAGATAACCGAGGACATTTGGTATAAGACGACAGACGAGCTTGGCTGGTGGTGCGAGCGCGTGACATACACCGCTTGCTTTGACGAAAACGGCAAGCCGCTTAAGGCGTTTGGCGCGGGCAGAGACGTCACTCGCGAAAAGGAAGCCGAGAAAAAGTTCTACGAGGAGATGTCGTACCGCGAAGCGCTGCAAAGCGGCAACTTGGCATCCATAAAAATAAATCTCACAAAAAACCTAGTCATAGAATGTTCAAGCCCGTTTAAAACGGTGAAAAAGCTTTCAAACGCGACGGCCGATGAATATTTTAGCAAGACGGCCTCGTATATGTCGCACAAGTCAATGCGCAAGGCGTTTTCAAAGCTGTTTAACCGCGCCATGCTTTTAAATAAATTTAACACGGGCGAATACGTTGTGACGCTTGACGCAACGCGCGCGTTTGACACGCAAAAGGTGTACTGGATAAACTACACCGTGCACCTTATGAAAAATCCTGACAGCAACGATATTTTTGCATATGTGAGCTCCACAGACATCACGCACGAAAAGGTGATGCAGACGATAATATCGACTGTCGCTAAAACAGACTACGACTTTTTTTGTCGTTGTGAACGGCAGCACAAATTCAGCGCTTGACTACGGCGTTGACGACGCACACCATCTTTTTTGCGAAGACGAAAACTTTGAAGAGCGAAACGAGGCTCACATAAGAGGCTGCGTTTGCCCCGAGGATGTTGAGCGCGTTGTTGAGGAATGCAAGATAGACACCGTTTGGAAAAACCTCGATAACGACGGCGTGCGCAAGCTAAATTTCAGCATGCGCGATAAAAACGGCGAGATACGCCGCAAGCAATTGCAGCTCACGCTCATCGACAAATCGCGCAAGACCTTTTTGATGACGCGCATCGACGTAAACAATATTTATGTTGAGCAGGAAAACGCAAAAAAGCGCCTGCTTGAAGCGCTTAACGCCGCCGAGCAGGCGAGCAAGGTAAAGACGGACTTCCTCGCGCGCATGAGCCACGATATCCGCACGCCGATGAACGCGGTTATCTGCCTTGCAAATTTAGGGCAGACATATCCTGACATCGACGAGACGCACGACTGCCTTAAAAAAATAGAGGCGTCGGGGCAATATCTTTTGGCGATAATAAACGATGTTTTAAATTTGAGCAAAATGGAGAGCCAGACAATCATTTTTCACCC
Source organism: Clostridia bacterium (assembly GCA_009929695.1). Classification (GTDB taxonomy): domain Bacteria; phylum Bacillota; class Clostridia; order Oscillospirales; family Ruminococcaceae; genus Ruthenibacterium. Next base: position 15,071 of record RZZW01000011.1, read on the forward strand.
GACAGTTGTGCGCCTGCAAGACTTTATACGCGAGACGCTCGCGATAGTTATGCCGAGCGCCAACGAAAAAGCCTTGCGCGTTGATGTGAAGCAGATAGGCATAACGAGCAAATATGTGAAGCTTGACACCACATATACGCGTCAGGTGGCTGTGAATCTTTTGTCAAACGCCATCAAATTTACGCCGCACGGCGGGCTTGTTCAAATTATTTTTGAAAACATTTCACGCGAGGGCAAATTTGTCCGCGGGAAGATGATTGTAAAGGACAACGGCGTGGGCATAAGCCGCGAATTTTTGCCGAGGGTGTTTGCGCCCTTTGAGCAGGAAAATGCACAGGACGACGCGGGGCGGCAGGGCACAGGGCTAGGGCTGTCCATCGTAAAAAACATCGTCGAGCAGATGGGCGGCACTGTGAGCGTTGAGAGCGAAAAGGGCAAGGGCACGGCGTTCACCGTTTAATGGTCGCTTGAAGTGGCGGACGAGAACGAGTTTGAGGGGGCGTCACCGCAAATCGCCGCGCGGCTTGCATCTTTGGCAGGCAAACGCGTGCTGCTTGTGGAGGATCACCCGCTGAACACCGAGATAGCAAGAAAGCTGCTCGAGCGCGAAAAAATGCTCGTTGAGGACACAGCTAACGGCAAAGAGGCCGTCGAGCGCTTTGAGGCGTCCGAAACAGGCTATTACGACGCGATTTTAATGGACATCCGCATGCCTGTGATGAACGGCCTAGACGCGGCAAAAGCAATAAGAGCACTGCCCCGCCCCGACGCGGCGACAGTGCCCATAATAGCCATGACCGCCAACGCCTTTGACGAGGACGTCAAAACCACTCTCGAATCCGGCATGAACGCTCATTTGTCAAAGCCGATAGAGCCAAATGTGATGTACGATACCTTGAGCAGATTTATTAAATAACACATACTATATAGAAACGGAGGGCGGCTGATATGACAAGCATTTATTTGGTCACAGGCGCGGCGGGGCATCTCGGCGGCGTGATAACGCAAAGCTTACTAGCGCGCGGCGAAAGCGTTCGGGTGCTTGTTTTGCCTAATGAAAAAGCAGTGCTGCCCGACGGCGCGGAGGTTTTTGAGGGCGATGTGCGCGATATTGACTCTCTGCGCGGCTTTTTTACAGCCAGCGGGTATGACAAGGTTATTGTGCTGCACTGCGCGGGAATTGTGACTATACAGTCCGGTCTTGGCAAAAAGGTCATAGACGTGAACGCGGGCGGCACGGCGAATATTATACGGCTGTGCATGGAAAAACGCATTGACAAGCTTGTATATGTAAGCTCTGTGCACACCATTAAAGAGCAGCCCGAGGGGACAATAATAGCCGAGACTGATATATTTAAAGCGCGTGACGTCGCGGGCATTTACGCAAAGACAAAGGCGTGCGCGACGGCTATGGCGCTAAAAGCCGCGCGGCACGGGCTCGACGTGAGCGTGGTGCACCCGTCGGGGATAATAGGCCCGCAAGACACAAGCGGCAACAACCATTTGACAAAAATGATTAAGGATTTTTGCGGCGGCAGGTTGCCTGCGGGGCTTAAGGGCGGGTATGATTTTGTGGACGTTCGCGACGTGGCGGACGGCGTTATAGCGTGTGCACAGCGCGGAAAAAGCGGCGAATGCTATATTTTATCTGGACATTACGCGACGATAAAAGAGCTTTTTGCGCTGCTTGAAAAGGTGTCGGGTGCAAAAGCGCCGCAGACATATCTGCCTCTGCCCGCCGCAATGCTTTTCGCCCTCGGCGCGGAGCTGACGGCAAAAATAGCGCACAAAAAGCCGCTTTACACCGCATATTCAATCTACACCCTAGGCACAAACGCCCGCTTTTCACACGAGAAAGCAAGCAAAGAGCTAGGCTACTCCCCTCGCCCGCTTGAGGAAACGCTGCGGGATACGGTTGCGTGGATTAATGAGAATCAAACATAAACAACGCCGCTGTTGCGGTGTTTGAAAGCACAGAGCCCACGCATTTTTTGTAAAATTAAAATAGCTGTTCAGATACATCTGAACAGCTATTTGTTTTATGTGATTATATCGCGTTTGCGGCGTCGTAGGCGGTGCGGATGGCGTTGCCTATGTCGGCGGGGCGGGCGGCGCAGTCGCCTACTGAAACGACTTGCACGCCTGCGGCTTCGTATGCTGCTGTGTCAAACGCTGTGGCGTGTGCGCCGGCGGCCATGACTACAAAGTCACACTTAAAGCTTTGAGTGCCGTCTTTTGTTTTGCAGTTGACGGCTGTGGCGGTGATATCCGTGACTGTCGCGTCGGTGTGCCATGTCACGCCTTTTGCGTCAAATTCTTCCATGAGCGTCGGCAGGACGGTTATGCTTTCGCCTGTGGCGATTTTGTCGAGCATTTCGACAATGGTCACCTTGCAGCCCTGTGCGGCGAGATATTCGGCTGTCTCGCACCCGACAAGGCCGCCACCTATGACGACTATTTCGCCAAACACGGACGTTTCACCCGCGAGCACGCTCCATGCGTCGCGGACGTTTTTGCCGTCTGCGCCTTTAATATGCGGCACAAAATTGTATGCGCCGACGGCGGCTATAACTGCGTCGGGATTCAAGGCAAGCACCTTTTCAGGTGTTGCGGCTTCGCCCAGGCGAAGTGTTATCGGCAGCGAGCACACGGCGTGAGATAAATCTTGTGTTGCGCGGCGAAGCTCGTCCTTGCGGGGCGGCACGGCGGCTAAATTCATCTGACCGCCGAGCGCGGCTGATTTTTCAAATAATGTGACTGTGTGACCCTTTAAGGCTGCGACACGCGCCGCCTCCATGCCTGCGGGGCCGCCGCCTATTACTACGACGTTTTTCTTGACATCGGCGGGCGTTATTTGGCGCGTTTGCTCATAGCCGTTTTCAGCGTTGAGGACGCAATTTAAAAACGCTCTGTTTTGGATATTGTCGGTGCAGCCCTTGTTGCACGAGATGCAGCGGCGGATGTCGCACGCTCTGCCGTTTGCAAGCTTTACGCCCCAGTCGGGGTCTGCGAGAAGCGGGCGACCGAGAGCGACGATATCGGCAAGGCCGTCCTCGACAATGTGCTCTGCCATGCTTACGTCAACTATGCGGCCGACTGCGCTTACAGGTATGCCGACGGCTTTTTTGACCTTTGCGGCATACGGCACAAAGAAGCCGTAGGGCTGAACTCCCATCGGGGGGATTGTGTCCGCCATGTTGCCTGTGTGGTTGCCCTGTGCGACGTGAAGCATATCAACGCCCGCCGCTTCAAGACACTGTGCAAACCGAACAGCGTCGTCTGCGTTTATGCCGCCTTTGCCGCGCTCGGGTGTGATAATCGAGAGCTTATAGTCGATGAGCATATCGGGGACTGCTTTGCGCAGCGCTTTTACAAATTCAAGTGCAAAGCGCGTGCGGTTTTCAAAGCTTCCGCCGTATTCGCCTTGGCGGTGGTTCATTTTGGGGCTGCAAAGTGCGCCGAGAAGCCTGTCGCCGTGGATTTCGATTGCGTCAACGCCCGCTTTTTGTGCGCGGACGGCGCATGCGACCATTTTGTCTAAGATCACGGCAAGCTGCTCTTTTGTCACCTCGTCTGTGAAGTGCATCATGTCGTGGTGCATTTTGGCGCGCACCTCGTCCATTTTGCCCTGTGCCATCAAAGAGGCAAGCGCTTCGACGTCGTATTCAGGGTGGAAAATCTGCACCGCCAGCTTTGCGCCGTGCTTATGTACTGCGTCTGCAAGCGCGGCGAAGGACGGTATCTGCTCGTCTGAATGAAGGCGCGGCGTTGGGGAAAAGCTTGGGATTGGGTTTACGTCGCCGATGACTATATACGCCGCGCCGCCCTTTGCTATGCGCTTGTAAAACGCAAGGCTCTGCGGTGTGATGCTACCGTCGCGCCCCTCGTAGCCTGTTGTGAGCGGAGGGAACATGATGCGGTTTTTAAGTGTGACTTTGCCGACCGTGATTGGCTCGAGAATTTTCATGATAATTACCTCTAAAAATAGCGCTTTCAGCCTTAACGCACTTTGTCATTCTGAGCAAAGCGAAGAATCTTATCCCTCGTTGTGGAAACTAAAGATTCTTCGCTGCGCTCAGAATGACATGGTGGGCGCGGAGGCTTATAGCTGCTTTGTTAAAAAGTTTGCCGTGGCTTCTTCGCACGCGGCGCGGGCGGGAATACTGGCGAAATTGTGGTCGCCGCCTTCGATGTGTACAAATTCGCAATTATCGCCGTAAAGCTCGACATACTGCTCGCACGCGCCGTCGTCGACAAGCTTGTCGTTTGTGCCGCGGATGATTATTACCGAGCCGTCGTAGCCTTTTGCGTCCTGCCAGGGGTTATATTTTGCAAGGTCGTAATTGAACGACATGTCAAAGCGCAGACCTTCAACGTCTGCCCAGCTTTGCCCGCTTTGCACAATTGCGTCGGCGCGCTCTTTGCAGCCGTACCACATGCCCGCACCGGGACATTGCAGCACGAGCGCTTTGGGGTTTAATTTCGGCGCGGCGCTTGCAGCCACAAAGCCGCCCATGCTTTGACCTGAAAGCCCTAGCCTGTCTGCGTCTGCCCACGGCTGAAGCTTTAGCCAGTTAAATAAATCCTCGGTGTTTTCGAGAAGTGATGTAAATGTCATATCCTCAAATTCGCCGTCGCTCTCGCCGTTGCCGTAAAAGTCAAAACGTGCGCAGCCTATTCCCTTTTGGGCTAAAGCGCGAGCCATGTGTGTGTAGGACGAGCGGTAGCCGCTGCGGCTGCCCATAAAGCCGTGCAGATGAAGCACGACGGGGGCTTTTTCTATGCCATCAGGCAGTGTGATTATGCCGCGCAGTGTTTTGCCGTCGCGGTTGATTGCTTCTGCTTGGATAGTTGTCATCAATTATGCCTCCGACTTCTGCTGCGATTCAAGTGCTGCTTCGCGTTTGTCGGCAAGGGCTTTCAGCATTTCGGCTGTTTTCTTTTTTGTCAACGGATAAAGGAAATACAAAACAAGAACTGCCGCGAGGTAGCCTACTACATAGATGGCTGTGTAGGTTTTCCAGATATTGCCCGCAACCTGCTCGGTTTGGACGGCGGCGTTGACGTTATAGCCCGCGATTGCAAGCGCAAAGCTGCCCATGCTGCCCGAAACGGCGTTTGCAAGCTTGCGAAAGAACGTGTAGAACGAGTAGACAATGCCCTCGTTGCGCTCGCCTGTTGTTAGCTCGTGATAGTCGATAGAGTCGTTTACCATAGCCCAAATGAGAATTTGGAAGCCCGAAACGCCCATGTAGCATATGCCGTTGATGATAATGAAAATCATAGCGTCATTTATCGGGAAGAAGAACAGCACCGCGAAAACCAATACGCTGAACAGCGCGGAGCCCATTATCCATTCCTTTTTGCCAAACGCTTTTACTGCATATTTGATGCCGAAAAACGCGATAAGGCTCCACAGAACGCTTAACATACCGGAGATGCTCATGACCTTGACGTTGCCGAAATAATCCTTGAAAAGATATGTGTTGAGCGCGTTTACCATGCCTGCGCCGACTATGCCGATAAAGCTTGAAAGCATAACGCCGAGCAAGGCTTTGTTGCGCGAGACGTCCTTGATGATTGAGACGTAGTTCATTTTTTCTTTAGGACGCGGCGCGAGCACTACGCGTTCTTTGCACCAAGAGCAGGTGACCATGAGGCAGAGAAAACCGATTGCGGCGCAGATGGCGGACATGATGAGGAAGTTGCCCGCGACAGGCTGATTGTCCTTATAAAAGAAAAGCGGGCCTGCGATGACGATGACTGTCATGAAGATTGTGCCGCCGAGGCTGCGGTAGCGCGAGAGGTCTGTGCGCTGATTTGCGTCGTCTGTCATAACGCTTGAAAGCGTGCCGAACGGGACGTTGACGCAGGTGTAAAATATTTCATATGTGACGTAAGAGACAAACATGTAGATGATTCTTGCGCCGTAAGCCCAGTTGCTCACGTTTACAAAGCCGAGCACGCACATGACGGCTGTGGGCAGTGCAAAAGCGCGAATCCACGGGATAAATTTGCCCTTGCCGGTATTTTTGTGGCTGTCAACGAGCGCACCGATGATGGGGTCGTTGATAGCGTCCCAAAACTTTGTGATGAGCATTAATATGCCGACGTGGACAGGGTTTACCTTTAGTACAAGTGTGTAAAAGACCGCCAAAAACATTGCGCGGAACTGCTCTGTGCAGCAGTTGCCTAAGTCGCCCAGTGTGTAGCCGAGCTTGTCCTTCATAGAAAAGGGTTTCATAGTGCTTTCCTCCTTATTTGGGACGGCTTTCGTCCCTTACAGTTTGATTATAATATTTGCGCTGATAAAAAAACTGTTGAAAATTGATATAAAAGTATGGTATATTGATATTACAGCACATTTGTGCAAAAAGGACATTTTATTGAATATTTTTTGTAGTATTTATGAGGGCGTATGGAAAAATACCGTGTGGAGACATTACAGCTTGACACAGCGGGCAGGCGGTCGCTTCAAGGCGGCGGGTATTACAACATGTTTTTTATAGTGCGCGGGCAGTGCATTTTTAAATGGGGCGACGAGCGGCACGTGTGCGGCGTTGACGACATTGTGCTGATGAAGCCCGACGAGAGCATGACGCTTGAGCACACGGGCGGCAGAGCGGCGGAGATAACGTGGGTGCGCGTGACGGCCTCGATGCTGCGGCGTTTGAGCGACGAAAAAAACGACCTTGAAAAAAGCTTCAACGTCGTTCCTTTTAGGTGCGCAGCCATCCATGCGGGCAGCACGAGCGCACTTCTCATGAAAAATTTTGCGGGTAGATTAAAGGCAGGGGCGGCGGACAGCGAGGAGTTTGCAGAGGATATTTTTCAAAGCGGACTTTTGAGCCTGCTTGTGGTGCTTGTTTTGCGGTCCGGAATGCGGGCGGAATTTCGCACAAAGGACACCTTGCGCACGCATTTTATGGTGGACGAGGTGTTTGTGTATCTGCGGGCGCACTTCGCCGAGGAAGTTACGCTCGAAACGCTGTCGCGGCATTTTTACGTGAGCCGCGAGCACATAGCGCGTGAATTTAAGCGTCAAAGCGGCCAAAGCGTGCACGCGTACCTTGTGAAAATGCGCATAGACTCAGTGTGCGAACAGCTTAACGCAGGGCAAAAGGTAGAGGAAGCCGCACGCATTGCGGGTTTTCAAAGCTACAGCGCGTTTTTGCAAGCGTTTCAAAAGCAGATGGGCTGCACACCGACGGGGTATAGGAAATTGCGTAAAACCTAACGGACGCGCAATGCGCCCCCCTACAAATTGACGTGAATTGGCGGTGAACCGTAGGGGCGGATTCCATATCCGCCCGCAATCTCGCGCAAATTTGCGGTGTGGCACATTTGTAGGGGTCGATGTCCACATCGACTCGCAGCCGTGGCGATGTGCGAACCTATCGGACGCGCGAAGCTCGCCCCTACAAAGGTTGCTGTCTCCCCATAAAACCACATCATAGGGGACACATTGCCCTCTGCAAGAGCGTGACGTCGAGGACGCCGTCTCCTACAATTTGCCGTAAATGCACGGTAAACCGTAAATATTTCACCTCATCAGTCGCCTTCGGCGACAGCTTCCCCTCAAGGGGAAGCCTACGAAAGCCTTCCCCCTTGGGGGAAGGTGGCGCGACGAAGGAGCGACGGATGAGGTGAGTTTGTATAATCCAAATCGTACGCGCAATGCACGTTGTAAATGTGTATTTACATCTTCTTAACCGGATAGCACACCTCGGTGACTAATTCATCGGGGTTATTTGTTTGGGCGGGGCTTACGTGGTAGTTGCAAAACATCGCAGCGTTAAACTCGTAGCCGCTGTTGCGCACCCAGTTTGCTACTGCTCTGTGCACATCTGTGCTTTTTGGCGCGAGCAAACCCAGCTCGTCGTAATGGCGCAGCATGCGTATACTAATTCTTGATAATTTTGAAAAATCACCTATTTTAAGCATTTGTTTTTACCTCACAGACTGTGTTGTTTTGAGCTCATTGTCATTATAGAGTATACCATAATGGGAGAGTCAAGGGGTATTTTGCGGTATTTTGGTAAATTTGCGCTTAAAATTGTTGTTTTGATTGAAAAAGCCTTAATAATAAAGTAATAAATAGTTATAGTGATTAATGTTGGGAGATGTGGGCGTGGAGAACATTCTTAAAAGCTTTGGCGAATGCTATGATGCAAGTCCCTTTGCTTTTACTGTTATCGAGGTGCTTACGAACGAGAGCGGCAAGGCGTATGACTTTGTTTCAAAATACATAAACGACGCGTGAGCCGCTATTATAGGCGCCCCGCGCGAAACGTTGACGGACAAAAAATGGCTTGATATATACTCTGATGTTGCGTTTAACGGCGCTTCGCGAAGCATTGTAGAATACAGCCCCGAAATAAAAAAATATTTGATCGTACAGTGCTACTGTCCATTGCACGGCTACTGCGCGTGCCTGTTTAAGGACGTGACTGAGCAAAAGGAGCTTGAGGCATCGCTTAAAAACCAAGAGGCGTTTTACACCCTCGCGATGGAAAACATCGACATAAACACTTGGCAGTACAGCCTTGAGACAAACACGGCATACCTGACGGAAAACTCGGCTAGAGTGCATCATATAAAGTCGCTTGTGCTTGAGAATTTTCCGCAGTGTGTGCTTGAGATGGGCATTGTGAAAAAAGAGAGCACAGCGGATTTTTGGGCGCTGACGGACGGCTTAAAAAACGGCGAAAAGCGCACTTCAAAAGACGTTTGGCTTTTTGACATTGAAAAGGCTGTGTACTGGTGTGAGAGAATAACCTACATAGCCATATGCGACGAGAGCGGCAAGCCCGTGCGCGCCATAGGCATTGGCAAGGACGTGACGAACGAGAGCCGCGCTATCGCCGAAAAAAGGATAGTCGATATCGCGCTTGAAAACTCCGAGATACATATTTGGGAGCACGATATAATAAACAAACTCTCTATACAGTCATCGGATGTTATGGATATTTTTGGCGTGCCTAAAATTATCGAAAACGCACCTGATGAGGAAATTCGCCTCGGAATAATTTGCCCCGAGAGCGCAAATGAATACCGCCGTATGCACAAAGAGATAGAAAACGGCGCAGAGCAGTCAAACGCTGAAATAAAAATGCGCAGACCCGACGGCAGCATCGTGTGGTATCAGCTTAACCTTACGACTATTTTTGACAGCGCACACAAGCCGATTAAGGCTGTGGGCTGCGGCGTTGACATAACAAAATCAAAAAAGCTTGAAAAGCAATACAAAGAAGAGCTTGCATATCAAAACGCCGTGCAGAGCGAAAACCTTATAGCAAAGGTGCGCTCGAATTTGACGAAGAATATTGTGGAGTCTTATGTCGCAGACCCCGGCATAGCTGTCGCTCAGGTGGGCTCATCTTACACCGAAAGTGCTACGAAGCTGGCGAACTCGGCATTTTCGCAGGAAGACCGCATAAAGCTTAACGAGGTTCTTGACAGAGAACGCGTTTTGCGGTCATTTGCAGACGGCCAGACGGAGTACAGCTACAGCTATCGCCGCATAATAGATACCGGCTCGGTGATATGGGTAAACACCACCGTCAAGACGTATCAAAACCCTGAAAACGGCGACGTTATGTCGTTTATGTACAGCTATGACATCAACGAGGAACGGCTGAAGGACGGCATAATTAAGACAGTCACCGAGGCTGAATATGACTATGTTATGTGTGCAGATTTAAAGCACAACACCTACAAGCTGTATCTTGGGCACGAAAACAACATGATGATGCCGTCGTCAAGCGGCGATGATTTTGAGGGCATGGTGCGCGAGGTAAACCGCGCTGTGGCCTTGCCGGAGGATGTTGAGCGCGCGATATATGATATGTCGCCCGCAACTATACTTAAAAATCTTGAGACAAAAAAGATTTTTTCGTCTATTTACAACGCCTATAACGACGACGGTCAGGTGCGTCAAAAGCGCATAGAATACACATATCTTGACAAGGACAGCCAGCTTATAATCTTCACGCGCAGCGACGTGACGGAGCTTTTGCGCGAAAAGCAGGCGCAGCAGCAGGTGTTGCAGGACGCTTTATATGCCGCAGAGCAAGCAAACGTGGCGAAATCGGAATTTTTGTCGCGCATGAGCCATGAGATACGCACGCCGATGAACGCGATAATAGGCATGGCCGCCATAGCCGCGCAATATATAAACGACCCCGACCAAGTGGCGGACTGCATATCAAAAATCGGTATCTCGTCGCGCTTTTTGCTGTCGCTGATAAACGACATTCTCGACATGAGCCGAATTGAGAGCGGAAAAATGCTGCTTTCAAATGAGGAAATTCCGTTTGAGGAATTTTTGAACGGAATAAATTCGATATGCTTCACACAGGCCGACGCCAAAAATATCGACTACGAAAATATTGTTGACCCGAATATCGCCGACTACTATGTGGGCGACGCAATGAAGCTGCAACAGGTGATAATAAACATTTTGTCAAACGCTGTGAAATTTACGCCCGAAAACGGCAAGGTATCGCTTCAGGTGCGTCAGGTGAGCGAAGAGGGCGGAGGCGCGATATTGCGCTTCACCGTGAACGACACGGGCTGCGGCATATCGGAGGAGTTTATTCCGCATTTGTTCGACGCGTTTTCGCAGGAGCATTCGGGGCTGACAAGCATGTATGGCGGCACAGGGCTTGGCCTTGCGATAAGCAAGCACATGGTTGAGCTGATGGACGGCAAAATAGGCGTGCGCAGCATCGTAGGCGTTGGGACGGAGTTTACCATAGACGTAAAGCTTGGCATAAGCGAGCGCTCGCGCATACCGCGAGCAAAGAGGGCACGCTTTGACTTTTCTCAGCTAAACGCGCTTGTTGTCGATGACGACGTTATAATGTGCGAGCACTCCGTGATAACCTTGAAGGACATGGGGCTGAAGGCTGAATGGGTGGACAGCGGCAGGCAGGCTGTCGAGCGAGTGAAGCTTAAATGGGCGAAAAAGGAATATTTTGACCTTGTTTTGATAGACTGGAAAATGCCCGAGATGGACGGCATTGAGACGGCGCGTCAGATACGCGAGATTGTCGGGCCGGACGTGACGATAATAATAATGACGGCATACGACTGGACGGCTATCGAGCACAAGGCGAAGATGGCGGGTGTGAACCTGCTGATATGCAAGCCGATATTTAAAACCTCGCTTATTTCCGCATTTCAAAAGACGCTTGGCGAGCATGAAGAAGACAAAGCGCCGGTGGTCAATAATTTTGATTTTACAGGTAAGCGACTGCTCATCGCGGAGGATCATCCGCTTAACGTTGAGGTGGCAAAAAAGCTGCTTGAGTGCAGAGGCTTTCTTGTTGAAGTGGCTGAAAACGGTGTGCGCGCCGTCGAGATGTACGCAAAGACACCGCCGCATTATTACGACGCCATTTTGATGGATATTCGCATGCCTGAAATGGACGGTCTGCAAGCGGCAAACGCGATAAGGCACATGAGCAAAAAGACATCAAAGACAATCCCGATTATCGCCATGACCGCCAACGCCTTCGAGGACGACATCAAAAAGTCCCACGAGGCCGGCATGAACGCCCATTTGGCAAAGCCAATAGAGCCGCAGCTTTTATACGTGACACTGGCGGAGCAGCTGGGGATGTTATAAAAGAAGAGATAAAAGAGAAGAAAGAAAAAATTAAGTAGAGCGTCTACGTGAGATTTATATAAATCTTTTTGTAGACGCTCTACTTATTTGAATGTTATGGCGCAGCCATAACTCCATACTTTTTCTTTCTTCTCTCTTCTTTTTTCTTTTTTCTGCTAAATCGAAAACAAATCGTTGAGTGCTTCCGTCATTGTTGGGTGAGTAAAGATGTTGTCGCGGAGATACTGATAAGTGGCGTCAAAATCCATTGCGGCTTTGACGGTGTTTATCATTTCATACGACTCCTCGCAGAGAAGCATCACGCCGAGAATTTTGTCTGTTTTTGCGTCGATAACGGCTTTGAGCATGCCCTGCGTTTTGTTTAGCACCTGCGCTTTTGGAATTGCGGCGGCGGGCATTTTGGCGATTTTTACTTCGTAGCCCGCTTTGACTGCCTCGCGCTCGTTTAAGCCGACGCGTGCGAACGGTGTTGCCATGAACACGCTGTACGGCACGTTTTGTCTTGCGTTCAGGCTGTAATCTCCCGCGCCGTTAAGCTGCTTTGCGACTATGCGATAGTCGTCGAGCGATGTGTAGGTGAACTGCAAGCCGCCTGTCACGTCGCCCATTGCCCAAATGCCGGGCTGTGTCGTGCGCAAAAGCTCGTCCACCTTTACAGCGCCGCGCGGTGTCGTTTCAACATTTGCCGCGCTCAAATTTAAGCCGTCTGTGTTAGGGCGGCGGCCTGTGGCGATGAGAATTGCGTCAGCTTTGTCGCCGTACTGCGCGCCCTGCCATTCATATGAAACCGTGCCGTCTTTAGCTACGCCTTGTATTTTTGCGCCAAGTTTAAGCTGTATCCCCTGCCCTTCGAGCGTTTTGCGAATGGCGTCCGCGATGTCGTCGTCCTCGCGCGGGATAAACTGCTCGGTGTCCTGCAAAACTGTGACCTTTGAGCCAAAGTTTGCGTACATTGACGCAAATTCAAGCCCTATGTAGCCTCCGCCGATGATTACAAGCTGCTTTGGCAATGCTTCAAGCGACATTAGTGTGTCGCTGTAATATACGTGCTCGTTATTTTCAATGCCGTCGATTTTGGGAATGACGGACGTTGAACCTGTGTTGATGAAAATATTATCGGCGGTGAGCGTAAATTCTTCGCCTGCCGTTTTGACGCTGACCGTTTTGCGTCGACAAATGCAGCTGTGCCGTTTATGACGGTGACGTTTGCGTTGTCATTTAGCTTGTCGAAATTCTTCTTGCGCAGCATCGAGGTCACGCGCTCTCTTTCGGCCACTGCGGCGGCGTAGCGAGATGTTTTCTTGTCGAAATCGTCCTTTTTGTGTGCGGCTGACGCGGCGGCGCTGTGCACGAGAGATTTTGACGGTATGCAGCCCACGTTTATGCAGGTGCCGCCGTACATTTTGTCTGATTATTCTATGAGCGCGACCTTTTTGCCCTTTGCGGCAAGGCTGCCGGCGAGCGTTTTACCGCCCTTGCCAAAGCCGATTATTATTGCGTCATAATTCATTTTTATTCTCCTTAAAAAGCTGTTTATCAATGTCGTCTATTGTTATTGACGCAAGCTGCGCTTTACAGCTTGCGTCAAGCGTATTAAAAATTCCGTCCATTACGCCCGCCATGCCGGACGCAACCTCACAGTCCATATCCGTGTCGCCCGAGCGCCATTTTATCTTCACAACGTCAAGCTCCACCGCGGCTAAAACGTCGCGCAGTGTGACGGCTTTTGGGTCTTTTTCAAAAAAATATCCGCCGTCTGTGCCGCCCTTTGACGAAATAAGGTCGGCTTTTTTGAGCTTTAAAAGTATTTTGCGCACGCGGGCGGGGTTTGTGCACACGTTTTCCGCAATCATTTCACTAGAAAGGCTGCATTTTTTGTGGTTTAAAAACACTAGCGAGTGCACCGCCACAATAAATTCCGCTGTCAAATTTACATTCCTCCTGTTTATTTTACAGTCTCGTACGGCCAGTCGATTATCCCGCCGAAATCGTAGATTTTTGTGTAGCCCATCGCGACAAGCTTGTCTGAAGCCTGCTTGCTGCGCTTGCCTGAACGGCAGTAGACTAGGATTTCAGCATCTAGGTCAGGCAGCTGTTCGGGCTGTGTTTTGTCGATTGTCTCGTTTGGTATAACGATGGCGTTTGCGATGTGGCCCTCGTCGTATTCAGCCTGTGTGCGAACGTCGACTATGATTATTTTGTCGCCGCTGTCCATGCGCGCCTTTGCCTCGTCGGGCGTTATTGAGTGGTAAACAGCGGCGTTTGATGCTGCCGGGCTGCTTTGCGCCTGTGCGCCGCAAGCGGTGAACAAGGTACAGCCAAGCATGGCCATTGCAAGTAATTTTTTCATGTTGACTCCTTTTTCCGATAAGTAACCGAGTTGATTACTGTTTAATGTAATTATATCGGTTACAGTTAATTTTGTCAATACATTATATGCAAAAATGTTTTATTTTGCGCAAATTTGCAGCGTGGCGCATGTGTAGGGGGGCGATGCCCACATCGATCCGCAGCCGTGGCAATGCGTAAACCATGCGGGACGTCGAGGACACCGTCCCCTACATTTGCTGTGAATTTCGGTTGATTGTAGGGAACGCATTGTATGCGTTCCGGTTCGTTTGCCCTCTGCAAAAGCGGACGAGCGCAGCTAGCCCCTACCAAGTACACAATGTAGGGGCGAGCTGCGCTCGTCCGATATCGGTTTTATTTATACTATTATTCCGCGAAAAGTGCGGTGGAGAGGTATCTGTCGCCGGTGTCGGGGAGTAAAACTACTATGTTTTTGCCCTCGTTTTCCTTGCGTTTGGCAAGCTGCCATGCCGCCCACACTGCCGCGCCGGAGGATATGCCGACTAGTACGCCCTCAGTTTTGCCGATTTCGCGTCCGATTTCAAACGCGGAGTCATTTGGCACGCCGATTACCTCGTCGTAAATTTTTGTGTTGAGCACATCCGGCACAAAGCCTGCGCCGATGCCCTGAATTTTATGCGGGCCTGCCACGCCTGTCGCAAGCACTGCCGATGCCTCGGGCTCCACTGCGACGATTTTGACGTTCGGGTTTTTGCTCTTTAGATATTCGCCAACGCCCGTCACAGTGCCGCCTGTACCAACGCCCGCGACGAAGATATCGACGTTGCCGTCGGTGTCGTCCCATATCTCGGGGCCTGTTGTGAGGCGGTGAACCTCGGGGTTTGAGGGGTTGACAAATTGCCCGGGCACGTAGCCGCCCTCAATCTCCTTTGCAAGCTCCTCGGCTTTCGCGATAGCGCCCTTCATGCCGAGCGCGCCCTCTGTGAGCACAAGCTCTGCGCCGTAGGCCTTCATCAAATTGCGGCGCTCAACGGACATTGTCTCGGGCATGACGATGATTATGCGGTAGCCGCGTGCGGCGGCGACGGACGCAAGGCCGATGCCTGTGTTGCCCGATGTCGGCTCGATAATTACGGAATCCTTTGTGATTATGCCCTTTTTCTCCGCGTCGTCGAGCATCGCCTTTGCAATTCTGTCCTTAACGCTGCCTGCGGGGTTGAAATATTCAAGCTTTGCGAGGATTTTTGCTTTAATGTTGTGCTTTTTTTCAAAATTAGACAGCTCTAAAAGCGGGGTTTTGCCGATGAGCTGGTCTGCTGATGTGTAGATATTTGCCATAATTTTTCTCCTATTTTATTGCCTCAAAGCCGTGCTTGAGGTCGTTTATGATGTCGTCGATGTGCTCTGTGCCGATTGAAAGGCGCACCGTTGTTGGCGTTATGCCAACGTCGGCGAGCTCTTTTTCTGAGAGCTGCGAGTGTGTTGTTGACGCGGGGTGAATTACCAGTGATTTCACGTCCGCGACGTTTGCGAGAAGCGAGAAAAGCTGCAACGATTCGGTAAATTTTTTCGCCTGTTCCTGCGTGCCTTTGACTTCAAATGTGAAAATTGACGCGCCGCCGTTTGGATAGTATGCGTCATAAAGCTCTTTTTCACGCCCTGCCTTGAGCGAGGGGTGGTTGACCTTTGCCACCTGCGGGTGGTTTTTCAGAAAATCAACAACCTTTAAGGCGTTTTCAACATGGCGCTCGACGCGAAGCGAGAGGGTTTCAAGCCCTTGCAGAAGCAAGAATGAATTGAAAGGACTTATCGTTGCGCCGGTGTCGCGCATTAATGTCGTCCGCGCTTTGATTATGTAGGCTAAATTGCCCGCCGCCTCGGTGAAAACTACGCCGTGGTATGACGGATTTGGCTGTGAAAGACCGGGGAATTTGTCGTTTTGCGCCCAGTCGAACTTGCCTGAGTCCACTATCACGCCGCCCATCACAGAGCCGTGACCGCCGATAAATTTTGTTGCGGAATGCACTACGATATCCGCTCCGTGCTCGATGGGACGGAACAGATACGGCGTTGCGAACGTGCTGTCGATGATGACAGGAATGCCGTTTTGGTGGGCGATTTCGGACACCGCATCGAGGTCGATTATGTCTGAATTGGGGTTGCCGAGCGCTTCAAGATAGAGCGCCTTTGTGTTTGGCTTTATCGCGTCGGCGAAATTTTGCGGGTTGTGACCGTCGACAAACGTCACGTCGATGCCTATTTCTTTAAATGTATTTGCAAAAAGGTTGTAGGTGCCGCCATAGAGCGTTGTTGAGGAGACAATGTGGTCGCCGTTTTTGGCTATATTGCGCACGGCGTAGTCTATTGCCGCAGAGCCTGTGGCTGTTGCGAGTGCCGCCGCGCCGCCCTCTAAAGCGGCTATGCGCTTTTCAAAAACGTCGCTTGTGGGGTTCATGAGGCGTGTGTAAATGTTGCCGCCCTCGGAGAGGCCAAAGCGCCCTGCCGCCTGTGCTGAATCTTTAAAAACATACGAGGTAGTGGCGTAAATTGGCACGGCGCGCGCGTCTGTGGCGCTGTCTGCTGTTTCTTGACCGACGTGAAGCTGTAGTGTTTCAAATTTATAGTTAGACATTGTGATTTCCTTTCGGTAACGCGTTAATGTTCGGTCAACATCGACACATTCGCCCGAAACGGAAATTGCTGCGAAGCAGCGCTTCAAATATATGCTTCATTATACTTTACCTACCATTCTTGTGGGTATGTAGGGATTATATCGCGATTAACATATATTGTCAAGCTTTTTTAATAAAAAGTGAAAAATAAAAAATGAAAAATTATTGTGTGACGCTAGAGCGTCACATTTTAATGGGTATTGCACCTTGTCATTCTGAGCGAAGCGAAGAATCTTTTACGCGTTATTGTAGGTTTTAAGATTCTTCGCTTCGCTCAGAATGACAGACAACTGCAAACCACTATAATGTGATGCCCGCAGGCATCACTCCTTAATTTTTCACTTTTCACTCTTCATTTTTCACTTAAATAATATAATTGTCCCCCGCTTGCTGCTTTGTCTCCTCCGTAAGCTCAGAAAGGGTTATTCCCTCGAAGAAATTGTCTATAAGCGTGTCTAGCTTTTGCCACATGAGAAGCGTGCGGCACTCGGCGGCGCGCTGGCATGGGGCGGCGTTTTCTTCAAGACACGCGACGGGTGCAAGCGTGCCCTCTGTGAGCTTTAATATGCTGCCGACCGTGTAGCTTTCGGGCTGACGCGTGAGCTTATAGCCGCCGCCTTTGCCGCGCAATCCCCGCACAAAGCCCGCTTTGGCGAGCACAGAGATAATTCTTTCGAGATATTTTGCGGATATATTTTGACGCTCGGCAATGCCGCCAAGCGGGATATACTCGCCTGTGTTATGCTCGGCAAGGTCAATCATAACGCGCAGGGCATACCTGCCTTTTGTGGAAACCATCATAGATATGTCACTCCTTTTAACCCAGTATACCATAGGGTTTATAGGTTTACAATATGTATTATTAAGTGCTATAATGGGGCAAAAATAAAGATGCGAGGTAACGCCATGCCTTACAAAATACTTATAGCGGAGGACGACGCGGATATTGTGGAGCTTTTGCGGCTGTACCTTGTCAGCGAGGGCTTTGAGGTGATAAGCGCCGCAAACGGTGATGACGCGCTGTCGCTTATCGAAAAAGAGCAGCCATCGCTTGCGATACTTGACATAATGATGCCGAAAATGAACGGCTATGAGCTGACCCGCGCCATACGCGAGCGCGGCAGCCTGCCTGTGCTTATTTTGTCGGCAAAAAGCATGGATAACGACAAGATTTTGGGCCTTAGCCTCGGTGCTGACGATTATCTGACAAAGCCGTTTAACCCGCTTGAGCTTGTTGCGCGTGTGAAATCTGCCTTGCGCCGCGCGTATGAGCTTGTGCCGACGGCAGGCAGCGACAGCGTGTGCAGCGTCGGAGAAATAAGCATTGAAAAAAATAATTTCACCTGTATAAAGGACGGCGTGCAGATAGCCTTAACGCCGATGGAATTTAAGATTTTGGCACAGCTTATGAGCGCGCCAGGGCGCATTTTCACAAAGGTGCAGCTATATGAAGCGATAAACGGAGACTTTTTTGAGAGCGACGACAACACGATGATGGTGCATATTTCAAAGCTGCGCGACAAAATAGAGGACGACCCCAAAAAGCCGCGCTTTATCAAAACGATAAGGGGGCTCGGGTATAAAATTTAAAAGGAATAGGGCGGGCGGCAGCCTTTTTTGGATGCTGCTGCGGTATTTTGCGCTGTTTATAGGGCTTTTTATGCTGCTTGGGCTTGCGGTGTCCGAGATTTCCGACATGATATATTCCTCGGCGCTTGGCATACAAAGCGTTGACATGGCGGATTATCAAAAACAGCTTTATAATGAAAGCTACTCTAAAATAGCATTTGAAAAAATTGTCGGCAAGGGCGGCTATGCGGAGGTGCTTGACGAAAGCGGCGCTGTTGTATACTCGACAGGCGTGGCGAAGCTTGGAGGCTACACGCAAAGAGAGCTTGAGTGCATAAGCGAGTTTTCGGGGTATGCAACCTACGGCGGCGTTGAAGCCGTGAGCCTTAACGAGAGCAACGAGACGCTTGTGATTTTTTATTCACGCGCGGGCGACGAAAAAAGCAGGCTTCTTATAGCTGCCGACAAAACGCTTGTTGCGGGCGAGGTTGGCGGGTCGTCTGACGCGCTGACGGACACTGAATTTGCGCTTTTGACAGGCGCATATGAGCCTGATTTTGCGCTGACGCAATACAGCTTTGCGACAAAAAGCGGCGTGCGGACGATTATTTTTCACGCTCAAATGCCCGACGATAGCATGTATATCGCGGCGTCGAGAATTACCGACATGATAAACATCGGCTACATTATAGTTGGCATTTTGATGTTTATGCTGATGGCGTATGTGCTTGCGCGAAAGGTGAAAAAGCCGCTTGCACTTTTGGACGCGGCGATAGAAAACGTGGCGACGGGCAAGGCAGAGCCTGTGCTTTACAAAGGGCCGTCGGAATTTACGCAGATATGCGACAGTTTTAACGCGATGTCGAAACGGCTTGACGAGAGCGAGGCGCAGCGCCAAGCACTTGAAGCGGCGCGCCAAAAGCTGCTTGCGGACATATCGCACGACCTCAAAACGCCCGTGACGGTGATACGCGGCTAAGCAAACGCGCTGACGCAGGAGCTTGTTCCTCCCGAAAAGCAAAAACAGTATTTGACGGCGATAGCGCAGAAATCCGAAAATTTATCGGAGCTTATCGACTCATTTCACGAATTTTCAAAGCTTGAGCATCCGCAGTTTGTGCTTGATAAAACGCGCACGGAGCTTTGCGAATATCTGCGCGAATATCTTGCGATGAAATACGACGAGATACATCTTGCGGGCCTTGAGCTTGAGCCGGAAATACCCGACGAGAGGATTTATTGCCAGGTAGACAAGGTGCAGTTTGCGCGGGCGCTTGATAATCTTGTGTCAAATTCTCTGCGGCACAGCGGCGCGGGGACGACAATAAAGCTTGTGCTTTATAAGGAAGGCGCGTCTGCGCACATCACCGTGGCGGACAACGGCGCGGGCATTCCGCTTGACGCCGTGAGCACGATTTTTGAGCCATTTATAAAAGGCGACGACGCCCGCAGCGCCCACGGCAGCGGGCTAGGGCTTGCGATAGCCAAAAAAACAGTAGTGGCACACGGAGGGTTTATACGCCTTATAACACCGCCGCAAAAGGGGTTTAGCACACAGTTTGAGATTGTGCTGCCCACAATATAAAAAAGAAGAGAGAAAAAAGAAGAAAGAAGATAGTTATAACTGTGGTGGGTCTGGCGCTTTGTGCGGGGGCTGCCATAGCGGGGTTTTCAGCGCTTAAGTCAAAGCCTGCCGCGACAGACGAAAAGCTTGACTACGCGCGCACTATGCTGCTTGAAAAGGGCACTCTTAACAACTCCGTCAACGTGAGCGGAACGGTTGAGAGCGCGGAAATTTCGTCCGTGACGACATCGCTGCCATATAAAGTAACCGCCGTCAACGTGAAGGTTGGCGACGTTGTGAAAAAAGGTGACGTGATTGCAAAGCTTGACAGCACCGACGTTGAAAAAGAGATAAACGACAAGAAGAAAGACCTTGCGGATTCCGTAAAAACGCTTCAGACAGCCGTTGACGCGGCGCTGAAATCAATTGAGAACGCAAAGGGCGACAAGACTCGCGAGCAGGCTGTGCAGGACACGATTGTAAACTCCGCAAAGGGCGCGCTTGACGCCGCGAACAACGACTTGAACGCCGTCACGCCCGCCTACAACACCGCAAAAAGCAATTTTGACGCGATGAACACAGGCATTGCCGCCGCGCAGACCGCCTTCGACGCGGCTGTTGTGGCAAAGGACAACGCCTACCGCGTGTGGATTGAAGCCGGCGGCAAAGCGGAGGGCGACCAGTACAACGCCTACACAGCAAGCGAAACAGATTTGACCGCAAAGCAGACAGCGCTCGACGACGCAAAAAAGCTTTATGACGCGCCCACCTACACCGCGAGCTACAACGCCGCGGCGGAAATTTACAACCAAAAGCTCGCCGCGCGTCAGGCTGCGCAAAATACATATGACACCTCCGTGGCAGAGCGCAATAAAGTATTAAACGGCATAGACGGCACCGTGAGCGCGGCGCTTGAAACATGGAAAACAGCAAATGACGCGCTTAAAAAAGGCTCGACGAACACTGTTCTTGAGGATCTCAACAAAAAGCTTGAGAGCACGACGCTCAAAGCCGACTCAAACGGCAAGGTTACGGAGCTTAAGGTTACCGTCGGCCGCATCGTCAAGGACGGGCTTGTGGCGACTATTCAATCTGCCGACAAGCTGATTATTTCCGTCAAAATTCCCGAATACAGCATAGGCAAGCTGACGACAGGGCTTAAGGCGAACATCACGACAGACGCTTCGACCGCCGTTATACCCGGGACACTGTCGCGCATATCCCCCACCGCGCTAACAGGCGAGGCTGGCAGCGGATTTGCGGCTGACATCTCCGTAGACGCGCCCGACGGCTTATTTATCGGCACAAAGGCAAAGGCGGAAATCGTCATTTTCTCAAAGGAAAACGTATATTCTGTGCCGCTTGACGCCATAAAAACAGGCGAGGACGGCAAGAGCTACATTGTTGTAAAGCAGGATGACGGCAAATTTACTGACGTTGAATTCACGACAGGCACCGCGAACGAATTTTACACAGAGGTGAGCGGCAAGGACATAAAGGACGGCATGGAGGTGCTTGCAAACGCACAATGGTCAGACCTCGTCACCGCGCAGTCCGCCGCCGCCAATCAGGAAGGATTTTAAGCGCTATGGCACTTATAGAGCTGAATAAAGTTGTTAAAACCTATAACGTGGGCTGTGAAAACGAGCTTGAAATTTTGCACGGGATAGATTTAAAGATAGATAAGGGCGAATTTGTCGCCATCGTGGGCGAGTCCGGCAGCGGAAAATCGACGCTGATGAACATTATCGGCGCGCTTGACAAGCCGACTAGCGGAGATTATATTCTCGACGGCATAGCCGTGGCAAAGGCGGAGCGCGACGAGATGAGCGACGTGCGCAACAAAAAAATAGGGTTTGTGTTTCAAAACTTTAACCTTATAGGGCGCACTACCGCGCAGAAAAACGTTGAGCTGCCGATGCTGTATGCGGGCGCGGGCAAAGCGGCGCGTCAAGAGCGAGCCAACGAGCTGCTTTCGCTCGTTGGCATGAGCGACCGCAGCGACCATCAGCCGTCGGAGCTTTCGGGCGGGCAAAAACAGCGCGTTGCCATTGCGCGAAGCCTTGTGAACAACCCCGCAATAATACTTGCCGACGAGCCGACAGGCGCGCTTGACAGCGCAACGAGCCGCAACGTGATGGATATTTTTCACACGCTGCACCGTCAGGGAAAGACTATTATACTTATAACTCACTCTCGCGAGCTTGCGCAGGAATGCCCGCGCATTGTCACCTTGCTCGACGGAAACATCGTGCAGGACGACAAAAAAGCGCCGCACGGAAAGGAACAGCATGCAGATATTTGAAAACATACAGCTTGCGCTGACAAGTCTTGTCGCAAACAAAATGCGCTCGATATTGACGATGCTGGGCATCATAATCGGCATAGGGTCTGTGATTGCGATAGTGACTATTGGCGACTCGATGACAGGCGCTATGAACGCTGAAATGGCGGGCTTCGGCGCGCGCAACGTGACGATTAACTTTCAGCCAAAGGACAACATGGCGGAAATCACAGACGAGGATGGAAACATCGACTGGGACAGATACGAGCAAAAAACAGCGACGAGCGATGATTATTTAACCGACGCGATGCTGAAAGATTACGAGGCGCGGTTTAAGGACGTGCTTGACGTGCTGTCGATAAACGAGACAGTGGGCAGCGGAAAAGCGACAAACGGACGCCTGCACGCGAGCGTAAACGTGAGCGGGTGCAGCCCTGACCGACAAAAGCTCGACGGACTCACAATGCTCGCGGGGCGGTATATAGAAAAGCAGGACGTTGACGCCATACGCTCTGTAGCCGTTGTGAGCAGTGAATTTGTGACGAAATATTTTGGCAATAAAACGAAAAACGACGACGTGCTCGGCAAGGCATTCACGGTGCCTGTGAACGGCAAGGACCTGCGTTTTTACATAATCGGCGTTTACAAATATGTGAAGCCGGACTCGCAGTTTATGATGGGCGGAGACACCGAAACCACGGTGTATGTGCCCTACACCTCGGCAAAAAGACTTATGCAGCTGCCCGCAGGCTACTCTAACGTGACCGTGCGAAGCAAAAAAGAAGCTGACAGCAGCGAATTTTTGACAAACACCAGCGCGTATTTTGCAAGCTATTATACGCACAACAAAGACTTTACCGCCGCCGCAAACAGCATGGAAAACATGATGAAATCCATGAACAAAATGCTCGGCAGCGTAAAGCTCGGAATTAGCGCCGTCGCCGCAATATCGCTTTTAGTAGGCGGCATCGGCGTTATGAATATAATGATGGTATCAGTTACGGAGCGCACGCGAGAGATAGGCATACGCATGGCGCTTGGGGCTAAATCAAGGGTGATTTTGCTTCAGTTCATCGTGGAGGCGATAATCATTTGCCTCATAGGAGGGTTTATAGGTGTGGGCATAGGCGTTGCACTTGGCAGAATTGGTGCACAAATGCTGAAATACGCCGCGCGCCCCTCTGTGATAGCCATACTTGTGGCAGTGAGCTTCTCGATGGCAATAGGCGTTTTCTTTGGCTATTACCCCGCAAGCAAAGCCTCGAAGCTAGACCCCATCGAAGCGCTGAGATACGAATAGCGCAACCCCCACCCCACGCTGCGCGATACAGCGTGGGGTGGGGGTGTTTTTGTCATCAACTATTGTTATTCTGAGCGAAGCGAAGAATGGCAAAACCTCGATTGTAGGGGCGAGCTTTGCTCGTCCGCTTTCAACGCGCATACTTGTTCGGACGAGCAAAGCTCGCCCCTACAAATGGAAAAGCTAAAACCGCAAATTTACGCAAACCGTATGTTATATTAAATCATGCAAAAGGTTTGGGTAATCTTTGCGTGCATCCACTATGTGATATATTTCTATAACATCTGTGCTCACTTTATAAAAGCAGATATAATTGCCTGAAAGCAGCACGCGAAAGCCCTGCTGCGCCAAGGCTGTATCCTTTGCCACCATGCCCATAAATGGGTTTTGGGACAGATTCTCAAGCAATTTCATTATTGAATTTGTGATTTTTTCTGCCGATGTCTCGCCTGCAAGTGCAAGGTGCATATCGGCAATTTCGTCTAGCTCCGCAAAGGCGGGCGCAAGAAATACGATATCATAATTTGGCACTTTCGTATTTCTCCTTCAGCGCTTTTTTTGCGTCTGACAGCGAAACCGTCGGCTCGCCACAGGCTTTGCTGTACTCGGCGGCGGCAAGCTTTGCCTTTAGGCGAAACATCTCTTCTCTTTTTTCAAAGGCTTCGATGCTCATAACCACCATGTCGCCCTCGCCGTTTTTTGTTATATAAATAGGGTCGCTTTGCTCATGGGCAAGCTTTGAGATAGCGCCATAATCATTGCGCAGTGTTGTTGAAGATTTAATAAGCATAGCAAAAGCCTCCCTTTATTATATACTTATAATACCATTATTCTACTATAATATCAATGCTATTATACACAAAAACAGCGACCCATAAATCGGGTCGCTTCTTTTTCGTTTTAATATAAAATTTACAGCGTCGGGTTGACGATGTTGCGCCAGTCGAGGTCGCCGCGCTCTAGGCCGTGGATTAGAACCTCGGCGGTGGCTATATTTGTGGCTATGGGGATATTGTGCACGTCGCACAGGCGCAGAAGGTTCATTTCGTTTGGCTCGTGAGGCTTGGCGCTGATGGGGTCGCGGAAGAAAAGCAAGAGGTCAATCTCGTTGCAAGCTATACGCGCGGCTATCTGCTGGTCGCCGCCGTGCGTGCCGGAGAGGAAGCGCTGTATTTTAAGGCCGGTTGCGTCCGACACAAGCTTGCCCGTCGTGCCTGTTGCCACAAGGCTGTGCTGTGACAATATGCGGCAGTAGGCTGTGCAGAACTGCACCATTAACTCCTTTTTTGAATCATGCGCTATTAAAGCTATATTCATTTAAATCCCCTCCTGTGAGATGTATAATTTATTTTATTACAAGCGGCGTTTCGCGGCCACAAAGACGCGCGGCGACGGCGTTAAACGCTTTGGCTGCCTTGCTTTTTGCGGGTATGCGCGAGCCGTTTACTGCGGCGCGCATTATATCGTCGCTTTGCGGAATTACGCCTATAAGACGCGCACTGACGGTGTCTATGCACTCGTCAAGGTTTGCTATGCCTGTGCCGTCGAGCGTGGTTGGAACTTTATTTAGTATAAGCCGCAAATTCGCCCTGCCCTTTTCGGCTATGGTGTCTGCGACTATGCGTCCGTCGCGCACTGTTATGGGGTCTGGCGTGACGACTATAAGCGCAAGCTGTGCCACGCTTAACGCCGAGATAAACGGCGCGCCCATGCCCGCGGCGGTGTCGAGCAATATGTACTCAAACGCCTCGCCCACCGTGCTTATAAAAGCGGCAAGCGCCGACGGACGGACTGTGCCGCCCGAATACGGCGCGGATATAACGTAAAGATCGCTGTATAAAGGGCTTTCTACGACTGCCTTTTCGGCGCTGCATCGGCCTGACAAAACGTCCTCAATGTCGTAAACGGTTTTGCCGTACACGCCCGAGATAAGGTCAACGCTGCGAAGCCCCGAATCGAGCTCGACAAGCAGCACCCTTTCCCCTCTTGCGGCAAGCGCGCCGCCAAGCATTACGGACACTGTGCTTTTGCCTGTGCCGCCCTTGCCGGACGCGAGCATTATAACTTTTGCGCCCACTTATAAATCTCCTTCAAACGCCTAAAACGCCATAATGACCTTTATACTGCGCTTACAGTATAGCACAAAAAAGGGCGTGTTACAACACTATTTTTTGCACATAGTAACAAAAAAGTGGCGTTTTTTTTGACTTTTAATTTAGTTTAACGTTAAATTTTTGTAATATTTTCGCAATATGTGCCACGGGCAAGCCCATGACATTGTAATAACAGCCGCCGATGCCGCGCGTATATTTTGCCGCCCAGCCCTGTATTCCGTATGCGCCCGCTTTGTCGTAAGGCTCGGCGGTTTTTATGTATTTTGCTATGTCCGATTGCGAAATATGGTCAAAAAATACATATGTTGTCTCTGCAAAGCTTATGCTAAAACCGTTTTTGCTTATGCACACGCCTGTGTGAACGAGGTGTGTTCTGCCTGAAAGCAGTGATATCATACGCGCCGCGTCAGCTTCGTCTGCGGGCTTGCCGAGCACCTCGCCGTCTACTTCGACAACGGTGTCGCAGCCGATTACAGTCTCGTTTTTATGCGTGGCTGCCACCGCGAGGCACTTGGCTTTTGCCAGGCTTTTGGCGAGCGCTTTCGGCGGGAAAATTATGCTTTCGCTCTCGTCGACATCGCTTGTCTGCACGGTGAAATTTGGTGTGATGAGCGTCAAAAGCTGTTTGCGGCGCGGGGACTGTGATGCAAGTATCATGATGTTATATCCTTGTTTTGTTATAGATGAAAATGGCAAGGCTGAGGGTGATAATTTGCGCGACGGTGATGCTCATTGACGCGCCGAGGGTGAATTTAAACACCACCAAATCGACAGTGACGGCGTTGAAGCCGATGGAATTTCCGTAGGCGAGCCAGTTTAAAACAGGCACATTTGCGCAGACATTTGCAAGCAAACTGCCTGTTATTACGCCCGCGAGGATAAAAAAGAAAAGTAAAAAGGTGCGTTTTAGTTTCATTTTAAAATTCCTTTGTGTTGGATTTTCGGCGTTGACGATTTATGCAAATCTTATGGTCACACGTTGCGCTGACTTGCCTCATCCGTCACTCCTTCGTCGCGCCACCTTCTCCTCAAGGAGAAGGCTTTTGGCTTCCCCTTGAGGAGAAGCTGTCGCCCGCAGGCGACTGATGAGGTGAAATTTAAACCTTGCCTGTCGACCCAAAGCCGCCTGCACCGCGGGTGGTGCTTGACAAATCATCTGCGGCGGTGAAATCGGCTATTATGACGGGCTGAATGCACATTTGGGCTATGCGCTCGCCGTTTTGGATTGTGTAGGGCTCGGTTGAAAGGTTGACAAGCCCGACGCTTATTTCGCCGCGATAATCTGAATCTATAACGCCCACGCCGTTTGACAGCGCAAGCCCGCGCTTGACGGCAAGGCCGCTTCGTGCGTATATAAACGCGGCGTATTCGGCTGACGGCAGCTCTATTGCGACGCCTGTCGGCACAAGCGCGCGTGCGCCTGCTTCAAGCGTTATGCCCTCGTCTGCGCACACGGCGCAAAGGTCGGCTGCTGCCGCTCCGTTTGTGGCGTAGCGCGGCATCTGCGCGCCGTCGCGGACAAGCTTTATTTTAATTTGCATATCACTGTGTTCCTTTATAATATAGTGCGCGTGTAAATTCGCCCTGCGGCTTTGCTTCGTCTTTATACGCCTGCAAAATCTGCTCGATTTGCTGCTGCGGTTCTGTTGTGAACGACAAAAGCGCGATGTCGGCAGGGATTTCGCCGAGCCTGTCGAGCATATAAATCGGCACTGTGTTATATATCGTCCGCGCGGTTTCGGCGCCGTCACAGCGGACGGCGAACTTTTTGCCCATGCGGTCTGTCAGAGTGCCTTTATGTGTGCAGCCCTTGCATGAATGTACGTTGTGCAAAGGGCACGCGCGCGTTAGCATAAGCGGCATATAGCCGTATGCAATGGCGGCTGTTTTGGCGGCGGGGGCGATTTTTTCCATGTCGTTAAGCGTCAATTCAGGGCTTAGTGTCAAGGCTTGAAGCCCAAGCTCGGCATACTTTTGCGCCGACATTTGATTTGTGACATTTAAACCAAACGCGCCGAACGTTTTGTGCTCTTTGCACAAATAAATATGCGCGAGGTTTTGCACAAAAAAGCCTGCGAAGCCGTATTTTGCGGCGTCGTCAATCATGCTTTGCGCCTTTTCCTCCTGTGCGCCGTAAAGCGCGCGGGGAATGGCTAGATACGTTTTTGCGCGTATGACAAGCGGTACGTCGTGCCATTCGGAAATCGGAAAGACGAACATATCGGCACGCGTGCCAAACGGCATCTGATCAACCGACGCAAACTGCAACGCCGTTAAAGCAGGGCGCATAGCGTGGTGCTGCTGCGGTATTGGCTGCGGCGGGTTTACCTTTATATTAATAGGCGCAGAGCGCTTTTCAAGCAATTGCTCGAGCGCGCGGCGGCGCATATCGTTTATTTCTCCCGCGGGGATAAATGCCGTCTCTGCGCCGTTTAAGGTGATTTTATTAACATAAAACGGTGTGCCGCCTGTTTTTGAAAGCGCGGCTTCGTATGCCTTTGAGGGGTCTTTTTGCGCTGTTTGCGGCGGTGTTTCGCCGTAAATTACAGCTTTTGTGCCGTCTTTATCGGTGGCGGAAAGCTTCGAGCCGTCCTCCTCTATTGTGAGCGCCATGTCGACGGCGACGCGCTGACCCTCGCGGCGGAAAAGCTCGCGCAGCTTTGGCACTGAGTCCTTTGCCGCCTTTGCGTCAATTTCCGTGCGCACGCCGAACATACTGCCGTCGCGCACGCCTTTTATATAACCATCTGTAAAACCCGAACGTGAAAATACGTTCTGTAATAGCTGCTTGTCGTAGCTTTCGCCCTCGATTGCTTTTTTGCAGGCGTTGACGGCGGCTGCGGCGTATTCGGGTGTGCGGAGTCTGCCCTCGATTTTGACGCTTGCCACGCCCGCTTTCGCAAGTTGCGGCAGCATGTCTATGACGGACATATCCTTTAAGCTTAAATGATGCTCGCCCGCCTGTGACGCTGAAAAAGGCAGACGGCACGGCCCTGCGCACGCGCCGCGGTTGCCGCTTCTGCCGCCCAAAAATGCGCTCATGTAGCACTGGCCGGACACGCTCATGCAAAGCGCGCCGTGCACGAAAACCTCTGTCTCGATGCCGCAATTTTGCGAGATGTGCTCTATCTCGGCAAGCGATAATTCACGCGACAAAATGGCGCGTTTAAAGCCCATTTTAGCGAGCTGCTTTGCGCCGCCCGTCGAGTGGACGCTCATCTGCGTTGAGCCGTGAAGCGCGAGGCTTGGCGCTATTTGCATGCAGAGCTCAGCGACCGCTAAATCCTGCACAATTACAGCGTCAGCGCCCGCTTTGGCTATGAAGCTTATGAAGTCCGCCGCCTGTTCAAGCTCGTTTGGGTAGAGCGTTGTGTTGAGCGTGACGTGCACCTTTACGCCGCGTGCGTGGCAGAACGCCGCCGCCTCGGCAAAGGCTTCTTTTGTGAAATTGGCGGCGCTGCGGCGCGCGTTAAAGCTCTCAAGGCCGAGATACACGGCGTCTGCGCCTGTGTATACTGCGGCCTTGAGCATTTCGGCGCTGCCCGCCGGAGCAAGTATTTCTATTTTGCCGTTACTCTTCATTTATTGTCTCAAATTCAATTGTGGGTGATAATATCTCGGCGGGTTTTTCAAGCTTTTCGGGCGCATCGGCGGGCTGTGTATTGGGAACCTCCGCCTGCATACCTGCCGCCGCCTGCTGTGCCGCCACCGTGCGGGCAAGCTGCTGCTGACGCGCGCGCTGTGCGGCAAGCTGTGCCGCCTGCTGCGGTGTGATGGGTTGGCCGTTTTGTGCCGCCTGTGCCGCGTGCTGCTGCATATTTATGGCGCGCTGTGCCTGCTGCGCCTGATATGCCGCTATTTGCTGACGCAGATACGTCACCTCGCGGCGCAGACGCTCTATCTCCTTGTTCGCCGTTTCAGTCTCGGCGTGCGCCTCCTCGGCGGCAAGCTTTGACTTCGCGGTGTCCTCAAGATAATCCTTAATTTGTGCGCGCATGTTCGCCGCGCCGTCCTCGGTCTTTTTCATCTCGTCGAGATAATCAAGAGCGGTGATGACGGCTGCCGTGGCTGTTGAGGCTGAAGGTGTGGCGGTCATCACGGCGGTCATGTCCTCGTCGAGCTTTTCGGCAAGCGACTTGACATACTCCTCGGTGTCCGTTGTTGTGATGACGTAATCCGTCCCGCAAACATTAAAACGCATCTTATTGGCAGACATATGTAAATACCCCTTTTCCTTATGGTAATTCTGTTTTAGAGCATAATTCGTATATATTATAAACTAAATCGCACAATTAAGAAAGGCTATTTTTGAAAAAAAGTCAAAAATAAGATAAAAAGCCTTATTTTGATTGAATAAAATGGTAAAATATATTATAATAAATTAACACGTGATTATTTTGGCAATGCGTGGTTGAACGTAAAACACTATTCTGACTGAAACAGGAGTGAAGCTATTGAATATCAAATATACAAAAAAAGAATTTGACAAGCTGCTGACAGAGAAGCTTTTCAGCGAGTTTGCCATTGACGTTGCATCTGCAACCGACGACCAGATTTACCGTGCGCTCGCATTGATCGTCCGACAGACATTAAGCGAAAAGCGCAAGAGATTTATGGCTCGCACATACGGCTCTAACAACAAACAGGTATATTACCTATGCATGGAGTTTCTCATGGGGCGCAGCCTGCGTATAAACCTTCTCAACCTCGAGCTCGACAGCGTTGCGGGCGAGGTGCTCAAGTGCTACGGCATGAATCTTGACAATATATATGACCAAGAGCCCGACGCAGGGCTTGGCAACGGCGGCCTCGGGCGCTTGGCGGCGTGCTATCTCGACGGCATGGCGACGGACGACATCCCCGGCACAGGCTATTCTATTTTGTATGAATACGGCATTTTCCGCCAGAAAATCGTTGACGGCTGGCAGCAGGAGCGCGCCGACAACTGGCTGCCCGGCGGCGGCGTATGGCTGAAAAGTCACCCCGACCAAGCTATCGAGATAAAATTCGACGGCGAAATTCAAGAGTCGTGGGACGGCGGATATCACCACGTTGAGCACGTGAATGCGACAACCGTCATGGCTGTGCCGAGCGATATGTACGTCGCGGGCTACAACTCGCAGGGCGTGTCTCAGCTTCGTTTGTGGCAGGCAAAAGCGCCGAACTTTGACATGGACAGCTTCAACGCGGGCGAATATGGCAACGCGATGACAAAAAGCGCCAACGCGGAGCTTATAAGCAAGGTTTTGTACCCGAACGACAACCACGTCGAGGGCAAAATTCTGCGTCTGCGTCAGCAATATTTCCTCTCGTGCGCGTCTGTTGGCGACATCGTGAAAAATCACCTCGCGCAGTACGGCACGCTTGACAATCTGCCCGACAAAATTGCAATTCACATAAACGACACTCACCCGACGCTTGCGATCCCCGAATTAATTCGCATTTTGCTCGACGACTGCGGCTACGGCTGGAACGCCGCCGTGAACATTGCGCGACGCGTGTTTGCATACACAAACCACACCGTCATGAGCGAGGCGCTTGAAAAGTGGAGCGTTGACATATTTAAAAAGACGCTGCCGCGCATTTATCAGATTTGCTGCGAGCTTGACAAGCAGTGCCGCGCAGACCTTGAGCTTAAATTCCCCGGCGACGAGGGCAAAATCAACTATATGGCAATCCTCGGCGACAATCAGGTGCGCATGGCGAACATCTGCTGCTATGTGTGCCACTCGATAAACGGCGTGTCGAAGCTGCACAGCGAGATAATCAAGGAGAGCGTTTTCCACGATTATTTCTTGTATTCACCGAAAAAATTTACAAACGTCACAAACGGCATAGCTTACCGCCGTTGGCTGCTCGGAGGCAACCCCGCCTTGACGAGCCTTTTGACCGAGACTATCGGCGACGATTTCAAAACAGACGCTTCACAGCTTAAAAAGTTTGAAAAATTTGCAAAGGATAAGACCGTCCTTGCAAAGCTTGGCGACGTAAAAGAGCACAACAAAGTCTTGTTTGCCGAGCATTTGAAGCGCACGACAGGCCAGATAATCAACCCGCACTCGATTTTCGACGTGCAGGTAAAGCGCATGCACGAGTATAAGCGCCAGCATTTGAACGCGCTAAATATCGCCGCACAGTACCTTTATATCAAAAATAATCCTAACGCGGACTTCACGCCGAAAACATATATCTTCGGCGCAAAGGCAGCGCCTGGCTACTATTTCGCAAAGCAGATGATTAGACTTATCTGCAAATTAGGCGAGCTTATCGACGAGGACGCGGCGGTGCGCGAAAAATTAAGCGTTGTGTATCTTGAGGACTACTGCGTCACGACAAGCGAGCGCTTGATGCCCGCCAGTGAGGTTTCGGAGCAGATAAGCCTTGCGGGCACAGAGGCGTCGGGCACAGGCAACATGAAGTTTATGCTCAACGGCGCTATCACGCTAGGCACACTTGACGGTGCAAACGTCGAGATTGCCGACGCAGCGGGCAAAGAGAACGAAATCATCTTCGGTATGCTTACACCCGAGGTCAACAGCCTGAAGAGCTTCGGTTATCATCCGTCGGCCTTTATCAATACAAATGATGAGGCCGAGGAAGTGCTGTCGTTCATCGAAAAGGGCTGGAACGGCGAGAGCTTTAACGAAATTGCGAACAATCTGCGCACGTCTGACCCGTATATGGTCATGGCTGACTTTGCAGATTATCGCCGCGCACAAAACGACGAGGTGCGCCTTTACAACGACAGAGAAACATGGAACCGCATGAGCCTTAAAAATATCGCCAACAGCGGCATCTTCTCCGCCGACCGCTCCGTCATGGACTACGCGCGCAACATTTGGAGCATTAAGCCGATAAAATAATTTATTTGCGCAAACCAAAAAAGTAAAACATTTTTGCGAGGAATTATGAGTATTTATAACAGCCGGGACACATTTTTCAAAACGCCGTTCGGCGCTGTGCGTTCGGGTGAAAAGGTTACTTTTACATTAGCGGTGCCAAAGGTTTTTGGCTGTAAAACGCCTTATATGATACTTAACAGGGACGGCGAAGCGCCGTCCCTGTTCCCGCTTCGGAGCGACGAAGGACATGTGGACAGCAGCACAGACGACTTTTTCACACTTGATTTTGAAGCGCGCGAAACGGGATTGTATTTTTACTATTTTGACCTTTACACCGACTACCGAAAGCTTTTCTGCGACGATTTGGGCGAGGCGTATATCACCAATGAAAACGGCACGCCGTGGCAGCTCACCGTGTACGACAAGCATTTTGAAACGCCGCAGCACCTCAAAGGCGGCGTTATTTATCAGATTTTCCCCGACCGCTTCTGCGAGGGCGTAAAGCACCGCGAAATGCCATATGCTGACCGCATTTACCGCGCGGACAAGGACGGCGAGCCGTATTTTTGGCCAAACGAGCAGCACGAGGGCTACCTCAATATGGACTATTACGGCGGCGACCTCGAGGGTATACGCCAAAAGCTTGATTATCTTTCGTCGCTCGGCGTGACGTGCATTTACCTTAACCCAATATTTGAAGCGCACTCAAACCACCGTTACAACACGGCTGATTACATGAAAACCGACCCGCTGCTTGGCGACGAAGCCGACTTTTCACGTCTTTGCAAAGACGCAAAAGCGCATGGAATTGACATTATTCTCGACGGCGTGTTCAGCCACACGGGGTCTGACTCTGTATATTTTAACCGCGAAGGGCGTTATGAGGCTTGCGGGGCGTATCAGAGCGAACAGAGCATATACCGTAAATGGTACGATTTTTCGCCAAAATATGCCTGCGGTTACAGAAGCTGGTGGGGCTTTGAAACACTGCCGGAGGTGAACGAGGAAAATGCCGACTTCCGCAAATTTATATGCGGCGATGGCGGCGTGATAGACCACTGGCTAAAGCTTGGCGCGTCGGGCTTCAGGCTTGACGTCGCAGACGAGTTGCCCGACGATTTCATTGAGGACATACGCAAGGCGGTGAAGCGCGGCGGCAGCGAAAAATACCTGCTGGGCGAGGTGTGGGAGGACGCGACCACAAAATGGAGCTACGGCGTGCGCCGCACATATCTTTTGGGCAACGGGCTTGACGCCGTGATGAATTATCCGTTTAAAGAAGCCGTTTTGGCGTTTTTACACACGCACAACGCGCGCCGGTTTGCAAGCGACGTAATGCGCATATGTGAAAATTATCCCGCGCCCGCGCTTAATGTTTTGATGAATTTTATGTCCACACACGACACCGTGCGCGCGATAACAGCGCTTGCGGGCGAGCCTGTTGACGGACATAACCGCTACTGGCAGAGCGGCCGCACGCTCTCGCACGACGCATATGAGCGCGGCGTGAAGCTGCTGATTTTGGCATATGCGCTGACGTTTACACTGCCCGGAATACCGAGCATATATTACGGCGACGAAATAGCAATGCAGGGCTATAAAGACCCGTTTAACAGACGCTTTTTCGACTGGAACAGCGGCGAAAAGCGCGTTATAAACGTGATTAAAAAGCTGTCCACCGCGCGCAGCGAATGCAAAGCGTTTGAGGACGGCAGCATGAGATTTATCCGTTTTGACGGCGAAATAGTACATTTCGAGCGAGCCGCAAAAGGTCACAAAGCGGAAATCTGCGTCAACATGTCCCCTGTCTCCATAATCGAACCAATGCTAGGCAGCATGGTAAGAGTTGAAAGCCGAGGGTTTGAGATTAGGACGGAATGAAACGCGCTGCGACGCGAGTGAAGAGTATTTCACACCGTAGGGCGGGGGCTTGCTCCCGCCGAAAATTACGGTTTACGGTCGCAACGGCGGGAGCAAGCCCCCGCCCTACGGTGCACGTTGTAAAATTGCGGAGACGGATACGGGACGGGAAACCCGTCCCCTACAATGCACATTGCGAATGTGTGTGAACCAATGCGGAGCGACGAGGGCGTCGCTCCCTACGATGCACGTTGTAAAAAATAGCGTGTGCACAAAAAAATGAATAATATTAAGCATTTGCGAGTATTCGCGAGCATACGCTTGTATATGAAAGCTATGCGCGCCAAAGCGCCCCGTGTATGTGGGGTATGCGGCAGTGAGTAGGTTTGTGAAATCGGGTTCTAAGGGGTAAAATCGGCTCAAATCGGCTTTTTTAGATGTTTGCCGTTTTTGCAAGGTTCTGTTATGATATATATGTCGACAATACATCGGCTGTATACAGTCGAGAAAGGCAGGACACCATGTATATTTCATTTTTATTTATTGTTTGGATAGGCTTAACGATCCTGTTCGCGGTTGTAGAGGCGGCGACAGTCTCTCTTGTGAGTATATGGTTTGTGGGCGGCAGCGTCGCGGCGCTTATTGCGTCGGCGTTTACAAGCTCACTTGGCATACAAATCGGCGTATTTATAATAGTGAGCGCACTGCTTTTGCTTTTGACGCGCCCGCTGATTATAAAAAAGCTTTCGCCTAAAACTGTGCATACTAATGTGGGCATAAATATCGGCAGACGCGCGACAGTTATCGAGGCCATTACACCCGAAAAGGCAGGCCGAGTGAAGCTTGACGGCGTAGACTGGCGCGCGAGCTGCGACACTGCGCTTGACGTTGGCGAGGGCTGCATAGTGCACGCCGTCAACGGCACAACACTTGACGTTACACCCGAAAAGCAAACCGAAAAGGCTTAAAATAAAGGAGGAACATTATGCTTATCGTATTTCTTGTATTAATTCTGCTTATCGTCTTAATTGTTATCACAAACCTGCACATCGTGCCGCAGGCGACAGCATACGTAGTTGAGCTCATGGGCAAATACTACACCACATGGGAGGCGGGCGTACATTTTAAAGTGCCGTTTTTCTCTCGCGTTGCGAAAAAGGTTTCGCTTAAAGAGCAGGTTGTCGATTTTAAACCGCAGCCTGTTATCACACGCGATAACGTAACAATGCAGATAGACACCGTCGTATTTTTCCAGGTGACGGACTCAAAGCTGTTCACATACGGTGTTGAGCGCCCGCTTTCTGCCATTGAAAATTTGTCGGCGACAACACTGCGCAACATCATCGGTGACATGGAGCTTGACCACACGCTGACAAGCCGTGACACCATCAACACAAAAATCACCGCAACGCTCGACGAAGCCACAGACCGCTGGGGCATCAAGGTAAACCGCGTTGAGGTGAAGAACATCATTCCGCCGCGCGAAATTCAAGACGCGATGGAAAAGCAGATGAAGGCAGAGCGCGAGCGCCGCGAGAGCATTCTGCGCGCCGAGGGCGAAAAGCGCAGCGCGATACTTGTCGCCGAGGGCGAAAAAGAGAGCGCAATCCTGCGTGCAGACGCTGTGCGCGAGCAGCGCATCCGTGAAGCCGAGGGTGAAGCGAAGGCTATCCTGGCAGTTCAGCAGGCACAGGCAGACGGCATAAAGCTGCTAAACGCAGCCGCGCCGACAGCACAGGTGCTTACAATAAAGAGCCTTGAAGCCCTGCAAAAGGTGGCTGACGGCAAGAGCACAAAGATGATTATCCCCACAGAGCTAGCAAGCCTCGGCGGCTTAGTTGCAAGCGTAAAAGAGCTTGCGACGGAGCCTAAGGCTTAAAAGAAAAAAGAAGATAGAAGATAGAAAAATTGAGGAGTTACCGCTTTGCGGTAACTCCTTTGTCATTCTGAGCGAAGCGAAGAATCTTTTGCACATTGCCATAGGTTTTAAGATTCTTCGTCGCTTCGCTCCTCAGAATGACACATACTTGAAGGTGTGAGGTATATATGCAACAATCGCGCCTTCTTTTTTCTTTCAATTGTTTTTCAATAAACAGTGTAAAATTTTACTTTTATGTGCTAAAATGTTGAGTAGAAATACTTCTTGTTTCGAGAGGAGAAACGTCATGAAGCTTAACAACAAACGCACTGTGCTCGTGGGGCTTGCCTTTATGTCTATTTGCGCATTTTGGCAGGTGTACGACAACGTAATTCCGCTTATTTTGAAAAACACTTTTCATGTAGACGACAGCCTTATCGGTGTTGTGATGGCGCTTGACAACGTTTTGGCGCTGTTTATGCTGCCGATTTTCGGCAAATTGTCCGACAGCACGCGCACGAAAATCGGCAGGCGTATGCCGTATATCGTCGGCGGCAGCATAATTGCGATACTCTGCCTTGTGCTTTTGCCGACGGCGGAGAAAACGAACAACGAAGTGCTTTTCTTTGTCGGCTTGGGGCTTGTGCTGATTGCTATGGCTACATACCGCTCACCCGCCGTTGCGCTTATGCCGGACGTCACGCCAAAGCCGCTGCGCAGCAAGGGCAACGCCATCATAAACCTGATGGGCGCTGTGGGCGGCATGCTTATGCTCATGGCGATGTCGCTGTTCCCTGTCACGGGTGACGCGCCGAATTATGCGGCGGTGTTTGCCATTTTGGGCGCTGTGATGGCGCTTTGTGTGGCTGAAGGGCAACTTTGCAATGGTGCTCATGGTGTGCACCGCCGCCGCGATTGTGGCGTATATTCCTGTCGGCGTTATCGCGTCAAAAATTGGGCGCAAGCTGACTATTTTAATAGGTATACTCATGCTTGGCGTGTCGTTCACCGCGGGCATTTTCTTCCACGAGGTGTCGCCGCTGCTCTACATTTTCTTTGCGTTTGCGGGCTTTGGGTGGGCCTTTATAAACGTGAACAGCTACCCGATGGTGGTCGAGCTATCGCAGGGCAGCGACGTTGGAAAATACACGGGTTACTACTATACAGTCAGCATGACGGCGCAGATAATCACGCCTATTGTGTCGGGCTTTTTGATGGGGCACGTAGGCTACCGCACGCTGTTTCCCTACGCGGCGTTTTTCGTATTTGCAAGCTTTGTGACGATGCTTTTTGTAAAGCACGGCGACGCAAAGCCGAGCGCGAAAAAGGGGTTAGAAGCGCTTGATGTTGATGATTAAGTGGATGGTGGTTTCACCTCATCAGTCGCCTGCGGGCGACAGCTTCCCCTCAAGAGGAAGCCTTTAAAGCCTTCTCCCTTTGGGAGAAGGTGTCGCGCGAAGCGTGACGGATGAGGGTAAATTCCCCATTGACTTTTCTAGCATTTTATCCTATAATTAGTTGTTAAACATTATCTATCGGAGGAACTTGTGAGCGAATTTATTGAAGAGATTGACAAGCGCCGCACGTTTGCGATAATATCGCATCCTGACGCGGGCAAAACAACGCTGACTGAAAAGCTGCTGCTTTACGGCGGAGCTATTCAGCAGGCGGGTATAGTTAAGGGCAAAAAGGGCGCAAGAGCCGCTGTGTCCGACTGGATGGAGATTGAAAAGCAGCGCGGAATTTCGGTTACGTCGTCCGTAATGCAGTTCAATTACGACGGTTTTTGCATAAATATCCTAGACACGCCCGGACATCAGGACTTCTCGGAGGACACCTACCGCACGCTTATGGCGGCGGACAGCGCCGTGATGGTCATCGACGCGGCAAAGGGTGTTGAGACGCAGACAATCAAGCTTTTCAAGGTTTGCACAATGCGTCATATCCCCATTTTTACGTTTATAAACAAGATGGACCGCGAGGCGCAAAGCCCATTTGAGCTGCTAGAGGACATCGAGCGCGTGCTCGGCATCGAGACATATCCGATGAACTGGCCTATCGGCTGCGGCAAGGAGTTTAAGGGCGTTTATGACCGCCGCGAGGGCGAGATTATCGCGTTTGAGCAGGTTGGCAAGACAGGTCAGCAGCAGGTTAAATCAATTGAGGCGAAGCTTGGCGACGAAAACCTCGACGAGCTTTTGACGCAGCCTTTGCATCAGACGCTTGTTGACGACATTGAGCTGCTTGACGGCGCGGCGTATGATTTTGACACGGATAAAATCGGCGCGGGCAAGCTTACGCCTGTGTTTTTCGGCAGTGCGCTGACGAATTTCGGCGTTGAGCCGTTTCTTGAAAACTTTTTACAGCTGACAACCTCCCCGAAAGCACGCACCTCGTCTATCGGCGTTATTGAACCGAAAAGCGACTTTTTCTCGGGATTTGTGTTTAAAATACAGGCCAACATGAACAAGGCGCACCGTGACCGCATTGCGTTTATACGCATTTGCAGCGGCAAATTTGAGCGCGGCATGGACGTTTTGCATGTGCAGAGCGGCAAAAAAATAAAGCTTGCGCAGAGCACACAGCTTATGGCAAGCGAGCGAGAAATTGTGGACGAGGCATACGCGGGCGATATCGTCGGCTTGTTTGACCCGGGCATTTTCTCGATTGGCGACACGCTGACGACATCTAAAGAGGTGTTTGAATACGAGGGCATACCGACGTTTGCGCCGGAGCATTTCGCGCGTGTATCGCAGGTGGACACCATGAAGCGCAAGCAGTTTGTCAAGGGCATGGAGCAGATTGCGCAGGAGGGTGCTATTCAGATTTTCAAAGAGCTTGGCGGCGGCATGGAAGAGGTCATTGTGGGCGTTGTCGGCGTTTTGCAGCTTGAGGTGCTTGAATATCGCCTTAATAATGAATACAATGTTGAAATTCGTATGCAAAACCTTCCGTATTCGAGCATTCGCTGGATAGACAACACGCTTACAGACCCCGACTACGACGTTAAGGCACTGAGCCTGACAAGCGACACAAAGCGCGTAGAGGACTTCAAAAACCGCAAGCTTCTGCTTTTCACAAGCCCGTGGAACATCACGTGGGCTGAGGAGCATAACGAAGGGCTGCTGCTTTCGGAAGTGGGCAAATAAATAAAGAGAAAAAATAAGATAGAAGAAAGAAGAAGTAATGAGTTACGGCTGCGCCGTAACATTCTAATGATTTGTGACCATGCTGTCATTCTGAGCAACGCGAAGAATCTTTAAACCGTAGAAATGCGCAAAAGATTCTTCGCTTCGCTCAGAATGACAAAATGGTTGTTTCATTAGAATGTGATTGCAACGCAATCACACATTACTTCTTCTTTCTTCTTTTATATGATTTCTTTCGCAACATCTTGTGCATCGTCGGGTTTTGCAACTTTCTTTGCTATAAGCGCCTTTGTTGGTATTCCCTTTTCGGTGAACATTTGTTCGTGTTCGGTGCGGATATTCCATTCCGGCTCGTTTTGGTGGAGGTCGCGGGTTTGCCAGGTGATTTCAAAGCCGGCGGCGGGGAGGTAGCGCAGGGTGTCGTTAAAAAGCTCTTCCTCGTCGCATTTGAAATATATTTCGCCGCCGTCTGACAAAAATTCGCGGTACTGCAAAAGCTGGCGCGGG
This sequence comes from Clostridia bacterium, assembly GCA_009929695.1. Lineage (GTDB taxonomy): Bacteria > Bacillota > Clostridia > Oscillospirales > Ruminococcaceae > Ruthenibacterium. Next base: position 54,732 of record RZZW01000011.1, read on the forward strand.
TGGGTAAGGCGGTGCTTTGTGTGATTTGCCTTGACGTTCCACGGGTTACAGAAATTTATGTAGATGCGCTCGACGGTGTCCGCTTCGCTCATCATATAGCGTATGCGTTCGATGTCGAACGTGGCTATTTTCACGTTGTCTATCGGCAGATTTTTTTCAGCGTATGCCGCTTCGATATTGCGCTTTGCGAGCACGAGCACCTTGTCTGTCATATCAATGCCGAGGTAATTTATATTTGGGTGAGCACTCGCAAGCTGTGCCAAAAAGCCGCCCTTACCGCAGCCAAGCTCTAAATGCATAGGCTGATTTGGGTGCGCAAAGCTTTGGTGCCAAATACCCCGCAGCTCGCGCGTGAAATCGTAAGCATACCCGCAAGCCTCAAGCTCCCCGCGAGCATATGGTTTAAAACGCATTCGCATAGTTTTCTCCAAAATTTATGAATAGTGTAGGGCAAGGGCTCTGCTCTTGCCGTAGCCTACCGATATAGGTTGCGGCGGCAAGAGCAGAGCCCTTGCCCTGCTGTTATTTTATTTCCCTGTCCATCTCTCGCCGTCATACCATATGGCTTTTTGGGCGGAAAGGCTTTTGGGGACGTCTAAAATTCTTTGGTTTTTGCTGCCTCTGAAGCGCAGGTCAAGGTTGCGTTTGCTTAAAACAAACTCTCCGTCGACAAGCACATCAAGGCTTTGAAGCAGCTTTTTTTGCGCGTCTGTGCCCGCTAAAAGCTCCTCAAATGTGTAGCCCGAATAGCTTGCGACCTCGTAGCCGTCTTTTTTTAAAAGTTCGGCAAGCTCGGCAAAGCCCTCCGCTTGGCTGAACGGCTCTCCGCCCGAAAGCGTGATGCCGCTCGCAAGCGGATTGTGCTTTACAGCGTCGTAAAGCTGCTGCACCGTCATGTCTGTGCCGGTGCCAAACGCGTGGCTTTGCGGGTTGTGGCAGCCCTCGCAGCGGCGGGGGCAGCCCTGTGCAAATATCGTCACGCGTATGCCCGGGCCGTCAACAATGGAGTCCTCAATAATGCCCGCAATGTTTATCGTAGACATATTACTTGGCAAGACCATGCTTTACGCGGTCATGCTCCTCTGACTTTTTGGCGTCGTTCCATTTGTCCATTGTGCCAACGAGGTAGCCTGTGATGCGGCGAATGCGCTCAAAGCCTACGCCGCTGCCTAATTTTTGTTCTTTTGATGTCATAACCATAATTGAATTTCCTCCTAATTGATATCTTATATTAATATTATACCATATTTGTTAATTATTCGCAACCACAAAATGATGTCATTTCGGGATATAATTTGCGAAGCTCTTCTATTTTTTCAAACGGAATTTCTTCACCCTCGTGGCGGCCACAGCGCGGGCAAACCTCACCGATAACGCCCACGTAGCCGCAGACAGGGTCGCGGTCTACAGGGTGGTTGATGCTGCCGTAGCCAACGCCTGCGTCGTGCATGCAGCGCACCACGCTCTCGAATGCCTCGATGTTGTTTGCGGTGTCGCCGTCAAGCTCGACATAGCTGATGTGGCCTGCATTTGTGAGCGCATGGAACGGCGCTTCCTTGTGAATTTTGTCGTAGGCGGAAATGCCGTACCACACAGGGATATGGAAGCTATTTGTGTAGTAATCTTTATCCGTCACGCCCGCGATTTCGCCGTAGCGCTTTTTATCCATGCGGATAAAGCGGCCCGAAAGACCCTCGGCGGGCGTTGCGAGCAAGCCGTAGTTGAGGCCTGTTCTCTTGCTCTCGGCGTCTGTGAAATCGCGCATATGCTTGACGATTTCAAGGCCCTTTTGCTCCATCTCCTCGCTCTCGCCGTGATGATGGCCGTAGAGTGCTGTCAGCGTTTCGGCAAGGCCGATAAAGCCGATTGAAAGGCTGCCGTGCTTTAACACCTCGCGCAGCTCGTCGTTGGGGCCGAGGTTGTCGGAGTCGATCCAAACGCCCTGACCCATGAGGAACGGATAGTTGTAAACATGCTTTGTCGCCTGTATCTCAAAGCGGTCAAGCAGCTGACGTGCCACAAGCTCAAGCATTGCGTCGAGCTTTTTGTAGAACAAATTCTCGTCGCCCTTTGCCTCGATGGCAAGGCGCGGGAGGTTGATTGAGGTGAACGAGAGGTTGCCGCGGCCATAGGCGATTTCGCTGTCGGGGTACGCGGTGTTTGCCATGACGCGTGTGCGGCAGCCCATTGTGGCGACCTCTGTCTCGGGGTGACCCGCCTTATAATATTGAAGATTGAACGGGCTGTCGAGGAAAACATAGTTCGGGAAAAGGCGCTTTGCGCTGACGCGGCACGAGAGCTCGAACAAATCGTAGTTCGGGTCGCCCGGATTGTAGTTTACGCCCTCTTTTACTTTGAAAATATGAATGGGGAATATCGCTGTTTCGCCGTGGCCGAGGCCTGCGTCCGTGGCGAGAAGGATATTTTTTATCGCCATTCTGCCCTCGGGCGTTGTGTCTGTGCCGTAGTTGATGGACGAGAACGGCGTCTGTGCACCGGCGCGGCTGTGCATTGTGTTGAGATTGTGCACAAAGCCCTCCATAGCTTGAAACGTCTCGCGATCCGTCTGCTGTGTGGCGCGCTTGCGAACTGTTTGGACGAGGTGTGCGGCGTGCGCGTTGTCCATGCGGCCGTCCTCATATATTGTGCGTATGACGGCTGCGTCAAATTCATCGGCGTCGATTTCAAGGCGCGGTGCGTTGCCTGTCGCCTGTGATGCTTTTTCTATCGCGAGTGTGGCGAGAGCCTTCTCGTCGTCTGATTCAAGCGCGTCCTCAAGACCTTCCTTGAGCTTGCGTGCATATATTGAAGCAAAGGACTTTGCGACGCCCTCGGCCATTGAATAGTCGAAGTTCGGCACGCCCTGACCGCCGTGCTGGTCGTTTTGGTTGCTCTGAATAGCTATTGCGCCAAGTGCGGCGTAGCTCGCGATGCTTTTCGGCTCGCGGAGGTAGCCGTGGCCTGTCGAAAAGCCGTTTTTGAACAGCTTTAAGAGGTCGATTTGGCAGCAGGTGGTGGTGAGGGCGTAGAAATCGAAGTCGTGAATATGAATGTCGCCCTCGGCATAGGCTTTATTCTGCTCAGGTGTGAGCAGATATGCGGCGTTGTAGGCTTTTGCGCCCGCGCAGCCGATTTGAAGCATGCTGCCCATGGCGGTGTTGCCGTCTATATTTGCGTTGTCGCGCTTCATGTCCGAAAGGCGCGCGTCAACGTTTGTAATCTCGTCGATTGACTTCATAAGGCTTGTGTTTGCCTCACGAATACGTGTGCGGTTTGCGCGGTAGAGGATATATTTTTTGGCGGCGTTGTCAAAGCCCGCACGCATGAGCCCCTGCTCAACCGCGTCTTGAATTTGCTCAATTTTGGGAGGATTTTCTCCGCATTCGGCTGTCAATTTTGCCTGAACGGAATCCGCAAGCTGCTTCGCCGATGCGTCGTCGCCCTCGCCTGATGCCGCAAGTGCCTTCGAGATGGCCTTTTGAATTTTCGACTCGTCGTATAATACAACTCGTCCGTCGCGCTTAACAATGTTCTTGATCATGGTGTTCTCCTCGTTTTGCTTTACTGTCTGTATATTTTAGGCACTCACTAAATATCGGAAGCAAGTACTATTATTACACTACATCTTGTGTTTGTCAAGCAAAAGAGAGGTAAATTTTTTAAAAGAATTTTGGTACATTTGCTATATTTTATTTTTCGCGCTATAATATAGTATATTTTGTATCGAGGGAAGTGAGTGTATGCCCCAAAAACCGCAGATAATAGAAAGCAAAGGAATAGAATACACTCTGACTAGAAAGCGTGTAAAAAATATAAATATGCGCATTGCACCCGACGGCACGGTGTCTGTTTCGGCACCTCGCCTGTGCCCTGTTGAAAGGATATCACACTTTGTGTCCGATAAAGCGGACTGGATAGAAAAATCCCGCGCCCGCTATGCCGAAAAAGCCTTAGAAACCGCCATGCCATGCCGTTTTACGCACGACGAGGCAATGCAAATTTTCACAGAGATAAGCGATATATACTACCCTCTTTTCGCGGGGCTGCTCGGGTTTGAAAAGCCTGTCATAAAGGTTAGGCTGATGAAAACGCGCTGGGGCAGCTGCATACCGTCAAAAAGGCAGATAACGTTTAATCAGCGCCTTGCCGAAAAGCCTCGCGCGGCCATTGAATATGTTGTGCTGCACGAGTATGCACACTTCGCCCAGTGCAACCATTCGCCCGCATTTTGGGGCGTTGTGGCGGCATATATGCCCGACTACAAGCAGCGCGAGCGCTTGCTTAAATAAATATACATACCACAATATATAGTGGTGAACCGGAGTACAATATGGATAAATACAAGCGATTGATGTCAAATACCATGCTGTTTGCCATAAGCACCTTTTCGTCTAAGGTGCTGAGCTTTTTCCTCACGTCGTACCACACGCACATCATGGGCACGGAGAGCTACGGCGCTATAAATGTAGTTATATATATAGGCAATCTGCTGATACCCGTCGTGAGCCTCGGCATATCAAACGCTGTAATTCGCTATGGCATACAAAAGGGCATAAGCAAAAAGGCGGTGTACACAAACGGCATCATAGCCACGTTTATGGGCTTTTTGCTGCTGCTTGCGCTCACGCCCTTGCTGTCGATAATACCGTTTATAGGCGGCAATGTGCAGGGCTACTGGCCGCTATTGCTTGTGTTTGTGCTCGTGAGCTGTCTGCGCACCTTAAACTGCCAAATAGTGCGCGCCAAAGAGGCCGTGCGGCTGTATGCGTTTGACGGCATACTCGCCACTGCGACAAACCTCGGCTTCAACATACTTTTTCTATCCGGCTTCGAGATACGTCCCGACGGCATTTTGCTTGCGACGATATGCTCGGACGCGTGCAGCACTGTATTCCTTTTCTGCGTGTCAAAGCTTTGGCGGTATATTGATTTTAGAAAAATAAACAGACCGCTGTTTAAAAAGATGCTCGTTTACTCTCTTCCGCTTATCCCGACGAGCGTTTTTTGGTGGGTGACTAACGTGAGCGACCAGCTTTTTGTGACGCATTACTGGGGCGACGGCGCGACGGGCATATATGCCGCGAGCTATAAAATACCGACGCTTATAAGCATAGTGGCGACGCTTTTCACCGAGGCGTGGCAGCTTTCGGCGTTCACGGACGGTCAGGAAAAAGGGCGCGAGGAGTTTTTCACAAAGGTTTTCGGCGCGTATCAGGGGCTTATGTTCCTCGCGGGCGGCGGCCTGATACTTTTATGCAAGCCGATAATGACGGTATTTGTGTCGTCCGCATATTTTGAGGGCTGGCGGTATATCCCTGTGCTCATCGCGGCGATGATTTTTTCAAGCCTAAACAACTATTTAAACAGCATTTATATGCTCATGCAGAAAAGCAAAATGTCGCTTTATACGATGGCGCTCGGCGCGATTTCAAACATACTGCTCAACTGGCTTTTGATACCGCGCGTCGGCGTTATGGGCGCGGCCGTGGCGACGTTTATAAGCTATCTGCTTGTGTTTATAGTGCGTGTTTACAGCACGCATAAGCTTATCGCGATGGAATATTCGGGGCTGCGGCTCGCCGTAAACCTCGCGGCGGTGGTGCTTGAAAGCCTTATCGTGCTGCTTGAATTAAAACTGTGGTGGCTCTGGAGCGCAATTCTATGCGCGGTGATACTTGTGATAAATTTCGGCGCGCTGTGGAATACGGTTATGAAGCTGCTGCGCAGAAAGGCCTAATAAATGTGTGAAATGAAAATAATCGCGCGGGTGCACACTGATTTCGGGACGAAATTTGGCATACCGCGCCAAAGCGGAATTGCGAGCGAGCTTTGCGGCGAGGTTATATTTGAGCCGGAATACCGCAATTTAGACGCTGTGCGCGGGCTTGATGGCTTTTCGCACGTGTGGCTTATATGGCAGTTTTCCGAAAATATCCGCGAGGGCTTTTCTCCGACAGTTCGCCCGCCGCGCCTCGGTGGAAACAAGCGCATCGGCGTATTCGCAACGCGCTCCCCTTTCAGACCAAATCCGATAGGCCTTTCGTGCGTTGAGCTTGAAAGCGTCGATTTTGACAGCCCCCTCGCCCCGATTTTGCACATAAAAGGCGCAGACTTAATGGACGGCACGCCGATTTTTGACATAAAGCCCTACATTCCCTACACCGACAGCCACCCGCAAGCCACAGCAGGCTTTGCAGACGCCGTGAGCGCTCATCATTTAGACGTAGACATCCCGCCCGCTTTGCTCGAAAAGCTTCCAAATCAAAAGCAATCCGCCCTCATAACCACCCTATCCCAAGACCCCCGCCCCTCCTACCAATCCGACCCAAAACGAACATACGGCATGGTTTTTGCGGGGTTTGAGGTGAAATTTAAAGTTGATGATAATATTTTAGAGGTTATTGAAATTGAAAAAAAGTAGGGTGGCATTGCTACTTGATTTTTTTCATACTCTCCATTTATGGCCTTTACAAACAATTGCACTATATTCTGATTGACACAATATTTATTGTTTTGAATTTCTTCGGCAAGCAATTTCAAGCTTTCTTCATAAGCTATTTTTGCATAATTGTTAGCTATTATAATACACACACTATGCCAACAACCAACCCAACCAAAAGCGTTCTTTAAGTAATCATTTAGCATTGAATAATACTGCTTAATATTATAATTGCTGATTACAACAATAACCATTTCTTTTTTGATGTTTTTTTGCGCTTCTAATATGTAGGCTATTTCGTCGTTGTCTGCTTCTCTTTCTATTCTTTTTCCGTCGATAACTTCTACGATTGAATAAACATCATTGTATATTATGTATCCGTTCTTTTTGAGCCTGTTCAGCGATTTATAAAAAATATTATTTATACGCTCTCTTACACGGCTATCAAAAGCATTGAGCTGATAAAAGGCTTGTTTTTCGTTTAGCTTATTTGCTGCTTTGTATTTTTCCAGATACGTTTCTTTTTGTATTTCGTCATTATACTTATAATTTACCATTCCACAAACTTCATACCACCTGCTTTTTGGCAAAGTAGCATGATTTTTTTCTGTTTTAAGAAGATAGTCACACAAAAGCACTTGCATATACTTACTGTACACATCATCAATGCGAAAAGCGGGCGGCAATGGTGTGTCATATACTTCATCAATGATAAATGCGTTGCTCTGTTTGTGATAGCCAAAATATCTTTGCCACTCTTTAAGCTGTGATGTTTTTGCTGTGCCATTTGTCACTTTTTCATCAAGCAATATGCACATCTCTTTATAGTTTTTAATGGTCGCAAATTGCAATTGCAATTTGCGATAAGTTTTCATTCTATTTAATGGACTAAAGTTTTGATACATTTTTTGCAAATCTTTTTCTGTTATATCCAAATACGCCTGTTCGGTTATTTTTACGCTTGAATGCCCTAAAATGCGTGACAGTGTATAGATATCCCCGCCGTTCATTAAAAACCGCTTTGCAAAATTATTTCTAAAATTATGCGGGTGCACTCTTTCAATGCCTATATTATTGCAATATTTTCTTATGTTGACCTCAAAATTATTTACCGTCACTTTATTGCCACAATTAGTGCAAAACAGATATTCTGTATCACGGTGTCTGTCTCTGAAATTAAACCAACGCCGTAATTGCTTCGCCATTTTCGTTCCAAAAAACACATACCTTGCTTTTTTGCTTTTGGTAACATCTTCGGGTATAAAGATAGTATTGTTGCTTAAATCTATATTTTCATCTTTTAACTGCAAACATTCACCGATGCGCATACCTGCGTCAAGTAATAGTTGAATGATTACACTATCGCGCACTTGTGAAAACGCAACGATATCCAGCGACTGAATAAGCTTTTGAAATTCATCATCTGTGACAAATTCGAGCGGTTTTCTTTTCACTTCCATAAAATCCGTCTTCTTTATTGGGCTTTCCGATATAATATTCTCTGTTACAAGCCAGTTGAAGAATACCCGCATATCTTTAAGTGCTCCGTTAATTGTTGTAGCTTGGATATCCTTGCCCTTGTCGTGACGGTTATCGGGTGTATTGCTGCGTCTGCTGTTTTGGTTTACGGCAACAGTGTATTTTCCCCTTTCTTTCATATATTGTAAATACTGCTGTATCTGCGCATTTTTGATTTTCTTTTCGTCTGTTATGCCGCTACTTTCAAAATATTGCTGCATAAGCCTTAATGTGTGCTCGTAGTTCGTGACTGTTTTCGGTGCTAGCTGCCTGTTTGTGCAGATGATTAGGAATTGGTCGATGTGCGTTTCTAACATGGTTGTTGCCCCTTTCAAAATAGGCAACCTACATTTTTGTCAACCGTAAAATAAAAAAATAGTAGGTCGGTGTGAACATTCGTCCACTCAAACCTACTGCATGAAAACATGAGTGCTTACAATATTTTCCAGTATCAACAAATGGCTTTATACCGCCATTTATGGAACATTTTTAACTTAAAAAAACTCCCCGCCTCTGCCGTCTGCAGCCAAACAAACCTACCATAATGGCAGGTGGGTGCTCTGCCGAAGTTTCATGCTCCCTTCTTCCGCTGGCGACCGAAATCGGGCGGGAGGTCTGCAATCCCTTTCATTGGACTCCGAGCTCCCTTTAAATGTTTAGTAGGATTAAACATGACTGCAACAAATCTAGCAGCGCAGGAAGTGTTTTTATTTGAAGTCGTCGGGGTCTATGTCGTATACGTCGCGCAGGCGCTCTGCGAACATTGCGCCGACGTCGTAAATTTCATCGTCGTCGTCAACTATGTCGAGGAACTCCTCGCCGTTCTCTTCGCTCACGCGCATGATGATGAGGTTTGCGTCCTCTTCCACGACGTCCTCGGCGTTTTCCTTATAAGGCACAACGGCAAGATAACGCTCGTCGTGATAATCCGCGGCGTCGATCACTTCAAACTGAAATTCGTTGTTCTCCTCATCGGTCAAGGTGATTATATCGGGGTCATACGACTCTTCTTCAAGTATATCGTTATTATCTGCCATAGCTTTGCTCCTATACGTTAAATGTTTATCGGACATATATATTTTATCCGTTATATTGTTTCGCGTCAAGGTGTATATGAAAAATAATAGGGTGTTAAATCGTTTTATTTTATGCTACAATACTATTATATATAATTAAAATCAGGAGTATACTTTATGATATATAAAAAATTTGCAGCGAGCTTGTGCATATGTGTGGCGCTGCTTTTGTGCGCGTGCTCAGAAACAATAGGCATGGGCGGCTCGACAACGCGCGGTGCGTACACCTCCGAGACAGAGGCGCAGCTTATGCCTCCTACAGAGGGTGTGACGACTGCCGTATTTGTGACGAGCATGGGGACGTTTAAGGCATTTTTGTTTGAAACGGACGCTCCGATGGCTTGCCAAAACTTTATAGGGCTTGCAAATAACGGATATTTCAACGGAATAAGCTTTCACAGGGTGATAAAGGACTTCCTTGTGCAGTCCGGCGACGCGACGGGCACAGGCACCGGCGGCTCGACGATATGGAACAACAACTCGTTTCCTGTTGAGGTGACGGACAGGCTTCACCACTATTCCGGCGCGCTTTCGATGGCGCACCCGCAGGGGGATTCGCTTGATAATTTCAGCCAGTTTTTTGTTGTTGCGACGCCTCAAAACAGCGTTGGCAAGGACGCACAGCAGACGCTGACCGACGCGGGCGTGCGCGAGGGCGTTGTGACAGGCTACGCGCAGGTTGGCGGAGCGCCATATCTAGATAATCTCAACACGGTTTTCGGGCAAATTTACAGCGGAATGGACGTTATAGACGCCATCGCCGCCGTCGCCACAGACGAAAATGGCAAGCCGACGACAGACGTGATACTCGAAAGCGTGACGATAGGCCAGTATTCCCAAGCCGCCGAGGACGCAGAATCAGCCGCCGCGCAGAGCGGCACCGCAAGCAGCACCGTAGGGAGCGACGCCCCCGTCGCTCCGTAGCCTACGGTTTGCGCAAATCCCGCGGAGCGACGAGGGTGCCTCCGCTTACAATTGACTGCTCGTTTATAAAATTCGCACCGTAGGGCGGGGGCTTGCTCCCGCCGCTGTAATAGCTTGCCGTAAGTTTCGGCGGGAGCAAGCCCCCGCCCTACGGTATACATTGTAAAATTGTGCAAGCTTTGCGAACGAGCGTCGTCCACCGCAAGCTCACAATAAACCACCATCCCCACAAAGAACACAGGAGGAAACCTTGAAAAATTTTTGGCGTGCAATCTTTTCACGCACATTTATGCTGCTTATAATTGCCGTGGTGCAAATAGGCGTATTTGTGTGGATGACAGGCTATTTCAGCTACACGCGCATAGGCAGCGCGGCATATACAATATTGACGCTCGCGTGCACGGTTATCGCCGTGCTGACGTTTGAGCGCGACAACTTAAACCCCGCATATAAAATGATGTGGATGCTCGTCATCGTCGCCGCTCCGCTGTCCGGCACGCTGTTTTATCTGTGGTGGGGCAACAGGCGCATTACACAAAAACGCAGCGGCCGCCTTAGTGAAATTGAACAAAATGTGGCGGCGGCTCTGCGCAGAACAGACACGCTGACACACCGCATAGAAAAGGAAATGCCACAATATAAGCGCAGCATCGTCTACCTCGAGGGGCAGCGCGCGCCTGTTTATTCAGGTACAAAAAGTGAATATTTTCCGCTTGGGCAAAACTTTTTTTTACGCTTTACAGAGCAGTTAAAAACCGCGCGGCAGTACATTTATCTTGAATATTTTATCATCGAGGAAGGCAAAATGTGGGACTCGACGCTTGAAATATTAAAGCAAAAAGCCGCCGAGGGCGTTGATGTGCGCGTCATTTACGACGGCCTTGCGTGCATGTCGACGCTGCCAAACGACTATGACAAGCTTCTGCGCAGCTACGGCATAAAGTGCTTTGTGTTCAACGACGCGCATTTTTCAATCCATATGACCGATTACAAAATGCTCAACCACCGCGACCACCGCAAAATCACCGTGATTGACGGCGAGACGGGCTTTTCGGGCGGGCTGAATTTCGCCGACGAATACATCAACGAAAAGCGTCGCTTCGGCACGTGGAAGGACACTGGCTTCATGCTGAAAGGCCCCGCCGTGTACTCGCTTACGCTGACATTCTTGACGATGTGGGACTTTATAACAGGCTGTGTGACAGATTATGAAGCGTATAAACCCGTCGGGCGCTACGCCACGGACGGCTACGTTCAGCCATATTGCGACTCTCCTGTCGACGGCGAAAACGTCGCGGAGAGCGCATATTTTAACATAATCGACCGCGCGGATAATTATGTCTGGATAGTCACGCCGTACCTCGTCATCGACCACGAAATGCTGACAAGCCTTTGTTTGGCGGCAAAAAGCGGCGTAGACGTGCGCATAATGACACCCGGCATACCCGATAAATGGTACGTTTACTACGTGACGCAAAGCTATTACCTTGAGCTTTTGCAAGCTGGGGTGAGGATTTTCGAGTACACGCCCGGCTTCACGCACGCTAAAATGTACGTCAGCGACGACAAAGTCGCGATAGTCGGCAGCGCAAATATGGATTACCGCAGCCTATACTTGCATTTTGAAAACTGCTGTTCTTTCTATGGCGGTCACATGCCAAAGGACGTTAAACAGGACTTTATCGACACGCAGGCCGAGTGCCGCGAGGTGACGCTAGACGACGCAAACAGCGTGCCACTCGCAAAGCGCTTTTTGCAAACAATTTTGCGGGTTTTCGCGCCGATGATGTAGGCTTTTAGGAGAAAAAATGATTTATTTCACTTCTGATTTGCACTTCTTTTTTAAGAAATTTTCGCGCGTGGGAACAAGAGTTTTTGACAGCTTTGAAGAAAAAAACGAGTTTCTTGTGACGCAGTGGAACAGCGTTGTTTCGGAGAAGTACGAGGTGTATATTCTCGGGGACGTTTCAAACGGCGGAGGAGCGGAAACTGCGGAAATTATACGACGGCTAAACGGCAAAAAGTATCTTGTGCGCGGAAATAACGACCACTACCTCGATGACCCGACGTTTGACGAGACGGTGTTTGAGTGGTGCAAGGACTATTATGAGCTGCACACGATGGGGACAAAGTTTATACTTTTTCACTTTCCTATTGAAGTTTGGTGCGGCTGCAAAAACAACCGCATACACATACACGGACATCTGCACCGCTTAAAGCCTGTTTGGCAGCTGATACGCCGCTACGAATGTGGCGTTGACGCGCACGACGGCAAGCCCGTGTCGATAGAAGAAATTTATAGCGCTGTGAAAAATTTTGACAACAGCGGCGTGCAGCTAGATAGGTAATATAGGATAAAAATGATAGAAACAGAAAGACTTAAAATTTACCCACTGACAGCGCCTCAATTAGCGCTGTGGGTGGAGGATATTGCTGCGCTTGAAAAGGAGCTTGGCTGCCGCTACATGGCAGAGCCACTTGAGGGGATTTTTCTTGACATAATTAAGGGGCAGATTAAAGTTACGCAGGACGACGCTGAAAATTACATGTGGCACAGCTTTTGGTTTTTGGAGCGAAAAAGCGACGGCGTTATTGTCGGCTCGGCTGATTTTAAAAATTTGCCGAATAAAGCCGGCGAGGTTGAAATCGGCTACGGGCTTGGCGCGGAATTTGAGCACAACGGCTACATGACCGAAACGGTGCAAGCAATGTGCGATTGGGCGATGCGTCAGAAAAACGTGTCGCGCGTAATAGCCGAAACCGAACGCGACGGCTATGCATCACAGCGAATTTTACAGCGATGCGGCTTTACGCAGACAAAGAACGGCGATACGTTGTGGTGGGGGAAATAAAAGAAGAGCGAAGAAAGAAAAGTGAGGGAGCTGTCGCACCGTGCGCGACTCTGCAATTTATGGTGAACTGTAGGGGCGGATTCCATATCCGCCCGCAAATTTTCGGTATGGCACATTTGTAGGGGTCGATGCCCACATCGACCCGAAGCCGTGACGATGTGCAAGCCCATCGGACGCGCGATGCGCGCCTCTACAAAGACCGCTATTTCGCCATAAAAACCGCGTCATGGTGGACACGTTGCCCTCTGCAAGAGCGGGACGTCGAGGACGCCGTCCCCTACAATTCACCGTGAATTTAATGCTTATTGTAGGGAACGCATTTTATGCGTTCCCTACATTGTCACAAGAAAACAACAAGCGGTGTCGATCTTTTAATAATCGGCACCGCTTGATTTTATCATTTTATTCAATATCAAATACAGGCGGAGTGTCCAAAGTCTCCGAGACGTATTTGCCGTCTTTTTTCCTTTGCCGCACACATTCGGACAATAGATACTCAATTTGCCCATTCACAGAGCGAAAATCGTCCTCTGCCCATGCGGCGATAGCATTATACAGCTTCGGCGAAAGACGAAGCGGCACTTGCTTTTTTTGATTATCCGCCATTTTAGTAAAGACTTCCCGAATTTACTATCGGCTGTGCGTCGTGGTTTCCGCAAAGCACTACAAGCAAGTTGGACACCATTGCAGCCTTGCGCTCATCATCAAGCTCCACGACGTTGTTTTCGCTAAGACGCGAAAGCGCCATTTCGACCATGCCTACAGCACCGTCAACTATCATTTTGCGTGCGTCAATAATCGCCGACGCCTGCTGACGCTGAAGCATGACAGCCGCGATTTCGGTGGCATACGAGAGATTTGTTATGCGCGCTTCGACAACCTCGATGCCCGCTTCTGCCACGCGATTTTGTATTTCGTCGCGTATTCTTGCCGCGACAAGCTCGCTTGAACCGCGCAAACTGCCGTCGTCCGCCTGACCGTCGCCTGTCGTGTCGACATTCGGCGCTACATCATACGGATAAAGGCGCACTATGTTGCGCAGTGCGCTGTCGCATTGAAGCGAGAGGAATTCTTTATAGTTATCAACGTCGAAAACGGCCTTCGCGGTATCGACGATTTTCCATGTGACAGCGATGCCGATTTCGATTGGGTTGCCGAGACAATCGTTTATTTTTTGGCGGTTATTATTAAGCGTCATAATTTTAAGTGATAGCTTTTTATTTGCCATTTCGACGCTGTTGCCAGCGGCAACACCCTGACCTATTACATCTGATATTGATTTTACATCTCCGCTTTGGTTGAGCTTTGTCTTTGCAGCGGGGTTGACGGCGGTGCAAAACGGATTGACGAAATAGAAGCCGTCGCCCTTGAGCGTGCCGACATATTTGCCGAAAAGCGTGAGCACAAGCGCCTCTTGCGGCTTTAGCACTTTTAAGCCGCAAACAGGAAACCAACCGAGTGAAAGCCAAACTATGCCGACAATCATCAGCACGGGCGAGCCGCCTCCGTCGACCTCAATTCCGCCAAAAATAGTGGCGAAAAGCGCCAAAATATAAAGCGCTATTGTGACGAGCATCACAGGCATACCTGTTTTGCTGCCTTTTAAAATACGTTCGTTCATGTCTATTCCTCCGATTAAGTAATATTTATTTGATATCAAAATCATATCACAAGCGTTTGGAATTGTCAATAGGCATTTGTGACTTGCGCGGCAAAATACTTTGTGCTATTATGGCTTTGGAGAGTGATTTGAATGAATGCGAAAAAGGGAAGCTATATTTTTACCGCTGTAATTTTCGCGGCTGTGGCGGTGTTTCTTTTGGCGGGCAACCTCATGGGCGTAAGCGCTGCTGTGAGCGGCGACGAGCTGACAGTCAAAGCCATGCTTTTCAGTGAAAGCGTGAAGTATTCCGACATCGAAAGCGCCGAAATACAAAGCGGCATAAGCTACGGCACACGCACGTTCGGCAGCGATTTTTTAGGCGTGAAAAGCGGAAATTTCAGCAACGCGACGTTTAGCAATTATAAATGCGCCGTGTATTCCTCACAAAAAAACGCGGCAGTTATAACAAAAAAAGACGGCAGCCGCCTTGTGTTTAACGTTAAGGACGCGGATGAGCTTGAGAATATAGTTAGTGCGGTGACGGAGAAAACTGCCTAAACTGCAAGCAAAATGCTACACCTCATCAGTCGCTTGCGGGCGACAGCTTCCCCTCAAGGGGAAGCCTTCTCCCTTGGGAGAAGGTGGCGCGACGAAGGAGCGACGGATGAGGTAAGTTTGTGCAAGCTTTACAATATACGCAAACCGCCCCGCCGATTTCAACATCAGCAGGGCGGTATTTTTACTTCTTCTTAACCGGAATCCACAGCTCGCTGTAGTAATTCTCGTCGTTTGTGCCTTTGGGGTAGTCCATTGGGTTTGCGTACATCTCTATGCAGTAGCCTGCGGCAAACTCGTAGTCGCAGTTTGGCATCCATTCGGAATAAATTTTCTTGTTTGTGCTCTGCAAAGAGTTCGGCATCGCGCCCTTGCAGGCGAACACCGCCCATGTGAACGCGGGGATTTCACGCGTCACAAAGCCCTCCGGCACAGGCGTTCCCGCTTTGTACTCATCGGCGATAAGGTAGTCAAACTCCTCGCCCTTCATGCTCTCGTCGATGTTTATGCCGTATGTTCCGCAGACTGTTTGGCCGCCGCCATTTTTAAAAAACTGCGTCCAAAACTGCGGAATGACCTCCATTGCGCCCTCATATTTAAAGGTTTTCTGCGCGCCGATAACGGTGAATGCGCTCTTTTGCTCGATTTTGTAATCCATAATACAACCGCCCTCCAGTGTAAATTTAAGCTTCAGTGCGGCAAATGATTTCAGCATTGCCCCGCCCTTTCGTACTGCGGTAGGTGTTGCGCCATGAAACCTCGTGAATGCTTTTGTGAACGCGTCGGGCGAGTCGTAGCCGTATTTAAGCGCAATATCAATCACCTTTTCATCAGTCGTCGCAAGCTCTGTGCCGGCAAGTGTGAGCCTGCGCTGCCTGATGTATTCGCCGACGGTAAACCCGCACAGCATCGCGAAGCCCTTTTGAAAATAAAATGGCGACGCGGCAGCCTCACGCGCGATTTTGTCCACCGAAATCGGCTGTGTGATATTCGCTTCAATATAGCTGATTGCCCTGCTCATGCTCTCAATCCAGTTCATGCTCAAATCCCTTTCCGCAATATCACTATACAGCTTTTTAGCGCGCGCCGCCCGATAATTTGTGCTTTGTTTTGTCTGCTTACCAATCCAAGCTTTCTGTTTTCAAATCGCAATAGTGGCGACCTTTTTCGGCGGTGAATTTAAGCACGCAATAGTCAGGGTCTGTCACGCCTTTTTTGTAAAACATGGTGTCGCCCGTGCGCCAAATTTCTTTTTTAATCTCATCGTCGCAAAGCACTTGCATAGTGCCGACGAGCTATGCAACATCGCGTTAAAATCTTTTTTGTCCTCATTTGCCATTTTAATCACCTCTTGCAGCAATAATATCACATTTAAACATGCCTTGCAATGAGACGGTTTTATTTTTCGACGTGTCGTATATAAAGCGTCTCCTGTAGGGCAAGGGCTCTGCTCTTGCCGCCGCAACCACCCGCCGCAAGTTTCGGCAAGAGCAGAGCCCTTGCCCTACTAGCGCGTTTTGCAAGATTACAAAAATTTGGAATGCACCGTACGCTTTCAATCACGCCAAAAATCTATGCTTCGTCCCTTTCGCCCAACAACTTACGAGAATAAACCCAAGCAGACAAAATACCGCGCCGAATAAAAATGCGGATGAGAGATTTACGTCTGCAACCGCGCCGAAAATAAGATTTGTGCTCACGCCGACAGAGTTCATAATAACCGAAAACACACTAAGCTCCGTCGCTCTGTCAGACGAAACCACCTGCATATTTTGAATATTGCTCTGCATCGGCTGAAACAGCGAAAAGGCTATTCTGAGCGCCAATATGCCTATTACAGAAGCCACCGCCGATGAGGTGACGCACAGCAAAACGCACGACAAAACAGCCAACGCGTAGCACAAATTAACAAGCCGCCGCGCGCCTATCGCCTCAGTAATTTTCGACGATTTCGCCGAAATAAGCCCCGCAATTGTGATTAAAATATACGCCGCGCCTATCATTTTGTCGGTCATTCCACCTTTGACATATTGAAGCTGGCTCAAAAACACAGTAAAGGTTTGGTGCGTCTCGTTCAAAAGTGCGGCGCCGACGAGGAACATCAGCAGATATTTATTCTTGAATATATTGCGCAAAATACCGAAAAACTGCTTTTGCGCGTTTGCCTCCATGCTTGCCTTGGGTTTTTTCACTTCTGTGATAAATAAAGTCAATATCGCCGCCGTGCCATACGTAAGCACCGTCAAAAACGCGGAAAACCTGTAATCTGCGCCTATAAATATTGTGAAAATGAGTGACGCGAGCAAAAGCCCCGCCGTGCCTAAGCTGTTATAAACGCCAAACACGCGCTGCGCATCCTGGCTGTCGCACGACAAGTACAAAATACTGCTGTCAACACCCGACATGCCGGAAAGAACAACGCTTAAAAGTATTCTCTCCGCCAAAAATCCCATAAAGCTTGATGCCTGCCAAAAAATAATTTTCGAGACAAAATATAGCGTGCAGCAAATCATCATCGTTTTCTTGTAGCCAATTTTATCTGCTAAAACGCCCCACGGAAGCTCAAAAATCAGGCAGAGCACAAGCGAAATGCTCTCAATAATTGTTATTTGAAACACCGATACGCCGCTCGCCTGCCTGTAAAGCGTGGCAATTGAGCTGTAAAAAACAAGCCCTTGCAAAAACGCGATGGCGTACATAATGAAAATATTCTTTTTTAACATAAAAACCGTCCTGTCAATTTTGTTATACAGCAAACAGCACCACTGAAAAGTGGTGACCTTTAGTATTGTTGTTTTGCAAAATTAAATTAGACGGCTCATTTTATATCCTCTTTTATTTAGTGTTAATCTACGATTTAGCGGCTGATTTTTTGCGTGGCTTTGGCAGTGGTGTCACCTTTTCAAGCTCCAGTACTATCTCCTTGCTGAAATCGGCGTTGTCGATGTCGAGAATATAGTGCTCCTTTGCGCCCTCATAGGGAAAGCCTTTTTCAGCGTTAAACATTTTATCGGCTATGCAGTCGAGCTGCTTTACAAACACTGTGTTGTCGCACACAAGCAGCACGGGCTTGTCGTTTAAGTACACCATATAATCGCCGAACATCTTCTTATACCGCACCTCGCCCACGCCGCGTATCTGCTCGCAGACAAATTCAATATAGTCTACTGTTGTCGCCATAATATTTTGCTCCTCCGCCATGCTCGCTTTTTATATATTAAGTATAGCCTTTGAAATAGTATATTGCAACATCTTTAAATTGTTTTGCGCTAAATCGTTGGGGTCGATGCCCACATCGACCCGCTGCTATAATTTTACACATCGCTAACGGGGCGTCGAGGACGCCGCCCCCTACACTTTGCCGTAAATTCACGATAAATAATAAAAAAACAACGTCATCTTGCGATGACGCTGTTTTTTGGCTCCCCAAGTTGGACTCGAACCAACGACCCTGCGGTTAACAGCCGCATGCTCTACCGACTGAGCTATTGAGGAATATATATCATTACGCAAGATTGCGATATGATTTACTTTGCCGCTCATTATTGGGTCGGCACGCTATATCACTAAGCTCGCTGCGCTCGCTAAGTGCTATATGTGTACCGACTGAGCTATTGAGGAATACAAAAATGGTGACCCCTGGGAGAATCGAACTCCCGATTTCGCCGTGAGAGGGCGACGTCTTAGCCGCTTGACCAAGGGGCCATATAAAAAAGAAAAGAGCCGGCACCTACCTATTTTCACGGGTCGTTACCAACCAACTATCTTCGGCACGACCAAGCTTAACTACTGTGTTCGGAATGGGAAC
>RZZW01000012.1 GCA_009929695.1 Clostridia bacterium
CAATGCGTTTCCCATGCGCCCTCTTAACTGGCAGTCTCCTAAAAAAATTCTCCATGATTTTATTGCTTTTGGTGTAACGTATCATTGACAAACCTACAATAATACTCATAATTACCATATGTTATATATTGCAACATGTTTCGACATGGTATATACTTGTGGTAATATTGTTTATTATTAGGAGAAAAATTGTGACAAAGAAATTTTTGGCGCTTTTAACCGCCGTTATGATGTGCGCCTTGTTTGCTCAGACGGCGTTTGCCGCAGAGTATGAGGTGTCGCCGGATATCGAGGATTGGGACGCGGCGCTGACGCAAAATCCCGCGCAGACGCAGCCCGACGAAACGCCGTATAACATCACCGACGACGAGGCGAATATAAGCGGTAGCGGCGTATTCGCCGGTGTACATAACCTCGTCGATGGCACAGACGGCTGTTGATTGGATGGTAAATCAGGTCGGCAGCGCGTCGTCGGCTTCAACGTGGAACGGGCGTTGCCTCGCGATGGTGCGCGCCGCGTATGAGCAGACCGGCGTGTACCAAAGCGGCTACGGCACAGGGCCTATCGCGGCGCAAAAGCTAGCGGCGGGCGGCTATCTTCATACGGACGACAACCCGCCCGCAGGCACACTCGTCATGTTCGGCGTGTGCTCAAATTCCAAGTATGACCCCTACGGCTACGGCCACGCCGCAATGTCGATAGGCGGCGGCAAAATCGTCCACGCCTACGCGGGCGTTATACGCATTGACGATATTTCCAAATTTGTAAGCCACGGCTATCCGTACCTAGGCTGGGGCGTTTGGCACGCAGAATACGGAAACACAATGGAGAACGTGCAAGCGTCAGCAACAGGCGACGCAGCACAGCTTGCAGATTTTGTCGAGAGATTGTACACCGTTGCGCTTAATCGCCCGTCCGATGCAATCGGGAAAGCGGCATGGATAGCAAGCCTTCAAAACGGAACAAAAACAGGCGCAGACACGGTTTGGGGCGTCGTGCTGAGTGATGAGTTCAAGGACAGAAACCTTTCCGACAACGATTTCGTCGAGGTACTTTACAAAACGCTTTTTGACCGCAGCTCCGACAGCATAGGCAAAGAAAACTGGCTCAATCAGCTAAATAACGGCGCGTCAAGAGAGACAATTTTCAACGGCTTCGTCGGCAGCGACGAGTTTGCTGAGCTTGTGCGCAGCTTTGGGCTGTAATTTCACAAAAACGCGCCTATTTATACAAATAGGCTATATATTTACCATCTTATTTGTGATTTGTCATAATCTTTAAATTATTTTCACAATACCTTTGACTTATTGTTAAAAGTGTGGTATTATAATCTCACGTCAATATCGACGGAACAACAACATAAAGAGGTATTCAATGTACAACGACAAAACTATCGTCTGCAAGGATTGCGGTCAGGAATTCGTATTTACTGCTAGCGAGCAGGAATTTTTTGCAGAAAAAGGCTTCACAAATGAGCCGCAGCGCTGCAAATCATGCCGCGACGCACGTAAACAAAACTCACGTGGCAATGGTGGCGCTCGTCAAATGTTCGACGCTGTCTGCGCTTCATGCGGCAAAACATGCAAGGTTCCTTTCGAGCCCCGCAATGACCGCCCTGTATATTGCAGCGATTGCTTTAGCAAACGATAAAATACACAGAAACACAAGCCACACCTCATTTGAGGTGTGGCTTTGCTTTTTTTATCCGGCAATAAAGGCGAGGGCGTCGCTCCCTACGTTATTGATCACGCAAATTCACAGTGGATTGTAGGGGCGCGCATTGCGCGTCCGCTTTTGTTTGCACATCGCCACGGCTGCGGGTCGATGTGGGCATCGACCCCTACAAATGTGCTACACCGCAAATTTGTGTGAAATTGCGGGCGGATATGGAATCCGCCCTTACGGCGCACCGCAAATTTACCTCAAATTGTAGGGGACGGCGTCCTCGACGTCCCGCTCTTGCAGCCACCTGCGGTGGGGCAACGTGTCCCCCATGACGCGGTTTTTATGGTGAAACAAGAAACCTTTGTAGGGGCGAGCTGTGCTCGTCCGTAAGGTTTGCACATCGCCACGGCTGCGGGTCGATGTGGGCATCGACCCCTACAAATGTGCCACACCGCCAATTTGCGCGAGATTGCGGGCGGATATGGAATCCGCCCCTACGGCGCACCGCAAATTTACCTCAAATTGTAGGGGACGGCGTCCTCGACGTCCCGCTCTTGCAGCCACCTGCGGTGGGGCAATGTGTCCCCCCATGACGCGGTTTTATAGTGAAATAGCAACCTTTGTAGGGGCGCGCATTGCGCGTCCGCATCTGTTCACACACATTTACCATTTATATGCATATCCCAACCATTTACGTCCTTGCGCAAAAACATAATTTATTATATAATTGAAGATAATGTGAAAGGTCTGTCGTTATATTTTGTGAACAACGAAATAAAACAGGCTTTCGCAACGACGTAAAGCCGCCCGCGAAGCATCGTCTTGCACTGAGACACAGCTTTGCCCAAGGAGGTATAAAAATGCTTATACTAAGCTTAACCAAGCTCACCCTTATAGCAGGCGTTCTGCTTATGTGCTATAACCTTTATTTTATTCTCATAGCGCTTTTCGGCGCAGCTAAAAAAGAAAGAGAAAAGCCGCTGCCCGAGGCAAAGCCGCAAACGCGCTTTTTGTGCGTCGCCGCCGCCCGCAATGAGGAGGCGGTGATAGGCTACCTCACAGACAGCCTGCTTGCGCAAGCATATCCAAAAGAGCTTTTTACGGTGCTTATCGCGCCAAATAACTGCACCGACAACACCGCCGCCGTCGCCAAAGAGCACGGCGCAACGCTGTTTATTCCCACAGGCGAAATCCACAGCAAGGGCGAGGTGCTCACGCAGATTGCCGATGAAATGCTAAGTGGCGACGACTACGACGCGATGTGCGTTTTCGACGCGGACAACCTAGTCGACACCGAGTTTTTAAGCCGCATGAACGACGCGATAGTCAGCGGCGCAGAGGTCGTGCAGGGCTTACGCGACAGCAAAAACCCAAGCCAAAGCGCGGTTTCGGGCTGGTACTCAATAGGCTACTGGCTTTTGCACCGCTTTTATAATTGCAGCCGTTCGGCGCTTGGGCTTTCGGCGCTCGTCAACGGCAGCGGCTTTGTCGTCACGCGCTCGCTTCTTGAGCGCACAGAGGGTTGGCACACAACAACAATGACAGAGGACTACGAGTTCAGCGCGCAGTGCGTGTGCGCGGGCGCAAACGTAAAATACGTCCCGCAGGCGATAATCTACGACGAGCAGCCAATCACTTTTTCACAAAGCTGGAATCAGCGCCGCCGTTGGACGACAGGCAGCCTGCAAAGCTTTTTCAAATATCATCAAAAGCTTATCACCCGCGCAATAATGCACCGCAGCCGCTCCGCGCTCGATATGTACATAACGTTTTTGACACCGCTCACGCAGGTGGCGGGGGTTGTGCTTTGCGCAATAAGCTGCGGCCTGCTGCTCGCGGGCAACGGCATCGTGATAGGCAAGCTAGCCATCTACGGCTTTTGGCGCACAGCCGCAATGCTCAGCGGCGGCACAATATTTGCAGTGATTTTGTCCATGTGCATAGCGGCATTCATAGTCGTTTTGCAAAAAAACAAGGTCAAGCAAATGGCAAAAAGCATAGCAAGCTTCTGGGTTTTCTTAGGCAGCTATCTACTATTGACAATCCTAAGCTTTTTCAGCCGCAAAACCACCTGGGACCCAATAGCGCACACCTCAGCAAAGAGCCTTACGCAGTTTAAGGCGGAATAAAACAAAAGAAGATAGAAAAAAGAAGAAATAAGAAGTAAGGAGTGACGCCTGCGGGCGTCACTCCTTACTTTTTCTTTCTTATTTATTCTTTTTTACTTTGCGGTTGCCGTGCCTGTCACATTCCCCGCCGTCACAGTATAGCTTGTGCCGCTCTTCATTTCGCTTGTGCTTGCAACTATGCTGTTA
The DNA here is from genome assembly GCA_009929695.1 of Clostridia bacterium. GTDB lineage: Bacteria > Bacillota > Clostridia > Oscillospirales > Ruminococcaceae > Ruthenibacterium. The sequence goes on from RZZW01000012.1 coordinate 3,982, forward strand.
AAGCTTTTGGCGCTTGTCACGGTGTAAATTGTGTTTCCGCTTGCGTCTTGAATTGTTATTTCGGTGTTTGCGCCTTGCGTTTGTGAAAGCGTCGCCATAATATACGCCTGACTGCCGCCTGATGGTGCTTGCGCCATGCCGGACGCGCCTAGCGCAATCAGAGTGCCGCCGCTTACTGTGCAGGTTCCGTCGTAGTCAAGCGCGCCGTTGCCGCTGTTTTCGGGGCCGTTTACTATTGTTGTGCCTCCCGATATGTCTATTGATCCGTTTGCGTCAAGTCCGTCGCCCGCGGCGTCGACATATACAGTGCCTCCGCTTATGTTAAGCGCGCCCGTGCCTTGGGCAAATTTGTCAAACTGCGTGCTTTGGATATCACTGCCGCCCGCCGCGTTTAAGCCGTCGTCGCTCGCCGTTACGTCGCATTCACCGCCGGTTATGTTTATAGTTGTCGCTTCAAGCCCTTCGTAGCTTTGCGTCACCGTCACGCTGCCACCGCTGATGTTCAGTGTGTCGTCCGCGTGCACGCCGTCGTCGCCGGACGCAAGCGTAAGTGAGCCGCCGCTTATCGTGCATATTCCGTTTGTGTGCACCGCGTCGTCGGCGCTGTTTATTGTTACTTCGCCACCGTAAATATTTATCGCCGTGCCCGCCTTTAAGCCATTAAAGCTGTCGGCGGTTGTATCTGTTATCGCGGTTTGCTCTGTGGTGAAAGCCGTTGCCATCATCTTCGGCGCTGCGCCGCTTTGCTGCATTCTGCCGCCTTGTTTTCCACCGCCCATTTTCTCGGTGGTTTTCTGCACAGCATTTTCAACACCGCCGCCCGATGTTATATCAAAAACGGCGTCTGTCACATATAGCGCCGTCTCCGCCTGCACGCCGTCAGCGCCCGCCGTTATGTCAAACGTGCCGCCGTCGAGGTAAACGCAGCCTTCGTCATCGTCTGTGTCGTTTGTGCTCTTTAAGCCGTCGCCCTCGGCGGTTATCGTGAATGTGCCGCCGCATATCGCAAGCGCGTCCTTGCCGCGTATGCCGTCGTCGGCAGCGGTGATGTCATACTTGCCGCTTATAAATGCCACATCGTCCTTGCCCGCGATAGCGTCGCCGTCTGTGCACGCGACTGTCAGCGCGCCGCCGCCGTTGAAATATAGGTCGTCGCTCGCGTATATCGCCGCGTCAGCTTCTTCAGTGATGCCGTTCGCGGTCACGCTGTTTTGCGTGCCGTCGGCAAGCGTTATAATAAGGTCGCCGTTAAGCGCAATTATCGCCGCCGAGCCGTTACTTGTTATCGCAGCGCCGTTTAGTATAAGCTGTACGTCGTCGTCCGCGTCAACCTCGATATGGCCGTCCGCGAGAGTGCCTGTAATAATGTATTCGCCCGCGCTTGTTATCGAGATTGTCCCGCTTTTTTTGTCGAGATTAATCGTCTGTGCGCCCGCGTTGTAAGAAGCGTCGAGCGCCTTTTTTGCATAATCGTAGGTTGATGCCGTCGTCGTTACGGTTGATGTTTCCGAAGCGCTGACGCTTGAGCTGCTTGATGAAGTTCCGCTTTGATTAACTGTGCCCGCGCAGCCTGTCAAAAAAACTGTCGCGGCTGTCAAAACGCACGCTGCCACTTTGATAAAATATGTCATAATTGCTCCTTTTTAAAGCTCGTCGCGCACAGTTGAGGCGCGCCCGCAGGTTATCGCCATGTTGCCGTTGCGGCAGCGAATGGCGTCGATAAAGGCTTTTTCGCGCTGTTCATCCTTTAGTGTGATGTGATAATGCAGCTCGTATACACTTCCCATGCCCGCCGTGCGCACTTTTTCAAGGCTCGCGTCGCTTGTATAGCTTTTAAAAATGTCGTCAAAAAGCCCTGTGTAGTCAAGGTTTTCGGGGATAGTTATGCGCAGCTCTTTGGCGGCTGATTTTCTTGTGCCGAACGGCGAGCACAGCAAAACCGTCTGCACACAGCACAAAATCACCGTGAACACCGCTGCAAAGCCAATGCTGCCCATGCCGGTAGCAAGCCCAATAGCCATCGCGAGAAAAATTGCGCTTATCTCCCTTGCAGACCCCGGCACACTGCGAAACCTCACAAGGCTGAATGCGCCCATAACCGCCACGCCTGCGCCGAGATTGCCGTTCACCATCAAAATTACCACCTGCACCAAAGCGGGCAAAAGCGCCAAGGTGACGACAAAGCTCTTGTTTGTCGTGTTTTTTATCATGTAAAACAGCGCCGCCGTTATCCCTAAAATTATCGCCGCCGCAAGGCATAAAAGGCTGCTGCTCGCCGTTGTTGCGCCTGTCTCTGTCACTTTAAGTATACTCTCAAACACTTAATTTTCCTCCGTTACCGTTCACTATAAAATCTCTGTACGCCGTGCCGTATTTTGAAAACGACACAGGCGTAAGCGAAAGCTCCGAAAATATCCGCGCCATCCAAAACGGCATCACACCCGGGATTTTGACCTCCATCAGTATCTTGCCCGGCGCAAGGGGAGTGCCGTGCGTGCCGTTTGAAAGGTCGAGCATCGTCGTGCGAAAGCGCATGTCAAAGTCAAATGTCACGCGCAAGTTTTCGTCCTCTGCGCCGTACATCGCAATGCGCTCAACGCCTATAAGCACGCGGGGCGCAGGGTGATAGCGCGTCTCAAACCATTCAATCTCGCGCCAAATTTGGCTGTTTGCGTCGGGTATTATTTTCGTTTCGTCATATTCCCGCGCTTTTCTAAGCGTCAGCGGAACGCGCCTTTTATACACAACGCCGCCGCATTTTTTCTTTATCTCCATAAACACAGTGCCGTCGTCAGTCGGCGTGCCGTAGCTTCTCAGCCGCAGTTTTTCTTTGTATTTTGGCTTTTCAAGCGACGCGCGTATAAGCACAAAGTCGTCAGTGTCGTAATAAACAGACCCTATCGTGTGTCTGCCGTATTTGTCCTCGATAAAATACGCGGCAAAGGCATTTCTTATTTTTTTATATTGCGTCTCGTCAAGCAGATATTTTTTCTCATATCTCTCAAACACCGCTGCATATTCTCCCATATTGCGCGCCTCCTTTTGTTTCTTTACATTTATTTTACATTGTTTAAATGAGTGATGTTTGTGCTATTATGGGATAAAATGTGAAAATGTGAAATTTAGCATATAGACATTTTGCGGCATTAGTGATATGCTGATAAACGTGTGTGGCGAGAGCGTTTACCTCCCTTGTTAAAGGGAGGGGGACCGCCCGCAGGCGGTGGAGGGATTCTTACCTGCGGCGTATGCTGTAAAAAGAATCCCTCCGTCACGGCTTCGCCGCGCCACCTCCCTTTGACAAGGGAGGTATTTTATGTAAGAGGAACAAAAATATGGAGGAAAATCGCATTACAAGCGGCAGTATACCTAAGCAGATGCTGGCGTTCTTTTTTCCTATATGGTTTGGCACGTTTTTTCAGTTTTTCTATAATACCGCCGACGCGGTTATCGTCGGGCAATTTCTCGGCAAGGAGGCGCTTGCGGCTGTCGGCGGGCCCGCGTCAACTATTGTCAACCTTATAGTCAACTTTTTCGTCGGTATTGCGTCGGGCTCTGCCGTCATTATTTCGCAGTATTACGGCGCAAAAAACGGCGACAAAACAAACAGAGCCGTCCATACAGCGATAGCGCTCGCCATCGTCGGCGGTGCGTTGCTCGGCGTGCTCGGCTTTGTGTTTTCGCCCGCGATGCTCGGCGCAATGGGCACGCCCGAGGACGTCATCGGCTACGCAGTCACCTATATACGCATTTATTTCGCGGGCATGATTTTCAACACTATATATAATGTAGGCTCGGGCATACTCCGCGCAGTCGGCGACAGCCGCCGCCCGCTTTACTTTCTCATATTTTCAAGCATCGTCAACGTCGTGCTTGACCTTGTGTTTATCCTCGTGTTCAAAATGGGCGTTGCGGGCGCGGCATGGGCAACAATTATTTCCCAAGCCGTCAGCGCGGTGCTTATCTTAATCTCGCTCAACGGCGCGCCGCCAATTTACCGCCTTATCGCAAAAAATATAAAGCTCGATTTCCCTCTGCTCGGCGAAATGGTGCGCATAGGCCTGCCCGCCGGTATGCAAAGCGTGATGTACTCGGTGTCGAACATTCTCATTCAAGCGTCAATAAACACGTTTGGCACAGACGCAGTGGCCGCATGGGCGGTTTTCGGCAAGGTCGACGCAATGTTTTGGATGACAATAAGCTCGTTTGGCTTGACGGCGACGACGTTTGCGGGGCAGAATTTCGGCGCAAAAAAATACGACAGGTTAAAGCAGTCGGTGCGCATAGCAACCGTGCTCGCCGTCGCGTTTACAGCCGTTGTTGAGGTGATACTTTACATATTCGGCCCCGAATGTGCGCGCTTTTTCACAGCGGACGCAAGCGTAATCGAGTGGTGCACAGTGATGATGCGCTTCACCATTCCGTGGTATATCACGTATATTTTAATAGAAACAATCGGCGGCGCAGTGCGCGGCACAGGCGACGCGATAGTCCCGATGATAATTTCTTGCATAGGCATCTGCGTCCTGCGCTCAATCTGGCTCTACACCGTAGTGCCCCTAAACCACGACGTAAGAATAGTCTGCGCAAGCTACCCCGTAACGTGGGTAATTACGTCGATTGTGTTTATTATTTACTATAAACAAGGCGGATGGCTGAAGAGAAGCATTAAACGCGCAAGCGATAAATAAAAGAAGATAGAAGAAAGAAGAAAGAAAAAGTAAGGAGTGATTGCTGCGGCAATCACATTCTAATGGAATGTTGCTATCCATTAGAATGTGACGCCCGCAGGCGTCACACCGTACTTCTTCTTTCTTCTTTTTTATTTCTTATTTTAGTATATGTCTCGTCCGACAACCCTAGCAATCTCGCGTCCCTTATCTATCACCGTCTTAAACTTATCCGGCTTTAGGCTTTGGGCGCCGTCGCTCCATGCTTTTGCGGGGCAGGAGTGTACTTCGATTATAAGGCCGTCTGCGCCTGCGGCTATCGCGGCGAGTGACGCGCTTTCGACGTAGCGGTAGTTGCCTGTCGCGTGGCTTGGGTCAATGATAATCGGCAGATGCGTGCGCTCTTTTATTATAGGTATAACAGATAAATCAAGCGTGTTGCGCGTGTATTTTTCAAACGTGCGTATGCCGCGCTCGCAAAGGATAACGTTGTCGTTGCCGCCCGCCATGATGTACTCGGCGCTCATTATCCATTCCTCAATAGTGTTCGCAAGCCCGCGCTTTAATAATATCGGCTTTGTCATTTTGCCAACGGCTTTAAGCAGATTAAAATTCTGCATGTTGCGCGCGCCAATCTGCACAAGGTCAACGTATTCTTCAAATTCGTCAATTCTGTCCTCGCTCATAAGCTCGCTGACAATCGGCATGCCGGTCGCTTCACGCGCCTTAACCATGTCGAGAATGCCCTCTGTGCCAAGTCCTTGAAACGCGTATGGGCTTGTTCTCGGCTTATATGCGCCGCCGCGCAGCATGCACGCGCCCGCCGCCTTGACCTCTTTCGCAATGTCAATAGTCTCTTGCTCGCCCTCGATGCTGCACGGGCCGCCGATGACGACAATTTTCTCCTTGCCGCCCACAGGTATTCCGCCCACATTTATGATTGAATCCGCCTCGTGAAACAGGCGGTTTGCCTTTTTATACGGCTCGGATACGCGCTGAACGTTCTCGACGTAAGGGTTTGCCATAACGTCCTTTTCGTCGATGACAGTCGTGTCGCCAACAAGCCCGAAAACGTTGTAGTCCGTGCCGCGTATCATTGTGACGGAAAGACCCTTGTCCTCAAACTGCTTTATTATTCTGTCAAGCTCCTCTGCGGGAGTGCCTCTTTTTGTGCTTATAATCATGCGTTTTCAATCTCCTTGTAATGTTTTATAATTGCCTCCATGCCGTGCACGTAGCCAAGCTTTCCCTCACCTATAAAATGCCATTTGCACGCCATGCCGGCGTAGCTTATCTGCCTGAAATCCTCGCGCTTTGTCACGTCCGAAATATGAATTTCCGCCGCGGGAATGCCCACAGCCTTCAGCGCGTCAAGTATCGCGACGCTCGTGTGCGTGTACGCCGCGGGGTTTATCACTATGCCGTCAAACCGTCCGTATGCGTTTTGTATAACGTCCACAAGCGCCCCCTCGTGGTTTGACTGAAAAAATTCAACGTCCACACAAAGCCGCGCGGCTTCGGTTTTAAGATATTCAACAAGCGAGTTATACGTCATTTTTCCATAAATTTCCGGCTCGCGTATGCCGAGCATATTTATGTTTGGGCCGTTTAAAATTAAAAGCTTTAACAAATGTGTTGCCTCCTCTATCAATATTTGTGGCTACACCTCATCAGTCGCCTGCGGGCGACAGCTTCTCCTCAAGGAGAAGCCTTTAGCCTTCCCCCTCGGGGGAAGGTGGCACGCGTAGCGTGACGGATGAGGGGTACCGCCTACGTTATCTGCCACCTTATCCCATATTCCATGCCAAAAATCTCCGCTATGCCTATCGCGCACAGGCTGTCTTGCACCACTCTTGCGCGGTGGGCTATGCAGGGGTCGTGTCTGCCGTTTATCACAAGCTTTGCGTCGCATTTTTGTGCATAATCTACAGTGCTCTGCTCTTTATAAATGCTCGGTGTCGGCTTTATCGCGGTGCGTAAAATTATCGGCATACCGTTTGTTATGCCGCCGTTTATGCCGCCGTTGTTGTTTGTGGCGGTGATAACTTTGCCGCCGTCCATACAAAAAGCGTCGTTTGCTTGGCTTCCTCGCATGTCGGCAAGCGCAAACCCGCCGCCAAACTCAATGCCCTTAACAGCGGGCATACTGAAAAGCAAATGCGACAAAACGCTCTCGGCACTGTCGAAAAACGGCTCGCCAAGCCCTGCGGGAAGCCCGATTATCGCCGTTTCAAGCACGCCGCCAACGCTGTCGCCGTCAGCCGCGGCTTTTTCTATTTCGGCAGTCATTTTTTCGCCCGCGCTTTGCGATATAACCGCAAATTCGCTTTCATTAAGCGCAATAAGCTGATTTTTCAAAACATCAAAATCGCTTGAAAAGCCGTCGTCACAAACGCCCGCACATTTAAGCATATGCGTGCCGATTATAACGCCCTTGCTTTTCAAAAGCTGTGTAAAAATGCTGCCCGCCGCCACTATCGGCGCTGTAAGCCGCCCGCTGAAATGCCCGCCGCCGCGCGCGTCCTGATATCCGCCGTATTTCGCAAACGCGGTGTAATCGGCGTGCCCGGGGCGCAAAAGCTGCTGCGTTTTGGCATAATCGGCGCTTTTTGTGTTTGTGTTTTCAATTTGCAAACAAATGGCGCTGCCTGTTGCAAAGCCGTCCTTTACGCCGGATAAAATGCGCACCGCGTCCGCTTCAACGCGCGCCGTGCTTATTTTGCCCTTTGCGCGGCGCTTTTCCATCTGCGCCGCCATAAATTGATCGTCCACGCGCACGCCCGCCGCCACGCCGTTTATAACAGCGCCAATCGCCGCGCCGTGGCTCTCGCCGTAAAGCGTGATTGAGACGGCCGACCCGAAGGTATCTCTCACCGCACACCCTCCTTTACGATGCCGCGCAAGGAGGCGGTGTCCACCTTTTCAAGCGCGTATTCGCCAAGCTGCTTGACGGTCACAATCGTAATTTCGCCGCCCGCCGCCTTTTTGTCGTGCTTAAGTATGTCAAAAATCGCGTCGCCGTCATACTTCACACTGCACGGCAAGCCAAGCTTTTTGTAAACTGTGCGCATGCGTCTGCGCAGCGAGGCATTTTGCGTCATCGGCAGCATTCCCAGCGCTACACACTCGCCGTGGCACAGTCCGCCAAGCTTTTCATAGCTCTCAATCGCGTGGCCAATCGTGTGCCCAAAATTAAGGCACGCACGCTCGCCGATTTCCTTTTCGTCGTGCTCGACAACGTTCTTTTTAACGACTAAGCTGCGGTAAATTATCTCCTCAAGCTTTTCGTTTATATCATCGTTTTCAAACATCTCAAAAAGCTCTGCGTCCGCAATGAGCCCCGCCTTGACGGCCTCCGCAAGCCCCTCAGCAAAGTGGCGGGCAGACAGCGTTTTGAGCGTCTCGGGGTCAATCACAACAAGCTTTGGCTGATAAAATGCGCCGACGATGTTTTTTGTGCCGTTTAAATTCACAGCCGTCTTGCCGCCGATTGACGAGTCAATTTGCGCAAGCGTCGTTGTGGGGCAATTTATAAAGTCGATGCCGCGCATATAGCTCGCCGCCGCAAAGCCCGCCAAATCGCCCACAACGCCGCCGCCCACGGCTATCACAGCGTCCCTGCGTGAAAATCCGTTTTCAAGCATAGCGCCGAGCAGCTTTGCAAAAACATCGATGCTCTTGCTGCCCTCGCCCTGCGCCACGGTGAATATAATGCCCTCGTCACACTGCGCTTTTACGCGCTCGGCATATTCCGCCGGCACGCCGTCGTCCGTGACAATAAGCACCTTGCGGTTGAGGTTTATAAGCTGATTTACGCGCCCGAGGCCGCCGTTTTTTATGATGATGTCGTAACGGCTTTCTTTAAGCCGCATGGTCAATTTCATACTCATGTTCTCCACTCACTTTATTTAGCTTTTGTGATAATAATTAAAACAGCGTAAGCTACACCTCATCAGTCGCCTGCGGGCGACAGCTTCTCCTCAAGGAGAAGCCTTTAAGCCTTCCCCCTCGGGGGAAGGTGGCACGCGCAGCGTGACGGATGAGGGGTGCGTTTCGCATTAAGCTTTGCCGTAAATCCCCAGCGTCCGCACGCTTGTGCACACAGGCTCAAGCGCGGCTGTCAGCTTTTCGCTGTCTGAGGAGCTGCCTATAAGCTCGGTGTAAAAATAATATTCCCACGTCATGTGCGGCATAGGGCGGCTTTTTATCGACACCATGTTGCAGCCCATTTCGCCTATTATCTGTATCACGCGCGCGAGGCTGCCCGCCACGTTTTTGACAGTGAACAAAAGGCTAAACCTCTCTCCGTCAATCGGCAGCTTTTTGCCAATCACGATAAACCGCGTTGTGTTGTCCTTTGCCTCGTTTATTCCCTCGGCAATCACGTCAAGCCCGTACAGCTCGGCCGTCTCGGCGCTCGCTATCGCGGCGACGCTCTTGTCATTCGCCTGCGCCACAAATTTTGCGGCCGCGGCGGTGTTAGGATAGCTCTGCGTCTCAATGCCTAGCTTTTTTAAGAAATTGGCCGACTGCGCGAGCGCCTGCGGGTGAGATACAGCTTTTTTTATGTCCGAAAGCTGCGCACCGTGCACGCCGAGAAGGTTTTGCACAACAGGCAAATCGTAGATGTCGCTCACGAAAATATCCTTGTGCGCAAAGCATAAATCAAGCACATCGCTCACGTCACCCGCGTAGCTGTTTTCAAACGGCAGCACGCCAAAATGCGCCTCACCGCTCTCAACAGCGTCAAAAACATCGCTCCACGCCGCGCACGCCTTCGCCTCGGCGTTGGGGAAAAGCCGCGTCAGCGCAATGTGCGTAAATGCGCCCGCCACGCCCTGATACGCCACGACATTGTCGCCGATGAGCCGTGACTGAAAATCTCTCGACACGCGCATTGTCCCGCGCAAAAATTCGGCAAAATACGGCTTTAATTCCTCGTCGTTTATGCGGCTTACGCCCTTTTCGACAACAGCGCTCTCGCGCGCGCCGTCAAAAATAGGCAAGCCGTTTTCTCTTTTATAGCTCACTACCTCCCGCACAGCCGACATTCGTTTTTCAAAAATAACGGCAAGCTGTCTGTCTGCGTCGTCAATCTGCGCCCGCGCCTGTTCAAGCTTGTTCACTGCAAAGCACCCCCGAACATTATTACATCAAATTATATCATACTTTACCGCTATATTGCGATATATATTTAAACTTTTTTGCCCATATCTCAAAGCTTTCACATATTTTTGTGGAAAATTTTTCTCATTTATGCTATACTATCTTAGTTAATACTCTGGAGGTGTATGCCGTGCAAAAGGTGTCCGCGCCGCTAAAGTGGCTCATAATAGTCGCCGCCGCGCTGCTTGCCGCTGTGCTTGGGGCTTGCGGTATACTTACCTATGCGTATAATAAAGCTGATGTTATACCACCTGTATTGGAAGCGCCGACGCTAAACGGCACGCCACTCTCTTTTGAAAGCAGCACATGGACGCAGTATGTCTGCTTTGGCTTAAAAGAAAAATCGCTCTCGCAAATGGCAGACGGCATCACGGCTGTTATAAGCGCGCAGGTCGGCGACACATTGCAGCTCACCGCGCCAAGCGGCTATACTGTGAATTACAGCATTAAAATGGAGGGCGAAACCACAGCCGAGGGCAGCTATAAAAGCATTGAGCTGACGCAGGTGGGCAGCGGCTTCTTTTCTGTCACGCTCACAAAACAAAAAAGCGATAAGCAGCCCTACGGCAGCTTTACATATATTGCCGCGCTTGAAATTGCGGCGAAGCCCGAGATAAAATTTTCAGCCACCGAGTGCACACAAGGGCAGGTGATAGCCGTCACTGTGCGAAATACAGACGTTCAGCCCGCTATCGAAACCGCGCTTAAAGCAGAGCCGTTTGAGCTGTATGGCGACGTGTGGAAAACGCTCCTCGGCTTCACATATAACCACGAGACAGGCGAGTATCCTGTCACTGTAACGGTTGACGAAAACACCACAAAAAGTGAGGTTATAAAAGTCACCGACGGCACTTTTTCAAAGCAGTATATGACGATGAGCAGCGAGACAACCGACGCGACAATGAACGTCCCGGGCGCGGCGCAGCAGTGGCGAGACAAAATCTGGCCTTTATATGAGACAGCCGACGACGAAATTTACTGGAGCGGTCAGTTCATATGGCCGGTTGACGGCAGGCAGATAAATACGGAATATGGGCTGTTTAGATACGTCAACGGCGTTTACTCCGAGCGTCACGCCGGCCTTGACATCGACGGCGACACGGGCGACAGCGTCTACGCACCCGCAAACGGCCGTGTGGTGCTTGCGGAATATTTGCATTACACAGGCAACACAATAGTTATTGAGCACGGCGGCGGGCTGAAAAGCTTTCTCTATCACATGGACGAGCTTTCAGTAAACGAAGGCGACATGGTGACGCAGGGGCAGATAATCGGCAAAGTCGGCACAACAGGCTATTCCACCGGCGCACACATGCACTACGAGGTGCGCATAGCCAACCAGTCAATAAGCCCGCTGGACGTCCTTGACGGCACGTCGGGGATATATTTTACAGCATAAATGTGTTATGTGGTTTTTATAAAGTGCACACGTAGGGCGTGACGACCTCGGCACGCCGCAAGCCGAGAGCTTGTGCGACAATTACGGCACGCCGAGGTCGTCGTGCCCTACGGACAGCGTTTTATTTACAACCCCGAAAGGAGGCGGCATAAGCACGGATAACAAGGAAAATAAGGATAATAACAACAAAAATCAAGCTCCCAAAACCGTTCCGGCGCAAATGCCCGAGCAGGTGCGCGAGCTTGTCACACGGTTTCAGCGCGGTGCAAACTTTGCTGCAACAGAGCTGCAAACAGGCGACACACTGGCTATCCGCCTTGTCTACAACGCCTTCGGTCAGCTTTTATACCGCATGGGTCTGCAAACGGAATATTTCGTCATACGCGCCGCGCGGCTCATTCGCAGCATAATTCTGTTCATAATCCACAGCTTCGCCATAGTTGTCGGCATCATAAAAGCCCCGCTCGGCGCAATGCTCACAGGCGTTTGGCACGATTTGTCAGAGCCTGTCGTGCGCATTTTCACAGGCATGGCGCACACTCTTGACGCTATGCGCGAGGCCAAAAAGCAGGGCGCGGACGCAAAGGGCGCAGGCCTTGCCTATTTAAAAGGCGGCGTAAAGGCGTACAGACGCGTTTGGCTGTCCGCCGCAAGCTACATTTTGCCGATAGCTGCGCTTGCGATTTTGGTCGTCACCGTATATTCGGTAATCGGCGCAAATTACTCCCTGCGCGTCACCTATAACGGCGGCGTGATAGGCTTTATCGAAAACGAGACGATTTGGGAAAACGCTCAAACGCTCATTCGCAGCCGCATAAAAGCTTCAGATTCAACACAGGAATGGAGCGCGTCGCCCACGTTCAACGTAGTTCCGGTGGACAAAGCCGCGCTGTCAACAGCTTCAAATTTAGCCGACACAATAGTCGCGCAGTCGCCCGAAAAGGTGCAGCAGGCGTCCGGCCTTTACGTCGACGGCTCGCTTTACACAGTCGTCTCCGAGAGCACCGCATTGCAGGAGTTTCTCAACTTCGCGCTCGACGACGCCGCGTCAAAAACCACCGATGGCAGAGCGGAATATGTCCACACAATGGAGACAGTTCCGGGGCTTTATTTCACCGACTCTATAACAAAGCTCTCCGAGGCCGAGACGATGCTCAAAAGCGCAAATCTTTTGCAGGTCAAAACAATCGTCAACTCAACATATACAGAAGAGCTTGATTTCGAGACTATCGAAGAGGAAAACGACGCAATGTACAGCGGCGTTAAGCGCGTTACACAAAAGGGCGTAAACGGCATAAAAGAGGTCAACGCCGACATCGTTTACATCGACGGTATAGAGGTCGAGCGCCGCATACTTTCAGAGCAGGTGACTAAGGAGGCCACGCCGAAAATCGTGCAGGTCGGCACTAAATCGCTCGGCTTTGCAGGCTCAATAGGCGCGGCGGGCTCAGGCGTGCTCACGTTCCCCGTGCCTGGTTATTCGTATATCACAACAGAGTTTGGTCAGGGCGGACACCGCGGCATGGACATCTGCGCGCCATACGGAACACCGATATACGCGTGCGAGGGTGGCACAGTCATCGAGGCGGGCACGCATTACAGCTGGGGCAATTACGTCAAGATAGACCACGGCAACGGCATGGCAACGCTATACGCCCACTGCTCGTCAATTCTCGTCAGCGCAGGCCAAACAGTAGGCCGCGGCGAAGCGATAGGCCTAGTCGGCTCAACCGGCGCGTCCTCAGGCAACCACTGCCATCTTGAAGTCTATATAGGCGGCGGCCTTGTAAACCCAAGAGGGTATATATTCTAAAAATAAAAGTCAATGGGCTGTAAAAAAGAAAAGAGAAAAAAGAAGAAAGAAAAGTTGATGAGTGGCGCAATAGCGCCACATTTTAGCAGCTTGCTTAAAGCTTTAAATATTTGCAAGCTGTTTTAATGTGATTGCACCGCAATCACTCCATACTTTTTCTTTCTTCTTTCTTCGTTCTTCTTTTTTTACGGTCCTTATTTTTTTGTGCTGAATATGAGATATTGCAAATGTGAACGTTATAATGTATAATTTAAACATATATTCGTCCGAAAGGAGCTTTGCGGTGACTATCGAGAGAGTGCTAAATAACAACGCGGCGCTTGTGCGTGAAAACGGCGCAGAGCTTGTCGTGCTCGGCAAAGGCGTTGCGTTCGGAGCAAATACAGGCGACGAGGTTGACGCTGCGCGCGTCGAGAAAAAATTCAAATTCGAGGACGCGGCGTTAACGCGTTTTCAGCAGACGGTTGCCGATATCCCGTCAGAGCATTTTGCTCTCGCCTACCGCGCTATAAATTACGCGCAGGAAACGCTCGGCAAAAAGCTCAACGACAGCATTTATATCACACTGCCCGACCATATCTCGACGGCGCTCGTGCGCTATCGCGAAAATATCCCGCTCACAAACCCGTTTAAATGGGACGTAAAGCGTTTTTATCCCGAGGAATATAAGGTCGGCGTGCATATAAATAATATGGTTAAGGACGAGTTTGACGTGCTCTTTCTCGACGACGAGGCCGCGTTTATGGCGCTGCATCTTGTCAACGCCGAGACAGGCGAGAGCGCCGAGCTTTCAATCGCGTATGACATCACCACAATAATTCAAGAGGTCTGCGCGTTCGTGAAGGACTATTACGGCAAAAGCTTCGATGAGGACAGCACAGCCTATTACCGCTTTATCACCCACACAAAGTTCCTCGCACAGCGCCTTTGCCTTGACCAACACTTCGCCGAGGAAGAAAACAGCATAATTTTAAACATGGTCGAGCGCCAACACCCCAAAGCCTACGCCTGTGCAATCGGCGTAAAAGAAATGCTCGGCGAAAAGCACGGATATAGTATAGATAAAAATGAGATAATATATATGGCGGTGCACATCGCAAGCATAGCCGCCGCCTAAATTTTGTCAAAACCGACGCAATCGGCGCGGTTTTTAATAATTCTTTTTACTTAAGAGGGGGAAATTTCATGAAAAAAGTTATTCGCATTATCTCAGCAGCAATGGCGCTCGCGCTCATTTTCAGCCTTGCCGCCTGCGGCAAATCGGGCGAAAAAACGTACGTCGTCGCAACAGACACCACCTTTGCACCGTTTGAGTTCACAGACGCAAGTGGAAAATTTGTCGGCATCGACGTAGACATTTTAGCCGCAGTCGCGGAGGATCAGGGCTTTAAATATGAGCTAAAATCACTCGGCTTTGACGCGGCAGTCGCAGCGCTTGAATCAAATCAGGCCGACGGCGTTATCGCGGGCATGAGCATCACCGACACCCGCAAAGAAAAATACGACTTCTCATCAGCATACTACGATTCCGGCGTCGTCATAGCCGTCAACGGAGACTCAGCGACAGCCACAATCGACGACCTTAAAGGCAAAACAATCGCCGTCAAAAACGGCACAGAGGGCGCAACCTACGCCGAGAGCATCAAGGACGAATACGGCCTGACGCTCACATATTTTGACGATTCTGCGCTGATGTATCAAGAGGTCAAAACAGGCGGCGCGGCAGCGTGCGTTGAAGATTATCCCGTCATGGGCTACGGCATTTCGCAGGGTAACGGTCTTAAAATGATAGGCGACATGGTTCAAGGCTCGTCCTACGGCTTCGCAGTAATGAAGGGCAAAAACGCCGAGCTTTTGACAAAATTCGAGACAGGCTTGCAAAACATAATTAAAAACGGCAAATATCAGGAGATTTTAGACAAATATATCGCAAAAGCATAATCGCAACCTTTATTTTACGGAGAAAGTATGGATTTTTTAACAGTTGTAAAAGAAGCCTCGCCTATGCTGTTTAGCGGCATGGGCATAACGATACTTGTCACGGTGTATGCGCTTGTCATAGCGTTTATCCTCGGCATAGCAGCGTGCCTTATGTGCATATCAGACTCAAAAGTGCTCAATTTAATCTCGCGCTTTTACGTTTGGGTCATACGCGGCACGCCGTTCATCGTTCAGCTTTTCATTATATATTTCGGCATTCCACAGCTAATTCAGTCGCTCGGCGCGTCCGGCTTCCGCATGACGTCAATGCAGGCGGCGGTCATCACACTGTCGCTCAACGCGGGCGCGTATATGGCAGAGATTTTTCGCGGCGGCATACAGGCTGTGGACATCGGCCAAATGGAGGCCGCGCGCAGCCTTGCACTGCCCAAATGGACGGCGATGCGCAAGGTCATTTTGCCACAGGCGGTGCGCATATGCATACCGTCGCTCGGCAACCAGTTCATCATCACACTAAAGGATTCCTCGCTCGCGCAGGTCATCGGCCTCGCCGAGATAGTTTATCAAGGCAAAATCTACGTCGGCCGCACAATGCAGTCGTTTTCAACCTACCTGCTCATAGGTATTTTCTATCTTGTGCTTATATCAATTCTACAATTCGCCCTGAGCAAAATCGAAAAACGTCTTGCTTTAGGAAGAAGAACATAATCAAAGAAGAAATAAGAAAGAAGAAAGAAAAAGTAAGGAGTGACACCTGCGGGTGTCACATTCTAATGGATAGCAACACCCCATTAGAATGTGATTGCCGCAGCAATCACTCCTTACTTCTTATTTCTTCTTTTTTCTATCTTCTTTTATTTATTTTTCCTGCCAAATAGGCTCTTTCAAAACCCATCTTTCATATTCGTCTTTTTTGAATATGTCGCGGTTGTAGAATTTGTCGATTATCGCCCAAAATTCGGTGTCGGTGTAGCCGCAGAAATTGCAGAAATCGCGCACGGATAATGGGTCAAGTGCGCCGTCTCGCTGTTTTATTATCTCAATGGCTTCAGGGCGCGTCAACATGCCGTAGCGGATATATCGCGCCGTGTAGTCAGTCGCTGCGGCGTGTCCGAATTTCGGATATTTAAGCCATGAATGGACTAGATACGCGCGGGAATCAATCTGGTCAAAATTCTCCGCGTGGTGCGTTCTGTCCCACTCGTGAGTGAGGTCATGGAAGCCGTGCGCCTTTGCAATTTGGTAGTTTTTATAGCTGTTCCACGGCACAAAATAGCTCATGTAGAACGGGTCAAGCTTCGCGAGCTCGTCCTTGTCCGGCGCAAGCGTCAGCGATAAATCCTGCGCCGTCACGCCGTCGCCAAGCAGCTCGTCCATCGGCATACCAACGGCCACGCCGTTTTCAATTTGGTCTTTGGCGCTGTACGTCTCAACGTCGTTGCCGCCGCCATACTCAAAGCTCACGTTCTCGCCATAGCACAGCATCGGCGTGTTAAATTTCGCCGCCATGTGCAGGGGGAACGTGTAAATCAGGCGGTCAACATACCACGTTGGCTTGCCGTATTTTTCAAAAAATTTGCGCATGAGCGTTTTCTGCACCTTGATATTCGGCTTGCAGGAGATGATGGTGCAGCCAAATTCTTCGCTTATGTTTTTGATGTTGTGCACGCCCGCGTCAGTCATCGGGAAGTTGTCCTCAACGCTGAAAAGAATGGGGTTCATGTGCATGACCTCTTTTAGCATATACACCTGAAAATGGCTGTCCTTGCCGCCGGACGCCGCCACAGCACAGTCGTAGCCGCCCGGCCCGTTGCAGCCGCGATATTTGTCGCACAGCGCTTCAAATTCCTTAAATCTCGCCGCCCAGTCAACGTCGCTGCGGTGCTCGTAATGTCTGCAAGCACTGCAAACGCCCTCTGCGTCAAACGTTATGCCGGGTCGAGTGTCCGGCATGGTGCATCTTGTACAATATTTCATAGTGGTTTCTCCTTTGTTTATGTTTCTATTCGTAGGGCGTGACGACCTCGGCACGCCGTTAGCTTTGTGAGAACCGCCGGTATTCGGTGCGCCGAGTCGTCGCACCCTACGGACAGCGTTTTATGAATATCTTGTCACTCATTTTTTTAACATCCGCCTTGCTAATGTGTGCCTTGTCAATATATCCGTAAATTCTCCCCGCAAAATCGGCAAATTTCGGTGCTATGCGTTTAAACACAGCGGGGTTCAGCTTCATCGCGTACATCGCGTGTATGCCAAGCAACGCAAAAAATTTAAGCGCGTTGAAATGCGGCTTAAACGGCGGCGCAAAGGGGTCGTCGCGCGGCTCGTTTTTGAGCACATCTTCAAGCAAATCCGCCATGCGCACATATGCGGGCGTGTCGCTCTTGTCAAAATATCCCTCAATTATTTCCTTTTTAATAGGAAATTCCGCGTCGCTGCCCGCAAGCTTTTCAAACTCGTCATACGTAGTCACATAATCAGCGCCCGCATAAATAACAGGGTCAAACTCGTGCTCAATCGGCTGTGGGCGCAGTATGCGGCAGCTTTTGCCCGCAAAATACACCTCGGCAATCGCCGTGCTCATCCATATAAAAATCTCGTCCGCCGCGACAATCCACTGCCGCACGCTGTCCGCAAATATAACGTGAAAATTGCTCCGCCTTGCCGCCAATTCCTCAAGCGCGGGGCTGTTCCATTCGCTCGGGTGCCTCCTGTAAACAAGCTCTGTTTCAGGGTGCGCCTCAAGATATTTGTCAAACCAAGCAAGCGTCGCCGCCATGCTCTCGCGGTTTGTTTTGGCAAAACCGGTAAAGTCCTCGCCCGCCATCTGCGACAGCTCCGCAACCTCTTTTTCGTCCATGCTCGCGTAGCCAAACGACGATATATAAAGCATAAGCAGCTTGTTTTCGTCAAGCCCAAATTCCCTGCAAAGCTGCGCCTTATTTTTAAAATATCCGTCAAATTGCGGGCGTAAAAAGTCCATCATAACAGCGCCTGTCACAGGGCAGTTTTTCTCGTCCATGCCGTGCGCCACAAGCCGCTCGCGCGTGCGCTTGCCCCAGCAGGTCTGCACGCATTTTTTGGCGTTGCCGTTAAAATTAAACCACGCGCCTTCCTCCTGCGTGTCGCTTAACATCTGCTCCCAGTGCAAATTTACAACCTTTTTGCACACGCCCACATTATTATAAACGTGGCTGTTTATCGCCTCGTCGTCGTACATACAGCTTGAAACGACAACTTTAGGCTTTTTCCATGTGAAATATTTTAGCTTTTTGCGGTCTAAAAGCTGATGAATTTCCGCCGTGTAGCCGCGCCGTTCAAGCTCCGCCTTTATCAGCAAAATGCTCTCGTATTCGCGCACAACGTGCTCGTAAAGTATAAGGAAATCAAGCCCCATGCGTCATTTCACCTCACTGAAAAGCGTTTTTGTAAAGTCCGGCAGGCCGTGCCGGGTGTCAAGATGAAAGCCGTCGTAATACGCCGTGTCGGGGTAGCTCGGCGCGTGTTGCCACTCGTAGTCAAGCACCTGCGCTCCGCTTGCCTTTATGGCGGCTAAAGCGGGCTGCATGGCGGTGTCAATGCCGTTTGGCTCGCACACTAAAACGCGCACGCTCTCATCCATCGGCGGCAAAACAATTGTCAAATCAACGCCGTTTTCGCGGCAGAAATCAGCCATTTCAAGCAGCTTTTCAAGCGCCGCTTCATTTATCGCATATCCTGCGCAAACGCTTTGCAAAGTGCCCGCGTAATCAAGCAAGCCCTGCCTAAATTGCAGTTTATTTCCGTTTGCGTCAACATATTCATCGGAGGTGTGCTCGGCTGTCTCCTCAATGTCGGGCAGCCCGCGTAGCTTGTCGCTTATAACCGTCAGTGTGTTGATGTTATATTCAAGGTTAAACACATATGCTGCGGGGTTTTCAAGCTGTGTTTCAAGCGTCGCCATGCGGTTTGCCGTGCGGTAATTGAGGTTTAAGGTGTAGAATGAAACGCCGAAAACCGCCTTGTCAATCTGCGGAAATTTTTTGTATAAATAGTAAAATTCGTCGATGCTTTCCTCTAGGCTTGCGCCGCCGTAAGACACATTTGCGTATTCACGCCCCGCCGTCTCATTCACAAGCGCCATGTCAAAATGCGCCATGCGGCTGTCACCTAAGATTATAGCGCTTTTCGGCGCGTTTTCATAGGCTCTTATGCGAGAAATCGGTGAATTATCGCTGCCGTTTTTCCTAAGCCCAAAATAATTATTAGGCTCAAACGCAACAAAAACAGCAAGATATATAAAGATTGGCGCAAGCGCAAGGCACAGCTTTGGAAGTATTTTTTTCATTATTTCATACCTCCCTTAAAACCCTGCGTAGGCAAAGCTGACAGTGCCAAACCCGCCGCTTTGCATTATAAACGCCGCCAAAATAAGCGCGATTAACACATAGTAAACAGCCCAGCGTTTGCCCACAGACAGCGCCGCGACGCTATTTGCTATTTGCTTGTCCTTGCATTTAAAGCACTGCCGCCAGTCTGTATAAATTCCTATCACCATTACCAAAAGTATAAATGCAAAATACGCAAGCACCATTATGCTTTTTGCGTAAAAGCCGTTTTGCACAGCCGATGAAGTGTCGGCAAAAAACTGCGAGACGCTAACGCCGCTAAACTGCCGAGCAAGATAGCTAAAGCATCCGCCCACAGTTCCGTCCGCAAGCAGCCCAATGCGGAAAAACACAAGGCTCTCTGTCCACAAAATAAACACGCTCACCGTTTTAAAAATGCGCAGCGGCAAAGAGGGCTTTTTCTTCGGCTTTTTGTAATATTTGTGCAAAAGCTCCTCGCCCACGCGGTAAAGCGCCTGCAAGCAGCCCCAAATCACAAACGGCAGCGTGTTTCCGTGCCAAAAGCCGCTTATTATAAACACAAGCGCCACGCTTGAAATCACAGGCGGCTTGCCGTTATCTAGCCTTTTGCCGACGACAGGCAGCTTTGTGAACGGGCGCGACCACACAAGCGGCATGAAGATATAATCTTGCAGCCACGACGAGAGCGAGATGTGCCAGCGGTTCCAAAAGCCCGAAAAGTTCGTCGCAAAATACGGCGTTTTAAAGTTTACAGGCACGTCAAGCCCAAGTAAAAGCGCACTGCCACGCGCAATATCGCTGTACCCCGCAAACTCAAAATAAAGCTGAAACGCGTACACAAACGCCGCAAAAATAAGCGTCAAGCCGCTGTAATTATTCATGTTGTTAAAAATTTCGTTAACGTAAAGCCCAAGCACGTTGGCTATTGCAATCTGCTTAAAAAAGCCGAAAAGCATTAGCCGCAATGCGTCGCAAACGCGCTGTGCGTCAAGGTTGCGAGCTTTTTCAAGCTGTGGCAATAGGCTTTTTGCGCGGCAGATAGGCCCTGAGGTTATTGTGCCAAAAAAGCTTATAAATACGCCGTATGCGCATAAATCGCGGCTCGCCGCCATGTCGCGGCGGTAAACGTCCACGATATAGCTTATCGACGCGAACGTGTAAAAGCTTATCCCAAGCGGAAACGGCAGCGCCGTCGCAAGAAAAAGGTTAAAATATTTAAACACGCAAAGCACAAGCACACACGTCGCAACAGCCGCCGCCATAAGCCGCGTGCGCCTTTTGCCGTCGGCCGCGTCAATTGCACGCGCAATATAAAATGTAAACAGCGCCGACGCAACAAGCACCAAAATCGGCAAAGCCCTGTGCAGCAGTGTGCCGTTTTTTGGCAGATTAAAGCCGTAAAACACAAAGCTTGCCGCAAGCAGAACAACATTTTGCAGCCTTTTGGGCAATATAAAATATAACGCGGCAACGCACACAAGAAACAGTGCATACCAAGCACTTGTAAGTGTCATTTAAAGTCTCCCTTTGTATAAATGCGGCATAGCTTTTCGGGACGGAAAACCCGTCCCCTACAAACCCGCGGGGAGCTTGTAGGGGCGGCGTTTCGCCTCCTGCAACCGCAGCTATCTAATTTGAGTCCATATATTATGCTTAGTATTTAATTGTAACAGCCCACCGCCGTTTTGTAAAGGTTGAAAAAACACATAATATATAGTATAATACTAACCGAGTATACAGAATTTCACCGAAAAGGAGCTTACATATATGTCAAACACAGTTATGGTAACAGGCGCAGACGGCTTTATAGGCAGCCACCTCACAGAGGAGCTTGTTAAAAAAGGCGAAAAGGTAAAGGCGTTTTGCTACTACAATTCCTTTGGCACGTGCGGCTGGCTTGACACTCTCGCGCCCGAAATAAAAAGCGAAATCGAAATTTTCATGGGCGATGTGCGCGACCCCAACGGCGTGCGCACAGCTATGCGCGGGCAGGATATTGTCTATCATTTGGCGGCGCTCATAGCCATTCCGTTCAGCTATCATTCGCCCGACAGCTACGTCGACACAAACATAAAAGGCACGCTTAACATATTGCAGGCGGCGCGAGATTTAGACACAAAGCGCGTGCTCGTCACCTCAACAAGCGAGGTTTACGGCACGGCAAAATATGTGCCGATTGACGAAAATCACCCGTTTCAGGGTCAAAGCCCGTATTCCGCCACAAAAATAGGCGCTGACCGCCTTGCCGAAAGCTTTTACCGCAGCTTTGATTTGCCGGTGTCAATAGTCCGTCCGTTCAACACCTACGGCCCCCGCCAAAGTGCGCGCGCGGTTATCCCGACAATCATCACACAGTTGCTTGCCGGCAAAACGGAAATTCGCCTCGGCAGTCTTACCCCGACGCGCGACTTTAACTATGTTAAAGACACCGCCCACGGCTTCATGGCGATTGCCGACTGCGACGCCGCGATAGGGCAGGAGATTAATATTGCGACAGAGCGCGAAATATCAATCGGCGAGCTTGCCAACGAGCTTATAAGCCAAATAAACCCCGCCGCGAAAATCATCTGCGAGGAAGAGCGCCTTCGCCCCGAAAAAAGCGAGGTCAACCGCCTTCTCGGCAGCGCCGCAAAGCTGAAATCCATGACAAATTGGCAGCCGCAGTACACCTTCGAGCAAGGCCTAGCCGCGACAATAGAGTTTTTGCGCCAAAATTTGAAAGATTACAAAGTGGATATTTATAACGTGTAAATATTTAAACGTGCACCGTAGGGCGGGGGCTTGCTCCCGCCGAAACTTACGTTTAGCGGTTGCAACGGCGGGAGCAAGCCCCCGCCCTACGGTGCTTCGTGAGGTTTAAGCAAAAAATTCAAAATCAACAAAAGAGGGAGCGCGAATGGGCAAGCCTTATCAAAAACAAAATAAAAAACCGACACCTTCATTGATATATTGGGGTGTCGGTCTTTTAGCCGCGGCACTCTCTGCGGCTGCGCTTGTTTATTACTGGCGCGTTTTTTATTCATATGGGCAGTATCCGTTTGCGCATATCCCCGCGCCGCAGTTAACGGCTTTAATGTGCGCGCTCGCCGCTTTGTGCGTTGTCGCCGCCTATTTAATAAAGCGCTTCGCAAGCAGCTTTGCCGCAAAAGCCGCGTTTGCGGTGCTTGGCGCAGGTCTGCTGTTCGCGCTCGTCACGCCGCCGTTTCAAATTCCGGACGAAAGCCAGCACTTTCTGCGCGCATATTCGCTCGGCAGCGGATATTTTGATTTTGACGCCGAGCGCGGATATCCCGCCGACGTCGACGCGCTGTGCAGCTCGTTTGCGATGGCGTGGACAGGCTCGCACGACGGCAGCACAATAAAAGCCCGCACGCAGGGCGAAATCGAAAACCCGGTCCCCGCCGACACCGTTTCGGGCGAGTGCATCTCAAACAGCTTTGTCGATTACGCGCGCCTTGTCGAAGGCGGAGAAGCCACAAAAGCCGTCACAGAGCCGACATTATTTCTAGTTTTGCCGCTTTTGCCTCAGGCTTTAGGTGTTGCGCTCGCAAAGCTTTTCGGCTTTAAGGCACTCGGCTGTCTTTATTTTGCGCGCGTTGCGAACCTCGCATTTTATGCACTTTTGTGCTATTTTTCACTAAAGAATGCAAAGCGCTATGTGCCTGTGCTCACGGCGGCTATGCTCATGCCGTTGTCGCTTTTTATGGCGGCTTCGTGCAGCTACGACAGCATGCTTTTGGGGCTTTATTTCTTCGCTGTTTCATATTACTGCATGGACGAAATAACCACGCGCGATATGTGGCTTTTCGCCGTCGCCGTCGCAATTATGACAGTCGTCAGCGGCAAATACAACAACATTTTATGGCTTGCACTGCCGTTTATTTTGCCGCAAAAGGCGTGGAAAACAAAGCTTAAAAAGTGGCAGGCGCTTGCGCTTTGCGTGGGCGTTTGCGCGGCGTTTTTCGGCGCTGTCACGCTTTATAACACGCTCGCCATCAAAAATTATGGCGATATTGCCCGCATGATTGAGGGCGTAAATCAGCTTGAACAGCTTAAATTTATACTCGCGCATTTCGCGAGGACAATCGCCGTATTTTGGGGCACGCTTTATGAAAACAGCTTCTTTTTGCAGTCGCTCGGCGTTTTTGGCAACGTCGATATGCCCATTGCGATTATAAACCTGCTGTCGCCGTGCGTGCTTTTGCTCGGCAGTGCGCTGTCTGTGCATGAAAAAAGCTCGCTGTCAAAAAAGAGCGCCGTCGGGCTGCTTGCAATCGCCGTTTTGTACGCGGGCGCAGTCATGGCGGGTCTGTACGTCACATATACGCCCGTCTCAATGGTGCGCGTAATCGGCTTGCAGGCGCGGTATTTCATACCTGTTTTCGTAATGCTTTTCATTCTGACAGCCGCGCTTTTGAGCCACGTTCTTGAGCCGAATTTCAGAGTAAAAGGCGACGCAAAAGCGCTGTTGCTGTCGCTTTCAATCTGCACCGCGTTTGCGGTAATCAGCGCCATACTAATTTTCCAAACATATTTTGTAGGGCCTGTCACGGTGCTGCCGATAAATTAAAAGCCTTGCTTCCGTAGGGCGCGACGACCTCGGCGCGCCGCAAGCTTTGTATGAACCGTCGGTTAACGGCGCGCCGAGTCGTCGCGCCCTACGAAGTGATGAGACGAAAAATAACCAAAAAGGGGAAAAACAATGCCCGCATTTTTGCAAACAGCCGCTTCGTTTGCGGCAATATGCGTGCTGTGTGCGTTTTTAGCGCGCCACACAAGGCTGCCCGCGGCAATGACGCCGCTGCCGGTGGTGTGCTTTGTCATGGTTTTCACAGTCTGCATGGGCTATCTCGGCTTGCTTGTGCCGAGTGTGATATTCATTTTTGCGCTCGCAATCGCCGCGCTTTTTTATATGCTTTTCACCGCGAAAAAAGGCGGATTTAAGCAGCTTTTAACGCCCGGGTTTGTGCTTTTCTGCGCCGCAGGGCTTGCGTTTATCGCATATTTCGCAATCAGACAGCCCGTTGCGCAGGAGTGGGACGAGTTCAGCCTTTGGGCGACAGCCGCAAAGCTTACAAAAGGCTCAAATGTGCTTTATCACGAGGCAAATATAGGCTGGTTTTGGGCGCCCGGCTCGCAAAAGGCGGGCTTGCCGACGCTCGCGTATTTCTTCAATTTCCTCGGCGAATATGCCGCGTGGCGTATGTACGCCGCGTATGCCGTCTTGTACGCAGCCGTGTGGAGCGCCGCAATGGGCGTTTTAAAGCGCAAAAACTGGCAAATCGCAGTCCCCGCCGCCGTCATGATGTTCCTCCTGCCGTATTTCACGGTGTATATGCGCGACATCTACTGCAATTTCATCTACCTAAACGCCTACGGAGACTACCCGATGGGCGTGCTCATGTCGGGCGCACTCGCGTGGTATTATAACGCAAAAAAAGCGAAAATCGACGGCGAAAAAGCGCCGCTCGGCTACATTTGCCTCTTCATCGCCGCGATTACGCTCTGCAAGGACACCGGCTTGCCGCTCGCAATGATAACGGCGGCGATAATCACGTTCGATATGCTGTTTTCAGGCTTTGGCGAAAAGCTCGCGGATATCAAAAGCATCTTCAAAAAACTAGGCTTTTTTGTGCTAATGGCAGCGTCTAGCGGCGGCGTTTTTGTCGCGTCAAGCAAATATTTAGCGTCGCTCGGCTCTGCACAGGGCAGCGTCGGCGGCTCAAGCGACATGGGCTATGCCACAATGCTCATCGAGGGCACAAAGGCGCTTCTCGGCTTATCTCCAAGTGCCGAGGGCGCGCCGTTTGCCGAAAAATTCGCCGTCATAAAAACGGAAATGCTGCGCCTTTTCTTTGCGCCTGACGTTCGCGTCACAATGGCGGGCAGCGGCTTCATGGCGTTTTTGCTAATAATGCTCATTTTGGCAGTCGGCGCTGTGCTCACAAACGATAAAAAGCTTCGCCGCGCGTCGTGGCTTTACGCAATCGCGTCAACGCTAGGCTTCGCGCTCTATTACACATTCATCGGCTTCACCTACGTCTACGTTTTCAAAGACGAAAGCACGGCGTCAATCCACGATTATAACAGGTACATGAACACCTACTATCTCGCGTGGCTCGGCGGTGCAATCGCAATTTTTGTGCTGTGCGCCTACGCGGGCAGCCGCTTTAAAAGCCTGCTCACGCTAGGCACGGCGGTGCTCGCGTGCGGTATGCTGCTGCGTTTTAATCAGCTTATGCTGCCGCAGCTTTGCGTTATCGACTACCCCGATGTCGTTTATAACGACGTGAAAACCCACGCGGCGGCGGTGTCAAAATACAGCGTCTTGCTGACAGAAAACGACCGCGTTTACTACGTAAATACGTTCGACAACGGGCTTGGCTGGTTTGAAACAAGCTACGATATGCTGCCCGCGATACTCACCTACAGCCACGGCGGCGGCGAGTTTGCGGACGGAAAACTGCTCGGCACAACCCCGCGCATGAGCCTAAGCGCCGACGAATGGGCAGCGGAGCTGTTTAATGAAAAATGCTCCTACGTTTATATCGACAAAGCAGGCGGCGACTTTTTCGCAAGCTACGGCAAGCTTTTTGCAGACGAGGGCATAAATTACAACGCGGGCGAAACGCGTCTTTACAAGGTGAATATAAAGACAGGCTGCAAGGCAGTTCCGCTCACGGTTGACGATGTTTTGACGGCGGAAGAGCTTGATAAAGACGGCAAGGTAGCCGATTTTGCCGACAGAACAGTGCGCATGAAAATCGAAAATTCAGCCGATTGGGTGACGCTAACGCCTGTCACAGAAACGGAGGCGGCACAGTGAAAATCGAAAAACCGCGCCGCTTCGTCGCGGCATTTTATATAGTCACACTTGCTTTTGCGCTCATTTTCTGCACATTTAACATGGTTTATGATACAATAGGCAGAGCGACAGGCAGCGTCGAGACAGTACAGTACGACTTCACAACGCTGACGGCAAACGACGGCGTAGTCGTAAACGGCGCAAACGACGCGACGACGCAGGGCGAGGACCCGCAGCTTTTAATAGAAAACCTCGCAACCCGCCCTGTCGAGGTGCGCTTTGATATAACTTTCAGCGAAAACCCCGGTGAGGTGACGCTCTATTACAAAAAAGCGGGCGAGGAATATTCAAACACCAAAAAAATCTACGGCAAGGCGCAAAGCGACGGCACGTACATTTTCACGCTGCCCTCGCTTGCAAAAATCGACGCCATCCGCGTTGACCCAACAAATATTTCAAACGTCACCATGCACCTAAATTCGTTCACCCTCAACGCAAAGCGCAGCGCAGCAAGCTATTTCGCGTTTTCGTACAGCGATATTTTTGCATTTTTAGTCTATCCCGCCCTTGCGTCAGCAATAGCGGCGTGGTTCATAAATGCTTTCGGGCAAACCAAACCGAGACATTTTTGCTAATTTATAAAATTCACCTCGTAGGGCGGGGGCTTGCTCCCGCCGTTGCAACCGTTTGCCGTAAGTTACGGCGGGAGCAAGCCCCCGCCCTACGGTGACGTTGTAAAATTGCGCAAACATAGATATTAAAAAATCATCAAAATCATAAAAAAGAAGGTAAATTAAATGTCAGAATTTATACCGCTTTCCGTGCCGAATTTCTGCGGCAACGAAAAAAAATACGTCAACGACGCCGTGGTGTCAGAATGGGTGTCAACAGGTGGCAGCCTTGTTCCTCGCTTTGAAAAAGCCATAGCCGACTACGTAGGCGCAGACGGCGCAGTCGCGTGCAACAGTGGCACGTCGGGGCTTCACCTTGCAATGCTCGCCGCAGGCATCGGCGCGGGCGACGAGGTGCTTTGCCCAACGCTCACATTCATCGCCGCCGTCAACCCAGTCTGCTACGCAAACGCAAAGCCAATTTTTATAGGCTGCGGCGACAGCCTTTGCATATGCCCCTCGCTCGTCCGCGACTTTCTTGAAAAAAACGCCGAAATGAAGGACGGCAAATGTATAAACAAAAACACAGGCGCGCACATAAAAGCGCTCGAAGTGGTGCACGTTTTCGGCAACATGGCAAACATGCCCGAAATCATGAAGCTCGCCCGAGAGTATAATTTAATCGTCATCGAGGACGCAACAGAAGCGCTCGGAACATATTATACAGACGGCGAATTTAAGGGCAAATACGCCGGAACAATTGGAGATATCGGCGTTTACAGTTTTAACGGCAACAAGCTCATCACAACAGGCTCCGGCGGCATGGTGGTGTCAAATCACGCCGATTGGCTCGAGCACGCGCGCCACCTCTCAACACAGGCAAAAAGCGACGAGCTCAATTATAAGCACGACGAAATCGGCTATAACTACCGCCTTACAAACCTGCAAGCCGCGCTAGGCATAGCCCAAATGGAAAATATCGAAAATTTCATCGCGCATAAAAACGAAATGCACGAGTTTTATATGAATCAGCTCGACGGCAAAAACGGCTACAGCATTCTCGACTTCCGCGAGGGCGTGCGCTCAAATAAGTGGTTCTACAGCCTTTATCTTTCTGACGACGCAAAATATACGCGCGACGAGATAATCGCAAAGCTTAAAGAGCACAAAATTCAGTCCCGCCCGATATGGGGGCTTATAAACGAGCAGGCGGATTATCCAAAATGCGAAGCCTACGCCATCGGCAGCGCAAAGCATTACGAAGAGCGCGTCGTAAATATTCCGTGCTCAACAAGCCTCACAAAAGAGGACGCACAGCGCGTCGTCGATACGCTTTTATCATTTTAAATAAGGGGGTGCTCCCATGCAGATAGACGACCTTGTAATCGCAGCCGGAGCCTCTGTGCTAGACGCAATGCGCCGCCTTGACGAGACGGGCTTCGCGGTGCTTTTTATAGCGCCACACGGCGTTTTAAAGGCAATCGTCACAGACGGCGACATCCGCCGCTATATAATCAGCGGCGGAGATTTAGCGGGCGAGGTGGGCAAAATGGCAAATTATTCGCCAAAAAGCCTGCCGATTGAGCGCCGCAGCGAAGCGAAAGAAATGCTCGCAAAAAACGTCATAAGCGCGATGCCACTGCTTGATAAAGAGGGACGTTTACAGGACATAATCTTTGCGGGCGGCATGGACATAGACGCCAAAAAGCGCGCGGATATCCCTGTTGTCATCATGGCGGGCGGGCTTGGCACGCGGCTTTATCCGTACACAAAAATTCTGCCAAAGCCTCTTATTCCCGTCGGCGAGCTGCCGATTGTCGAGCATATAATAAACCGCTTTGCCGACGTTGGGTGCAGCCGCTTTATCATGATTGTAAACTACAAAAAAAACATGATAAAATCGTATTTTAACGATTTGCAAAAGCCTTACACGCTCGAATATGCTGACGAGGACACCCCGCTCGGCACAGGCGGCGGCTTATCGCTTTTAAAAGGTCAAATCGACACGCCGATTTTTCTTACAAACTGCGATATTTTAATAGACGCAGACTTTGGCGACATTTACAAATTCCACAAAAAAAATGATAACGCGATAACAATGGTGTGCGCCGTCAAGCATTTCACAATTCCCTACGGCGTAATCGAAATGGGCGAAAACGGCGACATAGCCGACATAAAAGAAAAGCCCGAGATGAACTTTTTAACAAACACAGGCGTTTACGTCGTCAACCCCGAAATAATAAACGCCCTGCCCGACAACACCCCGCTGCCATTTACCGATATAATCGACACCGCCCATAAACAGGGCAAAAGGGTCGGCGTTTACCCCGTGAGCGAAAACAGCTGGATGGACATGGGCCAGCTTGAAGAGCTCGACAACATGCGCCGAAAGCTTGAGAGCCATAACGGGTAGAGCTTTATAAACGCGCAAAAAGGAGAAAATATCATGCACACAATGATTATTGCCGAGGCGGGCGTGAACCATAACGGAAGCCTTGAGCTCGCAAAAAAAATGGCTTTATGCGCAAAGCAGGCGGGCGTTGATATCGTCAAATATCAGACGGCGGTGCCCGAACTTGTCGTCAGCAAATTTGCCGAAAAAGCCGCGTATCAAAAAGAGAACACCGGCGCGGCGGAGAGCCAGCTTGAAATGGTGCGCCGCATACATTTTGATTTTGACGGCCACCGCGAGCTTAAAAAATACTGCGACGAAATAGGCATAGCCTATCTCTCAACGCCGTTCGACAACGCGAGCATAGACTTTTTAGCGTCGCTTGACATGCCGTTTTGGAAAATTCCGTCAGGCGAAATTACGAATCTGCCGTATCTTGAAAAAATTGCCGCGCTCAAAAAGCCTGTTATGCTTTCAACAGGCATGAGCACGCTCGGTGAGATTGAGGACGCGCTTTCGGTGCTTGAAAACGGCGGCGTGACGGACATCACACTTTTGCACTGCAACACCGAATACCCAACGCCATTTGCAGACGCAAACCTGCTCGCAATGGAGGATCTTCGCGCGCAGTTTGGCTATCCTGTCGGCTATTCAGACCATACGCTCGGCGTTGAAGCCGACATAGCCGCCGTCGCGCTAGGCGCGGCAGTTATCGAAAAGCACTTCACGCTCGACAAAACGATGGAGGGCCCCGACCACAAGGCGAGCCTTGCGCCGGACGAGCTTGCATATATGGTCAGCGCAATACGCAATGTGGAACAGGCGTTTGGCGACGGCAAAAAGCACGTCACGCAAAGCGAGGCGAAAAACAAGCCCATAGCTCGCAAAAGCATAGTCGCAAGCCGCGAAATAAAAGCGGGCGAAGCGTACAGCGAGGAAAACTTGACCGTAAAACGCCCCGGCGACGGCATAAGCCCCATGAAATGGCATGAAGTAATGGGCAAACCAGCCCCGCGCGATTTTGCCGAGGACGAAAAAATAGAGCTGTAGACATTGCGCTTTGGCTGCTTGACATTTATAATGTATATATAAGCGTGTAAATTTACGTTGAACAGTAGGGGCGGATATTATCCGCCCGCAAGATTTCCGCGAATTTTCGGCAATGCACATACGATTGGTTTTCGGGCGGATAATATCCGCCCCTACAAGCTACCGTAAATTTATGCATATCAAAAAGGAGGTGCACCCATTGCAAGCAAAAAAAACAGTCGCTGTCGTAACAGGCACGCGCGCGGAATTTGGGCTTTTGCTGCCTGTCATAAAGCAGCTTGAAGCAAGCGAAATTTTAGAGCCGCGCGTCATCGTCACAGGTGCACACCTTTCGCCCGCATACGGCTGCACAGTAAAGGAAATCGAAAAAAGCGGCGTTGATATTGCCGCGAAAATAGACATATTAAAATTCGGCACAGGCGCGCTTGCCACGGCGCACACCGTCGCGTATACAATAGATGAGTTCAGCAAATATTTCGCCGTGCGCCGCCCCGACATGGTGCTTGTGCTCGGCGACCGCTACGAAATTTTTGCCGTTGGCACAGCCGCGGCAATGCTGTCCATCCCGCTCGCGCACATCAGCGGCGGCGACGTGACAAAGGGAGCAGCTGACGAATATTTCCGCCATTCTTTAACAAAAATGGCGTCAATCCATTTCCCATCGTGCGACGAATACGCCCGCCGCGTCATCGCAATGGGCGAAAACCCCGCCACAGTGCATAACGTCGGCGGTCTTGGCGACGAAAATCTGCGAAATATAAAGACATTCAGCCGCTCGAGGCTTGAAGCAAGCATAGGCTTTTCGCTTAAAGATCCGTTTGCGCTCGTCACTTTTCACCCCGAAACAGCGGGCGGCAAAGACCCCTCACAGCAGTTTAATGCGCTGCTTTCGGCGCTTGACAAAAGCGGACTTAACTGCATTTTCACAAAGGCAAACGCCGACGCGGGCGGCAGCGAAATAAACGCGCTCATCGACGAAGCCGTGGAGCAAAACAGCGAAAAATACGTCGCGTTCACAAGCATGGGGCTTGTGCGCTACCTCTCGGCAATGAAGCTATGCGCCGTCGTAATCGGCAATTCGTCGTCGGGCGTAGTCGAAACGCCGACGCTCGGTGTGCCGTGCATAAACATCGGCAGCCGCCAAAGCGGGCGCATAATGTGCCAAAATGTCATCTGCACAAGCGCCGACGAAAACGAAATTTCAGCCGCGATACAAAAGTCGCTCTCGCCTGAATTTATAAAGGAAGCGCGCCAGACAAAAAGCCCATATAACGGCGGCGAAACGTCAAAACACATTGTAAATTGGCTTGGAAAATATTTGCAAAGCGATAATTTTGGTGCGCCAAAAGAGTTTTACGACGCGAAAAAGGAGGAGCTTGTGACATGGAACAGATAAAGCTGCTCGCCGCAGAGGTGGCGCGCATACTTGAAAAGCTGTACAAGCTGCAAAAAATAGACGTGCCGCAGTTTTTCACCGACGGCTTCGCCACAGTGCAGTCGCTGCTCGGGCTTGCCATCGTCATTTTTGCCGCCGTGCTTGTGTTTCAGGCGGTGATCATGTGCATGAAGAAAAAGTTCCCGCGCGCCGCGGTGCTCACCTTTACGGCGGGCGCGGCTGTGGCTGCGCGCATAGTTTTAGTTCCGCAAATAACTGCTTTGGGGGCATGGATATGGACATTTTAATAGTAGGTCTTGGCAGCATGGGCAAGCGCCGCGCGCGCCTTATTAAGGGCGTTGACGCGGATATAAAAATAAGCGGAGTTGACATGACCGAGGCTCGCCGCAACGAGGCAAGCGCGCTCGGAATAACGGCATACGACAGCATTGCCGCTGCGTGCAAGCACCATTTTGACGCGGCGTTTGTGTGCACAGCGCCAATCACGCACGCAAAAATAATCGACGAGCTTTTAGATTATGCGCTGCCTGTTTTCACCGAATTAAACCTCGTCAGCGACGGCTACGACGCGCTTGTCGCAAAGGCAAAAGCCAAAAACGTCCCGCTATTTTTAAGCAGCACAATGCTATACCGCGCCGAGACGCAGTATATTAAAAGGCAGGTCGCCGCGTTCGGCAAGCCTGTAAATTACATCTACCACATCGGTCAATATCTGCCCGACTGGCACCCGTGGGAAAATTACAAAAACTTTTTCGTCGGCGACAAACGCACAAGCGGCGTGCGCGAAATTTTCGGCATAGATTTGCCGTGGCTGCTCGATGCTTTCGGCGACGTGACGCGCGTAACAGCCGAAAAGGATAAATTATCCGATTTGCAGATAGATTACCCCGACACATATTTCGTCACCCTGCGCCACGCAAACGGCACTAAGGGCTTTCTTGCGGCGGACGTAGTCAGCCCAAAAGCCGTGCGTAGCTTTGAAGTTTTCGGCGAGGGCTTGCACCTTTTCTGGGAGGGCAATCCGAAAGCGCTATACAAATATAACGCCGCGACAAAGGAAAAAGAGCCGATAAACGTCTACAAAAGCTTCGAGCATGACGCAAGGTACAGCGACAACATCGTCGAAAACGCGTATGTCGACGAGATAACAAACTTTTTCGCCGTGCTAAAGGGCGAGCAAGCGCCGCTTTGGAGCTTTGAAAAGGACAAAAAAGCGATACAGCTCATCGAAAAAATAGAGGAGGCGTAACGCCGTGAACGTGCTTTTTACAGGGCTTGGCAGCATCGGCACGCGCCATTTAAAAAACCTGCACGCCGTCGCGAAAGAGCTTGGCATCGACATCACCTCCGACGCTCTGCGCTCAAGCAATAGGGAATTGCCCGCCGAAACAAAGGCGCTGATTGCAAATGAATATACGGATTGTAATAAGCTTGGACATTACGACGCTGTGTTTATAACAAACCCCACAAGCCTGCATTTTGATACGCTTAAAATGCTGCGCGGCAAAGCGGGCGCGCTGTTTATCGAAAAGCCGATTTTCGATTTGACGACGTTAAAGCTTGAAGATTGTATAGACGACGGTCAAAAAGCCTACGTCGCCGCGCCCATGCGGTGGTGCGGCACAATGCTCGCGCTAAAAGAGCTTATGCCGTCGCTAAAGGTGTATTCCGCGCGCGTTTTGTGCTCTTCATATCTGCCCGATTGGCGGCCAAACGTCGATTACCGCACTGTTTATTCCGCCCACAAAAGCATGGGCGGCGGAGTGACTATCGACCTAATTCATGAGTGGGACTATATCGCCGAGCTTTTCGGTACGCCCGAAAAGGTGTATAATTTCAAGGGAAAATACAGCAATTTAGAGATAGATTCGGACGATTTGTCCATATATATCGCGCGTTTCAAAACGCTTTTGTGCGAGGTGCATCTCGACTATTTCGGCCGAAAATACCGCCGTAGCATAGAGCTTTTCTGCGAAAATGGAACGGTTACGGCGGATTTTTTTGCGGGGACATTGACGCTTGAAAACGGCGAGGTAAAAAGCTTTGCCGAGGACGTAAATGAGCGGTATATGCGCGAAATGCGGTACTTTATAGACTACGCGCAAAACGGCAAAGGCGACAGCGTAAACACGCCGAAAACCGCTTTGGAGGTTTTAAAAATCACAGAGGGGGAGCAGCTATGAAAAAAGTGCTCATCACAATTTGCGGACGCGCTGGCAGCAAGGGCTTTCACAACAAAAATCTAAAAATATTCGACGGCGCGCCGCTTTGCTATTACACACTTTCAGCCGCCAAAATTTTTATCGAAAGCCGCAAGGATTTAAGCGTCGATATCGCGCTCAATACAGATTCCGAGCCATTAAAAGAGCTTGTCCTCGCAAAATATCCCGAGGTTGAATACGTCGCGCGCCCCGAGGAGCTTTGCGGCGATATAGTGCCGAAAATGGCTGTTTTCCAGCAGACCTTAGCCGAAATGGAAAAGCGCAAGGGCGAAAAATACGACTATTTAATCGACCTCGACATCACAAGCCCCATGCGCCGCGCAAACGACGTCGCGGGCGCGTTTGCCACAAAGGAGCAGCGCGAGGACGTCGACCTCATTTTCAGCGTGACGGACGCACGCCGAAATCCGTGGTTTAATCAGCTTAAGGTTGTTGACGACCACGTCGAAAAGGTAATAGAAAGCGGCTTCACAGCGCGTCAGCAAGCGCCCGAGGTGTACGACATCAACGCGTCGATATACGTTTTCAGACGCGACTTCCTCGCTGAAAACAAAACGGGCATTTTGTGGGACGGCAAATGCGGCATGTACAAAATGTTCGACACCGGCATCATCGACATCGACTCTGAGGAGGACTACCTTCTCATGGAGGCGATAGCACATTATTTATATAGCTCAAACCCCGATTTTGCGGCTGTAAAAAACAATATCAGGGCGTGAGCGTGCTTTTTGACAAACTTACAAATTGTCATTCTGAAGAGCGAAGCGACGAAGAATCTTAAAACCTAGGTGATGCGAAAAAGATTCTTCGCTTCTCTCAGAATGACAACGCGGCTTTGAGGAGGAAAAATGTTCACCGAAATTGAAAAACACGAGATACAGTGCCCAAAACGCTATCTCGAATACACAGAGAACGAGTATTTTCGCGCACTGCGTGATAAGGAAAATCCAAACTGCCACGAGGCAAATTACGCCGTCATAAAAAACCTTGAATGCGCCGAATCAACAATGATGCGAGTCGAGCTTTTTTATGCAGGGCTACCTATTGTCCCGAAATTTTTGTATCAGCCCGACATGGTTCCCCTGCCTGTTTTGCGCCCGTTTTTGGAAAATCACGGCTACGTCGTCAAAAAATTTCACACGACGCGCATGCTTTTGACAGCAAAGCCAAGCCCGCTTTTACTTATGAGCCGCTGCGGCGTGCAGTGTCGCACAATGGGCCTTACAGACACCGAGCGCATCGCGATAAACATAAGCTTTGGCGACAACGGCGAGGGCCTAAGCCTAATCGAGCACCGAATGGCGGCTGGCGCGAGAGTGTTTGTGCTGTACACAGACGACGGCTTGCCGGTAAGCTACTGCCTCGGCGAGGGCTACGGCACATCGTTTGAAATCGCGAATGTGTACACTTTAAAAGATTTTCGCCGACGCGGATATGCCGCAAAAGCCGTCACACAAGCGGTAAAATACGCGCTTGACATCGGCTACACGGACATCTTCCTAAACGCCGCAAGCTCCACCTCCCAAAAGCTTTTCACCGAAATGGGCTTCACCGGAGAACTAGTAGAACGCTTCTGGGCCTTCAAAGACGAGCTGCCACAGTGGATGATGACACTTAAATAAGAGAAGAAATAAGAGAGAAGAAAGAAGAGTTAAAATGTGACGCCCGCAGGCGTCACTCCTTACTTTTTCTTTCTTCTCTCTTCTTTTTTTCTTTATAGAAATGTCTTGCATTTCATGAAAATATATGCTATGATATTAAAGCCGCATGGTTCGGGCTTTTTTAAGTGGCAGCTTGCTGTCCGCCTACTTGTCCAGCGAGACTTATAATAATGAGGGTAAAAAATGTACGCAGTTATCGTAACAGGCGGTAAGCAGTACCGCGTTGAAAAAGGCGACGTAGTTTTCGTTGAGAAGCTCGAAGTCGAGGCAGACAGCACCTATACTTTCGACACTGTTCTTGCAGTGGGCGAAGAAGGCAGCGTCAAGGTTGGCACTCCTACAGTTGCAGGCGCAACAGTAGAGGGCAAAGTCATCAAAAACGGCAAGGGTAAGAAGCTCAATATCATTACCTATCGCGCCAAAAAAGGCAGCGCACGCCGCATGGGTCACCGCCAGCCGTATACAAAAATCGAAATCACAGACATCAAAGGTTAATAGGAGGGTATAAATAATGGCACATAAAAAAGGTGTAGGTTCTACCAAAAACGGGCGCGACTCCGAGTCTAAGCGTCTCGGCGTAAAGCGTGCAGACGGTCAGTTTGTACTCGCCGGTAATATTCTTGTTCGTCAGCGTGGCACACATATCCATCCGGGTAACAATGTTGGACGCGGCAGCGACGACACTTTGTTTGCACTTTGCGACGGAAAAGTCTCTTTTGAGCGCGTAGGTCGCGACCGCAAGCAGGTCAGCATTAAAAACTAACTTTTTAAGCCCGAGCTGCAAATGCTCGGGCGTTTTTGTTTTCATGCGATTTTTGTCGCAGAACGGAGATATCAAATGTTTATTGATACCGCAAAAATTTCTATACGCGCAGGCAACGGCGGCGACGGCGCAGTCTCGTTTCACCGCGAAAAATATGTCGCGGCGGGCGGCCCCGAC
This sequence comes from Clostridia bacterium, assembly GCA_009929695.1. GTDB lineage: Bacteria > Bacillota > Clostridia > Oscillospirales > Ruminococcaceae > Ruthenibacterium. Next base: position 40,397 of record RZZW01000012.1, read on the forward strand.
GGCGGAGACGGCGGCAAGGGCGGCGACGTTATTTTCATAGCGTCTGACAACCTCTCAACGCTTATGGACTTTCGATATAAGCGTAAATATGCAGCGCAGCCGGGCGAAAACGGCGGCGCGGCTAAATGCTCAGGCAGAAAAGCTCCGGATCTTGTCATAAAGGTTCCCCGCGGCACTGTCGTTCGCGACGCGCAGAGCGGGCTTGTTATAGCCGACGTTTCAGGCGACGAGCAATATGTCGTCGCAAAGGGTGGCAAGGGCGGCTGGGGCAACTCCCATTTCGCAACGCCGACGCGCCAAATTCCAAAATTCGCACGCCCCGGTCAAGAGGGCGAGAGCCTTGACATCCGCCTTGAATTAAAGCTGATCGCGGACGTGGGCTTAATCGGCTTTCCAAACGTCGGCAAAAGCACAATTATATCCGTAATCAGCGCCGCAAAGCCGAAAATTGCAAATTACCACTTCACAACCTTGTCGCCTGTGCTCGGCGTTGTCAGCGTGGGGCACGAGGCAAGCTTTGTGTGCGCCGATATTCCGGGCTTGATCGAGGGCGCGTCGGACGGCGTCGGGCTTGGCCACGACTTTTTGCGCCATGTCGACCGCTGCCGCCTTTTGCTGCACGTCGTCGATGTTTCAGAGTGCGAGGGTCGCGTGGCGATAGATGATTTTAAGAAGATAAACGAGGAGCTTTTGCGCTTTTCGCCGCAGCTTGCCGAGCGCCCGCAGATAGTTCTCGGCAACAAATGCGACATAGCAACCGACGAGCAAATCGCCGCGTTTAAGGCGTATATCGAGGGCGAGGGGCTTGTGTTTATGCCTGTTTCCGCCGCTACAAGGCAGGGGCTTGACAAGCTGCCCGCGATTGTTTACGACCGCCTTTTGCAGCTTCCGCCCGTCGTTATGTACGAGCCTGAATATATCCGCCCAGAGCCTACGGCAAAGGATAACCGCGCGTTTGAAATTACTGTCGACGAGGACGGCGCGTTCAACATCGAGTCGAAATATCTCGAAAAAATCCTCATGGGCAGCGACGTGGACGACTACGAAAGCCTGCAGTATTTTCAGCGTCAGCTCACCGAAAGCGGCGTGATTGACAAGCTTTTAGAGCTTGGCGTAAAGGAAAACGACACCATTCGCATAGGCGATTTTGAGTTTGATTATATTTTTTAAGAGGTGACGGCGTGCTGTTTACATCTGAAAGTCAAATTGATATCCATGAGCAGTCTCCGATAGCGCTCGCGTTTGTGGGCGACGGAGTGTTTGAAATGCTAGTCCGCGCACGGCTTGTCGAGCGCACGCGGCTCGTGCCAAATCAGCTTCATTCCCACGCCGTGCGCCTTGTCAGCGCAAAAGGGCAGGCAAAGGCGGTGGAGCTTGTTTTGCCGATGCTCACAGAAAAAGAGAGCGACGTTTTGCGCCGCGGCAAAAATTCCACAAAAGCGACAGTGGCAAAACACGCCACCCCGCAGGAATACCGCGCCTCAACCGGCCTCGAAGCCCTATTTGGATGGCTCTATCTGCAAAATGAAAACGACAGAATAGAAGAGCTGTTTGACGTTATTTGGCAAGGCATCTATATAAATAATGAAGAATAAAGAAGAAAGAAAAATGAAGGAGTGATGCCCGCAGGCATCACATTTTAACTTTTCTTTTTTCTATCTTATTTCTTATTTCAAAAAGAGGGACTGCCGCAATTCGCTTGCAGCAGTCCGTGTTTGATTATTTACTGTTTTTGCTTGTTGTGGAGTTCGTGCTGTTTTTGCTGTTTGAAGAATTTGTGCTGTTCTTAGACTGACGTGAATTTTGTGTTGCCATAATTTCTTCACCTCCCTTGCAAAAGTATTATTTGCAGACAAATCGGAATTATGAGAGGAATTTTCAATAAATGCAATATTTTGAAGAGCGCGAAAGAAAAATTCTCGCAGAAAATTACGACGCTTTTTATAACGCGCCCGCCGAAATCTGCCGCGGCATAACCGTAAACGCGCTTCGCTGCACGCCCGAGAGCTTTTTTGATAAATCGCCGTTCGCCATATCGCCATCGCCATTTTGCAAGGCGGCATTTAAGGTTGACGATGCAGATGCGCGGCTCGGCATTTCGCCGTATCATCATGCGGGCGTTTATTACGTGCAAGAGCCGAGCGCGGGGGCGGCGGCTGATTTGCTTAATGTCAAGCCGAACGACACAGTGCTCGATATGTGCGCAGCGCCCGGCGGAAAAACAAGCCGTCTCGCGGCGCTGATGCAGGGGCAGGGGCTTTTGATTGCAAACGAATATGTCGCCGCGCGCGCGACACTGCTCAAAAATAATTTGGAGCGCATAGGCGTGACGAACGCCGTCGTTTTAAACGAGGACACCTCGCGCATTGCAAAGGTGCTGCCGCAGTTTTTCAATAAAATTTTGCTCGACGCGCCGTGCTCGGGCGAGGGAATGTTCCGCAAAGAGCCGCAGGCCGTCATGCAGCACAGCGAAGCGCTCGTAAAGCAGTGCGCCGCTCTCGGCTCTCAGCTTCTCGACAACGCAGCCGCGTGCCTTGCTGATGGCGGAGACTTGCTCTACTCCACCTGCACATTCGCGCCAGACGAGGACGAGGCGCAAATTGGCGCGTTTTTGGCGCGGCACAGTGATTTTGAGCTTGTAAAAATTGACGTTCCATATGGGAGCCAAGGCGAAAAGGCTCGCGCGGGCGAGTGGAGTTACAACGCCGAATATACGCGCCGCATATATCCCTGCCACGGCGGCGAGGGTCATTTTATGGCGCTTTTGCATAAAAAAGGCGAATATATTTGTCAAAATGCACAGCTAAAGCCGCTTCGCATAAAGCAAAATTCAGCGATGCAAGCGTGTGCGGATTTTCTTAAAGCGTACTTTCCAAGCCTCGCCGCGCATATATTGCAAAATGTGGGTCAAAACGTTTACATATTGCCGCAAACGCTGCCGCCGCTTGAAAAGCTGCACGTCATATGCGCGGGCGTGCTTGCGGGAGAGTGTGTAAAAAACCGTTTTGAGCCGTCGCACGCGCTTTTTATGACGTATGGCGCGCAGTGCCGAAATAAAGAAAATATTGACATTTCCGATGATCGCGCAATGAAATGGCTGCACGGTGAGGAAATTGACGCAAAAACAGCTCAAAACGGCTACTGCGCAGTGCTCATCGACGGCTTTCCCGCGGGGTTTGGTAAGCAGAGCGGCGGAAAAATAAAAAATCGTTATCCCAAAGGGCTTCGCAATTTGAAATAAATTCTTTGTTGTGATATAATAGTTTAGATATAAAAATGTTTAGGGGGTCCCCATATGTCAGGGCATAGTAAGTGGAATAATATCAAACGTAAAAAAGAGAAAACAGACGGACAAAAGGCGAAAATCTTCACAAAGATTGGCCGCGAAATCGCCGTTTGCGTAAAAGAGAGCGGCGCAGACCCCGCTGTAAACGGCAAGCTGCGCGACCTTATCGCCAAAGCCAAGGGGCTAAATGTCCCCAACGACAACATTCAGCGCGTCATCAAAAAGGCCGAGGGCGCTGAAAAGGACGATTACGAGACAATAATCTATGAAGGCTACGGCCCGTCAGGCATCGCCATGATGGTTGAAACCTTGACCGATAACCGCAACCGCACAGCGGGCAACATGCGCCATTATTTCGACAAATTCGGCGGCAACCTCGGCAACGTTGGCTGCGTCGGCTTTTTGTTCACTGAAAAAGGCGTTATTGTGCTCGATGTCGAGGGCAAGGACGAAGAGACAGTCATGGAGGACGCTTTCGACGCAGGCGCGGAGGATTTCGACATGAGCGACGACGTGGCCGAGGTCACGACATCACCCGAGAGCTTCAGCGCAGTGCGTGAAGCGCTTGAGAAAAAGGGCTACAGCTTCATTTCTGCCGACACCGCTCAAGTTCCGAGCACCTTCACGGCGCTTTCAGACGAGGACGATATCAAAAAGATGGGTCTTTTGCTCGACCATCTCGAGGACGACGACGATGTGCAAAACGTTTGGCACAACCTTGAAAATGAAGAGGATCTCGACAGATAAAATCTTAACTCATCCCGGAAAGGAGAGTAAAATATGCCTCAACAGCCGGTACAAATAGTATGCGGAAGCTGCCTCTCTCGCGTGCCGCAAAGCGCGGCAAAATGCCCATATTGCGGCCACAGCTTTGACAACACAAACCCCGCGGGCACGCTGCCAATAAACACTCTTCTTGACGGACGCTACACCGTCGGCGAGGTGCTCAATCTCGACGGCGAGGGCGTCACATATGCGGGCGTTGACAATCAGCTCACGCGCAGGGTGTACATCCGCGAATATCTGCCCGCTGCAATAAGCTCGGCGCGCACGACAACAGGCGCAATAATTCCGCGCCCCGAAAGGGAAGTGCTGTTCAAAACAACGCGCATGGATTTTGCCGACATGTACCGCAGCCTTATGGCGCTCGGCGGTCAGTCGGGTCTTGCCGAGGTCTACGACCTTTTTGAAGCAAATAATACAGCCTACGCAATCCGCGAGCCGGATTACGGCCATTCCTTGATTGAATATCTCCAAATTCGCCAGCAGCCGCTGTCTATAACCGACGCGATAGAGATACTTTCGCCCGTGATACGCGGCGTTGAGGCCATGCACAAGCGCGGGCTTTTGCACCGCGGAATAAGCCCCGAAACGATTTATATGTCGCAGGAGGGCAAGGCGAAGCTCGCGGGCTATGCAACGCAGGGCTTGCGCACGGCCGACGGCGAGATAAAAAGCCAAATGTTTGACGGCTACTCCGCACCCGAGCAGTATTCGGCGGCGGAATTTGACGGCCAATATACAGATGTTTACGCGCTCGGCGCAGTGCTTTACAGAATGCTGACAGGCAAAGCGCCCGCGTCGGCGTGGCTGCGCGGCAAAACAGACACGCTTGAGGCACCCCGCAGCTTGCAGGGCAGCATACCGTCGTATGTCTCCGCCGCGATAGTGCGCGCTATGCGCCTTGAGCCGGACGAGCGCATACAGTCGATGTCAGAGCTTTTTGAAGGCCTGACAGAGCCGTCTGCGCACAGCTCGAGCTTTCATTTCACGCAGCGTCAAAAAATTTACATCGGAGCAGCCGCAGGCGGGCTTTTGCTCGTTATAATCATCTGCATAATCGCGTTTTCAAGCGGCTCAAAAAAGCCTGCGTCAAGCAGCTCGTCGTCAAGCGAGATGTCGTCTGTTTCGTCGTCATCGTCGAGCAGCCACAACACCGGCGTTGTAAATCCGCTTTCGGGTTACAGCTCGTCGTCATCGTCAAGCAGCTCATCCTCGTCAAAAGAGACATACGCTGTGCCTGATTTTACAAATATGCTTTATACCGACGTGCAGAAAAGTGTCGAGTATCAAAAGCTGTATAATTTCACGACAGTCGAGGCGTACAGCGACACGATAGCGAGCGGCTACATCAGCGCGCAGACAGTCGCGGCAGGCACAAAGGTCGAGGCGGGCACGTCGATAACACTCACGGTCAGCAAAGGGCCGGAGGCTGTGAAAATGCCTGCGGTGGTGGGCTTTACGCAGAGCGAAGCCGAGGCGTATCTGAAGCTTGCGGGCATAAAATATTCAATCGTACAGATGGATAACGACGGCACATATCAAGAGGGCAACGTTGTGAAAACCGACACCCCCGAGGGTACAGCGGTTGATGCGACTAAAACAACAGTGGTAGTCTACGTCGCCAAAGCGCCAGTATATTCGTCGTCAAGCAGCGACACGGCGCCGGTGGTTCCGACAACATGAAAAAGAAGAGATAAGAAAGAAAAGCGAAGGAGTGACGGCACAGCCGTCACATTAAAATAAGAAGTGCGTCTGCGTTAGATTTATATAAAGCCTAACGCAGACGCACTTTCTATTATAATGTGACCGCAAAGCGGGCACTCATTACTTTTTCTTTTTTCTTTATTATGTCTTCTTTTATTTTATTCTTCTGCCGCGAAATCGGCTAGCTCTTCAAAAGCGTCGAAGGTTGTTGTTATTTCAGCCTCGTCGTCGGCTTCTTCGGTGGAGTCGGTCACAATGTTTTCCATTGCGCTGAAATCCATCTCGTCGGCGGCTTCTTCAACGTCCTCGGCTGCCATGTGTGCAGGAGCTTCAAGCTTCGCGTCGGCAAGCGCTTCCACTTTGCCCATCGCCTCGAAAATCTTCTCCGGCGAAATGCCCTTTTGTGCGACTGACGGCACGGTGACAACCTCGTCAAGCAGCGGCGAAAGCACTGTCCAGTCGAGCGTCACGTGGATATCCTTAAGGCACACAGGTGTGTTCCAGCTTCTCAAATGAGGGTACAGCTTTGCGGCTTCGCCCTCGTGGCCGTCGGCGACAAGCTGAACAAGCACGCCGTATGCGACGAGGTCGCCCTGCAAATAATTTTTGCGAACGTGCGGCAAAAGGCTCAAGCCCTGACACATCGCGTGTGCGAGCGAGCTTGAATACTCCTTGCCCTCAAGCGTTGAAACGTAGCCCGAGGTGACGATATTTGACACTACAACGCGGTCTAAAGCGTCGCTCTCAACGGCGGCAGTGCCGTCCTCGAGCGCTTGTCCGCCGTATTTCAAAAGCTGAGACACGCACGCTTCACTGAGCGCACCCGCCATAGCAACGCTTGGCGACGCGTCCTCGCTGTCATCCGCGAACATAAATTCATAATGCTTTGCAAGCGTGTCGCCCATGCCCGCGCGCATATATTCGACAGGCGCGCAGGAGATAGTGTCGGTATCTATAAAGCAGTGCGACGGCGCAAAGCTTAAATTGATAGTCTCTGTATAACGCCCCTTGTTGTCGTACATAACGACCGTCGGTGTGACGGCGGCGCACGACGATGCAACTGTGGGCAGTGTTACGCACGGCAGGTTCAGCTTTTGAGCGACGGCCTTTGCAGTGTCGATGGCTTTGCCACCGCCAACGCCCGCAATAATGTCCGCGCATATTGATTCAGCATGCTTTGCAAGCACCTCAACATGAGACTGCGAGCACTCGCCGCCGTACCAAAATCCGTTGAGCAGCGTTACCTCCGAGCCTTGCGAAAGAGCCGCCTGCATGATGGGATAAGCAGCAGTCAGAGCGCGTTTGCCGCCGATAGGCAGCAGCTTTGTGCCAAGCCTTGCACAAATAGTACTGAGCATGGCGTAAGCGTCGGCGCCCACCGTATAATTAGTTAAGCTTATATTATCAGCCATTAGAACTCCTCCAAATATTACTCCTTACATTCTAACACATATCGACACATTTGTAAACAAAAACTCAATTTACAGCATATTTTGCAGTGTTAAAATGATAAAAAACAGCCCCCATGCACAAAAATCTTGAGCATGAGGGCCAAGTTGCATATTAGTCGCTGACGTAAGCGAGCAATGCTACGTGACGTGCACGTTTGATTGCAACTGTCAGCTCGCGCTGATGAAAAGCGCATGTGCCAGTTACGCGGCGGGGTATAATCTTCGCGCGCTCTGAGATATACTTGCGAAGACGGCCTGTATCTTTGTAGTCGATGCGGTCGATTTTATCAACGCAAAAGCTGCAAACCTTTTTACGGCTGCGGCGCTGCGGACGACCATCACGGCTGCCCTGATCTCTAACATAAGCCATGTTTCAAATCCTCCTTATCGGTAATTTGCTAAAAAGGTAAATCTTCATTGTCGTCAATTACAGCAAAATCGTCGGCACTTCCGGAAGAATAGCTCACAGGTGCGGGAGCGGCTGCGGCGCGCGGTGCGGGTGCAGCCGGTGCGCTTTGCTGATATCCACCCTGATTTGAGCCGCCGTTTGAGCCTGAGTTGCCCGCAAAGCTGACGTTGTCAGCCGACACCTCTGTGACGTAGTGCTTAACACCGTTTTTGTCGTCATAGGTGCGTGTCTGAAGCGAACCATTTACGGCTATCCAGCTTCCTTTTTTGAAGTATCTGCACACAAAATCGGCTGTTTGTCTCCAAACCACCACGGATATGAAATCCGCCTTGCGTTCCTCGCCCTGACGGACGAAGTTGCGGTCACACGCCACTGTAAATGAGCAGGTGCTTACGCCGTTTGGTGTTGTGCGCAGCTCGGGGTCTGCTGTAAGGCGTCCTACAATTGCTACTACGTTAAGCATTATTCAGCCTCCGTTGTTTCAGCCTTTGCGGGAGCTTTCTCCGCTTCTTTGCTCTCGTCCTTCGCAATAATCAAAGAACGCAGCACGCCGTCAGTGATTTTATACACGCGGTCGAGCTCTGCGGGGAAAGTAGTCTCTGATGTGAAATTGATCAGAGTATAAACGCCGTCGTTTTCGTCGTTGATCGGATACGCAAGTCTGCGCTTACCCCAATCATCAACAGAATCGATTGTACCATTAGCTTCGATAAGAGATTTAAACTTGCCGATAAGCGCGGCCTGAGCCTCTTCGTCGAGTGTAGCTGTGGTAATGAGCATTGTTTCGTACTTTGCCATTCTGTTACACCTCCTTTTGGTCATATGGCCCTCTCCTTGCGGAAAGAGCAAGGATAACACACCCAATTCGGGCGTGCTTTAATATTTTAACATTATTATGCCACAATGTCAATAAAAATAATAAATAAAAAAGAAGAAAGAAAAAGTATGGAGTGACGCTGTAGCGTCACATTTTAATGGTTTGCAGCTTTTTGTCATTCTGAGCGTAGCGAAGAATCTTTTGCGCGTTATTGTAGGTTTTAAGATTCTTCGCTACGCTCAGAATGACAAGGAGTGACGCCCGCAGGCGTCACTCCTTATTTCTTCTTTTTATAGTGTTTTCGCAAATTCCTTTAAGTATCGTCTAAATTCCTCACCAATTTGCGGGTGGGTCAGGGCTGTTTCCACTTGTGCTTGCATAACGCCGAGCTTTGAGCCCATGTCGTAGCGTTTGCCGGTGAAATCTACGCCTGTCATGCCCTGTGTGCGGGCGAGCACTGCCATTGCGTCGGTGAGCTGTATCTCGCCGCCCGCGCCGGGGGCTGTGTGCTCTAATATATCGTAAATTTCGGGTGTGAGCAGGCAGCGTCCGAGGATTGAAAACAGGCTGAATTCCTGTCCCTTTGCGGGCTTTTCAATCATGTCGGTGATGTTGTAAAGATTGTCGTTTAAATGGTCAAGCTTCATTGAGGAATATTTTTTTATGTCCTCTGCGCTGACCTCTTTTATGCCGACGCACGCCTTGCCGTATTCCTCATACGCTCTGCAAAGCTGTGCCGCAACAGGGTCCTTGCCCATTATAACGTCGTCGCCGTAAAGCACGACAAACGGCTCGTTGCCCGTGAACGGCTTTGCCTTCATTATGGCGTGGCCAAGCCCTTTTGTCTCTTTTTGACGCAAAAAGAAAATGTCCGCAAGGTGCGCAATCGCCATGCACTCGTCGAGCATTTTTTCTTTGCCCGGCTTGTCAAGACCTGCCTCAAGCTCGGGCGCACGGTCAAAATGATCCTCCATGATGCCCTTGCCGCGCCCTGTGATGATGAGAATTTCCTCAATGCCCGCCGCAACCGCCTCTTCAACAATATACTGAATGGCGGGCTTGTCCACTATCGGAAGCATCTCCTTAGGCATAGCCTTAGTCGCCGGCAGCACGCGCGTGCCAAGCCCTGCAGCGGGGATAACTGCCTTTCTTATCTTCTGCATAAAACATTCCTCCAATATTTTAATTGACTATAAATGCTTGTGCGTCGCCGCGCGGGGCGTCGAGGACGCCGCCCCCTACAATTCGACATCAATTTGCGGTGAACCGTAGGGGCGGATTCCATATCCGCCCGCAAATTTGCAATTCAGCGCATTTGTAGGGGTCGATGCCCACATCGACCCGTCGCCGTGGCAATGCGCTCAATAATAATAAAGCGCCGCAAGCCTTGATGGGCCTATCCATGCCGCTAGCAGCATACTAAGCGCCATAATGCCTATGAAAAGCAGCAAAACTGCCACCTTGCTCGGGCCGCTTTTGCGCTCAAGAATATTTTTATAGTCGTCCTCGGTCGCTGCTGCGGCTTTTAGCGCAGTCAGCTTTTTGACGGCTGATTTTCTGAAAAGATAAAACGCAAACAGCCCGCAAACCACCTGTAAAAGCCAGCTTACGATGTTGCAGATGAGCGATAAATTATCTAGCGTCGCAAGCGAAAGCGTCACGGCGGGCAGCGAAATGCCGACTGTGAGCAGAGTGTAAAGCATGGACGGCACGCTCAAAAGCATGAAAAGCACAGCCGTCAATATCCCCTCAACCCACATTCTGCGGTAGAGAAAATACATCGGCGGGAAAATGAGCGCGCTCCAGCAAAAGCCTGTTTTGCGGTGCGTGATATCCATTTGCTTGAACTGAAGCAGATAGTAAGGCGCGGAATTTCCGATATATTTCGCCCATTCGCCCGCGGGTATGCCGTCGATTTCCTTTGGCACATCGAGCACAAACGCCGCCGCCGAGCCCTGCTGAAAGCCGCCAACGGGCTCATATCTAGGCTTTGGCGGCTCTGTCGCCGTGCTTGCTGAGTCAACAGTGCTTTCAGGCTGTTCAAGAGCCGCGCCGCATTTATGACACACCGTCGCGTCGCTGTCGTTTTCCGCCCCGCAGTTTCCGCAGCGCTTTTTTATGTCCTGTTCGGGACGTTTGTATTCAAAACCATTTCCGTGTTTGTCCGTAAAAACACACTTGCCCGCCTTTTCGTAGCATTCACGATGATAAGGCGACCCGCATTGCGGGCACACTACAACGTCGTCGCCGTCGTCAAACGGTTTGTTACATGATGAGCACGTGCAGCCTGTCCAAAGAGCCATTTTTTTCCTCCAAAACCTTTTATATATTAATAATACAGCATATCATATAAAATTGCAAAGGTTTTACCGCTTTACAATCTTCTTTACACATATTATAATGTATAAATATGAACAAATTTATCAAAAAACTTTAAAAACCGATGAAGAGGGACACACATGGTTATATTAGACGACGTAAAACGCACTCTCGGCGAGCTTTCGCCTGTTGTCAGCGACCTTGCCGACGCGCTGCACATTGAGCAGTGCAAAATACGCCTTGACGAGCTTGAAAACAAAAGCGCCGACCCCGCGTTCTATAACGACGCGGCGGAATCGGGCAAGGTTTTTGCCGAGATGGGCTCGCTAAAGGACAAGCTTGAAGATTACAAAAAGCTCTGCGAAGCGCTTTCAGACGCGGAGACGCTCATCGAAATGTGCGACGAGGACGCCGACGAGGAGCTTGCCGAGGAAGCGCAGGCGGCTGTCGAAAAGCTTGCGACGGAGGTCGAGGACATGCGCCTTGTCACACTGCTGACAGGTGAGTATGACTCAAACAACGCAATTTTAACCTTCCACGCGGGCGCGGGCGGCACAGAGGCGCAGGACTGGGTGTCGATGCTCTACCGCATGTACACGCGCTTTGCCGAAAAGCACGGCTTTTCAGTAAAGGTGCTCGACTACCTCGACGGCGACGAGGCGGGCATAAAAAGCGCGTCGATACTCATTTCAGGCCACAACGCATACGGCTTTTTGCGCAGTGAAAACGGCGTGCATCGTCTTGTGCGCATATCGCCGTTTGACTCGTCGGGCCGCCGCCACACAAGCTTTGCATCGCTTGAGGTCATGCCGGAACTGGACGACAAAATCACAATTGAAATCGACCCCGCGGACATCAAAATGGAGGTCTACCGCGCGTCCGGCGCAGGCGGACAGCACATCAACAAAACCTCGTCCGCCGTTCGCCTTATCCATACGCCGACGGGAATAGTTGTCAACTGCCAAAACGAGCGCAGCCAGCTTCAAAACCGCGAAATGTGTATGAAAATGCTCACCGCGAAGCTGTACCAAATAAAAGAGCGCGAGCATCTTGACAAAATAACCGACATCAAGGGCACCCAAAACGCCATAGCCTGGGGCAGCCAAATCCGAAGCTACGTTTTCATGCCATATACCTTAGTAAAAGACCACCGCACAAACTTTGAAAATGGCAACGTAGACGCAGTAATGGACGGAGCACTCGACGGGTTTATCAATGCGTATCTGAAAAACAATTAAAAGAAGAAATAAGATAGAAGAAAGAAGAAGTAAGGAGTGACGCTGCGGCATCACATTTTAATGGAGAGCACACCCCGTTAAAATGTGATGCCGCAGCAATCACACATTACTTCTTCTTTCTTCTTTTTTCTCTACTTATTTCATTTCTTTGTCCATCATCGGTTTCAATATCGTTCTATACGTCTTAAAAGAGAACACTATTGTCAGCATGAAAGCGGCTATTTCGGCGGTGGGGAAGCTCCACCATACGGCGGAAAGCCCGAAAAGCTTTGCCCAAATATACGCCGCAGGCAGCAGCACAACAAGCTGACGCACAACGCTCATTATAAGGCTGTGCATGCCCTCGCCGAGCGCCTGAAACATGCTCGACGCAACTATTGACGCGCCCGCAAACACAAACGAAATCGCGATTATCCTGAGCGCAGGCACGCCTATTTCAAGCATCGACGGCGACGCGTTGAACATCGAGAGCAAAAGCTCCGGCGCGACTTCAAACATAATAAGCCCGATTGTCATTATGCCTACGCACATTATAAGCGCCATGCGCACGGCTTGTAAAATGCGCTTTGGACGCTGTGCGCCGTAGTTGTAGCCAACGATGGGCACAAGCGCGCTCGTCACGCCGAAAACAGGCATGAACACAAAGCTTTGCAGCTTGAAATATATGCCGAAAACCGACACCGCCGTGGATGAAAACACAATCAGTATCTTGTTTATGCCAAACGTCATGACGCTGCCTATGCTCTGCATTATTATCGACGGCACGCCTATCTGATAAATATTTTTTATCGTCCGCGCACAAGGCCTAAAGCCCTTAAACGTGATTTTCACCTCGTGGTTTTTCGTCGCATTTAAGTAAAAGCCTATTATCATGCTCACCGTCTGCCCGAGCACCGTCGCAATGGCAGCGCCCGCAACGCCCATTTTAGGCAGCCCGCAAAGGCCGAATATCAAAATCGGGTCAAGAATTATGTTCACAACAGCGCCCACAAGCTGAATTACCATCTGATAAAACGTCTTGCCAGTCACCTGAATTATGCGCTCAAGCATACATTGCATAAAAATGCCAAGCGAAAATATCGTGACGATTGCCATGTAATCAGCGCCCATGCTGAGTATTTCGGGGTCGCTTGTAAAGCTGCTCATAAAGAGCTTGCTGCACATAAGCCCCAAAATCGCAAACGCTATCGCGCTCAAAAGGGCAAGAAATATGCCGTTGTCCGCCACGCGGTTTGCCGCGGCAAAATCCTTTTCGCCGAGCCTGCGCGACAACACGGCATTAACGCCGAGTGCGGTGCCGACGGCGACGGAAATCATAAGGTTTTGTATGGGAAATATGAGGCTGACGCTTGTAAGTGCATTTTCGCTGAGCATCGACACAAAAACGCTGTCAACTATGTTGTAAAGCGCCTGCACGAGCATACTCAGCATTATGGGCACAGCCATGCCGACAAGCAGGCTGTTTACGGGCTTTGTGCCCATTATATTTTCACGATTGTTCTCCAAAATTATTACCTTTCCTGACTGTTCATGATTCGTATATCCTCGCCGCAAAAATACAGCACCTCGCAGCTTCCAAGCAGGCGCGACACTATTTTTTCGGTGTATCGGCGCGCAAGGTCTGCGTCCTTTAGGATATTACTTGTGTAAATTGTGGGCATTCGCTTATTAGCGCGCGTGTTTATCACGCTGTAAAGGCACGAGCCGACAAACGGCGTGATGTACTCTGTGCCGAGGTCGTCAAGTATCAAAAGCTGCGCCGAAAGCATCGTCGAAAGCGTCTCGCCACCGCCGCCGAATTTTTCCTTTTCAATGCGGTCAAACGCGTCCTGCGCGCTCACGTAAACAACGTCATAGCCCTTTTCAAGCACCTTGTGAGCGATTGAGAGCGCAAGATGCGTCTTGCCAAGCCCCGCGTAGCCGCATAGATAAAGGCTCTGCGCCGATTTTGCGTCGAAGCTATCTGCGTATGCGCGGCAAAAGTTGTAAATGCCCGTCATATGTGCACGCACAGTAGTGCCAAGCTCGCTTGAAAATTCGTTTGGATATTTGCTTAGGTCAAACATGTCAAAGCTGCAAAGCTCAAGCGGGGACGACTCGTTGACCTCGGCAAGCCGCATCGCGCGCACCAAATCAAGCACGCAGGTGCAAATTTCGCCGTCAATGCGCCCTGTGTCGCTACATTTTTTGCATGTAAAATGCGGCTGCGTGTCGGGGTAAAGGCGCAAAATATCCTGCTTTTCGCTCTCAAACGCGTCCATCATTGCACGCATTTCGGCAAGCGAAGCGTCGTCTGCGCCTGTCGCGGCAAGCCGTCCAAGCTGTGCGCCCGCGGCTATGCGCTCGTTTTCAAGCGCGGCAAGGCGCGGGTTTTCAGCGTACAGCGCGTCCATATTTTGCTTTGCAAGCGTCAGCGCCCTTTGACGGCGCGTAGCCACCGCACTCTGCGCGCGGCGTAAAAGTTCGTCACGGTTCATTTGAGCTCCCTTCCGCTCTTTTTAAATACAGGCGCGCGGCGTATGCTGCGGCTCAAAACGTCTGTTGTTTTGGGGTTTGACACCTGTACGTTCTGCATTGTGTCGGCGCTTGCGTCCATGATGTCGCGCACTGTCTTGTAGCCCTTGGTGTACCAGTTGCGCAGTATTCCGTTCACGTAGCTAACGCTCTTTTTCTCGCCCGCATAGCTTATCGCCTCGGCTATCATGTCCTCGTTAAAGCCGTATTCCTCATGCCACGCGGCTATCTGCACACGGTCTTTTTTGTTGAATTTCGCGTGTTCAAGCCCAAATAATTCCGCTGTTTTTTCCTCTCGCTTCTCGCGCAAATTAAGCAGATTAAGATATTTTTCAGCTTCCGCGCCCGTGTTAATTCCTTCGCGCTGCCAGCCCAGCAGCATTCGCTCAACATATCTTGCGCTGCGCTTCCCAAGCGACGCACAGTGCGCCACGCCTAGCATTATCATCTCCGCGGGCATGTTGTCCTGCACGTACATCGAGACAATAATGTTTGTGTCGGCTTGGCCCATCACGCCGCCCATCAGCATTTGGCACTCCTGCAAAAGCGCGGGTATCGCCTTGTCACCCTGCGCCGCGCTCGCCACCTCGGGCGTAGTCATGTGCGAGGGCTTGTTTATTTCGGGCGCGTCGTCAAGGTTGGCCGTCTTTGCGGGCGAAGCGCTGTTTTCAAGCAGCCCCGCGCCCTTCCAAAAAAGAAGCGCCTCGCGTGCCTTGTCCGCGCTTTTAAGCTTCAGCGCCCGCGCAATAGACGCAGGCTCGGTGTCTTTAGTTTCCACAACATAAAGCGCCACCCGCACCCAGTCGTCCTCCGCGCTTGCCAGCCGCGAAAATATTATCTGCGGCACAGCCACACAGTCCCCCAGGCACTCCGCAAGCACATATCCCATAAATCGCCGTCTCCTTCATAAGCCAACAATAGGCGTATATATTAAATATAACATATATACATTATATTTGTCACTATTAAATTACAAACTTAAGGACACAAAACCGCATTGCAAACGCCGAAAGGCGAGGTGCAATGCGGTTTTTGATACACATTTGAATTTTTTTGCTGAAATTCGCTTGTAGGGGACGGGTTTTCCGTCCCATTTGAGATTGAGCAAACCGTCAAAAACGGAGCGGCGAGGGTGTCGCTCCATACGATGTTTGTAAGGCAACAAAGGCAGTAAAATCAACAATAAATAAAAAACAGCGGGGACACATTACCCCGCTGCAAGTGGTGGACTTATCTTTTTGCACAAAGCAACAAAGGAAACGCGCGCCGACATAAAAATAAAAAGCAACGGGGACACATTGCCCCGCTGCAAGCGGTGGAGCGGAATACGAGGTTCGAACTCGCCACCCTCTGCTTGGGAAGCAGATGCTCTACCAAATGAGCTAATTCCGCATTCACTGTTTGTATATTTTACACTTTATTTTTGCAAATGTCAATGATTTGCATTTTTTTGAAAAATATAATATAATAATTTTAATTATTGTATTTTTGAAAGGGGCAAAATATGTCAATTGTCTCAACATCGCTTTTGTCGGCTGACTTCTCAAACCTCGGTAAAGGTGCGCAGAGTGCGCTAACCGCCGGCTCCGACTGGCTTCACTTTGACGTAATGGACGGCGTTTTTGTGCCAAACTTAACCTTTGGCGCTCCTGTTTTATCCGCGCTTTCAAACGCGGTAAAAGCAGTTTACGACGTCCACCTTATGATAAAAAATCCGCATCCCTATATTAACCAATTCGCCAAAGCGGGCGCAGATTACATCACCGTCCACCTTGAAAGCGACGGCGACACAGCGGCGGCTCTCGATGAAATCCACGCCGCAGGCGCAAAAGCGGGCGTGTCCGTGAAACCAAACACGGATATTAAAGAAATTTACCCGCTTTTGGAAAAAACCGATATGGTGCTCATAATGACAGTCGAGCCGGGCTTTGGCGGGCAGAGCTTTAATGAAAATATGCTTGAAAAAATCGCACAGCTTCGCAATGAAATAAAGTCGCGCGGACGTGATATACTGATAGAGGTAGACGGCGGCATAAACGCAGAAACAGGCGCAAAATGCGTGCAAAACGGCGCTGACGTGCTCGTCGCAGGCAGCTATATTTACGGTGCCGAGGACATGGCGGCGGCGGTCGCGTCGCTAAGAAAAGAGGCATAACATGGACGAAAACAAGACCCTCGTTCTGCGCAAGGACGCGGCGCGCGCCATAAATGGAGACTATATCTGGATGACGCTCCCGCTCATGGCGATGGGCATATATCTATACGGAATGCGCACGGCGCTTTTGTGCCTGACGGCCGTCGTCACAGCGAATGTCTGCGACCGCATAGTGGCGCTTTTGCGAAACCGCGCATATGAAAAAAAGGACATAAGCTCCGAAACTATCGGGCTTATCCTCGTTTTGCTTTTCCCTGTCACGGTGAAATATTACGTCGTCGTGATAGCTGTCTCCGTCGCTGTTTTGCTCGGCAAAGAGGCGTTCGGCGGCTACGGCGCTTACCCGTTTAACCCGATGGCTCTCGGCTTTGCAGTCGCGGGCGTAAGCTGGCCCGAACAGGTGTTTGGCTATCCCGCGCCATTCACAAAAATTCCGCTTTGGGACGCTTCCGCCGTCGCCACAGCACAGGGCGCGGCGTACACTCTCAGAATAGGCGGCACGCCGAATATCAGCCTGTTCAACCTCGTTTTGGGCAACTACGCAGGCCCTATCGGCATCACCTCAACGCTCATAATCATCGCGTGCGCGATGTATCTTTGGATGCGCAAGCGTATAACGTTCGCCGCACCTGTCAGCTTCATGGTTGTCTGCACGCTGATAGCGTTTTTGTTCCCGCGCATGGGCGGCATCGGGCTTGCTCTGCCGTGGCAATATCTGAATTTACGCGTCGCGTCTGTCGTGTATGAAATCCTCTCAGGCGCGCTTATATACGCCGCGATTTTCCTCATAAACGAGCCTGTCACCGCGCCGAGGTCAGAGCTAAGCCGCCTTGTGTGCGGCGCGCTTCTCGGCGTTTTGACGATGCTTTTCCGCTATTTCGGCACGTATGATTTAAGCGTCTGCTTCTCAATACTCGCCATGAACTCCGTCACAGGCTATTTCGACAGAATACTCGCACCCAAGGCAAAACGCATAAAGGAGGTGCAGGACAATGGCTGAAAACCAGTCAAAGCTGTATAATCCGGTCGCGTATAACGACAGCATCGAGCGCACAGCGCGTCAGGACAGAATTTTCTTAAATAACCCCGTCATAATGCAGGGACTCGGCCTTGCGCCGCTAATAGTCGCGTGCACAAGCGGGCAAAACGCGCTTATGATAAGCGTCGCCGTCATATTGATATTGGTGCCGACGCGCGTCATAGCGGCTGTTTTGAGCCGTTTTTCATATTACCGTTTTCGCGGCTTGCTTTATTCAGTAGTAAGCGCGAGCGTTTACGTCGGCGTATACTGGATAGTCACGCATATTTTTCCGGCTGCAAGCCTCTCACAGCTCGGCCTTTATCTTCCGCTTCTTGTGATTGACCCAATCGTCATAAAACGCTACGAGCGTGTGAAGCGCGAAAAGGTCGACGCGGCGTTTCGCAAGAGCGTGATAACCGCTCTCGGCTACTCGCTTGTTCTAATGATAATGGGCATTTTGCGCGAGCTGCTCGCGGGTGGCACGTTTTTCGGCAACAAGGTTTTCGGCATTTCGATTATGCCGATGCTAAAGCTTCCTATGGGCGGCTTTATGCTGCTGGCCGTCGTCATGGCGCTGTGGCGCGGCGCTGTCACGTCGTATAAAAAGCAGATGAAAACGGAGGCGGAGCAATGAGAAACGAGCTTATGCAGGTGCTCTCCGCGCTCGGAACGTTCTTTATTTACGCCGTGCTCGCGGTCTTTGCGCAAAACGCCATATTCACTCGCGCGCTCGGCGTGTCAAGGCTTGTAAAGCTTGTAGACGACGAGGGCGTTGACTCCGTAACCTTTGGCATCCTTTTGTGCGTCATAGAGCTCATAGCGTCACCAATGGCGTATTTTGCCAACTCGATATGGCTCTCAAAGGTCGATTATCGCGGCTATATCCGCCCGCTCATATATGTTTTGTGCATGGGCGTTGCGTTTTTGATAGTGCTGTTTTTCGTCGCTGTGGTGTTCAAGGGCAAAGGCCGAGACAGCCTCGCGATACTTCCGATGGCGACGTTCAACTGCTGCGTCCTCGGCGTTTTGCTCATCACGACAACGCAAAGCTTCACGCTGTTGCAGACGATGGGCTTCGCGCTCGGCAGCGGCGTTGGATATATCATTGCGGTGCTCGTCGTCACAGAGGGTCAGCGCAAGATACAAAACGAAAACGTCCCCGCCGCATTTAAGGGCTTGCCCGTCACGCTGCTGTATATAAGCGTTTTGGCGCTCGCAATATACGGCTTCACAGGCCATATGCAGTCCTTTTAAGCTGCAAACATTTAAATTGTAAAAAATGTTTCACCCTATAAACACAATTGGTTTGCAATTTTTTAATATATATGATGTATATTAAAATTACAGATTAAGAAGCAAAGCTTAAAAGGAGGATTTTATTATGAACAACGAATATGATTATTCGGGTCTATACAACAATTCAGCAAACCATGCGGACGCCACACAAAACGTGACAGAGCCGCTTGGACAACAGCCGCCGGTGTTCACTCCGCAGCCGCCGCACAAAAAGGGCGGCACTGCAAAGCGCGTCGTTGCGTTTGCAGTCGCAGCCGTTATATGCTTTGGCGCGGGCGTCGGCGGGGGATACCTCGGCAGCATGCTCAACGCTCAAAATGTTATTTCGGAAGCAACAAGCGCGGCTAAAAATCAAACAACGTCGGTGGTCGTCCCAACAGTCGCAACTGACGCGGACGCCTTGACAGTTCCGGAAATTTCCGCAAAGGTAAAGCCGAGCGTCGTCGTCGTGACAACAGAGAGCGTGCAGACAAACCAGTACTTCGGCTCATATGTCACATCCGGCGCGGGCAGCGGCGTTATAATTTCCGATGACGGCTACATCATCACAAACGCCCACGTCATAAACGGCGCGTCGTCTGTCACCGTCACGCTCAACAGCGGCGATGCACACAGCGCACAAATTGTCGGCTACGACAACGAAAACGACATTGCCGTGCTCAAAATAGACGCAACCGGCCTCGCCCCCGCAACAATTGGCGACTCATCAAAGCTCGTAGTGGGCGAATTTTCAGTCGCGGTTGGCAACCCGCTCGGCAGGCTCGGCGGCACAGTCACAGACGGCATCATCTCAGCGCTTGACCGCGAGGTTACCGTCGAAGAGCAGACAATGACGCTCTTGCAGACAAGCGCCAGCATCAGCCCCGGCAGCTCGGGCGGCGGCTTGTTCAACGCGCGCGGCGAGCTTGTCGGCATCACAAACGCCAAGCCGTCGTCGTCAGGCGCAGAGGGTCTTAACTTTGCAATCCCAATCAACACAGCCTATGAAGTCGCGCAGGATATCATAAATAATAAGGGCACAAGCGGCACAGTTATGGGCATAAGCGTAGTCAACGTAAGCGACGCGCAGACAGCCGCACAGTACGGCGTGTCGTCGCCGGGCCTCTATATTCAGGCCGTGACAGCAGGCTCCGGCGCAGAGACGGCGGGCTTGCAGGTGGGCGATATGTTTGTGGCCGTTGACGGTCAGGCAGTCGCCACATCAGAAGAGCTGAAATCAATCTTAAAAGAGCACGAACCGGGCGACGTAGTCGAGGTTCAGCTAGTCCGCGAGAAAAAAATCGTCACCGCAAAAGTAACCTTGCAGGAAGCATTCGAGACAGTGGCGAGATAAGGCTATCGCAAAGAAGAGAGAAGAAGTAAGGTGTGACGCTTGCGAGCGTCACATTTTAATGGGGTAGCACACCTTGTCATTCTGAGCGAAGCGAAGAATCTTAAAACCTACGGTAACTCGCAAAAGATTCTTCGCTTCGCTCAGAATGACAGAAAACTGCAAACCATTAGAATGTGATTGCCACAGCAAGCACTCATTATTTTTTCTCTTTTCTTTCTTCTCTCTTATCTTTTTTGTTGTTATTTGCGCGAAAATATTGTATATATATATACATATATCTAAATTTTTAGCTATGTGGGGGCAGCATGAAGATATCTTTAAAGGTGCATATGCTCGGGCGCGTTTCTGTTGAGATTAACGGCCAAAAAAGAGAATTTGCTCAGGATAAGCTGACAAAACCGTGGCAGCTTTTCTGTTATATTGTTTTGCGCGGCAAAAATGTTGTGCCAAGCAAAGAGCTTATAGAGGTTTTGTGGAGCGAAAGCGACCTGCTCGACGCTGCAAATGTGCTTAAAAATACAGTCTATGCCCTGCGCCGCGAGCTTTTTGGCGACGCAAAAGCTTCTGAAAGCCCCATAGCCTTTAAAAAAGACGGTTACTGTTTGTCGGACGACGTTGACCTGTGGCTTGACGTCGACGAATATCTTCACCTTTGCGACGTTGCCGAAAGCGAGGACGGCACGGACGATGAAAAAATAGCCGCCTGCCAAAAAGCGCTTGGCGCGTATACAGGCGACGTTCTCCCCATGCTCTCGTCAGAGCCGTGGGCTGTGCTCGAGACGCGCAAATGCAAGCGCCATTACATCTTCTGCGCCCACGTGCTGTGCCGCCTGCTCGCCGACAAATGCCGGTGGAACGCGATACTGCCCATAGCCCAGTGTGCCATACTCATCGACCCGTTCGACGAGGAGTGCACCACCTATCTATTCCGCGCGCTTTATAACAGCCAAATGTGGCGCTCGATAGTGTCGTCCTACAGCCGCATTTCACGCTTTTTCAAAGACGAGCTCGGCAAGGATATGAACAGCGAGATAACAAAAATATTCATACAGGCAACAGGTCATGTCAACAAAACAGAGCAGGAGCTGCTGCTCATCAAGGACGATATAACTGAAAACTCGCAGCACCCGCGCAATCAGCGCGACGCATATTATTGCAGCTACGACATGCTTAAATATATCTACCAGTTCATGCAGCGCTCTGCCGAGCGAAGCCGTCAAACGCTGATGCTGATGCTCGTCACGCTAACACCCACAGCGCCGCGCGTCAAGGCGGACGACATCGTGCACGCAATGGAGGACACACGCGTCGCAATATCGCGCTCAATGCGCCGCAGCGACGCGTTTGCGCGGTATGGCAAAAGCCAGTACGCCATAGTATTTCCCATCACGCAGGACGAAAATATAGTCGGCATTCAAGCCCGTCTCGACAGTGCTTACGCCGATATTCATTCAGAAAAAAAGTTTACGCTTGGCTATAAATACATAAAGATTTGAGGATATTAAATGGATTTTGAAATAAGCACAGCGGTGCTTCACGCGCTTGACACAGCCGCCGATGAACCGCTTTATTCAGCCGCGCCCATGGCTCTTAACGACGACATATTGGGCTTTCTTGAAAATCAGCTCTCAAAGGCGTTTTCAAACGACGAAACAAAGGGCTGCACGCTCTCGGAGGAGTCCGATTTCGCGCCGCTTTTGTGGAATATCGAGGATAATTTTGTCTCAAAAAGCTCAACTCTCGCGCGCGAATGGTTTGCCGTATTGCGCGAAAATGCGTCCGTGCCGTGCGGCGACGTTGTTTTTGCCGTCGCGTCCGCAGGCTCTGCCGAGTGGCTTTGCGCGATAAAGCTAAATTACCGCGCGGGATATATCCACTATTTCGACAGAGAGGACGACAAAACAAGAAATGATATAGTGCGCCAAACCTGCGTTTTGGGCTC
The DNA here is from genome assembly GCA_009929695.1 of Clostridia bacterium. Taxonomy (GTDB): domain Bacteria; phylum Bacillota; class Clostridia; order Oscillospirales; family Ruminococcaceae; genus Ruthenibacterium. Next base: position 62,665 of record RZZW01000012.1, read on the forward strand.
AAAGGCAGAGGAGGGCTATTTTGTCAACCTCACAACACGCGAGGTGCGCGTGCTTGAGAAAAAATACGACATCGACGGCAAAAAGCAGACTTATATCTCCTCGCGTCTGCTTGGCTGCAAAACAGGCATGTCGCCAAAGGAAAAGCTGACGGCGATTCAGTGCGTTGCCGAGGAGGTAAATCAGCGCTTTTACGGCAACACAGGCGTGGACGAAACACAGCTCGCCGCCGCCGTCTGTGAGGAATATCACGCAAGAGAGAGCGCCGACGACGATATCCCCGTGCGCGAAATTTGCACAAAGCTCTACGGCGATATGCCCCACGCAAGAGAGGCGTTCACAAATGCGCTTGCAGAAAGAGATATCACGCTCGACGAGCCATTGCAGCTATCAGCACCCGCTGTCCGCCGCCTTGAAAAACAGTCGCTCCGCAGCGGCAGCGGCGTAGAAATCAAGGTGCCCGTGAGCCTCTATAAAGACGAAAACGCCGTCCAGTTCATAAAAAACCCAGACGGCACAACATCGCTGCTTATTAAAAATGTGCTGATATAATAAAAGAAGAAATAAGAGAGAAGAAAGAAAAAGTAATGTGTGAAACCTGCGGGTTTCACATTTTAATGGATAGTGCAACGCCAACGCCTCCCTCGTCAGAGGGAGCCAATACACCCCATTAAAATGTGATGCCCGCAGGCATCACTCCTTAACTTTTCTATCTTCTCTCTTATTTCTTATCTTAAATCTTGTGCTCCGCCACATACATAACTCCGGTTGCGGTCACCACAAACATTGTCAGCCTTGTGCCGGCGGGGATGGTGCCGGTGTCCATTAGGATATTTCCGCATTCTGAAACTTTGGCGTAGTAAAAGCGTCTGTGGGCTGTTGTGGCGAACGCGCGCTCTTCACGCAAAGCGTAGCATATTGTGCCCGTGTCGCAAAAGTTCTTTGCTAGGCTGCGGCGCTCGCCGTTTATATAAAGCGCAAATTCACATGGCAGCTCCGCCGCGCGAAGCTGTGCGCATACGCGCTTTGGCGGGCACAGCGTCGGGACGTTTTTCTTTTCGTGCAAAATATACGCGACGCCCGTCCATGCGCGCTTAAATTCCTCAACAGTGCAGCGTCTGCGCGCGCCCTCGTCTGTGTATGAATACGGGTTGTTCACAATTACATGCTGCACGCCGTCCGTGTCTGTCTCAAAGCCGCACACGGCTAGCGTGTGTATGGGCGGATGCCCCGCAAGCGCGCCAAAATGCGCCTTTACCGTGTCGGGCTCCTCGTCCTCGATGCAGCGTATGCACGCGCCGCACGCAAAGCCGTTTTTAATTTCCTTTTTAAGCCCCTCGATATCGGTGAATTTAACATACGCCTCATAGCCCCAACAGCCAGCCGCCGCCATCACAAAGCTGCCGTTTGAGTATCCGCGCGTCAGCTTGTCGTAGCATATGTGCGATATTTCGTCTGGCAAAACGTCCTCGCCAAAGCGGTTCATCAGCATTGCAGCCGTCACAGGCGCAGAGGTTTCGCACGCCGACGAAGGGTCGCGTATAAGCTGTGAATATGCGGGCACGCGCACTGTGCGGGTGACGTCTCCGCCGTCTCGCGCCTCAAAATGCACAGGCTTAACAGTCGCCGCCAAAAGCCGCAGGCACGGCGTGCTTTCAACGTCATTTGAGTATAAATTCATCTTAAATTTAAACGCCGTCGCAGCGCCGTCGATTTTTATTATGTCATTATCCATCGAAACGCCGTTTGACGTTTTGTTTTGTCCGCTTTTTCCGCCGCGCAAAATAAACGGGCTGAAGCTGCCGTATGAAAAATATTCGCTAAAGCCGTCCTGCGTTTTGACGCTCACCTCAAGCTCGACGCTTGTGTTTTCGGGCGTGTCGCAGTTCCACGACGCTATAAGCGCTGAAAAGTCGCACGTTTTAATCTCGTCTGAAATAAAGCACCCGCGCTGATTATACGCGCCGTCCTCGTGCTCTAAAACTATTCCGTGCTCGCCAAAAGTTATGTTTTCAAAGCAGCCGTCCGCAAAGTGATTTTCACTGTCCAGTAAATATAAGGTGTCAACCATAATTTCTCCCGTCCTCAACTTGTTACCAAGCTACACTAAAATATCACAAATTCGGCAAAAGTTCAAGCAAATGCGCATTTTATGGTAAAACTGTAACCGTTTTGTATATTTAGTGGATTTTCGACATTTAAATTTGATATAATCAGGGCATGAGAAGTACAAATGTAAAAACAGGATACATTTTGGCGGTTGCAAGTGCGGCTTTTGCCACGCTCTGTATTATGCTGTCTGTTTTGCGAATGTTCGAGGGCGTCGTATTCTCGCTGCCGGCAGTCGGCGCAAACGCGCTCTCGGGCGCAAGCGACGGCATTTTCATGCTCGGCACGCAGGAGACAAGCGGCACAGCACCGAAAATCCGCCATGTGGTCGCCGTCGACCCAGGCCACGGCGGCACAGGCGGGCGCAGAGCTGTTTATAAGCATACACGGAAACTCGGACGGCGTTGGCAAAAACAGTGGATTTGAGGTCTACGCCGCGCCGCCCGGCAGAACCTACCACGACGGCAGCCTTGCATTTGCAAAGCTTATAGTGTCCAAATGGCACGGCTTGTCGGCGACAGTGCGCGGCGAGACAGGCGTTTTTTTACAATTATTATTATAAGGGCTCGCAAAATTTAAAGACAGGCTACGACCGCTACGCAGTGCCGTCAACAGACTTGACAGTCCACAGCGACCTCGAGAGCTACGGTGTGCTCGACACCGCCCGCTGCCCCGCCGTCCTGTGCGAACAATGCTTCATGAACACCACCGCCGACGCCTACTGGTACAGCGACAAAGGGTGCAGGGAGGCGGCAACGCTGTACTATCAAGCCATATGCGAAAGCTTTGGTACGCAGGCTAATGCTACGCTTGGTTGAAAGAAGAGAGAAAAAAGAAGAAAGAAAAAGTAAGGAGCGATTGCTTCGGCAATCACATTTTAATGGATAGCACATCCTTGTCATTCTGAGCGTAGCGAAGAATCTTAAAACCTACAATAACGCGCAAAAGATTCTTCGCTACGCTCAGAATGACAGTAAACTGCATCCCATTAAAATGTGAAACCCGCAGGTTTCACTCCTTAACTTTTATCTCTTCTTTTTTCTCTCTTCTCTTAGTTTAGAATCCTCCCGCTGTCCTCGGGAACGGTATAACGTCGCGAATGTTCGGTATGCCTGTCACGTACATGATAAGGCGCTCGAAGCCTAAACCGAAGCCGGCGTGCTGTACTGTGCCGAAGCGGCGCAAATCTATGTACCACTCGTAATCCTTTTGTGCCATGCCAAGCTCCTCCATGCGCGCTAAAAGCACGTCAAGGCGCTCCTCGCGCTGGCTGCCGCCGATGAGCTCGCCAACGCCCGGCACAAGCATGTCCGCCGCCGCGACGGTCTTGCCGTCCTCGTTTTCACGCATGTAAAACGACTTTATCGCCTTCGGGTAATCCGTCACAAACACAGGCTTTTTGTAAATCTGCTCTGTCAAATAGCGCTCGTGCTCCGTCTGTAAGTCGGTGCCCCACTCGACCTCATACTTAAATTCGTCGTTGTGCTGCATAAGAATTTCCACCGCGTCGGTGTAGCTCACGCGCGCAAATTCGCTGTTCACAAGCTGCGTTAAGCGTTCCGCGAGCGTTTTGTCGAAAAATTGGTTAAAAAACGCAATTTCGTCGGGGCAGTTTTCAAGAATGTAGCCGATGACGCTCTTCACCATCGCCTCTGCCAAGTCCATGTCGTCCGCAAGGTCTGCAAACGCAATCTCAGGCTCTATCATCCAAAATTCAGCCGCGTGGCGCGGTGTGTTTGAGTTTTCAGCGCGGAACGTCGGCCCAAACGTGTACACCTTGCCAAACGCCGTAGCCATCGCCTCGGCCTCAAGCTGACCCGATACAGTCAGGTTTGTGCTGCGCCCGAAAAAGTCCTGCGCATAATCTATTTTGCCGTCGTCTGTGAGCGGCGGCTCTTTTAAATCGAGCGTTGTCACGCGGAACATCTCGCCCGCGCCCTCTGCGTCGCTGCCTGTAATGAGCGGTGTGTGCGCGTACACAAAGCCGTTTTCTTGGAAGAATTTATGAATGGCATACGCCGCAGCGCTGCGCACGCGAAACGCCGCCGCAAACGTGTTTGTGCGCGGGCGAAGGTGCGGCATCGTGCGCAGATATTCAACCGTGTGGCGCTTTTTTTGCAGCGGATATTCAGGCGGGCATTCGCCGAGCACCTCAATGCTGTCCGCGTTTATCTCAAACGGTTGCTTCGCGTCGGGAGTCAGCACTATTTTGCCGACGACGCGCAGGCTTGTCCCCACGCCGCATTTTGCGATGTCCTTGTAATTTTCAAGCTTGCCCGCCTCAAAAACAACCTGAACCGATTTGAAGCAGCTGCCGTCCGAAAGCTCTATAAAGCCAATGCTTTTAGAGTCTCGCACAGTTTTTGCCCAGCCGCACGCCGTCACAACGTCGCCGCCGCTTGGTGTGTTTTTTAAAAGTGTTTTTATGTCACAATGTTCCATGTTTTGCCTCCGAGCATAGTAATTACTACCATTATATTGTGTGCACGGCTCAAGGTCAAGGTGGTTTTGCTATAAATTTAATATCATAGCGTAGGGCGCTGTCATTCTGAGGAGCGAAGCGACGAAGAATCTTAAAACCTATTACGATGCGCAAAAGATTCTTCGCTTTGCTCAGAATGACAACACATGAAGTATAAATAAACAAATAATTGCCACAGAATTGTACGTTCGATACAACAAAAATACATTGTAAGCCGCCGCGCCGCGCCTTATAATAGAAGTAAAGAAAAACGCTTTGGAGGGCTAAAAAATGAACAATACCGCGCTTAATATTGAACGCCTTGTCAGCTTCGGTATGCACCATTCGTTAATAAGCACGCTCGACGCCTACGTCGCACGCAATACCTTGCTCGACCTTTTTGCGATTGCCGAGCCGTACAGCGGCGCTTTGCCCGACGAGCAGCTTGCCACACCGACTGAAATTCTTGAGCCGCTGCTCGACGATGCCGCCGAAATGCAGTTTTTTGACGGCGATGTCCCCGCGCTTCGCGTCAATTTTGAAGCGCGTATAATGGGCGCGCTTATGCCAAGAGAAAGCGAGGTCGCCGCAAAATTTAACTCGCTTTGGCAAACGCAGGGCGTCCGTGCCGCGACTGATTATTTTTACGACCTCTGCATAACCTCAAACTACATTCGCACCGCGCAGATTGCCAAAAACATAAAATGGCTTTATAACTGCAAATACGGCGAGCTTGAAATCACAATTAACTTAACAAAGCCCGAAAAAGACCCCAAAACAATAGCCCTAGAGCGCTTGCAGCCGAGCGCGAGCTATCCAAAATGTATGCTCTGCATCGAGAATATCGGCTATGCGGGGCGCGTCAATTTTCCCGCCCGCCAAAATCACCGCATCGTCCCTGTGACGCTCACGGGCGAAAAATGGTATTTGCAGTACAGCCCGTATGTCTATTACAACGAACATTGCATAATTTTCAGCGAAAAGCACGAGCCGATGACAATATCTCCGCGCTGCTTTGCGCAGATTTTCGATTTTGTGTCGCAGTTTCCGCATTACACCTGCGGCTCAAACGCCGATTTGCCGATAGTCGGCGGCAGCATTTTGAGCCACACGCATTTTCAAGGCGGAAATTACACGTTCCCCATGCAGCGCGCGGCAGCGATGTTCACATATAAGCACAGCGAGTTTCCCGATATAACAATCGAAAATATCCGCTGGCCGATGAGCACAATCCGCGTCAAGGGCGCAGACCGCACACAGCTTCTCGCGTTTGCCGAGCTTGTTTTAAACAATTGGCGCGCATATTCGGACGAAAGCGCCGATATCCTCGCGTATACGCAGGAGGACGGGCAGACGGTTCCGCATAACACAATCACGCCGATACTGCATTTTGACGCAGATACAAAGCAGTATGTTTTTGATTTAGTTCCGCGCAACAACCGCACAACAGAGCAGTACCCGCTCGGCATTTTCCACCCGCATCAGGAAATTCACCATATTAAAAAGGAAAATATCGGACTTATAGAGGTAATGGGTCTTGCCATTCTGCCAAGCCGCCTTGAAAAGCAAACAGGCATGATAGCCAAGGTGCTCACAGGCAAGCTGACAGCCGACGAGGTGAAAAAAGCAGCCCCCGAGCACGCCGACTGGCTTGATTATTTGACTGAAAAGTACCAAAGTCCATTAAGCGAGGCAAAAGCACTCGAAGCCGTAAAATCAGAAATCGGCGCAAAATTTGAAACCTGCCTAGAGCATTCGGGCGTTTTCAAACAGACAAAAGAGGGCTTTGCGGCATATGACAGGTTCATGGCGAAAATTGGGTGTAAAAAAGTGTAGGTTTGAGTAAACAAAAAACGGAACGTCGAAATTTCTATGTACAGTAGGGCGGGGGCTTGCTCCCGCCGTTGTAACAGAAACCCGTAAGTTGCGGCGGGAGCAAGCCCACCGCCCTACGGTGCACGCTGTAAAATTGTGTGAATTTAGCGGACGCGCAATGCGCGCCCCTACAATTTACCGCAAATTCGCGCAAACCATGCGGGACGTCGAGGACGCCGTCCCCTACGATTTACCGCCGTTATCATCACAACAAAAACCGCGCCATTTTACCGGCGCGGTTTTTTTATTTTTCATCATAAAATGCAAATCCGTTTTTGCCGTTGTGCTTTGTTGCGTATGCGGCGGTGTCGGCGGCGGCGTACAGCTCGTCGTACTCCTCGCCGTCCTGCGGGCAGAGGGCTATGCCGACGGATAGGCTCATGTAATCGCCATTTTCTTCGTCAAGCGGTATCTTATTTATTGCCGCGACAAGCTTTTGTGCGCGGCTGTTTATTATTTCTCTGTTGCCAACGTCGCACATCATCACCATAAATTCGTCGCCGCCCATGCGCCCGACGATGTCCTCTGCACGGAAGGTTCGCGATATCGCTGCCGAAACCTGCGCGAGAATGCTGTCGCCCTTTTGGTGTCCGTAGCCGTCGTTCACGCGTTTAAAATTGTCTATATCCATAATCAAAAGCGCGTCGTGCTCGTTGTCGCGCCGCATTTCAAGGCGCTCTAAAATCAGCGCGTGCGTTGCGCCTTTGTTATATAGACCAGTCAGGCTGTCGCGGTTTGCCTTATAGCGCAAAATGTCCTTCGAGCGGCGCTCGTCGTCGATGTCGTTCAGCTTGCCCACTATGCGCAGAGGGCGCAGCGTCACGTCGTCTGTTATAGTTGTCATCAAAAGCTGATACCATCTGTACGAGCCGTTCGCGTTGTGCAGACGTATTTCAATTTCGCCCTTGTGCCGCCCGCAAAGCATTTCGTTGAACGTGTTTGAAAACAGCTCCGCGTCGTCCTTGTGCACCGTCTCTGTATTGACAAAAGGTAGCGGAAAATTGTCGAAGCATTCGGGATATCCCGCAAGCTGTGTGCTGTTTGGCGAGCATTCAAGCAGCCCTGTCTCAATGTTAAATTCAAAAATAATGCTGTTTGAAAGCTCGTTCACTATCCTGTGCCGCTTTTCCTTTATAAGCAGCTCCTTGTGGTCGACCTCAATGCGTGCAAGCAAGGCGTTAAACGCGCTGCTTATGCCGTCAAATTCACCGTCGCGTATATAGGGCAGGCGCTGGCTGTAATTTTCATCAGTCAGCCGTTTAACGCCGGAGAGCAGCGTGTCAAGCGGACCGAAAACATTTTTTGCGATGAAAAAACACAGCCCGAAAGCAACTGCAACGCATATTATTATCAGCAGCACCCACGGCGCTTGCGGCTCATTATAAATGTAAGAGCACAGCACCGTCCAGTTTGAACCGTCAAGCTGCGCCACATATGCCGCTCGCTCTTCGCCGTTTATGGTGTAAAAAAACGGCAGAGTGGTGTCTGAGGAATAGTTCTTGATGATTTTTGCGCTGAGGTCTGAAATGTTGTCGAGGTCGTTCAGCCTGTTAAAAGTGTAGCTGCTCGACGATGCAATCACGTTTCCGCTTGCGTCTATTATTGTTATAAAGCAGTTTTCGGTGTCGCCTGTCAGCGACAGCGTTGAAAATACAGTGCTGTCAAATGTCCCGCCAACATAGCCGAGAATTGCTCCGTCGCCGTTTTTGGCGGGCGCTATCCCCGAAAAATATTCGCGCGAGCCGCCGAGCAGCACAGGCTTGCCGGTTTGCAAAATGCCGCGCTGCCTTTTTTGCGGCATCATCTCATTGCCCACAAGGTCGTTGTTAGTGGAGATGAGCACATTGTATTCAGCGTCTGTTATGTAAATATCATTTATGGCAGCGCTGTTTATGCAGTAGAGCAAAAGGAGGGAGTATATCTCGCTTGACTGCGCTGTTCTGTGCGTAAAGTATTGTTCTATAGATTGAAGCGAGGCGAGGTAGGTCACGTCCGTCAGCACGCTGTTTGTGGACATCTCAACGGCGTTTTTGGCAATGGCGGCGCACGAAACTGCGGCGTCCTTTGCGCGCTCTTTGCTGTCAGCGTTCGCAAACATGGCGTAAAGCTGCGCGGTGAGCAAAAGGGGAACGACAGCTATTATGCACAAAGCGATTAAAGTTTTTCTGCGAAGCGACACTGTGCAATCCCCTTTTTTAAATAGTATATCTTATTATAAAGGTTTTTGACGGCATATTCAATAAATGTTTCGCGCTAATGTGTGAAAAATATAGATGCTTTTTTGTGTAATAATACTGTTTTTCCGTTGACAGCATCAAAACATTGCTATATGATGAAAATATAGACAACTTTTTGATGAAAAGAGAGACATTATGAAATTTGCTGACGATTATAAAAAATCATTTCTTATAACAAGCGGATGCTATCTCATTTTGGGTCTTGTGCTGCTGTTTTTTCCGCAGATAGATGAGATGAAAATATGCTACGCGCTCGGCGGTATAACTGTATTGATGGGGCTTATCTACATCATAATTTATTTTGCCCGCCCCACCTTTACGGACGTGTACAGGCTTGACTTTGTGTACGGCGCGGTGCTCATGGCGGGCGGCGTATATGCCATAGCGCAGCCGTTTGTCGTTGCGCAGTGGCTGTACATCATCGTGGGGCTTGCCATATGTGTCGACAGCCTTATAAAGCTGCAAAACGCGATAGATTTAAAGCGCCTAAATTCAAGCATATGGTGGGCGGTGCTCATGATGAGCCTTGTCACAGGCACGATGGGCGTCATGCTGCTTTTCGCAAAAACCTACGCGTTCGTCACGCCAACGCAGTTCATCGGCATAAGCCTCATAGTGGACGGAATTATAAATATAATCAGCTTCACAACGCTCGCTGTAAACCTTAAACGTCTGCGCAAAGCAAAGGCCGAGCCGGAGATAATGCCCGAAAAAGAGCCGCAGCCGACACCCGCACAGCAGCCCGAAGCCGCGCCCGCGCCCGCGCCCGCGCAGGAATCTGCCGAAGAAGACAGCAAATATAAGGGCTTTTTCGACATGATGGGCGGAGCAGGAGCGGACGAGAAGCAGGCTGAAAACACGGAAGATGAAGAGGGAGAGCAGCAATAGCGTTTTGCACGAATTTACAACGTGCACAGTAGGGCGTGACGACCTCGGCACGCCGAAAGTTATGCGCAAATCTTATGGCACGCCGAGTCGTCGTGCCCTACGCACTTTGTAACATTGTAGGGAACGCATTGTATGCGTTCCGAAGTCGATGTGCAAACCCCTTGTCATTCTGAGCGAAGCGAAGAATCTTTTGCGCATTGCGGTAGGTTTTAAGATTCTTCGTCGCTTCGCTCCTCAGAATGACAGAT
>RZZW01000042.1 GCA_009929695.1 Clostridia bacterium
CAATGCGTTTCCCATGCGCCCTCTTAACTGGCAGTCTCCTAAAAAAATTCTCCATGATTTTATTGCTTTTGGTGTAACGTATCATTGACAAACCTACACTTTTCTTTCTTCTTTTTTAATTTTATACTTGACAAACAGCCTATCTTTAATATATAATTCTATGTTGCAGGGCTGTCCCTGTGGAAGGGGCCGCTGTTGTAGGCCAAATTATTATCGCCACAACATGTGGTGTTTATCTTAAAACGGAGGATTATTATGAAAAGAACATTTCAGCCGAAAAAAGTAAGCCGCGCGAAAAAATGCGGATTTCTTGCACGCAGCAAAAGCGCAAACGGCCGCAAAGTCTTAGCAGCACGCCGCCGCAAAGGCCGCGCGAAGCTTGCAGCTTAATTAACAAAGCACTAAAGGTCACATATATTGTGACCTTTTTGTGTATTAGAAAAAATTTTAAAAAGAAGAGAGAAAAAATAAGAAATAAGAAGTAATGTGTTAAACCTGCGGCTTAACATTATAATAAATATAAGCTTTTCATTAAAATGTGATTGCCGCAGCAATCACTCATTAACTTTTATTTTTTCTTTCTTCTCTTTTCTTTAATTTGTAATTTTTATTTTACTTTTGGTGTATTTATGCGTTATACTTATCTTACATATAACAACGAATTTTCGCGGGCGTATGCGCGGGGCAAGAGCTTTGTGCATCCGCACGTTGTTATGTATGTCGTAAAAAACCGTTTTGGCAAGACGCGCGTGGGGCTGACGGCAACTAAAAAAATAGGCAACGCCGTTTTGCGAAACCGCGCGCGCAGAGTGATGCGAGCCGCGATATGCAAGCAGCTTCCTCTATATGTTGGCGGGTACGACATTGTGTTTGTGGCAAGGGGCATAACGCCGCGCCTTAAAAGCACAGTGCTTGAAGAAGATATATCACAGCTTTTAAAAAGTGCCGGTCTTTTAAAATGAAAACAATACTGATATGGCTCATAAAGGGCTATAAAAAGTTTATATCCCCGCTACTCGGCCACAACTGCCGCTTTTATCCAACATGCTCAAGCTACGCGATAGAAGCCTTGCAAATCCACGGCTTTTTCAAAGGAAGCTTGCTGGCAATTTGGCGGATTTTACGCTGTAACCCTTTCGGAAAACCAGGCTTAGACCCGGTGCCGCCGAAGGGAAAATGGAATAATTAAAAGTGAAAATTGAAGAATGAAAAATTAAGGTGTGATGCCTGAGGGCATCACATTTTAATGGAAAGTATAAAACTATTAAAATGTTAAACCGTAGGTTTAACACATTAATTTTTCATTTTTCACTCTTCATTTTTAATTATTAACTCGTCCTCTAAACACACATCTCCCCGCGCAGAGGTGTGTCCTACTTATAAAAATTTTCGTCCGTGGCGCAGGGCAGAAAAGGAAATGTCTATGTATATCTTAGCAACACCACTTGGCTATGTGATGGAATGGATTTACAAGTTTATTCCTAGCTATGGCTGGACGATTATCCTGTTCACAGTGCTGGTTAGAGTGCTGATGTTCCCCTTGAGCATCAAGCAGCAAAAGAGCACTGCGCGCATGTCGGCTTATCAGCCAATGATGCAGGAAATCCAGAAAAAATGGGCAAACGACAAAAACCGAATGAACGAGGAAATGATGAAGTTCCAGCAGGAGTCGGGCTTTTCTATGACAGCCGGCTGCTTGCCGATGCTTGTCAACATGCTTGTTCTGTTCGGCGTTATCTACGTCATTTACCGCCCGCTGCAATTTCTTGTGCACGTCAGCGCGGACGTTATCACACAGATAACAACCCTCGCGACGCCCGCGCTTGAGGCCGCAAACGTGGCGATAAAATCGCCGTATCTGCAAAACGCCCTCATCGGCGTAATTCAGCAAAACCCCGCCGATTACACAGCGCTGCTTGGGGACAAGCTGACTGAAGTCGTGAATTTCAACACGATGTTCCTCGGCCTTGACCTCTCGACGATGCCGCAGTGGGGCTTTTCAGCCGTCGCGCTCATCTCGATGATAATGCCTGTGCTCTCCATCGTAACGATGTTTGTGTCGCAGATTATCACGATGAAGGCAAGCGGCACAAGCCAGCAGATGCAGGGCAGCATGAAGGTCATGATGTGGCTTATGCCTATCATGTTCGGCTATTTCTGCTTCACAGTGCCTATCGGCTTCTCACTTTACTACACAGTTTCAAACGTTTTGATGCTTGCACAGTCGCTTATTTTGAAGAAAATATACGACCCTGAAAAGATGAAAGAGCAGATTGAGCAGGAACTCGCCGAGAAACGCGCGGCGAAAAAGAAGAAAAAGCAAGTGACTGTCAAGGCCGAAACAGGCGAGACAGTGACAAAAGACGTTACAGAGAGCGAGCTTGCCCGTATCCGCCTTGCAAAAGCGCGCGAAATGGACGAGGAACGTTATAGAGATTAACGACCGCTGTCATTCTGAAGAGCGCAGCAACGAAGAATGTTATACGCTTACAAAAAGCTGCAAAGATTCTTCGCTTGCGCTCAGAATTACAAAGCGTACACCCAACTTTTATATTTTAGGAGGGAATAATCATGCGTGAAGTTATAAAAACAGGAAAAACCGTTGAAGAGGCCACCGCCGCGGCACTTGCCGAGCTTGGGCTTACAGAGGACGAGGCACTTGTAGAGGTGCTTGAACTGCCGCAGAAAAAGCTGTTTAAAACGATACCTGCAAAGGTAAAGGTTACGGCTGATGAGATTGAGCTTGACGAGCCTGTGCCTGCACCTGTGGTGAAAAAACCTGAGCCGAAGGCTGCTGTTAAGGAAGAAGTTAAAAAGCCTGCCGCTGCGCCGGAAAAGACGACACGCGACGACCACGAGGAAGAGGAAGTTCCGTTTGACATCGAAAGCGACGAGCGCGTTGTCGAAGCTGTGAAATATCTCAAGAATATTTGCGCTAAAATGGGCGCCGAAGCCATCGACGTGACAGCCGTAAAGCAGGGCGAAAACACAATCTTAAAGGTAAACGGCGACGACGCGGGCAACCTCATAGGCCACCGCGGCGAAGTTATGGAGAGCCTCGGCTACCTGACAAGCCTTGTGGCAAACCGCACAGGCGGCTATATGAAGCTGAGCCTTGACATCAACAATTACCGCTCAAAGCGCGAGCGCAACCTCACAACGCTTGCAAAGCGCATAGCCTCAAAGGTTGCAAAAACAGGCCGCAGCCACACATTTGAGCCGATGAACCCGTATGAGCGCCGCATAATACACAGTGCTGTGAGCACCGTTGAAGGCGTGAAAAGCGAGAGCACAGGCGAGGGCGTGAACCGCCGCGTCGTCGTGAGCAGCACAAGCGCACCGCAGAGAAGCGACAGACCCTTCCGTCAGCAGGGACGAGGCGGCGCAAGAAAGCCGTACAACAATAACCGCGAGGGCGGGTTTAATCAAGAGAAAAAGAGCAGCGTGCCGGCGCGTGAATTTGCAGATAAAAAACGCGACGAAAACGCCGCACCGATAGTCCCCAAGCGCACCGAGACAGTAAACGACGGTGCAAACCTGCCGCTTTACGGTAAAATTGAGTTATAAACAAAATGTAGGGGTCGATGCCCACATCGACCCGCTTTAAGGAGCAAAACAGTGAAAGCAAGAATACCGATGCACAGAGAATTTGTAATCAACATCGCCGAGGACTATGAAAAGCACGAAGAGTGCTGGGAAAAGCTCGAGGAGATAATGGACGCATACAAAAAGCAAGGCAAAAGCGTCTATACAGAGACATTTATCGAGGATAACGAGGATAAAGTTAAAGCCCTCCAAGCCGATTACGAGTTCACCTACACAATAGAAGACCGCAAATAACTCTTGCAGAGGGCAATGTGTCCGCCATGATGCAGTTTGTTATAAAATTATCGCCGCAAAATCAAAACGAATTTGCGGCGATTTTTTATATTGATAAACAAAATTTATGCAACCCTGCGCGGACGCGCAATGCGCGCCCCTACAAGCCACCGTAAATTTGCGGTGAACCGTAGGGGCGGATTCCATATCCGCCCGCAATCTCGCGCAAAATTTGCGGCGCAGCACATCTGTAGGGGTCGATGCCCACATCGACCCGTAGCCGTGGCGATGTGTAAACCGAAGCGGACGAGCGAAGCTCGCCCCTACAAAGGTTGCTATTTCACCATAAAAATCACGTCATGGGAGACACGTTACCCTCTGCAAGAGCGTCCCGCAAGATTTCCGCATAAATCCGCAACGTGCATTACAAAAAACATAATACCCCATTGACAATCGTCCGATATCGTACTATAATATGTCAAGTATGAAATTGGACTATTTATTTTTGGGGAGGAAGCGTCATGACGGACACTGTTTCGCAGCAGCTTAACATGCTCAACCAGATTTACAAGGAGAGCGAGGACGTTTACCACAGTTTTTCTGTGAAATGCGGCTTGGCGGACAGCTCTCTTTGGCTGCTTTATTCGCTTTATGAAGAGCAGCAGCCGTTGACGCAGGCGGACATCTGCACGCAGTGGTCTGTCAGCAAGCAGACGCTAAACTCCGCCATTAAAAAGATGCAGGACGGCGGGTATATTGAGCTTGAAAACAGCGGGCAAAACCGCAAGACAAAGCAGATTGTGCTCACGCCGTCGGGCATTGAGCTTGCAGAGCGCACGGCGGGGCGCATGGCGGCGGCGGAGCGTCAGGCGCTTTGCGATTTATCCGAAGATGAGCGCGCGGCGCTTGTTTCGCTGTCAAAAAAGCACCTAGATTTTCTCAAAAGAGAGCTTGGCAATTTGTGAACAGTAGGGCGTGACGACCTCGGCACGCCGCCGGTTATGCATAAACCTTACGGCACGCCGAGTCGTCGTGCCCTACGAACTTTGCGGAATTGTAGGGGCGCGCATTGCGCGTCCGCTTTGGTCTGCACATAGCCACGGCGGCGGAGCGTCGAGGACGCCGTCCCCTACATTTGTCGTTAAACTTCAATGTACGGTAGGGCGGGGGCTTGCTCCCGCCGTAACTTACGTCTATCTATTGCAACGGCGGGAGCAAGCCCCCGCCCTACGGTGCATGTTGTAAAATTTTGTAAACCAAGCGGACGAGCGAAGCTCGCCCCTACAAAAAACGCTGATAATTAGAGCAAGCACCTTCATACGATATATTTTTAAGGGAGTAAACAATGCAAAACACATTATTTGAAAAAACACCGCCCATGAGGCTTGTGGCGATAGTGGCTGTGCCGGGCATAATAAGCATGCTCGTGTCGTCGCTTTTTCAGGTGTTTGACGGCGCGTTTATTCCGTTTTTTACAGGCAACACGCAGCTTAAGTTTACAGCGCCGCGCTTGTCGGTGAAAATCTTAAAGGACATCGTTGCAAACGGCAGCCCAAGCTTTTTAAACAACGTCTCGGGGCGCATAACATCCATTTTAATGAACATATTTTTGCTAAGGCTCGGCGGCGCTGTGGCGGTGTCGGCTTACGGCGTTTTGATGTACATTGACGGCATGATTCAGCCGGTGCATGCAATCTCGCTTTTCGGCTTTGCGTATGTGACGCGGTGGGTGTCGCTTTCGGTGCAGAGCTATTTATCCGCGATAGGCAAGGCGGGCGGCGCGACGCTGATTTCCGTCTCGTGCGCGTTCATTTTCCCGATAATTTTAATGCTAGCGCTCGCGCCGATAGGCCTCGACGGCTTATGGCTGAATTTCCCGCTGACAGTCCTTTTGGCGGCGGTGCTTTCGGTGATTTTGCTTATTAGGATGAAAAAAAGGGCGTAGGCGTGGCACGAAATACCCTTTACTGTCATTCTGAGCGCAGCGAAGAATCTTAAAACCTATGGTGACGCACAAAAGATTCTTCGCTGCGCTCAGAATGACAGGGGGCGTGCGTTTTAAAATGACTTTGCGACATCACCATTTTTTCTATCTTCTTTCTTCTTTTTTCTCTGATATTGTGTTATTATATAATAGCAAAATTATGTGAATTGCGGGGGACGAAAATGGAAAAAACTGTCGCGGCTATTGCAACGCCGTCCGGAGTGGGCGGGATTGCCGTTGTGCGAATTTCGGGCGAGGGCGCGTATGACGTTGCCGAAAAGGTGTTCGCTCCGCTTTCAAAAACAAAAAAACTGCGCGAGGCAAAGGGCTACACCGCGCTTTTCGGACATTTTACCGTGAATGGTGAAGCGCTCGACGAGGTTGTGGCGCTTTGCTTTCGTGCGCCAAAAAGCTATACAGGCGAGGACGTTGTGGAGCTTTCGTGCCACGGCGGCAGCGCTGTTTCGCAAAGATTGCTCCGCGCGTGCCTCGATAACGGCGCACAGATGGCGGCGGCGGGCGAGTTTACAAAGCGCGCGCTTTTAAATGGGCGCATTTCGCTGACGCAGGCGGAAGCCGTGATGGATTTGATTTCCGCAAGCTCTCAGCAAGCCGCCGCGGCCGCTGCACAGAGCATGGAGGGCGCACTTTACGCAAAAATTAAGTCGGTTCAAGACGGCTTAATAACCCTCGCGGGGCATATCGCGGCATACACCGACTACCCCGAGGAGGACGTGCCGGAGCTTTCAACAGAGGAGCTTTCCTCCGCTTTACACAGCGCAAAAGCCGTTTTTGACAAGCTTATAGACGGCTACGACGCGGGCGCGGTGCTTAGGCGCGGCGTGCCGACGGCGATAGTCGGCAGCCCGAACGTGGGCAAAAGCACGCTTTTAAATCTGCTTTCTGGCTTTGACCGCGCGATAGTGACGAGCGTTGCGGGCACGACGCGCGACGTTGTGGAGCAGGAGATAACGCTCGGCGGCGTGCGGCTGCTGCTTGCGGACACGGCGGGAATACGCGACACAAGCGACATCGTGGAGGCTGAGGGCATACGCCGAAGCCTTGAGCGGCTAGACCGTGCGGGGCTTGTTTTGGCGGTTTTCGACGCGTCGCAGTCTGTTTCGGACGGCGATATCGCGCTTGCACAAAAATGCGCAGGGCGCGCCGCCGTTGCGATTTTGAATAAGACAGACCTTGAACAGAAATTTGATTTTGACAAATTGAAGCCGTATTTTGCCGCGACAGCCGAGGGCAGCGCAAAGAGCGAGGAGTTTTCAACAAATATAGAGCGTGCTGTTGAAAAAGCGCTGCATTTAAATAATGTGGACACCGACACGCTGCTGCTTGCAAACGAGCGCCAATTATCCGCCGCCAAAGCCGCCCAAAGCGCCCTCACGGACGCGATAAATGCCGTCGAAAGCGGATTTACGCTTGACGCGGCAGGCGTTTGCGTAGATGACGCATTGAATGCCCTATATTCCCTAACCGGCCAAAACGCCGCCGCCGACGTGATAGACGAGGTATTTTCAAAATTCTGCGTAGGGAAGTAGCCGCCTGCGGCGGGGCAATGTGTCTACGGTAGATGATAGTTACGGTATATTTTGTGCGTCTTTGACGGTCGGCGTGCGTGAGGTCGGTTTTCGGGAGATTCGTGAATTGCCCCTACAACTCACCGTAAATTTATTCTAATCAACACGCATGGAGCAAGCCCCCGCTTTACTGTGGCGTGCAGAATAAGCGTCACATGATAGTGCGTAATACGCTATTAAGAATGAATAAAGGAATGATGATAATGGACGATCAGCAAACTGATTTTAGATATAAATTTTTTGATCGCTTGGGGCGTCCACTTAGAGAAGTAGAAGTAAAAAGCAGAAAATATGATAATATTATTGTATCTGAATACATCACTCTTAATGGGCGTTTTGTGCCAATTTCTGAAACAGCTACGTTAAAAAAAGAAAATCATGTTAAAATACTCGATATTCTTAAGTTTGCTGAGAGTTTGCCGCCGGGAAGATCGGGAAAGGAATATTCTGAACCTGATGATATATATGATGGGCATGACGCTATGTTTTGGTTTACAGATGATAAACAAACAAAAGAAATTTCAATATACGAGTTAGGCGATTTCAGAAATAATTTGGATAAGGCAAATGAAAAAACAAGATTACTGCTTGAAATTGTTGATAAAATGAATGTTGTATTGTTAAAATACAATGCTGAAATTTTATTGTAGACATCAACAACATAAAATTTAAATCGAGGTAATACACTTTGCAAAAAAACATACTTGGAAAATTTGATGTAATTGTTATCGGCGCGGGGCATGCGGGCATTGAGGCGGCGCATGCGGCGGCTGTTATGGGGGCGCACACTGCGCTGTTTACGCTGTCGCTTGACGGAGTGGGGAATTTGCCGTGCAACCCGTCAATCGGCGGCACGGCGAAGGGGCATTTGGTGCGTGAAATCGACGCGCTCGGCGGCGTGATGGGCATTGCGGCGGACGCGACATTTTTGCAGAGCCGAATGCTCAACATGGGCAAAGGCCCCGCCGTGCACAGCCTGCGCGTGCAGACTGACCGCAAAATGTACCATATGTACATGAAGGCGTTATTAGAGCACACGCCGAATTTGGAGCTGAAACAGGGCGAAATCACCGCCATCGACATTGAAAATGGGGCCGTGTGTGGCGTTTATACGCAGCTCAACGGATATTACCTCGCGAAGGAAATTATTATCGCGACAGGCACGTACCTCGGCGGGCGCATTTTCGTCGGCGACGCAAGCTACGCGAGCGGACCTGACGGCCTGCACGCCGCGTGCGCCTTAACCGACAGCCTAAAAGCCGCCGGAGCACCGCTGCGCCGCTTTAAAACAGGCACGCCCGCGCGCGTAAACCGCCGCAGCATCGACTTTTCGCAGCTTGAAGAACAGGCGGGCGACGACAGCATACAGCCGTTTTCGTTCATGACAAAGGCCGAAATGAAAAACAAGGTGGTGTGCCACATCGCGTACACAAACCCCGAAACGCACGCGATAATAAGGGCAAATTTGCACCGCTCGCCGCTTTTCGGAGGGAAAATTGAGGGCATCGGGCCGCGGTACTGTCCGTCAATTGAGGACAAGGTGGTGCGCTTTGGCGAAAAGGAGCGGCATCAGCTTTTCGTTGAGCCATGCGGCGAAAACACCGACGAAATGTACCTGCAAGGCATGAGCTCGAGCCTGCCGGAGGACGTGCAAAACGCGATGTACCACAGCATAAAGGGGCTTGAAAATGTCGAAATAATGCGCCCCGCCTACGCGATTGAGTACGATTGTGTCGACCCGCTCGCGCTAAACCCGACGCTTGAATTTAAGAGCATTTGCGGCTTATACGGCGCGGGGCAGTTCAACGGAACATCGGGCTACGAAGAGGCCGCCGCGCAGGGACTTTTGGCGGGAATGAACGCCGCGCTCGACGTAAAAGGCGAAGAAAAGGTGATTTTGAAGCGCCACGAAAGCTACCTCGGAACGCTCGTGGACGACCTCGTGACGAAGGGCGTGCTTGACCCATACCGTATGATGACGAGCCGCAGCGAGTACCGCTTATACCTGCGCCAAGACAACGCCGACGAGCGCTTGACAGGGCTTGGACGGCGCGTAGGGCTTGTGCAGAACGACCGGTGGGACGACTTTTTTAAGCGCAGTGAAATCAAGAAGAATGAAATTGAGCGGCTAAAAAATGTTGTTGTAAAGCCGAGCGAAGCAAATGAAATTTTAGCCGAAAAGGGCGAAAGACCGCTGCAATCTGGCTGCACCGCCGCAGAGCTTTTGCGCAGACCGCCAATCAGTTATTATGATATTTCAAAAATGATAGGCGAGAGCGAGGGCGTGACACCGTTTATTGCGTATTGTATTGAAACTGAAATAAAATACGAGGGGTATATTAAGCGCCAACAGCAGCAGATAGCGCAGGTGAAAAAGCAGGAGGACACGGCGATACCGAAAGATTTCGATTACGCGCCGCTGCTTGGGCTGACGCTTGAAGCTCGCGAAAAGCTTGCGAAAATACGCCCTGTGTCGCTTGGGCAGGCACAGAGAATACCGGGCATCAGCCCCGCCGACGCGTCGTGCCTTGCGATTGCGCTTGCGAAGCACAGAAAGGAAAAGCATGATTGATATTGAACGCCTTGCCGAAAAAGCGGCAAAATATGATATTGATATTTCACACTGCGCGGGCGCGCTTGCAAAGTACGCCGAGGTGCTTGTTGAGTACAATAAAAAGGTCAATTTAACGGCTATAACAGACCCCGAGGGCATCGAAAACAGGCATTTTATAGACAGCCTGCTGCTTGCGGCACAGCCGGAGGTGGCGGGGACGCTTGTTGACGTTGGCACAGGCGCGGGCTTTCCGGGCGTTGTGGCGAAGCTTTTTAAGCCGGAATTAAATGTCACGCTGATGGAGCCGACTGGCAAGCGCGTTGACTTTTTGAAATATCTCTGCGAGCAGCTTGGCATAACAAAGGGTGTCGAGTTTGCAAAGGAGCGGGCGGAAGAGGCGGCGCGCAAAAAGTGGCGCGAGAGCTTTGACGTGGCGACGGCGCGCGCTGTGGCGGATTTGTCGATGCTCAGCGAATACTGTCTGCCGCTTGTAAAGCAGGGGGGCGTATTTATCGCGATGAAAGGCTCGGACGCAAGGGCGGAAATTGACGGCGCACAAAATGCCGTAAAGAAGCTTGGCGGGCAGTTTGAGCACGAAAAACAGTTTTCGCTGCCTGACGACAGTGCCAGAAGTCTCATTTTCTACAAAAAAATATCGCAAACTTCGTCAGTATACCCCAGAAACGGCGGCAAAATCGCAAAAGCCCCCATAAAATGACACAGATTTGTCGTTTTATGTAAATGGAAATATATGGAAAATAAATATAAACCGTGCTGCACTTTAAACAGTGAAGCACGGTTGTTTTATTTTTTACGAAAAATAAAACAAAAGAAAAAAGAAGATAGAAGAAAAAAGAATGAAGGAGTGATTGCTGCGCATCACATTCTAATAGCATGCGCTTTCCATTAAAATGTGATGCCCGCAGGCATCACTCATTACTTTTTCTTTCTTCTTGCTTCTTTTTTATTTCATATATTTTATTTTGTGGAGGAATTATAATGATTGAGCAGTCTAAAACATCTTTGAAGGAACACAACAAGGTTATGCTATTGCCGATTGAGGATATTGCGCCGTCGCCGTTTCAGGCTAGGACGGTGTTTGATGAGCAGGAGATTAAAAAGCTTGCGGTGAGCATACTCCAAAACGGTCTTTTGCAGCCTATCAGTGTGCGCCCGACGGCTGACGGCAGATATCAGCTTATAGCAGGGGAGCGGCGTTTGCGCGCGTGCAAGCTTGTTGGGCTTGAGACAATTCCGTCGATTGTCTATCAATTTGAGGACAACCAAACAGCCGCGCTTGGACTGCTTGAAAATATGCAGCGCGAACAGCTTAATCCGTTTGAACAGGCTCGTGCACTGCGAGATCTGCTGTCGTTATGGAACTGCACGCAGGAGGTCGCCGCAAAAAAGCTTGGCATAGCACAGCCGACGCTTGCAAATAAGCTGCGCTTACTCACGCTGACAGAGCAGCAGGAGAAAATCTGCACAGACAACGACCTCACAGAGCGCCACGCACGCGCTGTTTTGCGCCTGCCAACGCCCGAAGCGCGCACGATAGTATTAGAAAAAGCAGTTGAGCGCCATTATAACGTGATGCAGACAGAGGAGCTTGTCGAGCGCCTTGTGCAGGGCAGACACCGCCCAAAACGCCGCATGATGGTGCGCGACGTGCGCATTTTCGTCCACACAATAAACCGCGCCGTCCAAATGATGACAGCCGGCGGCATTCCCGCCACAGCCGAAAAAACAGAAAGTGAAGAATACATATAATACCTAGTCCGCATCCCCACCAAAGCCGCCGAAGCAAAGCCAACCCCAAAAGTAAAACCAAAACGCGCGTCGGCTATTGAGTTTAAAGCAAACTAATATAAATGTTCCACGTGGAACAAAATTCAAAGAAAAAAGAAGAAAGAAGAAAGAAGAAAGAAAAGGCTCGCCGTTAAAATGTGATTGCGCAGCAATCACTCCTTACTTCTTCTTTCTTATCTCTTATTTCTTCTTTTGTTTTTGTTCCACGTGGAACATTTTTGCCTTTATACCTTTATTTCGCCGTGCCACTGTGTTATAATAACATTATTACGACACATGGGAGGGAATTATGGGGAAGGTAGTGGCTATTGCTAATCAAAAGGGCGGCGTGGGCAAGACTACGACGGCGGTTAATCTGGCGGCGGGCGTGGCGGCGCAGGGCAAGAGCGTTTTAATTGTTGACCTCGACCCGCAGGGCAACACGACAAGCGGGTTCGGCGTGCAAAAGCAAACCGTCAAAACAAGCGTCTATCCGCTGCTTCTTGGCGACGAAAAGGCGAGCGACGCGATAATTCACACGCAGTATAGGGTCGACCTCATCGCCTCAAACATTCAGCTCTCGGGCGCGGGCATAGAGCTTGTGAACCTCGATAAGCGCGAAGCGCGTCTGCGTGAGGCTTTAACGCCTGTTATAGCGGCATATGACTTCGTTTTCATCGATTGCCCGCCCTCGCTCGATTTACTTACGCTGAACGGCCTTTGCGCGTGCGACACTGTGCTTGTGCCAATTCAGTGCGAGTTTTTTGCGCTCGAAGGTCTTTCCGAGCTTATGAGCACCGTGCGCACAGTCAAAAAGCTGTATAATCCCTATATAGATGTAGAGGGCGTGCTGCTGACGATGTACGACGGCAGGCTCAATTTGACCTTGCAGGTGGTGCAGGAGGTCAAAAAATACTTTGGCGACAAGGTTTATAAGACGACAATTCCGCGCAATGTGCGTTTATCCGAGGCGCCGAGCTACGGCATGCCGATAAATTATTACGACAGCGGCTCAAAGGGCGCCGAAGCGTATGCGTTTTTAGCGGCGGAATTTATAAAAACGAACAGGGGAGGGAAGTAGATGGCACTCAAAAAAGGCGGGCTTGGCAAGGGGCTTGAAAGCCTTTTCGTCGAAACAAGCTCAAACACGCTCGAGACAGACGGCGTGCAGATGCTTCGCATATCCTCTGTTGAGCCTGATAAGCAGCAGCCGCGCAAGGTTTTTGACGACATGGCACTTTCGCAGCTTGCGTCAAGCATCATGGAAAACGGTGTTTTGCAGCCTATTATAGTCCGTGAAAACCCGACGGGCGGCTATAAAATAGTTTCGGGCGAGCGCCGTTGGCGTGCGTCGCGGCTTGCGGGGCTGACTGAAATTCCCGCGCTTGTCAAGGATATTTCCGATGAAAAAGCAATGGAAATTGCGCTCATTGAGAACCTACAGCGCGAGGATTTAGACCCAATTGAAGAAGCGCAGGGCTATAAACAGCTCATGGAGCGCTGCGGTTACACGCAGGAAACGGCGGCGGCGAAGCTTGCAAAAAGCCGTTCAAGCGTCGCAAACAGCCTGCGTTTACTCAATTTACCGAAAAAAGCGGTGGAATATTTACGAGATGGCAAGCTTACGTCAGGTCATGCAAAGATAATTCTTTCGCTGCCAACGGCTGATTTGCAGCAGCAATTATCCGATATCGTCGTTGAACACGGCTTAAATGTGCGCCAAACAGAGGCGGCGTGCAAAAAAATGGCAAAAGAGCCGCGTCAAAAGCACATAATCATACGTCCCGCCCTGCCGAGCGAAGTGGAATTAAGCCTTAAAGAAGCGCTTGGCACAGAGATAAAGGTACAATATAAAGAGGGCAAAGGCTCGCTGAACGTCAGCTTTTATTCCGACGAGCAGCTTACAGAATTTGCCAATCTTTTGGGAAGATATAAAAAGGAGAAATAAAAATGCTGGATATTAAATTTTTGCGCGAAAACCCCGATGCCGTAAAGGAAAACATTAAAAAGAAGTTTCAAGACTCTAAATTGCCGCTTGTCGATGAGGTGATTGCTCTCGATAAGGAAAACCGTGCCGCAATTCAAGAGGCAGACGCACTTCGCGCAGGGCGCAACAAGCTTTCAAAGCAAATCGGCGCGCTTATGGGTCAGGGCAAAAAGGACGAGGCGGAGGAGATTAAAAAGCAGGTTTCGCAGCAGGCAAACCGCTTAAAAGAGCTTGAAGCACTCGAAGCCGACTATGAGGAAAAAATCAAAAAGATAATGATGATAATACCTCAGATGATAGATGCGTCTGTAACTATCGGTAAAGATGATAGTTGCAACGTTGAAATTCAGCGCTACGGCGAGCCTGTCGTGCCTGATTTTGAGGTGCCGTATCACACCGACATCATGGAGCGCTTTGACGGCATCGACCTCGACGCCGCCCGCCGCGTTGCCGGAAACGGCTTTTACTACCTCATGGGCGACATCGCGCGCCTGCACTCCGCTGTCATTTCCTACGCGCGCGATTTCATGATTGACCGCGGCTTCACCTACTGCGTGCCGCCCTTCATGATTCGCTCAAACGTCGTCACGGGCGTTATGTCGTTTGCCGAAATGGACGCGATGATGTACAAAATCGAGGGCGAGGACTTGTATCTGATTGGCACAAGCGAGCACTCGATGATTGGCAAATTCATCGACACAATCACGCCCGAGACAAAGCTGCCGATAACGCTCACGAGCTATTCGCCGTGCTTTCGCAAGGAAAAAGGCGCGCACGGCCTTGAAGAGCGCGGCGTTTACCGCATTCATCAGTTTGAAAAGCAGGAGATGATTGTCGTCTGCAAGCCGGAGGACAGCGCCGCTTGGTACGATAAATTGTGGCAGAACACCGTCGATTTGTTCCGCAGCATGGATATCCCTGTGCGCACGCTAGAGTGCTGCTCGGGCGATTTGGCAGATTTAAAGGTGAAAAGCTGCGACGTTGAGGCGTGGAGCCCGCGTCAGAAGAAGTATTTCGAGGTCGGAAGCTGCTCAAACCTCGGCGACGCGCAGGCACGCCGCCTGAAAATCCGCGTCGACGGCGAAAACGGCACAAAATACCTCGCACACACGCTCAACAACACCGTCGTAGCGCCGCCGCGAATGCTTATAGCGTTCCTCGAGAACCATTTGCAAGCCGACGGCAGCGTGACAATCCCCGAGGTTCTCCGCCCCTACATGGGCGGAAAAGCGGTGCTTGAGCCGAAAAATTAATTTGGCACGACAAGGCGTGTAAGGGACGGCGTCCTCGACGTCCCGCTTGGGCTGCACAACGCCACGGCTGCGGGTCGATGTGAACATCGGCCCCTACAAATGCGCCACATCGCAAGTTTGTGCGCAATTGCGGGCGGGTATGGAATCCGCCCCTACGGTTCACCATGAATTTACGGTGAAATCGTAGGGGCGCGCATTGCGCGTTAGATAAGATTTCCGCAAACCTACCTCCGCAAATTGGCGTCACGCGCGGACTTTTGTGGGTGCGTAGGAAAATTTATACTTTTCGCGCGAAAACTGTTGACAAATGAAGCTGTTACCGTTATAATAATTTATGCGTCATCGAAACGCAAATATGGCGGTATAGCTCAGTTGGCTAGAGCATTCGGTTCATACCCGAAGTGTCACCGGTTCGAATCCAGTTACCGCTACCATAGTAAGGTTTATTTGAAAATTGAGGGGTTCCTGCTGCAATAGTGGCGGGTGTGAGGCTTGGCAATTTTCAAGTAAATCTTACATATGGCCCGATGGTCAAGAGGTTAAGACACCACCCTTTCACGGTGGTATCCCGGGTTCAATTCCCGGTCGGGTCACCACCACCTGCGGTGGGGCAATAATGCCCTGCCGCTTTTTTTGTGTCATTTTTGGGACGTTTCCTTTGTGTTTTTGTGCAAGAGGAAAGGTTTATCCAAGCGTGTTGATTAAAATAAACTTATGGTATACAGTAGGGCGGGAGCAAGCCCCGCCCTACTGTGGTTTATGCATGCATAGTATAATCCAAAGGTGCGATACATTTACGGCTATATAATAAAAAAGCTCTGTTCCTGACATCAGCTTAACGGTTGATAATGTCAGGAACAGAGCCTTTTTTATTTTCTATAATCGCTTCTTATGAACGGTTCCTCGATGTGTTCATCTACTAGCAGGCCATATTTTTGAGGGTGGCGGTAGGCGTTGGCGTGGACTTCGGTTTGGCGGTAATTGCGGATTTCTTCTATTGGAAAATCGGCGATGTAGATGCCCTCCTGCTCGCCGGCTTCGATTATTAGGGTGTCGCGCGAGCAGGGTGCGTACGGTTTATATGCCATGCCGTCGAAGGCGCAGGAGTGGCCGTTGCAGTCGGGCTGGGCGCTTGGGTAATTTGTCGTCGCGATGCCTGTCATGTTCTCATACGCCCTTGCGCGGAGCTGTGAGATGCGGTTTATCTCGAGCGGGCAGGCGTTGGGCACCAAGATGATTTCAGCGCCTTTTAGCATAAGAACGCGCGCGCTCTCGGGGAACTCTCTGTCGTAGCAAATCATCGCGCCGATTTTCACTTTTTCGTTTTCCACATCTAAGTCACAGACGTAAAAATCGTCGCCTGCGGTCAATCGGCACTCGTCGCCAAAATCGCAGGTGTGCACCTTGGCGTAGGTCAGCGCTCTGTTGCCAAAACGGTCAAACAGACATAACGTATTTCGCGGCAGGGGCTCATATTTTTCAAGAAAGGTTATGCCAATCGCCATATTAAGCTCTTTCGCGAGCTTTCAAGCACGTTTGCCTGCGACCTTGAGGACGCGCCGTCAATCATGTATTCGCTCGATGACAAGGCGATGATGGAGCGCGAGGCGGCGGCTGTTCGCTCGCTTGGGTTTGACGCCGAGTTCACCACCACAACGCCGCTGCCGTTTGATGTCGCGGGAGCAGTGCGCTTTCCGAACATGGCGCAGTTTCACCCGCTTAAATTTCTCTACGGCGCGGCAAAAGGGCTCAACATTTTTGAAAACACCTTTGTGCAAAAGCTCGACGGCACGACCGCAATCAATGAGCGCGGAGAAATACAGGCGAATAAAGTGATTGTCGCCACGCATTTTCCGTTTATCAATTCGCACGGACTGTATTCTGCAAAGCTGTATCAGCAGCGCTCTTATGTGATTGCGCTCGAAAACGCGCCCGAGCTCGGCTGCACTATTGAGGACGTGGCGGAGAACGGCGTGTATTTGAGAAATTACAACGGGCTGCTGCTCGTCGGCGGAGGCGGACACCGCACAGGGCAAAAGGGCGACGCGTTTGCTGCGCCGAGAGCCTTTGCCGAGCGTTATTTTCCACATGCGAAGGAAAAGCTCGCATGGGCTAATCAGGACTGCGTGAGCCTTGACGGCGCGCCATATATCGGCGCGTACAGCAAAGGAATGCCAAACGTCTACGTGGCGTCGGGCTTTAACCTTTGGGGAATGACAAGCTCGATGGTTGCCGCCGAAATTTTGGCTGATTTAGTGCAGAGCCGCCACAATGAGTTCGCCGCGGCATTTGCGCCAAATCGGAGCATTTTAACAGGACAGCTTTTTGCCAATATGGGCACGACGCTGCTGAATTTCGTCACTCCGACAACAAAGCGCTGCTCACATCTCGGCTGCGCCCTCAAATGGAATAGCTTGGAGCACAGCTGGGACTGCCCCTGCCACGGCTCGCGCTTCGAGGCTGACGGCAAGCTAATTGACAGCCCCGCCATGAAGGACAGCCGTGTGTGATGATAGCCTTGTAAATATAAAAAAGCGATGGGATATATTTACGGCGTAGCGTAGTGCGTGACGACCTCGGCACGCCGCTAGTAATGTGCAGAGCTTACGGCACGCCGAGTCGTCGTGCCCTACGAGCTTTGCGGGAATGCAAAAATATAAAGGAAACGTCTCTAATATAAAAAAGAAAAAGCAGCGGGGACATATTGCCCCCGCTGCAAGCGGTTAATTGATTTTTTCAAGAAGAAGCTTTGCGCAGTCGATTTGGTTCGGAATGTTTCCGTTTTCATCTTTCACACGCCAAATGTCAGGTGTGATTTCATCGACAACGTAGATCTTGCCGTTTTCATCATAGCCGATTTCAATCTTGAGGTCGATGAGCTTAAGCCCCATTTTAGCAAGCTCCGTGCGCAGAACAGCGCCGACCTTTGTCAAAATGTCCAAGCCCTCCTGGTACTGTCCCTCAGCCAAAAGACCCTTCATGACGCATAGTCTTTCGCTGATAAGCGGGTCGCCCTGCTCGTCGTCTTTAAGCGTAACTTCGAGATAAGGTGGGTCAAAGGGGATGCCGTCCTCGAGCGTGAAAACGGCGGCACATGCTGCCTGCTGTGAAATAACGCAGCACAAACTCGAGCTTCGGCACAGTCAGCTTGCGCACCTGCATAAGCCCTGCGTCGATGTCAGCGCCTAGATAATGCGTCGGAATGTTGTTGGCCGCCATCAGCTCAAAGAAGTACTTGGAAATTTTAAGCCCAATCTTACCCTTGCCGTCCACGCTTCCGCCAACAGTGTTAGAGCCGGGGTCAAACACACCGTTTTCGCCCGTGGCGTCGTCTTTAAAAAGCAAGTATACCGAACCGGTGCTCTCGTCGGTAAGTACGTCCTTCGTTTTGCCATGATAAAGTTTCTTCATTTTCCTATCTCCTTTTATCGTGTAGTGCGATAACATAGCTATTTTAATTGTAGCTCAAAATTGAAAAAAGTAAATACATTTTATCGCGTTTATGCAAATTTAATGCGTAGCGTAGGGCGTGACGACCTCGGCACGCCGATGGTTGTGAGAAAGCCTTACGGCACGCCGAGTCGTCGTGCCCTAAGAGCTTTGCAAAAATATAAAGGAAACGTCTCTAATATAAAAAGAAAAGCGATGGGGCGCAATTGCCCCACCGCAGGTGGTGGTGTGCCCGGCGGGATTCGAACCCGCGGCCTTCAGAGTCGGAGTCTGACGCGATATCCAGCTTCGCTACGAGCACATATATTGCTTTCGCCTTGAAACCAAAGCGAAAGCTTTTTTCCTATATATAATGTATTATATATAATATACTATATATAGCGCCGATGCAAGTGCAAATAACAAAATGCGGAAAATTATTTTACACGGTGCACAATCGGATAAAGCACGCGCGTCAAAATGCCCGAAAGCACACAGCACACAAGCGCCTCAATTACACCCTGTATTCCAACAAATAGCGCAACGAACATAAACGGATTTGACGCGCCGAGCGCCGCCACAAAGCCCTGAATGTACTCGGTGTTGTAAAAGCACAGCACAAGGCCGCCCATAAAGAATACGGTGTTCAGCACAGCCGCAAGCAGGCACGTGCCGAAGAACACGATATTTTTGCGCAAAGCGGGCGCGTCGCTCTTATATATACCTTTAAAGAGAAACGCCGGCAAAAGCCCCGCAAGCAAACGCGTCGGCACGCACACCATAAATGTCGCAATCGGGCTTATCGCAAGCAAAGCCGCACCAAACGGCGCCGCGCCAAAGCACTGCGCAAAGCTTGTCAGCCCAAACACTGTGCCAAGCACTGCACCACCAACAGGCCCAAGCAGCACTGCGCCAAGCGCCACAGGCACCATCATAAACGAAACCGCAAGCGGGCCAATGTTAAGATACCCAAGCGGCGTGTACGCCAATACTAATGCCACAGCAACAAGTAGCGCGAGCTGCGTTAAAAAAAGTGTGTTTTTGTTTTTCATCTTACCCTCCAAAATTACAGCGGTAACGGTTGCCGCGATATCTTTACTATAATAGTATATAAAGAGGCAAAATTCAAGGGTGTAATAAAAAATGGTTTTTGCGCAAACTTATGGCAGCGGGTCGATGTGGGCATCGACCCCTACAAATGCGGCACGTTGCAAATTTGCGCAAAATCGCGGTAGAATGTAGGGGACGGGTATCCCGTCCCGAATAAGTTAGCACAATTTAACGGCAACACACAAACCGTAGGGAGCGACGCCCACGTCGCTCCGAAAGTGGAGAACGAAAAGCAAGGCTATATATAGTGTAAAAAGGAGGCACAAAACCCATATATAAGGCGCTGAAAAAAAGATGAAAAAAGTTTTAAAAAAAGCATTGACATAGTGGGGAATAGTGTGGTAATATAACAAAGCTGTCC
>RZZW01000054.1 GCA_009929695.1 Clostridia bacterium
CAAGTCCGACCCTCTAGGCTAAAATAAAATATAAAGGTTTGGCAAGCAACCCACATGCTAGCCACTATCGTGTCTACATATGGTGCTTGTAAGGGGGAGCATAGCTCCACCCTTAACCCCCTCAGTGCGTCCGATAATAACAAAGTGGCTAGCACATTGCTAGCCACTTTGTTATTTGTATTTATCATTTCAATTATGCTCTTTTCTGTTCCATGCAAAAGCATATCTAGTAAGAATAGACATTCCAAATATCCAAAGTAAGATGGAAATGGTACTTATATTTGATATTTGGAATTTCTCCAATTCAATGAAATACTTTGTATTAATTCCAATAAATGACCACTCTATTATATTTTTGATTAATTCATTTGAAGTCAATTCCAATAAAATAGGTAAAAGTGTAACAAAGATAAAAATTATTAAAGTGAATAAAGACGCTTGTACTTGATTTTTTGAAAATAAACCAATTGATAAATTCGCTAGGATAAAAAATAAACACTCTGATACAATAATAAAGATGTACACAGGCCAACTTGAAATATGAACTCCAAACAGTAGAGGGAAGTAGATACAGGAAATTATTGAGAATATAAATGGAAAAATAATAACTGAAAAGGTATATTCTTTCATTTTAACACCACTTAAAATCAATGTTCTCAAATTCTTTTTTTCTTTTTCTTCCCCTATCATCAGAGATATAAAGGAACCTGATGTTATACTATATACAAAGTTCAAAGAAAAGCTCAAAAAACCTGCATTTCCGTGAATATTTGGTATTAATGACAACAATGCCATCTCTCCAATAGGCATACCAATCCCTATATATAATAAACCTTTATTACTCATCAAATATTGCCATCTCAACCATATCAAACTTTTCAATCTGTTTAATTTAATCATTTTTCCTCCTTTTTTCCTGTGAGTTGAATAAAAATAGATTCTAAAGATGTTTCTAAACTATGTATGCTAGTAATAAATTCACCAAGATAGTTAGCAGTCTCTTCTTTTGGTATAGTAATTTCTTTTCCATTTTGAAACGTGATGACAACTTTGTTGTCATCAGCGTACTTGTTAATAATATCTTTTGGCGCACCATACTCAATAATTTCTCCTTGGTATAGCAAAGCAATATTATCGCAAAGTTTAGTTGCTTCATTCATATCATGGGTAGTTAAAAATATTGTAACCCCTTTATTCTTCAGATGAAATAAAATTTGATGAACTTTTAGGGATAGGGTTGGGTCGAGCCCTGAGGTTGGTTCATCTAAAAACAAAATTTTAGGTGTGTGTAATATAGCTCTGATCAGAAGCATTCTCTGTTTCATCCCGGTTGATAAATTTTCTGCTTTTTTTTCTTTGTCTTCGAATAAATCTAATTTTTTTAATAAATCATCAATAATTTCGTTTGGTATGTTATGGAATTTAGCAAAAAATTCTAAATTTTTATAAAGGGACATTTTTTCATAAAAACCTACAGTATCGCTCATAATTCCGATACTTAAAAGGTCATCACTAGAAATGTCAGTTGAATTTTTCCCCAAAATAAATGCTTGACCACTATCTTGAAGTATTTGACCTGTTAAAATATTAATTGTTGTTGTTTTTCCAGAACCAGATGGACCAAGAAATCCAAAAATGTCACCTTCGTTTACATTAAAACTAACGTTTGATAGTGCTTTTTTTTCTTTAAATTCTTTTGTTATATTTTTAAATTTAATCATAATTATGTAGTCCTCACTTAATATTTTTTTGCAAAAAAAGTATTCTATATTCCCCTATTTATAAAAAATAGTATAAAGGGCACCTCTAAAAACTGCTTTTGATAACTTTTGAGATAAATTTTTCTAGCGCTAGGCATTGCGACAAAGCTTACTGCTGTAAGGTTCGGAGCAATAACGACGCGATAGGTAAATTTAGCCAAAAGTGGTAAATTTGAGTTTTTAGAGGTGCCCTAAATAATCTTTAAAATATAATATACTGTATTTGGAGTAAATTGTACATCTATTTTATTTTTTGAATGCAGATAGATTATTGACAATAATATCCAATACGTTTGAAGGGGGGAATGTGGACATGATTTTAGCAGGCGCAATTTTTGCAGCTCATTTAGCTGTAGCAGGTGGTCTTCTTGCTTGGGCACCGCGTGGTTAATTAAATTAATTACGTAATGTTTCTAGTCTATTTTAAAATTAGACTAGAAATGAGGTCGCTTTTTATAACCTAATAAGGTTGTGTAGGACTGTTAATCATCGAAAAGTGATTAACAGTCCTTTTTTTATTCTGTTGCAACGTTTTCAAATTTAATTTGTCCATATCTGCCACCACCTTTTTTTTTGAACCTTCTCTAAAAGTAAAGTTTTTTCTTCTAGCATTTGTTGTGTTTTGAGTTGCAATTGTTGTTGTTGGTCAAGCAATTTTCTCAAGTCGTCATTTTGTACTTTTAAATCAGTAATTTGATTATCTTTATCAGCAATGAATTCATCTTTTAAAGTATCAACTAATTTATCAACTGTTGGTGTTTTAGTTGAGTTAACCGTTGATGCTTTTGACCGTATAAAATCTTGTATATCAAGACTTAGAATGTATTTCCCTTTTTCTTTAGTTGGTATCATAGTTGATGGTAACTTGTTGAAATATTTTCTAACAGCTTGTTTAGATATTCCAAGTTCATCAGCAAGCTCTTTGATTGTTTTTTTAGTCTCCAAAATTAGTCTCCAGATGATTGAAAAGATTATACATCTTTAATTTATTGTGCCGACTTAACCGTCCAATTATTGTGAATTTCAACTTGAACAACTTTACGACCATATCTACCTTGAAAAATCTCCAAGTCCATATCTTGGATTTTTAAATTAATTTCTTCAACTGCTTTTTTTAATATTTTTTCTTTTAAATGCTTGTACTCATAATTTTTTGGAGCGCCTAACCATTCCTTAAATTCTTCAGGTTTTCCTTGTAGGATTGCAATTGAATTTCCTTTGTCCTTGTCCGCTTCTCTCATTAGCTTATAAAGTAAAATAGAATATTTACTTTTTAGTCTTACTGTATCGATTAACAAATGTTGAGTGTAATTATTTTTAAGTTTTAGAAGATAAGGAGCAAATTGTTTGTTAATCTTTAATTGTATTTGACCATTTTCCCAAAGGTCTACGACTTCAAACCATCCGGTTAAAGTTAATCTCTTTTCGATTTCATTATATACGCGAACACTTTTAGAACGCATAGATTCAAGACTTTCTGCTAATTGGCTGTAGGTTCTACCATTTCTTTTTAAATTCAATACATTTGTTAGCTCGTACATTGAAGTTTGGATAATATTGAAGTTCTCATCAGTTGCTTTTATTTTCGATACAACATAGTCCATAATCTTAAGTTCTCTAGCGTCTAAATCATGCCTAGCTTTAGTAATTAAATCATTTGACTCAGCTACGTAATAATATTGTTGCTTTTCATATTCATCTAAAGCAAAATTACGGTCATTTTTCCAGATAAAGTTTTGTTTATTTGACATGTGTATTCCTCTTTTTGAACAAATTAACTTTAAGATAAAGTAACTATATCAAATTAAAGTTACTTGAACAAGTGTTTTTTGTAAATTTGGTGACCAGTCGTGTGCTTTTTGGTGACCAGTCGTGTGCTTTTCGGTGACCAGTCGTGTGCTTTTTGGTGACCAGTCGTGTGCTTTTTGGTGACCTATTTTAGCTTTAAATGCCGCAGTTAAGCTATTTTTGTTTCCCTAAGTATTATAAAGTATTTATAAATATAAAGAAATATAAAGCGCGCGCGAGAGTGTCCGTTTTGTTTTTCTTTATTTGAAATCAAAACAACAAACAGAAAAAATAAAAAGGTAAATTTCTAACGAAATTACCTAAGTGCATTTTAAGGGGCAAGCCCCCTTTTCTCTTTCGAGAAAATTCCCC
>RZZW01000013.1 GCA_009929695.1 Clostridia bacterium
GGCTTCTTTTTCTGCCTTAATGCGCTCTGCTTCCTTCGCTTTCGCGGCAGCAAGCTTTGCTTTTTCGGCTTCTTTTTCTGCCTTAATGCGCTCTGCTTCTTTCGCTTTTGCGGCGGCGAGCTTTGCCTTTTCAGCTTCTTTTTGCGCCCTAAGCTTCTCGGCTTCCTTCGCTTTTGCGGCGGCGGCTTTGGCTTTGGCGGCGTCCTCTTTGGCTTTTTTTGCGGCGCGTGCTTTTTCCTGCGCGGCTTTTTTCTTCTCGGCCTCAACCTGCGCGCGCGTCACCTGTTCTATGATGACTTTTTTTATTTCCACGTCGGGAATATCGTAATCGTCGACAATTTGCTCGACGATTTGCTTTATGAATTTGGGGCGCACGACCTTGTGGCGCTTTGGCGGCGCTTCGTCGATGCGGCGGCGGTCGTTTTCGAGAAGGCTTTTGAAAACAACATAATTATTGATAAAATTCGTGTACATTTGAAAGAGGTAGTCCTCGTCAAATTCGAGCGCGGTGTCGCGGACGTCGATGGTGTAGCCCACCTCGTCGTAGCTTTCGAGGAAGTGCCAGAGGTTATAGCATTTGCGGTAGTGGGGGTCTTTCATCATGAGGTTTGTGCGCTGAATGGGGCTGTGCACCGTGTTGCAGCCGTTCATGAGGCTGTAAAACCCGCTTTGGCGCAGCGCTATAACAAGGCGGCGCACACGGTCAATTCGTTTAAAGACCTCCATGTTTTCGCTGTCGTTTTCGGCAAAGCTCTGCTTATTTTTGATGGTCATTTCGACCTTGTACTCGATTTCTTCATACGCGTCGTCGACTTTGTTTTGCACCATAAGGGTGCTTGTGCGCTCGTCGCCTGTCGACCAGAATATGACGTCCGTGCGTTTATCAATAAAAGTGATAAGGCGCTGTATGAGCGTGTAGACAAAACGGTTTTCGTAAAGGTTATAGCTCTCCTCGCTGCTGACATTGAGGATGCGCGTGGGCTGAATTTCGCCGTTGTCGTTCGCAGCTATAAACTGTGTGTTTTTGCTTAAATGGCGCACGCTTTCGGCGGTGATTTTGCGCGCTAAATCGACAGGGACGATCTCTTCCTTTGTCGTGATAAAGCGGCGCGGCTTGTCGATTATGGTGTTTATAGAGTCGAGCGAGTCCTCAATCAGCGAGAGCCAGCGCTCGTCAACAACCTTGTGCAAAACGCGGTTTGTTTGCTGCAGGGTGTTGCTGCCGTTTTGCACCATTTCAAACATGTATTGAAAATAACGGTCATTTTCGAGCACTCGGCCCACTTTATTGACATATTTTAAATAGAGGTCGTTTATTGAATTAGCCATAATCAAGCCCTCCGATTGAAAGATTTTTTGGTGGTGAGGTTTTGCAATTTTGTGCGAAACGGTCAGCGTGATTTGTAGGGAACGCATTTTATGCGTTGCGAAAGTTTGCGTAAACCGAAGCGGGACGTCGAGGACGCCGTCCCTACAATTTGCGGTGTCCGTAGGGGCGATTCATGAATCGCCCGCGCAGGTTTGCACATTTTTACCAATTTTCACACTTTTCCTAATATCAAAAATCAGCCTGTCGGCTATTTTTGACCGCCGACAAGCTCATTTTGACTGTTAATAAAAATTTTGTATTCTTTGCAGATATTGTTTGCTGTCCGTCATTTTCGAGCGGCCAAACGTCTTTTCGAGATAGACAATCAAATCCTTGATTTCGTCGCGCACAAAGCTCACGTTCATGCTCTCGAACTTTTTGAACACCTTGCGCGCGAGGATATAGTCCATCGCGCCAAGCTCTGTGCCGCCGCACGCTATGTACACGGGCACAAAATCATTCATCTGCTTTATAATACGGTTGCCAAACGCGAGTTTGAAGCGCGTTTGCAGGTAGGCGTCCATTTTGTCGAGCTTTTGCTGCGTCGCGTCGCTGATTGGATATTTTTGCTTTGCGGCGAGGAACATCTCCTGCAAATGCTCGCAGGTGACGTTGCAGCTTGGCTGTGGCGGGCACTCAAACGGCGCGGCGCGCTCGTTTAGCTCTATCGGTATCGCGCGGTCATACACCTTATCGGTGATGGTGAACGTGGAGTCGTCGTTATTCGCCGTGCCGACGAACCACAGGCTTGTGGGCACGTTAATTTTGCCGCCCTCAAGCATCACAGGGTCGCCCGGCCACGCTGTTGGCACAAGGTCGAGCTTCCACTCGTCGGCGCTCGGCATTTCGAGCACGGACAGCATTTCAGCGAAGTAATATTCTATGCGCGCAATGTTCATTTCGTCGAGAACTATAAAGCTTGGGTCGGGGCGATAGCCCGCCTCGTAGAGCGCGCGCAGAAATTCCGTTTCGTTAAAGCGCTTTGAAAATTCGTTGAAATATCCGAGCAGTTCTGTTCTGTCGCGGAACGACGGCTGAACCGAAACCATTGTGCAGGGGTTTGTGAGATATCGGCTGAACGAGTACGGCAAGCTTGTTTTACCTGTGCCCGAAATACCCTCGAGAATGAGGATTTTGCTCGCCGCCATGCCCGCGACGAAGCGGCGGACGATCTCTGGCGTGTAATATAAATGAAGCTGACTTGCCGCAAACGTGCGGTAATTTTCGGCAAATTCTTTAAGCGTGATGTCGTTGTCATAGATTGGCGGCTCGTAATCGGCGTATTTTGCGTCGACCAAGCTGAGTTTTGCAAAGCGGTTTGCGGTGATGCGGGACTTTTCCTCCGCCTGCACCTGCGCTTGTGCGGCTGCTGTGGCGGCTGCGGACGCGGCGCTTGCGATGGTGTCGTCGCCGATATTTGCGGACGCTTTAATGTTCACGTTGCCGTTAAGATTTCCACCCGCGACTTCAAGCGCAGTGCCGACCTCGCCGCCTGTGCCGTCCGAAAGCGTGTCGATACCGGCGCCCGCCGCGACAGGCACAGCGCCGCCGCCCACCACGTTTTCAAACGTGGGCAGGGTGTCGTCCATAAGCGCGGACGCGCCCATGTAGGGAATTTTGCCGACACCGCCCATCGTGTTGACCTTCATGGCCAAAATCTTGTTTTTCTCGTCCATAAGGCCGAGCACTTGGCGGTTGAGGCGGCCAATTTCTTTGAGCAGGACGGTGTTGTCCTCGTGGTCGACCTTTAGGCGGATATGGTTTACGATGCGGCGAATTATCAAAACGCACAGTGTTATCGGGATAGCCGTGAGCAAAATTGCGAGCAAGATCGCGAGAATGCGCACAGGCCAGCTAAAGTTTTGGAAATAAGTGGTAAATATTGATGTGTATGCCGCCCAACCCGTGATAAACAGCCGGACAAAGCCGCCGAAAATCGAGACAATCCACTCGACAAGGAAGTAGATTATCTGCGAGATAAGCTCGTATGCCAATTTGAAAAAATCACTCATGGATACCTTTGTCCTTTACTTGGAATTTTGTTGGGGGTGTGCGGATATGTAGGGGCGAGCTTTGCTCGTCCGATAGGTTTATGCAAACTACCTTTTTGTCATTCTGAGCGCAGCGAAGAATCTTAGAATTTATGGCGATGCGAAAAAGATTCTTCGCTTCGCTCAGAATGACAAAAATAGCAGGTGCGTCGAAAACCTGTTCGCTACTTCGTCTCCCCTTTTGCCGCTGCCAGTGCTGCTTCCGCCTCTGCTTTTAGGCGTTTGGCTTCGGCTAGGGCGGCGTCGGCTTCGGCTTGGGTGATGGCCGCTTTATCCGTTTGCGCTGTCGCGGCTGCCACTGCTGCTTCTGCGGCGGTGGCTTTTTTCATCTCTAAAATAACCGTTATAAGGTGATAAAGCTGATATATGAAGAACAGCAGCATCGGCAGGACAATGACTATCAAGAAGCCCATGCTGCTTGACAAGAAGTCCATGACTTTGCCCATTTTGGGCAGTTGGCCGACGTATTTGCCGACGATGTCGCCGTCGGAAATAATGTGCTGGTCGGCAATTTCGTTGTTGTCGCCCTTTGTGGTGTAGCTGCGCACGCCGTTTTCCTCGGTGATTTCAGAAATTCTATGCGTATTGAGCGCATATTGATTTTCAATGATAGTGTGGAAACACACCACGTCGCCGACCTCGAGCTTTGAGGTGTCGCAGGTTTTAATGAAAATCATGTCGCCCGCAGAAAAGGCAGGTGCCATTGAATCCGTCATAACGCTCATGGGCGTGTAGCCGGCGATGTTTGCGACCTTTGTGTTATCGCGCGTGGCGAGCGTGGTAAAGGCAAACAGCGCGGCAAGCAGGATAATCGCCCATAGCAAAATGCTTGCGACAATTGTCAGCGTTTTTTTAAGGGTTTTCATAAGTAAGATGTCCTTTCAATTTGGTTCGTTTTCATATTAAGGATTTTTATAACGCCGTCTACTCAAACACATTTCCGTTCTCGTCTGTTCCGGCGAAGCGGAGGCGGATGGTGTAGTCTGAGCCGCGCAGCTCGTCGGTGCATGCTTTGTCTGTGCCCTCTATCCAAATTCGCACGACGACGGGCATGTCGGTGTCTGCTTTTATCGAAAACAAGGCGTTATCATTATTATACTGCATTTGCGCCGCTGTATCAAGCGTAAATGTGCCGTTTGATGCGCCCTGCGGCTGATAAATTGCGGTGTTATTTTCGGCTGTGAAGCTTATGCGAATGGCCGCCGCCGCGGCTGCCTCGCTTTCGACTAATGTGCCGTCCTCTTTGCCCTGCGTGTTGGCGCTCGTGAGGTGCACAACCATGTCCTCTGTCGCCATAAAATGCAGCGTAAATTCGTAAAATTGCCCTGTGTCGGGCGCGACATCAGCGCCTTTTTCCGTCTGGAAAGTCGTGCCGTTTGCGGTGGTGACAGGCTCAAGCGCAGCCTTTTGTGCATCGTAGCCGTAGCTTGCTTGCAGCTGCTCGTATATTTTATCAAAGCTCATCGTTTTGATATAATCATCAAAAATGTTATGAGCGGAGGTATCAAAGCGAAGTGATGTGCCTGTTGTTATTTCAAGGTTCATGCTGCGCACGCGGGTGTTTGCCGACAGGCTGAACCACGCGTATGTGGCGGCTGTTATGCTGACGAGTGCCAACAGCACAAGCAGTACCGTTTGGTGCATTTTTTGCCCTATTTTCTGCTTCATGCCGCGCCGCCCTTCTCGGTGAGAACACCGTAAAACGGCAGTTGAATGCTCATTTCCGTCGCGCGGATATCGTTTGTGCAGTCGACATCGCAGCCCTCGATGTAAAAATAAATATCGACCGTGCACACGGTGTTAAGCGGCAGCTCGATGAGATTTTTTTGCGGAATATTGAGCTGACCGTTTGCCTCGGTGACGGTGTACTCTGTCGCGATAACGGCGGGGTCAGGGACGGCGGTTGTTGCGGAATTGAGCACAAAATCGCCGTCGGGGGCATTTGGGATAGTGGTGCTGTTATGATTTCCCGTGATATGCTCGTTGCTTAGTGAAAAAATAATCGGCGTTGGGTTTGCCGAAAATATAAGCCCCACGCGCGCGGCGTTTAAGAGCAAACCGGGCGTTTCGGTGTCCGTCACGGCTACGCCTGCGGTGTCGATGTAAAGGGACAAAACGGAGTTTGTGGGCATGCCCTCGGCGGTGGCGCGCAGAAAAACCTGACCGTGATAATATCCGTCCTGCGTAGCGGCGAAGGTATTGGCGCTGTTATTTTCCATCGTGACGCTTTTGAAAAACGTCGCTAAATCGGCGGTTGACACAGGGTCGAGCACTTTTGCGTTGCTGATTTGCGTGATGTCCGCCTCCTGCGAAAATGTTCCGTTTGCAGTGGACGAAATTTCAAGCTTTAGCGTCTCCGTGCCCGAGCGTATCTGCACGTTGTCGGTTTTGACAAGCCTGTTCGTCGTAAACCAAGCGTAGGTGGCAACAGAAAAAACGCCCACGAGCAAAAGCATTGTGGCGCAAATAGCCCACATGCGCAGCGCACGATTAAGCGGTTTTTTCATATGTTGACACCTCCTTCTTTTTTAATGAAAAATGAAAATGAGGTTCACCTCATCAGTCGCCTGCGGGCGACAGCTTCCCCTCAAGGGGAAGCCTTCAAGGTGCCTTCCCCCTTGGGGGAAGGTGGCGCGACGTAGGAGCGACTGATGAGGCTGATTTGCTCAAAATCTACGCCGTCTCCGCCTTTACCCCCGCAAACGCCAAATTAAATGATAAATCTGACGCTTGCGCCGCATTTAGGCAGTTTTCGTCGCAGCCCTCTAAATATATCCACAGCTCCACACGCACCGGTGTGTCCTTTGTCATGGTGCACAGCGGGGTTGTGCCGGCTTCGGGGTCGGCGGTTTCGTTTGCCATGACGGCGTAATAATCTGTCATTGCGGCGGCGGGGTCTGTGACAAATGCCGCGTTGCCGTTTGCGTCTATTGATGAAACGACGCTGTTTGCGCCTGCTTGAATTGTGCTTTGCGCCGTTGCAGAGCCGCCGCCGAAATCGTCAAGCTTGAAAAAATATGTTTTTTCGCCGTCCGCGCCTGTTATTTTCATGCCGAGACG
Organism: Clostridia bacterium; assembly: GCA_009929695.1. GTDB lineage: Bacteria > Bacillota > Clostridia > Oscillospirales > Ruminococcaceae > Ruthenibacterium. The sequence continues at coordinate 6,481 of RZZW01000013.1, forward strand.
CAGCGAAGCAAGAAGCTGTGCGCCGCCCGAAAAAGCCATATTTGTCTTGTCAAAATAAAGCCGCGCGTCGCCATATTGCGCCTTTAAATACACCTCGCCGTGTAAAACGCGGGTGTTTGCCGCGGCTGTTGCATCGGTGTACAGCGCCACAATGCCGTCTCGCGTGCGTGCCGAAGCTGAGTAAAATGATGTTAAATTTGCCGTTGAAACAGGCAAAAGCTCGGTGCAGTTATCGAGCCGCGTTATCGGTGCAGTGACGTCATACGTTCCGTTTTGCGTCGCGGAAATGGCAAGGCTGACCTCGCCCTCGCTGACGCTGCCCTGCATCGGCTCGACGTTAGTGTCCGCCGAAAACGTAAACCACGCATACGTGGCACTTGTGAGCACGGCGGCGGCAATCAGCATAAAAAATACAGCAAGCCCCGCAGAAAAACGAAGGTTTTTTTGTTTCATGCGGTGCCTCCTTGTTTTAATGAAGATTACGATAGCCTTCTCCTTTAGGAGAAGGTGGCACGCGAAGCGTGACGGATGAGGTAGGTCTGCACAAACTTCCCCTCAAGGGGAAGCCTTTAGGAACGTTGAAACTCTGTTAAAAACATCTTCACAAACAGCATTAAACCTTAAATTCACATCAGCATTTGAATATCTCACAACTGTCAAACCTAAGCTTTTCAGATATTCATCTCTTATGCGGTCAGACTGCTGCCCAAGCTCTTCAAAATGTTGCGTGCCGTCAACTTCAATAACAAGCTTCGCCGTTGCAATGTAAAAATCAACAATATAATTACCTAGAATTTTTTGCCTGTGCACAGTTATAGGAAGCAGCTTTAAGCAATCGTACCAAAGATGAGGTTCTTCCTTAGTCATATTGGTTCTTAGCGTTTTGGCATTTTTGCTTAAACTCATAAATTCCACTCCCCCAAAAGCCTTCTCCTTTAGGAGAAGGTGGCGCGACGTAGGAGCGACGGATGAGGCAAGTTTGCACAAACTCCACCTCATCAGTCGCCTGCGGGCGACAGCTTCCCCTAAAGGGGAAGCCTATCCCGCCATCCCACAAAACGACAGCGCCAAATTCTTCAAGGTTGTGGCGCATAAATTCTGTGTGCAGTCCTCGTCGCAGCCCTCTAGCCAAATATAAATATCCACCTCGATGGGTGTGGCGGTGGCGGTGCACAGGGAAATTGTGTTTGGCAGCAGCGACACTGTGCCGCTTGTTTTGTCGTAGCTGCAAAAATTATCGCTTGTCAGGGGAGTGAACGCGACGGTTGAGCCGTCGGTTTTTTCGCTGTCAAGCACATCACCCGCCGCGCCGTTTTGTGTGTTGTACTGCGCCTGCGGGTTATTGTCGTTATTAATGGCGAAAACAAACTCCTCGCCTGTTGACGGCACGACAAACCCCACGCGAATGGCGGTTGAGATGGGGTTTTGCTCGTCGCTGTCCTCAAAGCCTATGTCGGAGAGCGACACATTTAGCGACGCGCCGTCGGTTTTGAGGTAGAGGCTTGTTTTGTAATAGTCGCTTGCTTCGCTTGCTCCGAAAAGGCTTGCGACAAGGCTCGGCTGATTTTCCGCGCCGCTTGTGAAGCCGTTGACTTTTTGGAAGCCGGTTTGAATTTTATTTGTTGAAACAGGGTTTAGCGTGCCTGTGAACGCGTCGAGCACGGCGGCTGAATTATATTCGCCGTCGAGGGTGTTTGAGATGTAGAGCGCGACGCTGGTGCCCGCCGCCATGTGCACGCGGGTGGTGTGGGCGCTTGTGTTGTAGATATACCACGCAAAAGTGGCGGCCGCAACAGCCGCAAACGCAACGCCAAGCGCCATTAGCGCCATAGCAAAGCGCCGTTTTAGATGTTTGGAATTATTCAAATTTACGTCCTCTCATGGCTTTTCAAGGGGTGAAAAGCGAGTGAAGAATTTAAGCGGAATTGCAAGGTGAATTGTAGGGGACGGCGTCCTCGACGTCCCGCTTTGGTTTGTGCAAACTCACCTCATCAGTCGCCTTCGGCGACAGCTTCTCCCGAGGGAGAAGCCTTTAAAGCCTTCCCCTTTAGGGGAAGGTGGCGCGACGAAGGAGCGACGGATGAGGTAGGTTTGCGCAAAATTGCGGCGGATAAATAATGGCATATGCCCGACAAAACGTCCGGACATTCCATAAAGCACAAACAAATGATGAGTGAAAGTGATGTCTAAACAGTGTTTAAATTTCTGGACAAAGACGATGATTCCTTGTCAACGTCCCAATGTCCTTGAACCATTATATCAAAAGAAATAGCAGCGTTCAATACCTCTGGAAAATTTGGCATTCTGGACAAGAAAAAACCCGTCAGCACACCATGCAGCTCAGCATATTCAAGCTTGCATTGTTATGGATTAGATGTTTTTTTGTCAATAAAAATCAGCCCGTTGATATATCATGTATCTCGTCCAAGGCTTCCCGGTACTGCTGATTCTGTGTCCTTAATTCCTTTTCCAGCTCATCGGTTCTTGTTTCCATGAAAAAATCCAGAAGACGGCCTATTGCTCCTTCTTCTGGATTCATGATTTCTTTCTTCAATTTTGCAAGCATACTTCCATAGGAAAACATCATGGACTGTCCCATGTAAAAATGGTACTCTCTTTCAATCAATTCTGCACCGCTTTCCAACTGGAAATATGTGTGTAATATCTCATGTTCTTCTGCTGTCAATGTAACCGCACCATCTCTTTTCAGCGAACAGTCCTGTACTGGCTTAGCCAAGGGAAGCTCAGCCAGTACTGGCAGAGACTGTGTCTTTGCAATTTTCCTTACTTTTCCCAAGATTTCTTGCTCCCAACGATAATAAGTCTTGGGGGAACAACCATTTTCCTCGCACCAATGTTTTACGCTCATCCCGCTGCTTCTGCAATCTGCTACTCGATTTTTCCATTCCAGTAACTTTGCCTGATGTTTAACTGCATTCACGTCCATACCGCGCCCCCATATTAGAAAGTCTCGAGAAGTGTCGAGGATGCTCGACACTCCCCGAGACAGTATGACATATCTGCTCCTCGCGGTACAGGTACGGGTTATTTACCGTTTACCTTCGGAGGGGGCAGGGTCTGTGGGGGTTTCCAGTTCCGTGGGAATTTCAGGCTCCGCGGGAGTTTCAGGCTCCGTGGGAACCTCAGGCTCCGCGGGAGTTTCAGGCTCCGTGGGAACCTCAGGCTCAGTGGGAGTCTCGGGGTCGGCAGGAGTCTCCGGGTCAACGGGGTTCTCCGGGTTCTCCGGATCCTCGGGATTCTCCTCCTCCGGCACTTGATCTGTAATCGTCCAGTTCCAGACATCCGAGTATACACGGATGATATTGTCGCAATTCATGCAAGTAATTGTTATTTCACTGCCATCGGACTGGAATTCAATCTGATTGCTTTCTCCACTTTGCTGTACGAATTCAATAAACAAATCCGCGTCGCCATGTTGCAGCAGCATAACGGAAGCCACTGGAGCACCATAGTATCTCACGCAGATTTGCTTGACTGCAATGCTCTCCCCGTTTACCGCAGGAATGATAACATAGCTTCCGAACTCAGGCATTTCATCCAGGTCGCACAGTACACCGTCGCTGTCCACGCCACAATATGCCATGACTGCAAGGTTATCAAGGGTCGCCGGGATGTTCGCGATCCAGGCGTCCTCATTCTGCACGACAACGGCATCCGGAATCTCATCTACGGTGATCACATTTCCATCGCCCAGATCGAATGCCAGGGCCGAAGAATCGGACGCGGTATACTCGATCCGAATCAGGCCGCTTTCCGCGAAAAACGGATCATCGAGAACTATGATCGTAGTATTTGCAGCCAGCGCATCAATTTCAGAACCATAATTCTGTCCGGCTTCGGGAAGTCTGTCGCCGGAATCCAGAACCACCGTGGAATCAAACACTGAAATCGTTCCCGCAGCTTCCGCGTCACAGGGCTCCGTCACAATGGAAGCATGGTCACCGAAAACATAGTAATCAATGAAATACGCGTCCTCGATCTCGATGTCTGGCGTTTCCGCTTCCTGTACCGTCTCCGGATATTCGATCACAACATCAGACGACTGTACCAGAGGGACGAGCACGACATCCACTACCCTCTGTTCGCCAAACCACACATTGGAAGGCTCGGAAACCGATATACCGCCGCCACCCTCCGGGGCCGACGCATCCTCGATGTCCGGCAACTCAGAATCCACGTACGATGATTCATCTACAAAGTCCGTGAACGGGTTGGACATGGACATACTCATCATCAGGGCTGCGGCTGCCGCGGAATCCCGGACTTCGCCGTCAGGGTAAATCACTTTGTAGGTCGTTGTCGTTGCATCAACTGTACTGCTGGTGACATTCACCGTTGTTTCTGCCGTGTCAATATCGGTGCCATTGATCGCGGACCAGACCTTGTCGCCATAGCTCTCTGCGTAGACAGTCAGGTCGTTGCTGCCCGCAAGACTGATGTCGTAGGACAAAACCGGCTCAGAAGACGCCGCAATGGTGAGATCGTTCGAGGTGCTTACGTTTGTACCGTCAGGCTTAATATAATAATATCTGAGTACAGTTTCGGTTCCGGTATAAACATAATTCTCGGTCGGGTTTCTCTTCGCCTCGTCAATGATATCCAGTTCGGCCTGCGTCAGCGTGTAGACTGTATGTTCGCTTTCGCTTCCGTCTTTATAAATGGTGTAGCGTACTGCGCTTGTGCCCTCCGCTGTCGTGGTCTGCACCGTCATCGTCGTTTCCTTCGAGACGGTGTCATAGTCGCGCAGGGTGAGGATTTCGGTCGTGGCGGATTCACTTGCTATGGGGTCACCCATGGTCCAGGTATTCGTACCGTCCGAAACAGTGACGCCCTTTTTCAAATAGGGCACCACGGTTCCGTCCCGTGCGTTGAATGTAACTGTATCGCCGATGCGGTCATAGGAGATGGTCCCGCCGCTTTTGCCCGCAGCAAGGGAGATTGCCGCGCTCGCCTGAACACCGGCAAGGGAGTCCGCGGTGCTCTCCAGAAAGTCAACGCCTCTGGGATACTCATAGGTGGCAACGGTTTCGGTGAAGCTCTCCTCCGTGACGGTATATTCATGGAACTGTGCATTCGCAGAAATGTCCAGATAGATCAGATAGGCGCCGTCGCTGTCGCTGACAGAGCCCAGAGCGTACTCACCGGCATTGGCGGGAATTTCGAAATAGAAAAGCCTGTTGGTATTCTGGGAAACCGATGTGCCGTTATTCCCAATTTACGCCTGATCAAAAAGGAGGTCACCTCTCGGGTCGTTGCTGGAATAGTTTCCATCGCTGTATTGATAGATATAAGCCTCCGCCCCGTTCGAATTCTCATTGGCATACACCTTGGAGATCTCCTTGATCTCCGTGATGGTGTTTCCGGAACGGAAGATCTGGTGCAGGGAGAAGAAGCTGGTGTTACCGGGAAAGTAGTTTCCCGCAAAGAAGTTGATGTAGCCGGCCTTTTTCAGGTTGAAGTCGATGGAGTGGCGGGGCAGTTCGTAATTCTCATATGTGTCGCCATTGATCGTGACTTTATCCACCGTGATCGTATCGTCCTTGCTGATTGCCGCGTCCATAAAATGGAGGCCATAGACATAGCTGTTATCACTTTGGAGAATATTCAGCAGCTTTGCCTTGGAATCGGCATACTTCTTATATGTATTATTGCTATCCGAGATCGTATGGCGACCGATGCCATCTATCGTGTAAATATCGCTAAGTGCCCGGTTGGCATAAGAGCTGCTGATATTACTGAGTGTATATTTTGAAACACGGATATCGCCGGACCTTTGATAATTGCTATTACGATAGTTGGATCCGCTGATAACATAACCGGTGTTTGCCAGCGCCGGATACAGGGATTCGTCATTGACATTATAGTCGGCGCTTGACTCCGCCTGAACGGAAAGCGGGAACCAGGTGTCTACGGGGTAATCCGCCTGTTCAACGGACACTGTTCTGGTGACCACCTGAAGCTGTGCCGGAGTCTTTTCAATATTGGTGGGGGTGACAGAGACAGAACGCTGCTCCAGCCGGCTCAGATTTTCGATGGTGACCTCGGTAATGGTAAGTTGGTATGTGGACCACCTGGTGCTCCAACCGTTATTGTATCTGTATATGAAATACCGGTTATTGGTTGCGATTGTTCCATTTGCGGCGATATGCGTCCAGTTGGTTGAATTTGTTTGGCTAACCGTCAGGTTATTATTATTATTACGGTTAAGATAATACCGGGTGCCAGTGATTACCGTGGAAATTGTTCCCGTTCCGTCATAGGAGCTGAATTCCCACAGGGTTGCGGTGGCATCGCCTGTTCCGTTGGTGACACCCGTACGGTTCGCATTGATATTGAGATAATTGCTGCCATTGCTGATCGTATACCTTTGTCGGGCAAGCGTCCAGTTCGCGCCGTCAAAGTGGAGATAGTAGCCATTGAGATTCAGGCCGTTCCCGCTGTTGCTCCAGGAACTGGCATCTGTCTCAGAGAGCTCCAGCGTGCCGCTGTTGGCTCTGAGATAGTACCTGGTTCCGTTGATGACGGTAGAGGCCGTGCCGCTGGGATTGATCCCATCGTCCGTCCTGAACGAAAAAACAAGGGCGGAATTAGCATCGGTCGTATTGGCGATGGTATTGGTCCCCGTATAGGTCAGGTAGTTTCCATTGCCATCCGTGATCACATATCCATTTTCGGAAATGAGGGTCCATTGAGCGCCGTCATAGAACAGGTACTGGGTTACGCCGTTCACCGTGCAGGAATATTTGCCGCCAGTATAAGTCCATACCGTGGCGGAAGAAACGGCATTCGCATCCGTACTGCTGCTGCTCACGCCCTCGGCATTCAGGTAATAATAGTAGCCGGTTTCGTTGTCGATGGTAAAGATGTGTCCCCCATTGTCCTGCGCCCAAACGGTGGCGGAGACGTCGGAGGTGCCGGAAACATAGCCGGTTTTTTCCGCATTCAGGTTCAGGTAATTCTCGTTTCCGTCAGAAATCAGGAAGCCATCGAGGAATTCATTCTTTTTGGTAATGGTCGTGACCGTCTTGGTAGGGGTAGGGGATTCTTCGCCCAGGACTTTACCCATCAGGTAAATATATTGTTCATTGGAAAATGACCCATTGCTATAGGCGTTATAGCTGAAGGAAAAGCTGCCCGCGGGGCTGTTCGAATCATACTGTCTGATCAGTGTGGAGGAAGGGATCTGATCCATAACCTTGCGGGTTTCGGCGATTTCATCCACCACAACCGTTTCCGAAGAAACATAGCTTGTCTGGCTGGTTCCGGCGGCGGTGCGGAACACATTCAGACGATTGTAGAGGCTGAGCATATCGATGGAGCCGCCCCAGGCGTTGCCTGCGCCGTTGCCGCTGTCGCTCCAAACCGTGACCGAAGGATCCTTCACATCAACGGTCACGATGTCCACCGTGTCTTTATACGCGTCTGTACAGTATCCTACCAGAGAATAGTCGGAAAGATTGGCCGTGAGGTTTGTGGCATCCACGGCAGTTACCCCGGACGCCGCGATATTAATCGCAGAGTCAACAACGCCGACATTGCTGACCGTTCCGTTGACATAGCCTGCAACCACGCCGATCAGTGCCGTATCCAGCTGGGTTTTAACGGAAAGATTTTCAACATAAAAGTTGCTGACTTCGTTGACAGAACTGTCGTAGGAATAGCTGTCGTCCGGCAGCTGGCCGATCACGCCGAAGAGGCCAACAATCTGGACGCCTTCATTTTGGAAAGAATCGTTGTTCTCTACAAGGTCAGGAAAACCTGTAATATTCCCCGCAGATATGGCGTTATCAATGACCAGGTTTTTGATCACCTGACCGTTGCCGTCAAGATTTCCGAGGAATGGATTGTTGCGCGTACCGATCGGAGGAAGCGTCTCCCCGGCCATGTCAATACATCCGTCATTGTTCGTATCTGTTATAACAAAATAAGTCTGGATAATATCCCCGTTCTCATCAGGCTGGTTGAAGGCGCCGAGGTATTGAAGCCACGCCAGGTTATAAAACTGATCCTTATTATCGATTTCATAAGGATGCTCCTTCGTTCCGTCGCCGCCATTGAAGTAAGCCGCGACGAAGTCCACGCTTCCTTCCACTTCGCGCATATCTAACTCATGGCCGGAATAATACCAGGCAAGGCTGCCTGTTGCGAAAAGGACAACGGCAGCCAGCAATGCAATTATTAACTTTGTTGTAAGTTTTAAAGTTTGCTTCAAAGCAGCCGCCTCCTTTCCTGCGATCTCAGCAAGGAACGCTATGCGATATTAACATCCAACTTCAGAAAATCGTTATAAAATTCAGTCTCGGTTTCGTTGGTACCAAGTCTGATGGTGAGTTTGTTCTTGATCATATATTTCTGCACGAGAAGTTGGTTATAATCGATGAGAAGATAGATATCAAGCGGCTCACCGGACGCCGGTGGTGTGTAGCCGGACACGGTGAAGCTCAGAACATCTGTCTTGTCGGGATTGTCATCCCCCCATACAACATAGGTCTGTCCTCCGGAATTTGCCGTCGCCGTCACCGCATTCCAAATCTCTTGATCTGTTTCTTTCACATCGATCACGCCGCATTTGACTTCAAGAATGTTGCTTAGCATTGCCTCCAGCTGCAGTTTATCATTGATCCAATCCGAGGATTCGCTAATATACAGCTCTACTTTCAAATTCTCTCCATTGGCAACAGCTTCACCTCTGATCGGTATCTTTATCACAAGAGGTGTATGCTCATTGCGGTTTCCGATGGTATCATACGGAAACATTTTGATCTTAGGTGTCTTGCCTGAGCTAAGATCAGGCGCAGGATCGTTATATTCATTGGAATAGAATACATAGCGTTCATCGCTGGTCAGGCCGCTATCAGTATATCCCATGATCTGGAACCCCTCAACAGAGACCGAAACATTGTCACTGGTGGAATTTCCTTCACTTTGAGATACATTTGTATTCCTGTGATACCAGGCAAAGGAACCTGCTGGGATTACCTCAGTCAAAAAAACAATTGTGGCAATGATCACCCACAGATAATAAAAATCGATCCGATCTGAAAAAGAATGAGCGGTAGCGCCTTTTCGGGTCATATCCTTCTGTCCCATCATTTTTTCTGATAGTTTCAATGCCGCTCACCACCTTTAAAATCAAGGAGATTCATTGTTAACAAAAACACCGACCAGTTTAAGATGTACACTTAATCCGTCTGTATTAATATCTCCACCCTCTGAAACACCGAGAACAGTTTCTCCATCGGTGCCCTCAAGCCAGATATAAATGGAAACGACCTGCCCGTTATTGTCGGTCGTGCAAATCAGCTTGGACGCGGCACCGTTCTTCTCATATTGATCGTTAAATCCATCCTTCTTTTTGGCTGCATACTGTGTCCAGTCTGAGGAAATCGTATAGACATCTTGAGCGTCGCGAAGCCCTGTGCTGTCCACAGCGTAAAACTTGACCTCACTCTGCCCGTCGCTGTTGCCCACCTGGCTCTCAGCCGGAGCATAAACCATCACAAGTTCTTCTTCTCCATTACCGTCTGTATCTGCCGCAAGGCCGATTCTGACGGCCTCGTCGATTTGCTTTGCACTGTTAGCGGGATAGGTAACCGTGATTGGATCTTCGGGGTCGAGATATACTTCCATAGAGCCAACATTTGTATAAACATCAAACTGCGCCAAGCTGTATGCGTAAAGGTCTCTCTCCTCATATTCATTGTGATACATACCGTCGGTGTTAATATTAGTCGCCTCAGCATAGCTGTTTGCAAACACTTTTCCCTCGCTTCTTCTCCATCCGTTGACATAGTACCAGTCCTTACAATTAACAGTGGAAATGGGGAAAAGATAAATCTCTTGATTGACTTCGGCCTCCATTTCGTAAAGACCGTTGGGTGAAGTCCCGGCATTAATAAACAGGGATGCCGTAGGCGTTTCTGTTGTAACAGAGGCGTTATTAGCATCAACAGTTTTGTTATTGGCAAACCAAGCCCTGGCTATGTAGGCAAAGCCCGCAAGGCAGGCAATGGCGAACACAAAGCCGGTGAAAAGAAGCCTGCGGGTAAACTCCAGCTTGGCCGCCGCCACCGCACCCATATTCTCTTTCGTTCCGCCGAAAAGAATCGTTTTTAATTTTGACATTTCAACAGACCCTTTCGAACTCGTAAAAAGAAGCTCAGTAAATAAAAAGCCGATGACACATTTATGTTCATCGGCAGCTGGCTGACTGCAAAGAACGCAGTCCCTATAGTTTTGCGTCACCGCCTTACGACGGTTTTGCTTTTTCAGTTTATAATATTATAAATATACTATAATATCCAACCTTGAATTTGTCAAGAAAAATCGGTGTTTTCGACAATCTTCCACACATTTTTTCGGGGGAAACAGCAGAATGCTCCGCCGTTTCCCCCGTCCGTTTCATTGGAGATTCGCATTACTGGTTGCGTCGGTTTTCCCAGGTAATGTCCTCCCGATTATAATACTCAGGAGCTTCCGTGCCCGCGGCGCTAATCGGTTTGTTGCCCGTCAGGGTATCCACGATATCCTGGACAAACTTATAAAGCAGCGAGGTGTCATCCTCCACAGTGGCTCGTATATCCATGGAAAATTCAACGCTTCCCCCGATAATGGCATCGACGCATTCGGGATCATCGCCCTCCATCCAGATGACAACGGTGTATTTATCTACATTGCCCACCAGGAAATTCTCTTCCCTGTATTCGCACACAAGATCGTGGGAAACAAATGTTCTTCTGCTGTCAGCGTAACCGCATCATCTGTCTCGAACACAGCCTGCACATTCGGATACTGCTCCATCAGTTCTTTCATTTTCTGTTTCGTGTTCCGATATTCTGCGTGATGCTCCCTTAAATATTCACACACATTCTGATCAACCTTTTCGTCAAGTGTACATTCCATCCAATATGAATCCTGTTTATTTACCATAATACTAATCCCCTTTTCTGCCTGATGGCTTTTGTTATAGACAAGGCCCGTCGCAGTAGCAGTGGTCAAGTCATGCGTAGTAGGAATCAAAGCTGTAGCACTTGCATCTTCTGCGGACACAGTAATTGCTGTTGTGCTAGCAATAGGAAGTGCTCCTTTTGTAATTGCAAGAGAACCGGAAGTTGTAGCTGTTACTTTCATGTCAGTGGCCGTTACTATTCTGTTCGCAGCAAACCACGCATACGTTGAACTTCCCAGCGCTACAGCGGCAACCAGAACCATGGCGATTGCCGCCATGAGTTGTTTGCGGAGAGATTTTGTTGTCATATCTTTATTCCTCCTTGAATAAGATTGTTAATTATGCCAAACGGAAGGCTCTTGATGAGCGCCCCTTTACGCACACGCTATTTGGCAAATTTTGCGCGCGCGGTAGCTGACAGCCATACCTAATTGTCCGCCGACAAAAGGGTTAGGCTCTTTAGCTTTGCGTCACCGCCTTTCGACGGCTTTGCTCTTTCGTATATCCCACCGCGCATGTTGTGCTGCGCGGTAAAACCAATGTTGTGAATATTCGGACGGGTTTGTGCAAAATTGCGGGAGGCGGGACGTCGAGGACGCCGTCCCCTACAACGCGACCATTAATTTGGCATAAATGGTCGATTTTTTGGACGAGCGAAGCTCGCCCCTACGGGGTTACTGTCATTCTGAGCGAAGCGAAGAATCTTAAAACCTATGGTGACGCACAAAAGATTCTTCGCTGCGCTCAGAATGACAAGGGCGCTCGAGAATCCCTCCACCGCCTGCTGGCGGTTCCCCTCCCTTTAACAAGGGAGGAAATGGTGCGCCATTACTGATTTCTTCTGTTTGAATAGGTGATGTCCTGATTGTTGTAATAATCAGGTGCGGCGTTGCCGGCGGCGTCGATAGGGTTATTGCCGGTGAGGGTGTCCACGATGTCGCGGATGAACTTCACTAGCAAGTTTGTGTCGTCGGTGAACTCGGCGTCGATATTCATACTGAACTCGACTGAGCCGCCGACGATGTTGTCGACGCATTCGGGGTCGTCGCCCTCCATCCATATTACGATGGTGTATTTATCAACGTCGCCCACTTGAAAGCTTTCAACGTGGTATTCGCAGACGACATTGCTTGAAAGGAAGTTGGTGCAGCCGCGCTCTGTGCCGCCATCGGCTGCGGGGGCTGCGTAGACTGTGCGCTCGCCGTTGCGCCAAACCGCGACGCGGGTGGCGTTTTCGGCGCCTTTTGCGGCGGCTTCAAGCTTGATTGCCGCCACGTAGCCGACGTCCTCTTTGCCGGCATTGCGCACATAATATGTATACGCCATGTAGTTTTTGCCGCTGTGGTCGCCCTCGGCGCTATCGAGATTATTTGGCAAATCGTCGATAGACACGTTTGTTGCGTCCTGCACGGTGCTTGCTGTCAGGCGGGCTGTGGGGTCGTCGAAATTGCCTGTTTCGGCAATGCTTATACCTCGGCGGTAAAGCTCGAGGCGGTTGAGGTTGATGGTAAAATTGCCCATTTTTTCCTGCATGAACGCCATTATGAACAGGACGGCGACGGCAAAAAGCATGCCGAGCAAAATCATTTGAAGCTTGTCCACCCTTAGCAGTGCCGCCGCAAGGCGCTTGGCGCGGCGGTGCGGCATGTACATGCTGATGACTGTTTCGGGGTCGATGTCGCTGTCCGCATTGGCGAGCGCGTCCTCCAAATCCTCTATGCGGAGGACTTGGTTTTTGCCTGTTTTTTTGCGCTTGCCCTTATATGCGGCGGGCTTTTTCACGCCCCATCGTCGTTTTTGTTTGGGCGGTGTGCCGTCGTTTGGAGCGTCGTCGAGCGGCGGCGGCATTTCTCCGGGCGGAATATTTTTATTTTCGGCGTCCTGCTTTTCGAGGGTATCGACGCCTTGCGTGTTATCATTTTTCATGATGTGTACTTCTTCATATTTTCAATATAGTCAGCCACGCGCTTTTTGTCGCGCTGGTCTTTATAATTAAATTTAAGGCCGCAGATATTTTTGTAGGGGCTGCCTTTTTCCGCTTTACGCGTCCAACAGTTTTCGGCTAAAAGCGTGATTGGCTTGCCCGCCTTTGACGTGCCCATTGGCGGCAGTGTGACGGTGCATATTTCGCCCACTTCAAAATAATCGTTTAAGTACATGGCCATACCACCGCCGGAAATGTCGAGCGTGAGGCCGTCCTCCGGCTCTATGATGCCGTCGAGATTTGCGTGCCACGTGGGCTGCGAATACGCGACGTGCATTGAGATTTTTACACGCTCGTCTGCGCGCTGAAAGAACGTGCGCTTTTCGGTGACGCGGCGAAGCTTCCAATATGAGCGAATGCCCTGCTTAACGGTTTCGTCGACGTAGCCCGCGATGATGTTTTGCTCTGCGCCGTCGCCGTAGCGAATGAGCAGCTTTTGGTCGTCCGATATAGTCATCGACTTGCCGCTTTTCATGGGGATTGACATTAAAAATGATGAGTCTCCAAGCGGCTTGAAGAATGATGAAACAAGCGAAAAATCGGGATCTTTGCCGACGGGAACGTCGAACGCGACAGCCAATTTTGTGCCTGATTTTAATTTTAGCGCCTGAGCCATGTTGTGTTAATTTCCTCTCTTTTTTGCGGGGATATTTCGTGGGGATTTGATGGTGGTCGGGACGGAAAAATCGGGTTATGCGGAATTGTCGGCGGAAATTTGTTTTTTTAATGGGGAACCTTTCGGGCGGCAGAACGCCGCCCCTACGGGGTTGCTCAATTGTTATTATACGTCGCTCGCAATTGGGCGGCGCAGGAGATGAGCGATTGTTTTAGCATGGGGTTTAGCTCCCCGCAGCCGCCGCTTTGGAGAATTTGCAATGCTTGCTCGTGCGTGCATGCTTTTTTATAGCAGCGGTCGCTCACTAGCGCGTCGTAGGCGTCCACCATGCCGACGACCTGCGCTTCTAAAGAAATTTCGTCGCCGCAAAGCCCTTCGGGGTATCCCTTGCCGTCGTAGCGCTCGTGATGATGTAAAATGATATCTCGGCACCATTTTTGCATTTCGGGGCTGTCTGTCAAATGCAAATGGTCGATGATGTTTGCGCCGCGCGTGGTGTGGGCTTTCATTATTTCAAACTCCTCGTCGGTGAGGCGGGCGGGCTTGTTTAAGATTGCGTCGGGGATTGATATTTTGCCGACATCATGCATTACTGCCGCTTCGGCGATGGCTGAAATCTCATCTATTGTGCGTGAATATTTCGGCTCGCGACGGCATAAATCGCGCAAAATTATCATTGTCAGCTCGCGCACGCGCTGAATGTGCTGACCGCTCTCTGCGTCACGAAACTCGACTACGCTCGCGAGCACGTCTAGCATGGCGCGGTTGTGCTCGGCAAAACGCGCCGTTTGTTCAAGCGCCAAATTGCGCTGGCGCTCCTCATACGCCTCGTTTATATCGCGGCAGAGGCGCAGAAATTTGTGCGGGCTTTTCGCGTTAAGGCACACAATGCTCTCCTCATACCAACGGTATTCGCTCGCGCCCACAAGCTTTAAGCAGCTTTCAAAATGATAGCCCTTTGGGTTTTGCGTGGCGCGTTCAAGGTAGCCGCTTTTGAGCCAGTTTTCATATTCACGCGCGCTGTTTTCGTGAATGCGCCCGCTTTGTATGCGTTTTTCTATAAAGGCTTTCAGCTGCGAGGGCAGTTTTTGACGCTGATATACGCCGTCCTGCTCGCTTATGCGGGAAATAATGCCGCGCTCGGTGTCTATTTCATAAATGCGCGAGACGCTCACTTCGAGCAGAGCACCGAGCTGAACAGTCATTTGGCGGTTTTCCTCACGGAGCTTGACCTCGTCCTCGATGTCCGTCAGCGCGCCGATGATTTGCGTTGGTGCGCCGACATCTTCAAGCGGTGCGCACTGCATTCTGTGCCAGTGAAACGGCTGATTATACTCGCCGCCGACGCGGTAACGTATCTCCGCCGAGCCGTATTTTTCGCTTGTGATGAGCTGTTTTGCGAGGTGGACGTCCTCGTGGAAAATCGTCCAGTCGCAGCGGTCAAAAATGCCGCTTATGTAGCGCGCGACGGTGCGGTCTCCGCCTGTCGCGCGGTGAAAAACAAGGGTGTCTGTTGCGACGGTGTATTCAAAAAAGCACGTTTGCTGACCGCCGAGCAGCTTTTGCGCGCGCACGCGCTCAACGTCGCTGCTTGGCGCGGCGGCTTGCTTTTGCGGCGCTTCATTTGTCATGCGCGCAAAAATCATGCACCGCACCTGACCGTTTGGCGCGACGGATAGTGGCATTGCTTCCACGTTAAACCACGCGGGGGAAAGCTCTGTTTGGGGTGCGGGAAATGCGGCTGAAACTGTGCCGCCCTGCAAAAGCTGTGCGTAGAGATTTTTGCGCAGGAATAGCGTTTTCCACTCTTCGCTGCTCTGCTCGGGTAAGGCGTCTGAAACAGCGGTGAATAGCGCGTCATAATGACCGCGCGGGGGAAGAGCGGCGGCGCAAAACGAAAACGTGCCGGATTCAAGCTGATAAACGCCGCTGCTTAACTCGGCGGAGATGACAGCGCAAAAAAGCGTTTCAAGTGCGCCGACAGCGCGGGTGCTCATTTTGGCGGCGGGCGCGGCGGTATCGTGCTGTTTAGGCGCAGACTGCACTGCATTTATAATTTTTCGCTTTAGAAAGCCAGTCATTTTTCACTCCCGCCATTCGTATTTTGACAGCAAAAAGGTTGTGTAGAGTTTTCGTTAAAGCTTTTGCGAATTTGTTGTAGTATTATTTATTTTATAACATTCTTAGACTATAAAATGCAATAGAAATGCGAGCTTATCACGCTTTTTTGTCAGTTTTTGCAGAGATTTTACCGAAGTTGAAAGGTTGCGTAAAACTAAGCGGTACGGGAAACCCGTCCACTACAATGCGTTTTGCGAATGTGTTGGGAATATACAAAAAACGGCTGCTGCATTTCTGCAACAGCCATTGTTGTAAAATTAGTTCTGTTTTGCGGCGAGGTCAGCGAGCGCGTCTTTGCGGCTCAGGTTTATTCTGCCCTGCTGGTCGATTTCTGTGACCTTTACAAGCAGCTCGTCGCCTACTGCGACTACGTCCTCGACTTTTTCGACACGCTTTGTGTCGAGCTTTGAGATGTGAACAAGGCCTTCCTTGCCCGGTGCGATTTCGACGAATGCGCCGAACGTCATGAGGCGTGTGACCTTACCTTTATAGATAGCGCCGACCTCGGGGTCCTCGGTGATTGTCTTAATCATGCTCTTTGCGGCGTCGATATCGGCCTGGTTCGGGCTGGCGATGAACACGCTGCCGTCCTCTTCGATGTCGATTTTGACGTTGAAGGTCGCGCAAATTTCCTGAATGACCTTGCCGCCCTTGCCGATTACGTCACGGATTTTGTCGACATCAATCTTGATTGTCTCCATCTTCGGCGCAAACTCGCTGACGTGGTCGCGCGGCTCGGCGATGACAGGCATCATGATTTCGTTCAGTATCCACTCGCGCCCCTTTTTGCACTTGTCGAACGCGCTCTCAATGATTTCGTATGTCAAGCCGTCGATTTTCATGTCCATCTGAATGGCTGTGATACCTTTAAGAGTGCCGCCGACCTTGAAGTCCATGTCGCCGTGGAAGTCCTCGACGCCCTGAATGTCAAGCATTGTGCTCCAGCGGTCGCCCTCTGTGATAAGGCCGCAGGATATGCCCGCGACGGGTGCTTTGATGGGCACGCCCGCGTCCATAAGCGCAAGCGTTGAGCCGCAAATAGAGGCCTGGCTTGTTGAGCCGTTAGATGATAACACCTCTGAAACAAGGCGCATTGCATACGGGAACTCTACGCTTGAGGGCAGAACAGGCATAAGCGCGCGCTCTGCAAGTGCACCGTGGCCGATTTCGCGGCGGCCGGGGCTGCGCGGTGCGCGTGCCTCGCCGACAGAATACGGCGGGAAGTTGTACTGGTGCATATAGCGTTTTTCGGTATCAGTAGAAATGTCATCTACTATCTGTGCATCACGCAGACTGCCGAGTGTGACGGCTGTGAGCACCTGAGTTTGACCGCGTGTGAACATGCCTGAACCGTGAACGCGCGGCAGCAGGCCGACCTCGGCGTTGAGCGGGCGCATTTCGTTCATGCCGCGTCCGTCGACGCGCTTGCCCTCGTCGAGCAGCCAGCGGCGCACGACGTATTTCTGCATTTTGTACATGATTTCTTCGATGACGCCCGCGCCCCACTGCTCGGCGTACTGCGCTTCGATTTTATCACGTATCGGCAAAAGGCGCGAGTCGCGCACTGTTTTGTCGTCTGTGTCCATTGCCGCCTTGAAGTCGTCGAGGTATTCTGCCTTGACGGCGTCAAACAGGTCGTGGTCAAGCTCCATGCTCTGGAACTCGACTTTGGGCTTGCCGACAGCGGCCACGATTGTGTTGATGAACTCAATCATCTTCTGGTTTTCAGCGTCGCCAACCTTGATGGCCTCGAGCATTTTGGCTTCGTCAACCTCGTTTGCGCCGGCTTCAATCATGACGATTTTAGTGGCGGATGACGCGACGGTGAGCTGTAAATCGCTGACCTTGCGCTGTTCTTCAGAGGGGTTGACGACGAGCTCGCCGTCTACTAAGCCGACGTAAACGCCGCTTATCGGGCCTTTCCAAGGGATATTTGAGATGGCGATGGCGATTGACGCGCCGATCATGCCTGCGATTTCGGGGCTGCAATCCTGGTCAACGCTCATGACCGTCATGACAAGGGCAACGTCGTTGCGCATGTCCTTCGGGAAAAGCGGACGGATGGGGCGGTCGACAACGCGGCTTGTGAGGACGGCTTTTTCGCCCGGACGACCTTCGCGGCGCATAAAGCTGCCGGGAATGCGGCCGACGGCGTAGATTTTTTCTTCAAAATCGACGCTTAAGGGGAAGAAGTCGACGCCCTCGCGGGGCTTGTCGCTCATTGTGACGTTGCACATGACGCAGGTGTCGCCGTAGCGCACAAGGCAGCTGCCGTTTGACAAGCCGCACATTTTGCCGTGCTCGACGACAAACGGACGACCCGCAAGAGTTGTCTCAAAGCGCTTAAAGTTTGGGTAAGTTTCTTTTTTAGATGCAAATTCAAGAGCCATTTTGTACCTCCTTGATTGCGGCAAGGGCGGCGGCTTTAGCAATAAATACAGGGTTTATTCTACCTCCCTTGTTAAAGGGAGGGGGACCGCCCGCAGGCGGTGGTGGGATTCTCGCTCTCGTTGTCATTCTGAGCGCAGCGAAAAATCTTTTGTGCAATACCATAGGTTTTAAGATTCTTCGCTGCGCTCAGAATGACAACAGAGGGTAGCTTGTGCAAACCACCGGTTACGAATCCCTCCGTCGCTCCTTCGTCGCGCCACCTCCCTTTAACAAGGGAGGTAATAGGGAGCGCACTTCGTGCAAAATAAACGCTCTATTCATTGCTAACTACGCGCATTTTACGCCTTTGCCTGGGTGAATAAAAAACATTGAAAGCCGGACGGTGATTAACTCCGTCCGGCTCTTTGTTTACAAGATTACTTGCGCAGACCGAGCTTCGCGATAAGTGTACGGTAACGCTCTACGTCCTTATTTTTGAGATACGCGAGCAGGTTGCGGCGGCGGCCGATCATTTTAAGCAAGCCGCGGCGGCTGTGATGATCGTTTTTGTTGGCCTGAAGATGCTCGTTGAGGTGGTTGATGTGCTCTGTCAAAAGCGCAACCTGAACCTCGGGAGAACCTGTGTCGCCCTCTTTAACTGCGTATTCTTTGATGATTTCTTCTTTGCTTCTCATGTTGAAAAACCTCTTTCCTTAATATGCCCTAAACTTAGCACGGGTGGTTACAGAGGACACGCCACGTACCGAGCATGGGTAAAATTGCGCTGACAATATGGACAGCTTATATATTATAACATGGTGAGACACAATTTACAAGAGAAAAAATAAGAAAGAAGAAAGAAAAATGAAGGAGTGATTGCTGCGGCAATCACATTTTAATGGAAAGCTGCTATTTATTAGAATGTTAAACCGCAGGTTTAACTCATTACTTCTTCTTTCTTCTCTCTTCTTTTTTATTTGAAATATTCAAGTGCATCCCTTGCCGCCTCATTGACATACTCTGTCAATTCTTCTAGCGTCGCAAATTTCATTGTTGGCTTTAGGTATTTGCAAAAGCGCACTGTTACAAAATTGCCGTAGATGTCGCCTTTGAAGGCTGGCATGAAGGTTTCGCAGGTTGTGCCCTCGTTTTCTGCGCTGACTGTGGGGCGTGTGCCGAGGCCTGTTGCGCCGGCGTATTTTGTGCCGTCGTCGAGCGTCACCTCGGTGATGTACACGCCGCTTTTTGGCATTTGCATACCCTCGGGGTATATCTGATTAATCGTCGGAAAGCCGAGCGTTTTACCGAGGCCTTTGCCATGGCGCACCTCAAAGCGGATGCAGTAATCTTCGCCAAGCATGGCATTGACGTCCTCTATTGCGCCGTCGGCGAGCGCCTGACGTATGCGCGTGGAGGACACCGTGTCGCCGTTATACTGCGCCATTGAGACGATGTTTACGTTTATGCCCTCGGCGGCGCAAAGCTGTTTGAGAACAGCCACGTTGCCGGCTTTGTCTTTGCCGAACGTGAAATTATCGCCGCAAAAAACCTCTTTTGCGCCAAAGCTGCCGTGCAGAACGTCGTGCACAAACTCATACGGCGACAAACCGCAAAAGCTTTCAAACGGCGGTATGATGTAGTGCTCGATGCCTAGCGAGCCGACGCGGCGGTGTTTTTCGTCGGACGCGAGTATGCGCCTGCCTTTAAAGCCGCCTGTTTTCGGCAGCGAAAAAGTGAACGCGGCGCTTTTTATGCCAAGCTGCCGCGCTTTTAGGGCAGCCGCGCCGAGCACCCGACGATGCCCAATGTGCACACCGTCGAAATACCCGAGCGCAACGGCTGTGCCGCCTTGTATATCAAGCGATTTAAGCTGTCTGTGAATAATCATTTAATCATCCAATCGTAGTGCGTAGGGGCGTATTCAATATCCGCCCGAAAATCAGCGCAAAGCTAGCGGGACGTCGAGGACGCCGTCCCGTACAATGCAACGCAAATTTGCTATGTACTGTAGGGCGGGGGCTTGCTCCCGCCGTTGCAACCGTTAGCCGTAAGTTACGGCGGGAGCAAGCCCCCGCCGTACGGTGGACGTTGTAAATTTATGTGAACTTAGCGGACGAGCGAAGCTGGCCCCTACAATTACGCATTTTCCTCTACGAACATTTTTTCGGCGCGCATGCAGCCGGCTTGGGCGTCGGCTACGCCTATGAACTGTTTTTTGCAGTAGACGCGGTAGCGGCCGTCGGAGGCGTCTACGTCGTAAACTATTGCGCCGTTTAAAAGGCGCTGCATATCCTCGGGCTTTACATTATAAGACGGCAAATCGTAGAACACTGTGTCGACGTTCAAAAGCAGCTTTTCGAGGCTGCCCTCGTCTTTTGCGAGCTGAATTTGGTCTAGCGTATAGGCGTTGTCTAGCAGATATCCGTTTGCCATGACGCGGCGAAGCGCGCTCATTGTGGCGGCTGTGCCGAGCTTTTCGCCTATGCTTTCGATAAGCGTGCGAATGTATGTACCGCGGCTGCAATGTATGCGCAAAAGATAATCGTTTTGCGAGAGACGGTCTGTCACCTCAATGCGGTGAACGGTGATTTTGCGCGGTGTGCGCTCAACTGTTTTGCCCTCGCGCGCGGCTTTGTAAAGGCGCTGTCCGTTCACCTTTACGGCTGAATACATCGGCGGAATTTGCATTTGCGTGCCGATAAAAGATATAAGCGCCTCGCGCACTGCGCTTTCAGTTGCCGACGCGGGAATGGGGACGACTGTTTGAATTTCGCCTGTTGTGTCGCCTGTCTCTGTGTGCAGGCCGAGGCGCATTACTGCCTCATAGGTTTTGTCGTGGCGCGCCTGCATATCGACAGCTTTGACAGCCTTGCCGATAAACACCGGCAAAACACCCGTAGCCATCGGGTCAAGCGTGCCGCTGTGCCCAATCTTGCGTGTGCCGCATATGCCGCGCAGCTTCGCGATGACGTCAAACGACGTAAAGCCCGCGGGTTTGTCAACTATCAGTATGCCCTGCATAAAAAATCTCCCTGTGAGTTTGATTTTGATTGTAATTTTAATGCGCCTTTGCAGGCAAAGATAAAAGAGAAGAAAGAAGAGAGAAGAGTTAAGGAGTGATGCCTGCGGGCATCACATTTCAATGGAAAGAATAAAACTACTAGAATGTTAAACCGCAGGTTTAACTCATTACTTCTTCTTTCTTCTCGCTTATTTATTATTTCTCTAAGGCCTTTTCAACCTCGCTGAGCAGTGCTGCCCTTGCGTTTTCTAGGCTGCCTAGAATTTCGCAGCCGGCTGCCTGTGTGTGGCCTCCGCCGCCTAGGTGGCGGCAGATGTCGGACGCGTTTACGCCGATTTCTGTGCGGACGGACACCTTATAGCTGCCTGTGGGCTGCTGGCGCATTGTAACGCCGACCTTTACGCCCTCGATTGTGCGCGGAATGCCCGTTATGCCCTCTAAATCTGTGCCGTCTGCGCCTGATTCGGCTATCTGCTCTTTGGTGAGCACCATGACGGCGCAGCGGTCTTCGAAATAATATGTGATATTTTCAAGAGCTATGCGCTCGATATTAAGACGGCGGCGGCTCTTGTTTTCAAAAAGGATATTGTTGAGCGTTTGGATGTCCGCGCCGCACTCGATTAAGCTTGCGGCGACTTCATGCGTGCGAGCCGTTGTGTTTGCGAATTTGAAGCATCCGGTGTCTGTTGCGACGCCTGTGTAAAGGCAGTTTGCAATGAGCGGAGATATCTCCACGCCCATCGCGCAGATTAGGCTGTACATCAGCTCGGCTGTTGCCGCGGCTGTACCGTCGAGCAGCATTGTGTCGGCGTAGCCGCCGTTTGAGGGGTGATGGTCGATGCACAAATCTATATGGCGTGTGTAGCGGCTCACGGCGTCGCCGAAAAGCTGCATGCCCGCGACATCTACGGCGGTGATATATTTGGGGTCAAACTCGCCGTCGAACATCGGGATATCCATATAGGCATAGCGCTCGGGGATCGGGTCGGCACACAGCACGGCGGCTGTTTTGCCAAGCTTTTTAAGCGCGTGGCACAGCGCCGCCGAGCTGCCGACTGTGTCTCCGTCAGGATTTTTGTGACATAAAATCAGAATGCTTTCCGCCTTTAAAAGGCTTGCTATCACCTGTGTAATGTCTAAAACTTCGCTCATAATTACTCCTCTTTTTCGCCCTTGTGAAGCCCTGCTATGATTTCGTTTATGTGCGTGGCATACTCTGCGCCACTGTCTGCAACAAAATGAAATTCGGGAGATTTGCGTATGTGCATACGCTTTGCAATTTCGCTGCGCACGTGGCCTGCTGCGCGGTTTAGCGCCGCGGCGGCTTCGTCGGTGGAATTATCTCCGCCGAGCATGCTCACGCGCACCTTTGCGCTTGATAAATCGGGCGCGACGTCAAGACGCATTATCGTCAAAAGGCCGCCCTGCAGATGAGGGTCCTTCATTTCGCCGACAATGGCGATAAGCTCGCGCTTCATATCCGACGAAAGCCGCGCCATGTTTTTTGATTGGGCCATAACTTCCTCCTTGGGGTGTGCGAACTGCACGGGCGGATATTGAATCCGCCCCTACAAATTCACAAAGTGCGTAGGGGCGGATTCAATATCCGCCCACACGGTTTGTGCAAAATATCGGTTAATCGCGATATTCCTCAATAATAAACGCTTCCATGATGTCGCCCTCTTTGATGTCGGCGAACTTTTCTAGGCCGATGCCGCATTCAAAGCCGGTGGCGACCTCTTTTACGTCGTCCTTGAAACGGCGCAGTGACGAGATTTCGTCCTCGGTGATGACTATGCCGTCGCGGACAAGGCGAATTTTGGCGCTGCGGGTGATTTTGCCGTCCTTGACATAGCTGCCCGCGATTGTGCCTGACGATGATATCTTGAACACGTTGCGAACCTCTGCGCGGCCAAGCTCGACCTCGCGGAATTTCGGCGCAAGCATGCCCTTCATAGCGTCTGTTACGTCGTTGATTGCATCGTAGATAACGCGGTACATGCGCAGCTCGATTTCAGCCTGTGCGGCTTCTTCACGGGCAACGTCGTCGGGGCGGACATTAAAGCCGATGATGATAGCGCCGCCCGCTGTCGCGAGCATGACGTCAGATTTATTGATAGCGCCGACGCCCGCGTGAATTACGCGCACGCGCACCTCGTCGTTTGAAATTTTCTCAAGGCTCTGCTTAACTGCTTCTGCGCTGCCCTGAACGTCCGCCTTGACGATGACCGCAAGCTCCTTGCGCTCGCCTTCGGCGATTTGGCTGAACAGGTTGTCGAGCGTGACCTTTTTATAGCTGCTGAACTGCTGCTCTTTTTGCTCTGTCGTGCGCTTGTCTGCAAGCTCACGCGCAAGCTTTTCGTCTTCGACGGCGCTGAAAATGTCGCCTGCGGCGGGAACGTCTGTAAGACCTGTTATCTCGACAGGTGTTGACGGGCCGGCCTCGTCAATAGCTCTGCCCTGATCGTCGCGCATTACACGGACGCGGCCAACGGCTGTGCCTGCGATGACGACGTCGCCCTGATGCAGCGTGCCGCGCTGAACGAGAATTGTCGCGACAGGGCCTTGACCCTTGTCGAGACGCGCCTCGATAACTGCGCCCTTTGCACGGCGGTCGGGGTTGGCTCTGAGCTCTTTTACGTCGGCTGTGAGGTTTATCATCTCGAGCAATTCCGGTATGCCGTCGCCTGTTTTGGCTGA
Organism: Clostridia bacterium; assembly: GCA_009929695.1. Lineage (GTDB taxonomy): Bacteria > Bacillota > Clostridia > Oscillospirales > Ruminococcaceae > Ruthenibacterium. Next base: position 30,263 of record RZZW01000013.1, read on the forward strand.
CACCGGCACGCAGATGACGTCGCCGCCCCATGCCTCGGGAACGAGCTCGTATTTTGTGAGCTGCTCCATGACCTTATCGGGGTTTGCGGCGGGTTTATCCATTTTATTTATGGCGACGATTATTGAGACGCCGGCTGATTTTGCGTGGTTGATGCTCTCGACAGTCTGCGGCATGATGCCGTCGTCGGCTGCGACAACAAGCACGGCTATATCCGTGAGGTTTGCGCCGCGCGCACGCATTGATGTGAACGCCTCATGGCCCGGCGTGTCTAGGAACGTGATGGGCTTGCCGTCCATCTCGACCTGATATGCGCCGATGGCCTGTGTGATGCCGCCCGCTTCGCCGTCTGTGACGCGCGTTTTGCGGATGGCGTCGAGGATAGATGTCTTGCCGTGGTCGACGTGTCCCATGACGACGACGACGGGCGGGCGCTCTTTTAAGCTCTCCTCGGGGTCTTCATCGACCTCGAAAAGACGCTCTTCAATAGTGACATGAACCTCGTGCTCGACCTTTGCGCCAAGCTCGTCTGCGACAAGCGACGCTGTCTCGAAGTCGATTTCCTCTGTCATTGCGGCCATAACGCCTAGCGTCATAAGCTTTTTGATGACCTGTGCGGCGTTGACCTTTAGGCGGCTTGCAAGCTCGCCGACGGTGATTTCGTCGGGGATTGACACCTTGAGCTGTGCCTTGCGGGCTTTTTCAAGCTGAATGCGCTGCAAACGCTCAAACTCTGTCTCGCGCTTTTTCTGGAACGGCTGCGGACGGCGGTTATTGTTGCGGTTGCCGAACTTCTGCTTTTTGCTTGTCGGCACGTTTTTGCGGCGTGTATCGACAGGCTTTGCAGCGGCGAGGTCTGTATATTTTTCGTTGAATTTATCGAGGTTGACGTCGGTTGTGCGGGTGTCGATGGTGACTGTGACGACCTCGCGCTTGGGCGCTTCGGGCTTATTTTCCTTTTCCGGCTTAATTGCGCGAATTCGCTCTTTGCGCGGCTGTGCAGGGGCTTTTTTATCGCTGTGCTGATTTGCCTGCGGCTGTGGCTGCTGCGGCTGTTGAGCCTGCGGCTTTGGCTGCTGAACCGGTGAAGCAGGCTGCTGCGGCTTTTGCTGCGCGGCCTTTTCGGGCTGTTTTTGAGCCGGTTTTTCGGCGGGTTTTTCCGCTTCGGGCTTTGGCTGTGTGGCGAAATATTCGTCGAAGCTCGCGACGGTATTCTCTTTTGTGAGGTGCTCAAAAAGGGTGTTCATCTCTGTGTCGGACACCTCGCTTGTCACCTTTTTAGCATCGCCTGTAAGCTGTGTGAACAGGTCTGTTAAATCTTTTGTTTGCATATTTAGATCCTTGGCTACTTCGCCAAGCTTGTTTTTAGAAATGGGCATGGGCGCTCCTCCTTTAATGTGTGGTGCTGTTTTTGCATAAAACAGCCAGTTGTGCGTCTGTAACGGCAAATACGCCCGTGGGCTTTTTGCATATGGGCAAAAGCTCAAACTGCGTTTCTTCCAGAATAACAAGTTCTGTCATATCCTCGCAGAAGCCCTCGACGCGCCGCCGCGTGCCGTCAGACACATCGCCGGCGCACAGCACCAGCACGGCTTTGCCTTTGTTAACGGTTTCCTTTACCTTGTCAAAGCCCATCACTAGGGCTCCGGCTTTGCGGCAAATGGAAAGCGCGAAAGTTATTTTACTGTTTGGCATTATACCCCGCTATCTCGGCCTCCATGGCCGCATACAGCTCATCGGGTATCGCACATTCAAGCGCGCGCTCGATGCGCCTTGTTTTGCGTGCCTTCGCAAGACACTGCGCCGAGGGGCACACATACGCGCCGCGTCCCGCTTTTTTGCCTGTCATATCAAGCGAAACCTCGCCGTCTTTGTTTTTCACAACGCGCACCAGCTCTTTTTTAGCCTTAGACTCGTTGCACCCCATACACCGCCTGAGCGGTATCTTTTTCGGCTGCATCAAACTTTACCTCCAGTAAAATATAAAAAATAAGAAATAAGCTAGAAGAAAGAAGAGATTGCCATGTTTGTCATTCTGAGCGCAGCGAAGAATCTTAAACAGCAGCGCGCTAAAGCAAAAGATTCTTCGCTGTGCTCAGAATGACACGCTCTCTAGTATTAATGTGATTGCACCGCAATCACTCATTACCTTTTCTTTTTTCTCTCTTCTCTAAAATTTAATTCGTCTCCTCGCCATAGTATCCGCTCTCGGGTCTAATATCTATATTATACCCAGTTAAGCGGGCTGTGAGGCGGGCGTTTTGACCTTTGTTGCCTATTGCGAGCGAAAGCTGATTGTCGGGCACTGTGACGCGGCACGATTTTGTCTCGCCCTCGAGCAGCTCCACCTTGACGACCTTTGCGGGCGAGAGCGCCTCGCTGATAAACTCGGCGGGGTCTTCCTTATAATGCACGATGTCTATTTTCTCGCCGCCGAGCTCCTCGACGATGTTTGCGACGCGCTGACCCTTTGGCCCTATGCACGCGCCGACTGCGTCGACGTTGTCGTCCTTTGACCACACGGCCATCTTTGTGCGTGCGCCCGCCTCGCGGCTGATTGCTTTAACTTCGACAGTGCCGTCGAATATCTCGGGCACCTCCATCTCAAACAAGCGCTTTACAAGGAACGGATGTGTGCGGCTTATCATCATTTTGGGGCCGCGGTCGCCCGGCAGAACGTCCACGACGTAGACCTTTACGTGGTCGCCGTCATGCAGTGTTTCGCCCATGACCTGCTCTGATTTCGGCAGTGTGGCGATGCCGCCGGACGAAAGCTCAAGCGTCGCGATGCCCTTGCGCTCGTCGATGCTGGAGACAGTCGCGGAGATAATCTCGTGCTCCTTGCTCTGCATATCGGCGTACATGCGGCTGCGCTCGGCTTCCTTTAAGCCCTGGCGAATGACGTGCTTTGCCGTTTGCGCGGCGATGCGTCCAAAGTCCTTTGTTTTGACAGGAAATAGGACGGTGCTGCCGATTTTGGCAGTTTTGCGTTTTGTTTGCGCCTCTTCAAGCGTGACCTGCGTGTTCGGGTTCGTGACTTCTTCAACAACTTCCTTTACAACGCTAACGTTGAACTTGCCTGTCTCGGGCTCGATTACGACAGAGACGTTGTCGTCGTTTACGTCATAGTCTTTTTTCACGGCAATGACAATAGCATTTTGGATTTTCTCTAAAAGATAATCCGCCGGCAGCCCTTTTTCCTTTTCGAGCATTGTAAGGGCTTCAAAAAATTCTGCATTCATTTTTCCAATCAACCGTCCTTATATATTTGTATAATCTTATAAAATCCGTCCGTAGGGCAAGGGCTCTGCTCTTGCCGCTGCAACCGCTTTTTGTGAATTAACGGCAAGAGCAGAGCCCTTGCCCTACACAGAAGCGATTTGTTCGTCCGCAAAGGCTAAAATAAATCTTCATCGTCGCAAAGCTTAACATAGCTTACGTCAGCCATGTCCACTGTGCGCTGCTCGCCGTTTTGGGTCAGGGTGAGGGTTTTGCCTTGTTTTTCGCACAAAATGCCCTCTAAGTCCTTTTCGCCGTTTTGGGTGGCGCGGTAAAGATGAGCGAGCACCTTTTGACCCTTCAGCGCTTCAAAATGCGCGTCGCGCGTGAGCTTTCTGCCGAGGCCGGGGCTGCCGACCTCCATAAAATAGCTCTGCTCGATGGGGTCTGCCGCGTCAATGACAGGGTTTATGGCGCGAGTTGCCTCCTCGACTGTGTTTATGTCGAGCGGCGTGTCTCTGTCGATAAAAATGCGCAGGAACCATTCAGGTCCTTCTTTTTCAAACCGAACGTCCCACAGCCGCAGCCCCATCTGCTGCAAAACCGGAGTGACAAGATTTTCGACCGTTTGCACTGTATTTTGCTGTGCCTTTGCCATAAACCCTCCATGTAAACATGAAAGAGCGGCCCGTAAAGGCCACTCTTTCACTAAATTACTATCGTACAGTATTTATGATAGCACACCCGACCGAAAATTGCAAGGGTTATTGTACAAATGAGCAAAATAGTATATAATAAGGTAATCTCTATGTAAAGAGGAGAATACAAAATTTTTACTATCACAGACGCACTTGACAATCAGCTTGACAATATTTTTGCACTTTACGCCACCTCGTTCCCGCGCGACGAGGTAGAGCCGGAGGCGCAGCTTCGCATGCACATAAAAAACGGCGATATGCGCGCGCTTTACGCCGAAAACGACGGCGAATTTGCGGGCTTTGCGCTCGTTTTCCCTTTTGAAAGCATTGCGCTTACGGCGTTTTTAGCCGTGCCAAGCACCATACGAAACGGCGGCACAGGCACAAAAATGCTTGATTTCCTAAAAAAAGAATACGCGGACAAAACGCTGACAATCGAGATTGAGGACATCACACAGCCCTCGCAAAACGCCGAAATAAGACAGCGCCGCAGAGGGTTTTATCTCCGAAACGGCTTTATCCCCGCCGGCTTCGCGTCGATGCTCTACGGCACACAGCTTGAAGTGCTGTGCATAGGCGAGCCGATAACGCCGGACGTCTATATGCGCCTTCAACAAAAAATGCTGTGCGCGGAATCGTTTGAGAATATTCATATTGCCTAGGTTTTGCGCATCGCCACGGCTTTGGGTCGATGTGGCATCGACCCCTACATTGCAGCATAAATTGACATTGTACAGTAGGGCGGGGGCTTGCTCCCGCCGAAGCTTACGGATATCGGTTGCAACGGCGGGAGCAAGCCCCCGCCCTACTGTGTAAGTTATAAATTCACCGCGGATTGTAGGGGCGCGCATTGCGCGTCCGCTAAGTTTGCTCTAATTTATAACTTTGTGCATTGTGACTGCGTAGGGAACGCATTGTATGCGTTCCGAAAGTTTCGCGCGAACCATCGGCTTCGGAACGCATGAAATGCGTTCCCTACGTTGTGAATTTTATAAATGAGCAAAGAAGTCCCGCGGACGCACGCAGCGGACGTAAGCGCTTCGCACATTAAATGTAGGGGACGGGTTTCCCGTCCCGCAAGCTTCGCTTACACTATCGGTTTTACTTTTCATTAAATATGTGCTATAATGATTAAGTACATATTTTAAATACAATTCAGGGGCTTAACTTATGGACGATAAGACACAAAATGGGGCTTCGCAGCTGACGGCTGCACAGCAGGCAATAATGGAGGCAAAGGCGGCTCGGCGTGCAGCGATGACGGCGGGCACAGGCACTGCCGCGCAAAAAATGCCCTCTGTGCCGCAGCGTCAAACGGCGCAGCCACGCCCTGTTGTCGCGCCGCAAAAACCGGCTGCTCCCATTCCAAAGCAAAAGCCCTCAACACCTATACAGCGCACGCAAACCGCCGCGCCCGTTGTGCAAAAGCCACAGCCCGCGCCGCAAAAAGCCGCCGCGCCAGTTGTGATGAAACCGCAGCCGATGCCGCAAAAAACCGCCGCACCGATTGCGCAAAAGCCGCAGCCCGCTGCGTCTAAGCCGCCTGTTCAGGCAGCGCCCGCAAAGCCTGTGCCGCAGTCTGCGCCTAAAAACGTGAGGCGTTCGGGCGTGCTTGAAGAAAACAAGCGCGTTTTTGAAACAGAAGAGATAGATTTGCCCGACGATATTAAAACGTCCGCGAAAGTTAAGTCAAAGCGCGAAAAGCCGCAGAGAAGCGGCGGCGCTGTAGCTGTAAAGGACGGTTTTTCATGGCAAAAGCTGCTGCTTTGCGTCGCCGTGCTTGTGTTTGTTGCATCGGCATTTTTGCTTGGGCAGTATTATATTTCGACAGGAATTGAAAAGAAAAACCTTGAAAACGTCTCGGCTGACGTTGTTTCCGCACAGAAAAGCGACGACGGAACACAGAGCGCCGACGCGCTTATTTTACAGCAATACGCCGCCCTTGCCGCGCAAAACAGCGACATGGTGGGCTGGATGTCGATAGACTCAACGACCGTCAACGCGCCCGTGATGTACACGCCGAGCGACCCCGAATATTACCTGACGCACGATTTTGAGAAGAAATATTCTCAAAGCGGAATGCTGTTTATGGACGCGACGTGCATACCCGACAGCAACGCGAGCAACATGGTAATTTACGGCCACAACATGAAAAACAAGACGATGTTTTCGGACATCGAGAGCTACTTAAACAGCGATTTTCTCTCCGAGCACCCTGTGATACAGTTCGATTCGCTCAACGCGCGCGCGCAGTATCAGGTGTTTGCGGTGTTTGAGCTCGACACCTCCGAGGGCAACGAAAACTCGATGCAGTGCTACTATTACCGCAACACCGCCGACGCCGCAAAGCACGCATATTTTCTTGACTACGTGCATCAGTACGCAAAGGTAATCGTCGAGGAACAGCTGCCCGACACAGGCGACACGCTGATAACGCTATCCACCTGCGACAACGTGACACCGAACGGCCGCGTTGTCGTGATGGCGAAAAAAGTGCTGACAGCCGCACCGACCCCAACGCCCGAACCCGCCGCTGAAAGCACGGTAGAGACGATTGTTGCGACTGCGCCGGAGAGCACGGCTGAAAGCGTTGCGAGCAGCGTTGCCGAAGGCTAAAAGAAGAAATAAGATAGAAGAAAGAAGAAGTAATGAGTGATTGCTGCGCAATCACATTTTAATGGAAAGTGCACTATCCATTAAAATGTGAAGCCCGCAGGCTTCACACCTTACTTCTTCTTTCTTCTTTTTTCTATCTTCTTTTATTTGTTTTATTTAATTTTTTCAATATAATTCTTAATCCGCTTTTCCGCTTCTTCGTCGCCGATAAGCTTGATAATCTTATACAAATCAGGCGTATTTGCTTGGCCTGTGATGGCGACGCGCAGGAACATTGAGACGTCGGCTACGCTGCCGGGGAAGGCGTCGGGGTTCTTTTTGTATTGACCCATTTTTATGCAGTAGCCCTTTTGCTCGGCTATCGACTTAACGTTTGCAAACCACGCGTCGCTGTCGGCGGCGGGGTCGTAGCTTGCGAGATACATTTCTAAAATTTCCTTTGCGTCGGCCTTGCGGTCTGCCATTCTCTCGGGCATTTCGCAGGCCGATGTGTCGTACTGTTTATTGTACATATACGGATAAAGCTGCGCGACCTCGCTCCATTTTTTGATGTCGAGGCGCTTCTCATGCCAAATGGGGATTGAGCGCATGAAGTAGTCCTTATCCGAATTTATAAACGCGGCAAAATCGGGCGCAAACTCTGTTGCCCACGCCAAAACAGCGGCGAAAATTTCGTCATCTGTCATTGCGCCGATGACGTTTTTGGCGATATTGTCGAGCTTGTCAAAGTCAAACATTGCGCCCGAAACGCCTGTGTCGGCGAGGTCGAGGGTGAAATCTAGGCTGTCCGCAGACGGGTTTTCGGCGCGCCACGGCTCAAATTTTGCGCTGCAAATTGTGAGCAGATAGTCGATGACCGCCTTGACGGGATAGCCTGTCTCGCGGTAAAAGCTGACGCGCGCCTCGGGGTCTTTGCGCTTGCTAAGTTTTCTGCGCGATGTGCCGTCGAGCTTCATTATCGGGCTTAAATGGTAATAATTTGGCACATTAAAGCCGAGCATTTCAAAAAGCTGGACGTGAATTGGCAGGCTTGAAAGCCACTCGTCGGCGCGGATGATATCTGTTGAGTGCATTAAATGGTCGTCGATGGCGTGGGCGAAATGGTAGGTCGGCAGGCCGTCCTGTTTTGTGATTACGATGTCGAGGATATTTTCGGGCATCGAGACCGCGCCGTGAATGCCGTCGGCAAATTCGCGCATTTTTCCCGCCTCGCCCTCGGAGCGCAGACGCACAACAAACGGCTTGCCCGCTGACAATTCGGCTTCTATCTGCTCGTCTGTCAAGTCTCGGCAGCGCGCCCATTTTCCGCAGTAGCCAAGCGTTCCGCTGCCGTCTTTTTCCTGTTCGGCGCGGATATTCTGCAAGTCCTCCTCGGTGCAAAAGCAGGGGTAGGCTTTGCCGTCGGTGACGAGCTGCTTTGCGTAGGCTTGATAAATTTCTTTGCGCAGGCTTTGGCGGTAGGGGGCATACGCGCCGTGCTCGTTCACTTCGTCGTATGGGCCTTCGTCGAACTCTACCTCGAACTGCTTCAGCGCGGTGATGATGTCGACAACGCCGTTTTCGACAAGGCGCTTTTGGTCGGTGTCCTCAATGCGCAGATAAAACGCGCCGCCGCTCTGCTTTGCAATAAGGCGGTTGATGAGCGAGGTATACAGCCCGCCAATGTGCAAAAAGCCCGTGGGGCTGGGCGCAAACCGCGTCACACGCCCCGCACCCTCGCGCGCTGGATATTTATTTTCATAAAATTCAGGTGTTTTGTCGATATTAGGGAAAAGCAGGTCAGCAATACGCTTGCTCATATAGTCACGTTCCTTTTATACATTATTTATAGTAAATAATAGCATAAACCGCCTCCACATTCAAGTAGGGAACGCATACAATGCGTTCCTGTAGGTGGAAATGAAAAGTGAAGAGTGAAGAATGAAAAATTGCAGTTTTCTGTCATTCTGAGCGAAGCGAAGAATCTTAAAACCTACGATAACGCGCAAAAGATTCTTCGCTTCGCTCAGAATGACAAGGTATGCTATCCATTATAATGTGACGTCCGCAGGCGTCACACCTTAATCCTTCATTCTTCATTTTTCCTTTTTCATTTTCTTTCTTCTCTCTTCTTTTTTCTTTAATTATGTGTTATAATTAAATATTATTAGGTAACTGGGGGAAATTTGGCATGGACAAGCCTAGCAATTTTTTGACGGAGATAATTGACGCTGATTTGGCGGCGGGGAAAATTAAGGAAATTCACACGCGTTTTCCGCCGGAGCCAAACGGGTATCTGCACATTGGCAGCGTTAAGGCTATATGGATAAACTGGGGCATTGCGCACGCGTATGGCGGAAAATTTAACCTGCGCTACGACGACACAAACCCCGCGCGCGAGGACATGGAATATGTAAACAGCATACGCGAGGATTTGGAATGGCTCGGCGCTATACCTAACGGCGGCGTGTTTTACGGCAGCGATTATTTCGACAAATGCTACGAATATGCCGAAAAGCTGATTCTTGATGGCAAGGCGTATGTGTGCGACTTAAACCGCGACGAAATGCGCGAATATCGCGGCGACGACGCGGGAAAGCCCGGCAAGGACAGCCCTTACCGCAACCGCACGCCTGAAGAAAACCTCGACCTTTTCCGCCGCATGAAAGCGGGCGAATTTGCCGACGGCGAAAAGACGCTGCGCGCAAAAATCGACATGGCAAGCCCGAACATGAATATGCGCGACCCCGCAATTTACCGCATTAAGCACATCAGCCACCACCGTCAGGGCGACAAATGGTGCATTTACCCGCTGTACGACTACGCGCACCCAATTCAGGACGCGCTAGAGGGCATAACACACTCGATGTGCAGCATTGAATTTGAAAATCACCGTCCGCTTTACGAGTGGGTTATCGAAAATCTCGGCTTTGGCGAATTTCCGAAGCAGCGCGAATTTGCGCGTCTGAACATGACAAACACCGTCATGAGCAAGCGCTACCTACGCGAGCTTGTGGAGCTTGGCATCGTCGACGGCTGGGACGACCCGCGCATGCCGACGCTTTGCGGCTTGCGCCGACGCGGTTATACGCCCGAAAGTCTTATAAATTTTGTGCAGATGGCGGGCGTTGCGAAGGCGTACAGCTTGCAGGATGCGCGAATGCTTGAATACTGCATACGCACCGAGCTTGACACAAGCGCCGAGCGCCGCGTGGCAGTTTTGAACCCCGTGAAGCTGATTATCGACAATATCGCGGACGGCGATGTGCAGACCTTTGCGCTGCCGAACAACCCGAAAAGCGAGACAGCAGGCACGCGCGACGTGCTTTTGACAAAAGAGCTTTGGATTGAGAAAGAGGACTTTGCAGAGGTTCCACCGCCCAAATTTAAGCGTCTGACAATAGGCGGCGAGGTGCGCTTGATGGGCGCATACATCGTGAAATGCGTGGGCGTTGACAAGGACGAAAACGGCGACGTGACGGCGATACACTGCACAGCCGACATCGAGACATCAAATGGAATGCCCGCCGACGGACGCAAGGTGAAGGGGACAATCCACTGGGTGAGCTGCAAAAACGCGGTGGACGCGGACATTAAATTATACAACCAGCTTTTCACCGAGCAGGACATGAACGCGCTGCCCGACGGCGCTGATTACAAAGACTACCTAAACCCCGAAAGCGTAGTGACGCTGACGGGCTGCAAGCTTGAAGCAAGCCTTGCAGACGCAAAGCCGACAGACCGCTTCCAGTTCGTGAGAAACGGATATTTCACACGAGACAGCAAGAGTGAAAACACGTTTAACCGAATTGTGACGTTGAAGGACAGTTATAAAATATAATTAAAAAAGGCTGTTGCAGATGTAAAAATATACATCTGCAACAGCTTTTTGTCATTCTGAGCGAAGCGAAGAATCTTTTGTGCGTTGCCTAAGGTTTCAAGATTCTTCGCTGCGCTCAGAATGACAATGAGGTTGGTGTATGCGAAGCTTTCGGGACGGGAAACCCGTCCCCTACATTTCGCCGTAAATTTACGTGGCAACGGTAGGGCGGGGGCTTATTGCAAATGTGAGTAAGCCTAAGCGGGACGTCGAGGACGCCGTCCCCTACAAGGCACGTTGAAAAATTATGTGAACCGCTAGTTTTCACCTCATCAGTCGGTTTCGCCGACAGCTTCCCCTCAAGGGGAAGCCTTCTCCCTTGGGAGATTAGCCCGCAGGCTATGCGTAGCGCAACCGACGAAGTCGGCACTTAGCGCGTAGAAAGGTGGCGCGACGAAGGAGCGACGGATGAGGTGAGTTTGTGCAAATGTATAAATAATCTACTTCTTAATCTGATTAAGCGCGGCGTTTAGGCGTTTGATGATATCCTCGGGGATATTTTTGCCGCCTGACATGCCGGCCATCATGCCCATCATGCCTTCGAGGGTTTTGCCGCCCATCATGCCTAGCATTGAGCGCTTCATCTTCATGCCGGTCATTGTGTGAAGCGCGTTCGCGAGCAGTGCGTAGCCTGCGTCTGTCGATACGATTTCGTTTATTGTGCTGCGGATTGAAAGCCTGTCCTCGGGGAACTCCATCGGGGCGTTTGCGTCGATGGCGGCGGCTTGGTCAAACCAGTTTGCCGCGCCGTCGCAAAGCTCCTCGTCGTTGTCGGGGGGCAGGGTATAGATAGACGGTTTTTCGGCCACCTTTTCAAGCGCAATGCTATCCTTGCAATCGTCCGCGACGGCTGTTATCTGCGTGAAGCCGTCGTTCATCGGCACGTTTTCAAACACGAAAATCTTATCAGCTTCAAGCGTTGCAAACTCTGTGCCGTTGACTAAAAGCGTGACGCGCGGCTGATTTGAGTACACTTTAACGGTCGTTTTATCCATTGCGCGCTGTGCATAGCGGCGGCCGCAAACGTAGACGAACGCCTCTTTTGACCAGTACGCCTTATAAACGTAGAACGCCTCCTTGCGGATTTTGCGGTCGATTGTGACAAGCCCCTTGTTATTGCGCCCTTTTACGCCGCCCTCGTCGCGTGCGGCGCAGCCGAAGTCGAACATATTCCACACGTGCGTGCTCCAAATATAGTCGCGCTCGGCGATAATTTTCGCCATGTGCTCGTGATATTCGGCCTGATATGCCTCGGAATAATCGCGGCATTTGGGGTCGTCGGGCTGATATGTGATGATGCCCTCGGCGCCGTATTCTGACAAACCTACACAAATTTCGGGGTGAACTTTGTGGAAATTGTCGAACCACTGCTCGTTGATATCATACGTTCCGCCGTACCAACCGAAGTAGTGGTTATAGCTTTCAACGTCCGTTATGCCGTGCAGGGCGCTGTCGAGCGGAACCATTGAGACGTGGGCGATAGTTGTAAGGCGCGTTGAGTCAATCGACTTCACGAGCGCATTCAAGTCCTTATGATTTTCGATTAAATGCGGCTTTTCGCCTGCAATTGTTATCTCGTTTGAGATGCCCCAGAAGCAGATTGACGCATGATTGATGTTCTGATGAACAAGCTCTTGAATTTGTGTGCGGCAGTTTTCGTGCGCGGTGGGGTCGTCGCTTTGGCTGCTGATGAACGGAATTTCAGCCCACACGACAAAGCCGTACTCGTCGCACGCGTCGTAAAAGTCTTGGCTGTGTTGATAATGCGCGAGGCGGATTGTGTTTGCGCCGAGCTCCGCGATGATTTTTGCGTCCTCATAATGATCCTCGCGCGTGAGGGCTACGCCCTTGCCGAGCTTGTCTTGATGGCGCGAAACGCCGCGAAGGGGCATTGATTTGCCGTTTAAGAAGAAGCCCTTTTCGGGGTCAACGGAAAATTCGCGGACACCGAAGCGGCAGCTAACCTCGTCGACTGTCTCGTTGCGGCGCACAATCGACGCGTTGCAGGTATAGAGATATGGGTCGTCCACGCCCTGCCACAGATGAGCGTCGGGCAGGGAAAGCGTCACAGCCGGATTTGCGGCGGGGCGCCATGCTTCGGCGGCAATTTCACCATCGGCATTTATTATTTGATAGCGCACGGTGTAGTTTTCGTCGGCGTTTTTCACCCATGCTTCAAGCGAAATTTCAGCGCCTGTGCCAACCGGTTTTGCGGCGACCTTTAAGCCCTGGGTGCCCCAAAAATCGAGGTCAAAATGAGTTGGCGCGACGGTGATTAAGTTTACGCCGCGATAGAGGCCGCCGTAGAATGTGAAGTCCGCCATTTGCGGGTAGATGTGCGTTGTTTCGGCGTTGCTTACGCAGATTGCGAGCAGATTTTTGCCGTCTTTTGACAGTGCGTCGGTGATATCGGCGCGGAAATTTGAGTAGCCGCCCTCGTGATAGCACACCTCTTTGCCGTTGACAAACACGCGCCCGCTTTGGCTTGCGGCGGGAATTTCGACATAAAGGCGATATCCCGCAAGAAGCGACGGCGTGTCAAATTCTTTGGCGTACCAGCACGCGCCGCGGTAGTATGCGCCGTTGCCGTCGTTGCCGTCGATGGCGTTCCACGTGTGCGGCAAATCAATTCTCTGCCAATTTGTTGGCAGGGAAGCAGGCAACCCCGCGTCCTCACGGATAAACCGCCAGTCAGAGTTAATATCAATAATTTTACGCATAATTATCTCTCCTTTTAAATAAAAAGATTGCTTATACTTAATATACAATATAAAATGCAAGTATAACAGTGACAATATTTGCGAATTGTGGTACAATTTTTGTGTAATATTGATTTAAGGAAAATATTGTGCTAAAGCACAAAAGAAGAAATAAGAAGTAAGGTGTGAAACCTGCAGGTTTCACATTATAATGGAAAGCGCTATTTATTACAATGTGATGCCCGCAGGCATCACTCATAACTTTTTCTTTCTTCTCTCTTATTTCTTATCTCTTCTTTCAACAAAGGAGCAAACCTGTGTTCTCCGACATCCTAACCTTCACCACCTCCTACCTTCACTCCATGCACATTGGCTGTGTGCGGTTTATGCCGCCGTTTATGAGCCTTGCGGATTATGACAACGGCCTGCGGCACAGCGTTATAATAATGCCCGACGACCACCCGCCGCTTGGCGAGAGCGGGCTTATTGAGCCTGACAGCATTTACCACCTCACGGACCGTTTTGACTGCACCTACGCCCTCATGACGCTGCCCGAAACAGGCGAATATATGCTCGTTGGCCCTATGCTTTTGCGCGAGATGACAGACGCGCGGTTTTACACGCTTATGGAAAAGCTCGGCCTTCCGCAGGATTTTCACCCGCAAATGCGCACATATTATAACGAGCTGCCGCCCGCGCAAAGCACGCCGCCTGTTTTTTCGCTTATAAATCAGCTCGGCGAGACGCTTTACGGCGAGGAAAAGCTGACCGTGCACAGCCTCACGAGCGAGCAGATGGAGGTGTGGGAGGGCTTTTTCGGCGAGCTTGAGCTGCAAATTCCGACAGACCCGATTTTGAGCGTGCGTCTGCTTGAAGAGCGGTATAAAAACGAGAGCAATCTGCTTGAATATATCCACGCCGGCAACGCAAACGCCGCGCTGTCGCTGTTTGGCGGCGGCATGAATATCCTCGCGGACAGGCTTTCGGACTCGCTTCGCAACATGAAATACCTCATGGTGACGCTGAACACGCTCATGCGAAAAGAGGTGCAGCGCGCCTATGTGCACCCGCTGCACATCGACAGCTTGTCAAACTCGCTCGTCGTGAAAATCGACCGACTTTCGAGCGTGACCGAGGGCGCGGAGCTTATTCGCAAAATGGTGAAAAGCTACTGCGAGCTTGTGCGCCGCCACTCTCTGCGCGGCTACAGCCCTCAAACGCAGAAAATAATAACCGCGATAGACGCTGATTTAAAGGCAGATTTAAGTCTTAAACGCTTCGCCGCCGAGCTGAATATCAACGCGAGCTACCTCTCGACGCTGTTTAAAAATGATACAGGGCAAGCGCTGACGGACTACGTGAACACCCGCCGCCTAGCCCGCGCCAAAACCCTACTGCGCTCAACCCCCGCCACCGTTCAAACCATAGCCACCGACATAGGCATCCCCGACGTCCACTATTTCGGCAGGATTTTCAAAAGGGAAACGGGGATGACGCCGAAAGAATATAGGAATTGTAAATAAAAGAAAAAAGTAGAGAGAAGAAATAAGAAGTAAGGTGTGATGCCTGCGGGCATCATATTATAATGGAAATCACAAACTATTAGAATGTGATTGCGAAGCAATCACTCCTTACTTTTTCTTTTTTATTTCTTATCTCTTCTTTCACTTGAGGTAATATTCATGCAAAAATTACTTTTCATCACCACCGGCGGCACAATCGCGTGTGCGCCAACCGATAAAGGGCTTTCGCCGTCGATGTCGGGCATGGAGCTTTTGCGGCATTTACCCGAGCTTGAAAACATGTGCGAGGCTCACACGCTGCCGCTTTTCAGCATCGACAGCACCGACATGACGCCGCGCCACTGGCTCGCCATCGCCGCCGCCATCGAGAAATATTATGATGACTACGACGGCTTCATCGTCTGCCACGGCACGGATACAATGTCCTATACCGCCGCCGCGCTGTCGTATTTAATCCAAAACAGCGCAAAGCCCATAGTTTTGACAGGCGCACAAAAGCCCATTTCGTTTGAAATAACAGACGCAAAACGCAACCTACGCGACAGCGTTATCTGTGCCACAGACGCGTCAAGCCACGACGTTATGCTCGTGTTCGACGGCAGAATTATCGCCGGAACGCGCGCCAAAAAAGAGAAAACCTACAGCTTCGACGCGTTCGTGAGCGTAAATTATCCCGCGCTCGGCAACGTGACCGACGACGGCATTATGTGGTTTATCCGCCCGCCCGAGCCATGCGGCGAGCCGATTTTTTATGATGAATTGAGCACAAGCGTATTTTGGCTAAAGCTTACACCGGGCATTGAGCCTGATATTCTGCCGCTGATTTTCGACAAATACGACTGCATCGCCGTTGAAAGCTTCGGCGTAGGCGGCGTTCCGCAAAGCATTGCGGATAAGCTCGAAGCGCTTTTTGCGTCGTATAAAAAAGGCGAAAAGCTGCTCGTGATGGCGACGCAGGTGCCGTACGAGGGCAGCAATATGGCGGTTTACGAGGTCGGCAGGCGGTTTAAGGACAAGCTGTGCTTTTTAGAAGCCCACGACATGACCCCCGAAGCCGTCTACACAAAGCTGATGTGGACCCTCGCCCAAACCGCCCTAACCTTTGAACAAAAACGCGATTTATTCTACGCGCCGGTTAATTTCGACACACTGAAACGCGGTAAATCAAAATAATTCGCATAATTTTACAACGCGCACAGTAGGGCGGGGGCTTGCTCCCGCCCTACGGTGTATCATAAATTTACGGCGCATTGTAGGGGCGCGCATTGCGCGTCCGCTTAGTTCTGCACAAACTCACCACCCAAAAAAACTCAAACCCAGAGGTACAAATGAAAAACACTCTCGGCAAACGCTTCACCTTTTCATCGCTGATTCGATTTGCCTTACCAAATATTATAATGATGATTTTTCTGTCGATGTACACCATTGTCGACGGCATGTTTATCTCGCGCTACGTCGGCACGCTTGCGCTTTCGGCGGTGAATATGTCATACCCGCTCAACTCGATAGAACTCGCGTTCGGCATCATGCTCGCCACAGGCAGCAGCGCCGTCATCGCCATGCGCATGGGGCAGGGCAGGGCGCAGACAGCAAAAGAAAACTTCACCTTTGTCGTCCTCGTCGCATTTTTGTCGGGCGTTTTGATAGCCGTGCTCGGCAATATTTTCATCGACGAACTGCTTCATATGTTAGGCGTGAGCGAATTACAACTCACTCTTTGCCGAGATTACACCCGCGTGCTATTATCATTTTCTCCAATGTTTTTTCTGCAAACGGCCTTTCAAACTCTGTTCGTCACAGCGGGCAAGCCGCATCTTGGTCTTGTGCTGACGGTGCTCGCGGGCGTGTCAAATATTGTGCTCGATTATGTTTTCGTCGCCGTGTTTGGCTTCGGCGTAGTCGGCGCGGCAGTCGCCACAGGCATCGGCTACTGCGTGCCGGCGGTTATCGGGCTTGTCTATTTCGCCAAAAACAAAAGCGGAACCTTGTACTTTGTGCCATTTAAACCCGACTGGAAAATGATGCTCAAAACCTGCACAAATGGCTCGTCTGAGATGGTTACAAACGTTGCAAACGCCGTCACAACGTTTCTTTTCAACATGATTTTTATGCGCTATTACGGCGAGGACGGCGTCGCGGCGATAACGATAGTTTTGTATTTTCAGTTTGTTTTCACCGCGGTGTTCTTCGGCTTTTCAATGGGAGTAGCGCCGATTATCAGCTACAAATACGGCAGCGGCGACGCAAAACAGCTTAAAAAGCTTGTCCGCGACAGCCTGATTTTTATACTCATCTGCTCCGCCACGTCGTATCCATTATCACGCATAATCATAGCGCCCGCTTTGGTGCTCTTCACCGATACAGCATCAACGGTGTACGACCTCACGCTCGCGGGCTTCCCGATTTTTGCCGTCAGCTTTCTTTTCATGGGCGTCAGCTCCTTCGCATCGGCGCTTTTCACCGCGCTGTCAGACGGCAAGGTGTCCGCCATAATCTCATTTGCCCGCACATTTTTGTTTTTGGCAGGCGCAATAATCCTGCTCCCGATGCTCATAGGCGAACACGGCCTATGGCTCTCCGTCCCCGTCGCCGAGCTAGCCGGCCTAGCCGTCTCAATATTTTTCCTCCTGACAAAACGCCAAAAATATCACTATTGACGCGCCCCGATTTGTTTGATATAATATTAAAGCCGACAACCAAAAGCTGCCGACCCAACACGGACAGGTATCGAAGTGGTCATAACGGCTCTGATTCGAAATCATGTGACAAATCCTTAAAGTTGCATATTTCCTACATGGAGAAGTATCGAAGTGGTCATAACGGCCCTGACTCGAAATCATAAAATTTCGGGCGCGCCGATGGCATAAATTAAATATGGAGAGGTATCGAAGTGGTCATAACGGGGCTGACTCGAAATCCACTCGGTCAGTTGCCTTGAAAACACCGGAAACCATTGAGTTTCCGTGGGTTTGCGGGATTTTGAAAATTTAGCTTTTTACCGATTTCTACGGTTTTTCTACACTTTGCCTTGACTTCTACGCGGGGCTTGGTGTATTAAAATAAATATGGAGGCGTATCGAAGTGGTCATAACGAGCCTGACTCGAAATCAGGTTGTCCTCACGGGCACGTGAGTTCGAATCTCACCGCCTCCGCCATGAGCCTGTTTGCGGTCAATGTCCGCAACAGGCTCTTCCTTTTTTTGCCTTTTATACGATCTCTTTTGAGGGCATTTTTTCTGCTTTTGTAGAAAACAGCTATGCCTGATCCCTTGCGCTATAAGGCTTTGCCAGATTCGGATAAAGCAGTCCGTAGAAAATCAATTGGACGATCCAAGTCCAGTAGGTTCAGCCACTCGGTTTCTTTCAAACATTCCATCCATAACCAAGCCGGATTCGATCTGTGCGTGGAAGTCCAGATGAGAGTAAATGTCCGCTGTGGTCGAAAAGGTGCTGTGACCCAGCCATATCTGGATTTGCTTCATCGATATCCCATTTGCAAGCAGTAAGCTGGCGCATGAATGTCTTAAATCGTGGAACCGGATTTTTTTGAGGTCGGCTTTTTCAAGCACCCAGCTAAAGTGATCCGTTACATAATTAGGGCGCATGAGCTTGCCTGTTTGGTCGAGACAGATGTAGTCGAGATAATCCCGGCAGTAAGAGCGTTTGAATAGCTTTCGGTACATTTCCTGCTTTTCTTTTTCTGCAAGCAGTAGCTTTTCCACCGATGGCAGTAACGGAAGGGTGCGGAAGCTGGACTTGGTTTTCAGTACATCTTCACCGACCGCTATGGATTTGCCATCTACCGTGTCCTCAATCACCTTGTGCTTGATGGAGATGGTCTTTTGTTCAAGGTTAATTGCATCCCACTTTAATCCAAGGACTTCACTCCGGCGTAATCCGTAGTAAGCTGCCAGCTTCACGCAAATCTCTAAGGGGTCATCGGATACTGCATCAAACAGTTTCATCATTTCCTCCGCGGAATAAAACTGAGCCTGATACATATTCTTCTTTGGCCTGTCTACCCGGTCAGCAGGGTTGCTGCCGATGATCTCTTTTTTCACTGCATTCTGTAGTGCTCTGCGGAGAACCGCGTGATAATGAATAACCGTATTCGGTGTGTGACCCTCATCAAAAATTGATTGATGGAAGTCCTGAATATGCTGTGGGGTGACCTCTCCCAATGTGATGTCCAGCTCGGTAAAGTACCGGCTGATTCGACCATCCAGCATGGTTTGATAGCCTTTAAATGTTGTTTTGGCTATCGTGGGCTTTGCTTGAATCAGCCATTTTTGGAGGTAGTCGGTAAACGGTACCTCCGCTTGAGGATTGCGTTTGCCCTCGATTAGTTCTCTGGCTCGTTCCTCGGCTTCCCGACGCTCCTTTTCTTCCTGCTCCTGTTCGTATTCCAAACGGATCTGGTCAAAGGCTTTCTTCGCTTTCCTGTCGCTGGTTCCCGCTACCGGCAGTCCGGTGGGAATCCATTTGGTTTTTCTTTTGCCGTCTACTTTGATATAAAGGACGGCATAATAAGTATTGTTTTTTTCTTGTAGGCAGCCTGTTATCATTGTTATCCTCCTTTGAAATAACAGCGTATTTGCCTACCATTGACAACATCACAATACCACAGAAAGCATGGGATAGCTACTGATTTGCGCGGAAGCAACCCAACGGATTTTTCTACGGTTTTGGGGTCAATAATAAGCAAAAAGCCATATCAATCGATCTTGATATGGCACATTTCTTCACTCAGTAAATATTCAATGACGCATGCCTTGGGAATCTTATAGGTCCGCCCAATGCGAACGCTATGTATATCTTTTTCCGAAAGCAATTTATAAGCCAGTTTCCGGCTAATGCCGCCAAGCATTTCTCGCAATTGATTTACCTCGACTACATCGGGGTATTTTTCAAACATGGCTGTTTTGCTGCTCATAAAAACTCCCCCTTCATCAAAAAAACGCCGGACTAAGTCCGACGCTGATAATAAGTGCCTGATTGATTTCTTCCATCTCTTGTTGTCCCAGCCTGCCAACCCATTCCTGAAGCCGTGTCCGGTCGATGGTGCGTATCTGCTCCAGAAGTGCAAATGACTCCCTGGACAATCTGCCCGCTCCGGCAACAGCCGCATGGGTGGGTAGGGGCTTTTTCGGCTTTCTGGTAATGGCGCAGACGATGGTGGTGGGGCTGTGGCGGTTGCCGATATCGTTTTGCAGGATAAGTACGGGACGGATGCCCCCTTGTTCGCAGCCCACAACGGGGCTTAGGTCGGCATAGAAAATATCGCCGCGGCTGATGCCTTGCTTTATTGTGTTCAAATTTTGCACCTCCTTGGTTTTGAATTCCTTTGTATTTTCTTAATGACACAAATATAGGGATCGCCCTGCTGTAAAGAAGAGCGATCCCCATCGCTTCTGACATTAAGTCTTTTTTTGTAATAACGGTGCTTAATTCGACACTACTCCCCAAGCACTCTGTGCAGAGCATATGGTGCTTTGCACAATAAAGGCGATGGCCTGAACTGCGGATGGCTTCACCGCATCATGGGAATCTCACCCCCGCCAGGATCTCTGCCGGCTGCCCTCATTGCGTGATCCCCCGGTCAGGGGGGGCTGTGACTGGACAGAAGTATCAATATAGGCTGACGGGATCATTGCGAGACAGGCGGCCACAGCCTGTTTTCCGGTCGGATGGGTACCGCTTTGCACCTTATTTGGCCGTCTTTGATAGGAGCAGAAAGAAACAAGCGAACAGAAAAATGAGTGATTTCGCTTTTCTTGCTGCCTGCCTACAGGTGGTCTTGGCGCATCCTCCGGGGTCGCTTTTCCTTTTCGGGGCTCGTCAGCTAATGTATTCAGGTCATCGGATATGAAATTTTCAAAGTACCATGGGGGAATAAGAAAAAACCCCCTCACTACTAAGCCGATTTCATGAGGGGGTTGAGCGGAATTATTTTAAATTTTCATAAGTTTCTTTAATTTGCCCAAAATCCTATGCCGACGGTCATTAATGGTTTTTTGCGGAATGCCAGTCATTTCAGCATATTGGCGTTCACTAATTGCTCGGAAAAATAGAGCATAGATGAGCTCCTGTTCCTCCCTGGCAAGCTGTGCAAGGCACTGGTAGAGCTTTTCCGAAATGAGCTTGTCCATGATCATATCCTCCACACGGGGAGAAACAAGGTCGGGAATCACATCCTCTCCATTGGTACCTTCCGTATCCAAGGCACTGTAATAAAACACACTGTTTGCTGTATCCCTTTCTTCCAGATAAGTCTCACGGCGCTTCATGCGGTGATAGGTAAAATAGATTTCTTCGGTGACAGGGACGAGTTTCCCCTGAACTTTGATTCGATACTCTTTCTTTTCTGACATATGGCTTGTCCTCCGTTTTCTGATTTTTGATGGCGAGTCAAAAGTCAGAAGCGGAGGAGAGCGACAGCGTGGAGTCGCTTCATTTATATAAAAAACAACGCCGAATTCCCCATATTTTGGGAAAATGGGTCGTTGTGTAGATTTTCTTGTCGAAAGAAAAAAGTCAGCACTTCGCCCATGGCAAAATACTGACTTTTTTAGAATATAACTATGTAATTTTATGAATAGGAGGCGGTATGTACGGATTGTGCCGTTTCTATTTCCACCTCGAAAAGGGAATGCAGAACATACTCATACGGATACCTCTCTCGCCAGAGCACATAGCGAAAGCCGGTATCCTGATACCTGAAGCATCCGTTAAAAGCCGCAAAAGCCTGCCCTCTGATTGATAGAGGGCAGGCTTCGCTTGACTTTCAGCAGCCAGACTATCATAGTGCCCTAAGACACCTTAGACTCTCGGCTTTGCGTCCCCACCTTTTGATGGGTTTGCCCTTGGCTCTATTTACTTTTGAATGTATTTTCTTTTTTTACTATTTAAGTTTCAGATAACTCTATCTCACAAAAGCGATAACCGTTTTTCCTGAAAAATCATATTCCGATCGAAAGATCTTAATTACCCATGCAATAGTAGTTGTCCTATTCTCTGCTTCTAAATTGTTTTTTTAGTTTGGATTCTTGTAAAAGATATTGTTTGTATGAGCCTGTCACTTGCGATTTCTTTTCGTCACTGACATACTGTAAAAAACACTTAAATAATATTATCCATTCCTCATATGTTATTGCAGAGGTTTGATAATTTGATATTCCATGTCTTTTTCTCAATTCTTTTAATTGTCTGTAGGTAAAGATTCTTTTGGGAAAAACCTTGTTATTTTTATAGCAGTAACAAATGAAATCACGATATAACTCAAATTCTCTAATAGTAAATTCATCTACATTACGCTTTTGAATACGTAATAAAACAATATCAACATTTGGTCTTGGAGAAAAATTATTACGAGAAAATTGGTGCACAATCATCATATTAAATCTTGGCTTAAGCAAAAGAGATTTTAGCGTGGTTTCCATCGCCCCGCAATATTTCATTGCTGCCTGTTTTTGCAATATTAGATAAGTGTCAATGGGTGGATTTTTTGCTTGCGTAATCTTATTAAGAACATCAGATGTAATAAAAAACGGTATATTAGAAAAAATCTTATAGTTTCCTTCTGGTAAAGGCAATTCCATGAAGTCGCCAAAAAGCAAAGCACATCGTTTTTCATTCTCGAACTGTTTTTTTAGATACAATATGTTTTTTTCATCCAGCTCAACAGCAGTGACTCTGCAACCACGGTTAAGTAATGCTTTTGTTATGATTCCTTTTCCTGCTCCAATATCAACTACTTCATCACTTGAATGGATGCTTGACTGTTGGAGTAATCTATTAATCAATCCTTCATTAATTAAGTAATTTTGAGAATAATGAATAGGTAGTGAATGATTAATCTCTCTATTATCGCCAGCCAAAACAACACCTCCATCCTGAACAAATATCTAAAATTGCTTAGCTGCAATACAACTTATTATATTTTTAGCATACCATTCAGGGCTGGAAATTGAATCCTCCTTCTTATTTGGCAAAAAAAGAAGCGCCATAAGCTATTAACAGCTTAGGCGCTTTAGTGTTATTCAGTCGATTGTCGTGAATACACAATTTTCTGTATAGTTTTTTCTGCCAAAAAGTACTTTTGAGCTAATTCGGACACGGTTAATCCATTTTGATGTTCAAGCCTTATTTGTTGGTTACGAGATGATACCAATTGCTTAGTGTCCGTATTGCTTCCCCATGATTTACGGCTATCCGCTTTTTTGGGAATATAGACCTTAACACCGTCAACATATTCTTGGATTTGCTCGACAATCTCTTTTGGCAAAACGTCATATATATTAATATAGCTCATTTTGCATCTCCTAATCACTCTATGTTATTTAGGATTAGCAAAGGCTATTTTTCAGTTGCTCACTTTTAGCGTGCAATAGCCCCTGCTATTGCACAGAAATAATTACTCCCATCGTAAATCTACCCTCCTTTACTCAATTTAGCATAGGCTGTTTTATATAGTACGATTATCAAGTGATTGTACTCCGGGAAGTACAAATACCAAAAATGATATGGTTATAATTCCTATGCCAGAAATCAAGAACCATTTTTCAACACCTATTTGTTCTGCAAAAAGACCAGAACACAATAAGCCCAAAGGCATTGCGAATGACATTACACTTCCAAGCAAAGAAAAGACCCTCCCTAAATATTCAGGTTTAATTTTCTCTTGGAATAGGGCATTTTGCACGCCATAAAATGGAGCTGACACTCCCATAACCATACAGCATATCGCAAAGGCAACGAAGGCATTTGGGGGAAGTATTCCCGATATAGCAACACCAATTCCCATCATAAGAACCGATGCACCAATGGTAAAAGTACGTTTCTTAAAGCCACCCCAAACGCTTAATATGACCCCTCCTACCAACATTCCAATAGCAAAGGCAATTTCCGCTATTGAAGCATGAGTAGGTGTTCCACCGAAATAGCCCATACTCATCAACGGATATAACGCACTAATCGGCATGTAAAAGAACATATATAATGCGCCAATCCAAAGCAAAGCAAACAGACCTTTATTCTCTTTTAAGACCATGTACCCCGCCTTCATTTCCTGCATGACATTTTCTTCAATGCTACCCGGCAATGGATTAGGAATTGCAATAATCGCCACGGAAATACAAGCTATAGCCGCACCAACAATATCAAGAAGAACGATATGATTTAGGTTCCAAACAGTATACAAGAATGCGGCGGCGGCCGGACTAATAATTGACCCTATGGCTTGTATAGTTTGGCTATATCCCGCACACTTTGTCAGTTGATCTTCTGGCACGAGTAGTGGTGTAGCTGCATTCAATGCCGGCGAGTGAAACGCCGTTCCCATACTTCGGACAAATAAAACCCCCATGATTACCCAGATTGGTAAGTCCATATAGAGGGTAACAATTGCTAATACCCCCCCAGCCGCAGCAATAACTAAGTCAGCTCCAATCATTACTTTCTTTCGGCTATGCCGATCAACAAAAACGCCAGCAAACGGCCCTATAAGCGCTTGCGGCAAGAAACCAATCAGTGTTGCTATGGATAGCACCATTGCAGAACCTGTTTTTGCGGTCAAGTAAAAAATAATTGACATTTGCAAAATCCCGCTGCTAATAAGAGAAAATCCTTGCCCAATCAGTATTGTAAAATAATCTTTCTTCCATGAATCTCTATTTCGTTGCATATAGTTATTCCTCCAAACATTTTTATTGCATAACTCATTGTTGTTTTTGTGCAATAAAAAATGCAGGTTAACACCCACAAAAGGGCATTAATCTGCATCACTACAAAACGAGGCAAACCAACACTATGCAACTATACAGTCACATAATGTTTATAAGCACGTGTTTATTCGTAGACGCAAGCGAAAAAAGCCCACAATGTGGAATAGATAGTTCTGCTTTTTATTGCCTTATTTGCGTACACGAATTAACACACGTAAGCCTCCTTTATTTATTAAAATCTAAAATAGCATATCACATTTATTTTTTTATGTCAAGATAGAGGAGACAGGCCCACTTCTTTGTAACCTTAAATTTTTTGTATACCCTTAATTTGCAAAAATAGTGTTCCTATGATAGCTCTTACTATATTATATAAAACATATAAAGATACACTCTGTTCTTTTTCTGTAATAAATATTCTTAGAGTGAGAGGTTCCGGTGGGTCCACAACGAACCGCACCTCGGTTCAGCAAAAAAACGGAATATTCCCTTGGCGGGAAATCCGTCTTTTTGCTTTGCCACAGCCACTATTTTCTTAAAATAAAGCGGTTGGAAGTATTACTCCCATTCTCCCGATAGCGTAGTTCTTTTTCGATGAGCCCTGCTTTGACAAGATCATGCAGAGCACGCTTGACGGTACTGCGGGAAAGCTGCAAGTCGGAGGCAATCGTTTTTACCGCGGGCCAGCAGTCAACACCTTTCCCTGCCCGGTCACAAAGATATATATAAACAGTCCTCGCCCGATGGGGAAGCTCATCGGGCGAGGCGGCATAAATATGGTTGAAGTAGCTCATGGGAACCTCCTTTACGTTTTAAGCACGTTACGGCGGCGCATGGTATTTTCAGACGGTTCTGCCACCGGAGTATGAAGGGTCCCTGTTCCGGTGGTTGGCTCCGATATCTCCCCGGTTTCTTCGTCCACCATAAGGCAGGCCGTGTGCTTGCGGACAATATTTTCTTCCAGCATCTGCTTATCGGCGTAGACCACCTTTCGGTGTGCCTTTTCCTCCACAGTATAAAGGCCATCAAAGCGGATGCCCCAATCAAGGAACAGCCGCAGTTTTGTTCTCATGGGATGGGTGCCGGTTTTCATCACGACAAAGCCACCCTTTGGAATGGATTTGAGTTCATCCGGCGTCATGAGAGGGCGCTCCATCATCTGCAAGGATTGGCTGGGGTCATTCTTTCCACGGCTTACGCTGCCGCTCATGACGGTGCGGCTGCCCAATGCCTTACTCAGCACTTCGGCGGTCTGGCTGTTGGGAGCGAATCCACCGAAGATGGTGTCCTGGCAGTTGTCCACGATGATTTCCGAACCCTCTTTGCCGTAATTCTTTTCGAGCTGACCGAAGGACTGGATGATCGGTACCATCGCAAGCCGGCGTGAGCGGCTGGCCGAAAAAATTAGCTCCAGTGATTCGATGGCTGGAAGCGTTCCGAGCTCATCGCAGTAGAACATCACACGGTTTTTCAGCTTGCCTCCGTTCTCATCCGCAACGGCAAGTATCTCCCGGTAGAGCTGCTGGATCATAAGGCTGACCATAAAATACTTGGTCAAATCTTCTTCGGGAAGTACGATAAACAGAGCGGATTTTTCATTACAGAATTTCTCCGCATCAATGGCTGTTTCAAAACACAGAATCTGTTCCATTTCGGAATCGAGAAAAGCATTCAAACGGGATAGCACAGTAGACAGCACCGATGCCATGGCTTGCTCTGCGGAGTTTAGAGCTGCTCCTGCAAACCAGCGGGCCTTGTGGTCGGAGGGCAGTTTGTCCATTAAAAGCTGGAACTGGCTTTTCCCCTTTACCTTGCTGGGAGCCAGCAAGTCCTGAACCAATTTGAACACGCTGATGATATGGCGGCAGTCCACCCTTTTTCCATCTATCTCAGTAGGAGGAAGATACTCGGCAATCAGCAGAATCACTGAGGAGAGGAGCCCTTCAGCGGCATCGTAAAAAAACTGATTCTGTCCGTAATTTTCACTGCTGGCGTTGATGATGGTTTTGGAGATAATCTTGGCATATTTTTCTGCTTTCGCCTTTGCCACAAGGTTGTTTTCATCGGCAAGGTATTGATCCATGTAGGTGTTCACCAGATGGAGCATATTGTTGCCGTCCGAGCGGGTGGGGTTTCGAAGATCAATGACCGCCACATGGTACCCGTAGTAATCGCGGGCGATGGTTCCATAGTTTCTATACAGATCGCCCTTGGTGTCGGTCGACAAAAAACTCATTCCGGAGGCACAGGCGTATTCCAGGTTGGGGTATAAAAAATATGCGGTTTTCCCGACACCGGACGCACCGATCATGAGGCAGTGGACATCGTCAGTGTCCACCATCGCCGTAACCTTGTTTTTCGCACCTACGCATCCGAGAATGATTCCCTGCTCGGCGGCAGTGGGAAGACATTGGCCCTGCCTCCACAGCTCCGGCTGAAAGGGGATGTGCTGATAGGTATTTTTGATTTCCTGTTTTGATGCGAACCGTGCCGTACCATGCTGGCCGTCACCTACCGTGCGGGACTTGATTCCGTTTAGGGTATAATAGTGAGCCAAAAGGGAAAGGCCGCCGATGACGAAAAACATCACGGCGGCCGCTGCAATTAAAATATAGACTTGAGACGGCATTATAGTATCCTCCTTCTTCTGAATTCATTTAGAATGTCAGAAGCGGGGATGGCGTTATTGCCGGGGGCTACATAGACAGTTTCATTTCCTGGGCCTGCTCCATCTTTTGCCGGTGTTTCTCCAGCAGGATTGCGCATTTGAGACCGTGGGCGGCAATGTGTTCATAGCACTCTGCCAACTTTTCCTTTTCACCGGCGGTCATTACACGCTCAAAGTCTCGCAGAGCCATGATGTCGGACTCCAGTAAATCCAGCCGTGTTTTCAGGTGCCCTCGATTTTCATAAGTCCTGAAACCACTATGCAGACGGCTTTGCACCGCGGAAATATCCCGGCTGTGATCCATCTGCCGGTACTCCCTCGCAGCAGCAGCTACGGAGAGGCGGCACATTTCCCTAAGACATTCATCTGCCTCTGAAAATTGTCCCCAATGCAGATAGGATCGAGCTTTCACGAGCAGAGCCGACAGGGTGTTAGCGGAACAGTTGGATTTCACAGTCATTGCCGTTTCGGTAAGCTCCCGGCAGATTTCATCCCGAATTAAATGCTGGGGATGTTCCTCGGCAGGGATTGCCGGTAGTCCGTTATTTGCCTTGATATCCTCGTTCCAGTCCTTGTGTATAGACAAATCCCTATCACATGAGACACCCTTTTCTAAAAGCAGATCGTGATATTTCTCCGAGGCCTCGATCCCCGCCTCGTCATGATCCAGACACAGGACTACATGGTTTAGGTTTGGATGCAGTTCCAGCATCTTCAGCATGGCATATTCGGAAACACCGCAGAGTGCCACATAGCTGTGGTTCTGCCAGTCCTTGGGATGCAGGGTGATGTAAGACAGCAAGTCGATGGGAGCCTCAAACACATAGAGGCTGTTGCTTATGCCGATGTGGTGGAAGCTGTATGCCGGATCGCAGCTATCCACATTCCCCTTGAAGCCGGTTCCCTCGGTATAGAGCCCTCGTTTATGGGCATGGTGGGGAACTCCGTTTTCATCGTATCCCACAAAGACCGCATTATGGTATTCTTTCATGCCATCCTTGGATTTTTCGCAGCTCTCATACAGGAGCTTTGCTCTGGCAAAGAAACTGACCACCTCACGGTCGATGTGCCGGGTTTTAGTAAGGTAGGCATAGACACGGCGCATATCGCTGTGGGGATTCGGAAGGGAAAAGGGCTGTTTCGGCTCCTGTTTCTTTTGCGAGGCGGGCCTGTAGACTTCGCCCTGCTCACCGCCCAGCAGCATGGTCACCGCTTCAGGGAAAGACAGTCCATAGAACTGCCGCACGAAGTCAATGGCATACCCGCCGCTCTCTGCGGAGTGATCGTACCACTCGTTTCCCCGGACGGTGATGCTTCGGTCGGATGCCAGCCGCTTATCCCGGCCGCTGGGAATCAGCTTCTCACCGCGCCGCTGAAGAAAGTCCACAAGGTCCACGTTGTTGGCACGGTATTTTTGGTCATCCGAAAAATGCACATATACACCCATGGTCCACCTCCTATTTATGGCGAGTGCCGATTCTATGAAAAAAAGCCGCCCATTTTACAGGACGGCAATGGCTCCTAAGCGATTTCTCCTTGATAGGCGGCAGCTCGATTTTCTTTTTCTGTTTTTTCACGGTTATCCTCCAATCGTTATAATGACATGGTCTGTTCGTGGTCATCCCTCGCATGGCCCTGCGCCTGCTTTTTCTCACCGAGCTTGCGGAGGAGCTTACGGTCGGCTCGCTGGCCGGGCGGTTTCAGCGGCGGGGTGTTGTCTGCAAAAACACGACTCATGTGATGCAGGAGCCGTGTTCCCGCCAGCAGGACGGAGGGGTCTTTGAAACTGTCCATATGGTCGAGGAAAAATTGGGCGTAAATGTTGCCCTGTGCTGCCGAGAGGGTAAACCATCGGACAGCGGCATCCTTGTCCTTTGGGATATCCTTTCCCATCAGATACAGCTTGCCGAGGGTGTACTGCGCATATTGATTTCCCTGTTCAGCGGCAGCCGTCAGTAATTGCAGGGAGGTCTGTATATCCTTGGGTGCATCCTCGCCCATGAGATAAATCTTGCCCAGCCGGTACTGTGCGAACTGGTTTCCCTGACCGGCAGACCGTTTCAGGTATTCCATGGCTTTCGGGATATCCCTCGGAATATCTTCCCCTTTGAGGTAGAGGACGCCGAGGGCATATTCGGCAAATTGGTTCTTTCTGTCGGCGGCAAAGGTCAGCCAGCGAATGGCGGACTCCACATCCTTCAGTACGCCCTCACCGCCGAGATACAGCTTGCCGAGCCGGTATGCGGCACAGTCATTGTCCTGTCCTGCAGACAGGGTATAGAGTCTTATCGCCTCTGCAATATTCTGCGGAACATGCTGTCCCTTTTCATAGAGCTTGCCGAGAAAATATGCGGCATAGGGATTCTCTGCCTCCACCGCTTTTCTGAGATAACCGAGGGCTTTCTCCACATCCTGCGGTGGTGTTTTTTCATCGGAGAGGATGAGTTTGGCAAGCTGATAGCAGGCAAAGGGGTTCCCCACGGATGCCGCCTTATCAAAGTATTCCTTTGCTCTGGCTTCATCCTTGTCTGTACCTATGCCGTTTAGAAGCATCCAGCCCAAACGGTACTGGAGCTTATCGTCATGGCCCTGTTCCTCCATGGAAACAAAACCGAGAAAGGCTTCCTTGAAGCGGCGGTCAGAGTCCTGCTGATTTTTTACACAGCCGATTCCGTCCCGCAGCATTTTGCCAAGCTCAAAACTGGCATAGGGGAAGCTCTGGTCTGCGGAGCGGGTATAAAGGGCAAATGCGGTTTCATATTCCTGAGCCACACCCTTGCCATGGTAATACAGACCGCCGAGGGAATACTGTGCGTACGTATAATTCTCATCTGCGGACAGGGTGAGCCAATCGACCGCTTGCAGATAGTCCTGTTCCGTGCCAATCCCTGCGGCATACATTTTTCCTATGCGGTACTCGGTGTATTTCCACGCTTTTTCTTCCTCGGCCCCATGGAAAACAGCAAGAGCCTTTTCGTACCAACGATAGGCTTCCTCGGCATCCGCTTCGCAGCCAAGACCATCGGCGGCCATTCTGCCAAGATCGTACAGGGCAAGAGGATTATCCGCCTCCGCTTCTGCGAGGAAGAGTTCACGGGCTTTTTCAAAATCCTGCGGGATTCCGGTATCCTCATTACCGTACAAATATTGCTTTGCCTGCTTGTAGCTATCCGTCCACCACGAGTCGGAGGATTCCTTATCGGCAGAGGCTTCATCGCTGGAGGGCCGCCCTCCGGAAACATCTATCGGTTCCTGATCTTCTTCATCCGCCATGTCAGAGAGGGGCATCTCCAGATCGTTGTCCGGCTCCGGCAGGGCTGTTTCCACGGATGCCGGTTCCTCAAAGGTCATGCTCCCTATCAGCAGGGCTTCTTGGATGACCATGTTGCGGATGGGCTTAAAATCATCACAGCGGGAAAGAGGCGGCGGCTCGGATGGGGTTTCTATGTAGATGGATTCGATTCGGCCCCTGGCGTCCCACCACAGACGGTAGGCTTTCGAGACACGGCTGTCCTGTGCCAGCTCATCCACAATTTCGTCCACGATATTTTTCAGGTCTGGCTTGAGGTAGCCGTACTGTTTTTTGCCACCGACCGTTTGCAGTCGCTCGGCAAGGAGTGTGAGGAGCTGCTCTATGCGGCTGCTTTGTAAAACGCCGCCTTTCATCTGACGGATCATCTCCCGCATGGACTCGGCCGCCTGTTTCTTGAGGTCGTCCCGCCGCTGTGTCTTTTCTCCATAAAGCGGTATAAGCTCCTCACGGAAAATCTCATTTGCCAGAGAGGACTTCATTTTTTTAATGCCCTGTTTGGTGAGATAGCCCTCTCCCTGGTCGGTGCTATAGCAGACCATGTGGATGTGGGGATGGTGAGACTCGTTGTGGAAAGCGGCGTACCATTTGAGGTGGTCCGGATGGATTTTTAGGTTCTCCGCAATCTCCACAGCCTTTTCGGAAAGCAGAGCCTTCCATGCAAGTGCATTGTCATATCCCATCTGTGCGGCATCCTCACGGCGTAGGGAAATAATCGGAGTCCACACATTTCCGGTGTGGCCGGCTACTTCATCAGCGACCTGTGATAAAACCAGCGCCTCGTCACCCGCGGTGAATAAGCCATGGCTGTCAAACTTTTCGACACGGGGACGGTTTGCAATGTAGTCCAGATATTTCTCCCGGCTGCTGATTTTATCAAGATGCTGTTCCAATGCAATGGTGATGAATTCAGAGGCATTTCCTCGGTTGGGATTTTCGAGGTAATCCTCATATTCAAATAGTTCCTTGGCATCGGGAAACTCCCGGAGTATCTGTGCAATCAAATCCTTTTGTTTTTTGGTGGAGTGCCAGAGCTTATGACCGCTTTCCATTTTTTCTACGCCGTCGCGGGTGGCGATGTATTTGACGAGGTTACTTAAATGGGCGGCAGTCTTTTCCCCGCCTTTGAGGTAGGGGCACTTGAGAATGATGCGGGCCATTATTCTTCCGCCTCAGGGCTGCTTTGGAAATCCACCGCATCGTCCAGACGGATTTTTCCTCTGGTCCGTTTTACCTCGGCAACACACCGACCACGGAGCCGGTGCAGTTCCTCATCGGTAATATCCAGCGTAGTTGCCAGCAGATGCATCATCATGCTGATTTCCACAGAAAGCCGAAACAGATTGTTTGCCACCCGGTTCTCGGTCTTTTGCAATGTGCCCTGGATAGATGCAAGCAAAGCCTTGGAGAGATAGGAGGAGATGTCCTCCGTCCCAAGGTAGCCCATGTAAAAGCTGAGTGCCTTTTCAATAAACTCGCTGCGGCTCTTGCAGTTATCCTTTGGCAGCCATCCATCCAGCCGTTCCATAGTTTCGGGGTACAGCCAAACTGCCGTCCGTTCCTTATTATTTTTCATGTGAAATCCGACCTTTCTTGGGTGTCCACCTATGAGGTGACCGTGTAAATTCCTTTGTTTCCTTACGTTTTCGTAGATTCCGACCACCTTGGCTGTGACAAAACCGCAATCCGACCACCTCATGTGGAAGTGCGAAAAACGCCCAGCACTGCTGGGCGAAGTGGTTGGCGGGGGGGCGCTTGCGACCACCCGCCTTTATCCTGCTCTTTTTTCGACCGTAGAGGATGCATGAGATTTCTGTATGCTTGGCTGGGTAGCGGTTTTCTGACAGCTCCGCACAAAGCCCTCAAAATCGGTTTTAGTCGGTGCTGTGGGTAAACCTGTCACCCAGCCCTGCAAAAGCCCACACAGGAGCGGACAGGGGGCAACGCCGGGGGACGGGGGTGTGAGGCATGTTCTCTTAAAGACCGGCAGAGCTTGGAGCCTTATCCGGGGGTGGAGCTGTTCTCACTTTTTCTTTCTGTTTTTTGGGTGAAACTGCTCTCGGGGATTCGTCATTTGCGGTTTCGTCGATGTATTCCCGGACCGTAGCTGGGACATATTTTTCATAGAGCTTTTGCATAGAATCACAAAGCTCCTGTTCCAAGTCCGCGTCTTTCTTCTCCATGTAGCGTTTTACCGCACGAAGCTTTTCCGCTTCCATTTGTATGGTGATGCTTTCTTTTTTCATATTGGGAGTCCTCCTTTTAATTTTTTGTAGGTTTTAGCGCTGCAAAGCAGAAGGAAAAAATCAGCCTGTTTACGGCAGATAGTTCCTTGGATTCTTCTGCACACCGTTGATCCTTACCTCCAAGTGCAGATGGTTTCCGGTGCTTCGTCCGGTGGAACCCACCTTTGCAATGGTTTCCCCAGCCCCCACCGTCTGCCCCTCACGGACGAGAATTTGAGAGCAGTGCCCGTATAAAGTGACCATTCCATCTCCGTGGTCGATGGTCAGATAATAGCCGTAGCCTGTGTTTCCGTAGACGACGGTTTTCACCGTTCCTGCCTTAGCCGAGCGGATGGCAGTGCCCTTAGAGGCGCCAAGGTCAAGGCCGGTATGTCCTGCCCATTCCCCTGTAAGGGGGTCCGTCCTGCCACCGAATTCGGAAGTTACCATGGAGCGCCAGCCGTTACCGAGTGGGGAAATGAAACCATCGGCAGAGGATTTTTGTGCCTCGGCATAGGGCCTGCCATACAGAACCTGCTTTCCTGAATCGAATAAATCTCGATAGACAACCTCCCCTCTGGAAGATGAGGCATCGACAACCTTGCCGTCCCCGGCGTAGATTCCCACATGGGTGATGTTCATAAAACGGCCGTTGGGCTTGTGGCTCCAGAACACCAAATCGCCGGGAGCAAGGCTTGATTTAGGAATGGTCAGCCCATTATCCACGCAGTATTTTCCCTGCGCCGCCGCCGTGCCAGGGAGGTTGACACCCAACTTTTTGTACGCCCATTGCACAAGGTAGCTGCAGTCAGTGTAGCTTCCCTGTCCGCGCAGCTCTTGGGAGTAGGGATCACCAAGGCGGGAAAGTCCAAGACGGACAGCTTCAGCGCCCACCTCACCGGTAGGCAAGTCAGAAAAGAAACCGTCAAGCCGGTCTGGAATCCAATCCTCCCACATGGTGGAATCGTCATCTTCGGCGGGTGCACCGATGCCGTATAAGGCATGATAATAGATTTCATTGGCATTTGCCTGATCCTCGTAGGTGATGGCTCTGCCGAACAATGTCCTGATGTTGTTATAGATAATCGGCAGAGAGGCAATGGGAACAGCCACGGTATAAGTTTCCTCCGAGGTTGTGCCATCATCGTTTTCTACGGTGCGGGTACGTTCTTCGTAGGTGACGAAGCAGTCCACATATCGCCGGTGTTCCAGCCGGGAAGGGGACTCCGCGCCGAAAAACAGAGAATAAAAAATGGCCTTGACCCGGTAATCGTCAAGGCTGACACCGTCCTCTATCTCTGCATTCACTGTGGCTATTGCACCGTCTATGAGGGTGAAGCTCTGTCGCATATTTCCGATGTACTCTCTGTAATCCGCGGGCATACTCCCCGGAATAACACCGCCATGGAAGCACAATTCTACGGCTGTGTTATTGTGGTTTGTGGTGCCGGAGAGCAGGGAGCAGAACAGCACGATGATTAAAATGAGCGGAGACAGGATGGCGGCGATAATCCAGCCGATGGTTTTTCGGGTGCGTTCATCCGAGAGTGCGGCGGCAGCGGCTTTTGCAATAGCTGTAATAGTAGCGGGATCAGCCATGCCATCACCACCATTTCAAACCGCCAAAGCCGAACAGATTTTGCTGTTCCGGTTCCGGCTCGCCTTCCATGAGCTGTTCGGTATAATCGATTGCCTGCTCCAAAATAGCGGTATCAAACCCTGCGGTTTCGTAGCCGTCATGGATGGTATTGTAATAATAGTCGGAGGGATAGCCAAGCCGGTGTCCTGGAGTCATGACATAGACCATGGCTGAAACAGTATTTCCGTCCAGCGGGAGTTCTATGGTTTCTTTGTCGTAAAATCGGGGGAATCCTTCATAAATGTCGAGAGCCGCTTCATCTTTCGGGGTGATCTTCCATAACAGAACAGGAACAGAAGAACCCTCGCAAGGCTCGATGGTCGCCACCGCACCATGCCTGCCTCCCCGGAACACAAGGGCATAGTCCTTGATCTCGGAAGTCCCAACCACCTTGGCGGTGGGGCACCTCCCAGCCATCTGCGGCAGATTGAGATTGCTGCCGTAGGCAATATACAGTTTATTTTTCATACGATCTCCTTTACATTGACATAGTAAAAGCGGAGGACTGTTCATCCTCCGCTTCCATTGCAGTTTCCGGCCCAGCTTCTTCCGATGGTGTCTGTGCCTGCGACCGCTCCGCTTCACGCTTTTGCCGCAGCCGTTCTTTTTGCCTTTCAGCCTGTGCCGGGTCTTTCCATGCAATGCAGCCCTCCAAGTGATCTAGCAGATGTTTGCGGGCTGTTTTGAATTCATCCCCGATCATACCGAGGCGCAAAAGCCACACCCGAAAGGTATATTTTTCGTTGGTGGACTGGGTTTTGGCAGGGCTTGCCGACCGCTGGTTGAGCGCTTGCGCGGTCATGGCGAGACAAAACTGCACATATGCTTTTATTTTTCCGGCGTGGAGATCCCCATTGAACGCACGGAACTCCACCGTGCCTTTCTGGAACACGCTGTGCAGATTCAAGCAGTGGTAGCGGCTGTGGTGGTAATGCTCCCGGCTGCCATCGCTGCCGTTGTACCAGATACGCTTCAGTTGTTCGAGGGTAGTGGGCTTCTGCCGGTTGATCCGCTCTAAAAAATGAGGGTCAATCTTTTGACAGTAGCTGGTTTCCCTGCCCCGCGAAACCTTTAACGCCTTATAAATCATATCCTCCTTGGCCGCCATAATGTTGACCAGATTGCGGAGCTTCGGAGCATCAAAGGGGGCGGCATTGATGTGGATATGGATACCGCAGGAGGAATTCACAAATGCCTCGGCTTCCCGGAGCTTGCGGATCAGTTCCTGAACAGTTTCAATATCCTGGTACTGGCAGATGGGGCTGACCAGTTCCACGCTGTAGTTCCTGTCGGCACTCACTTTTCTGCGGCCGTCTTTCTTTTGGCAGTCAATACTGCCGTCACTCATGACCTTCCATTTGCGCCGCTGGCTGTCACAGGCATAATAGGCATCGTAGAAACTGCCCTCATATTCCTTTGTCGTGCCGAAATGTTCGGCAATCACCTCGGCGGCGCGGCTTCGTGTAATCCCG
Organism: Clostridia bacterium; assembly: GCA_009929695.1. GTDB lineage: Bacteria > Bacillota > Clostridia > Oscillospirales > Ruminococcaceae > Ruthenibacterium. The sequence continues at coordinate 65,911 of RZZW01000013.1, forward strand.
GTCATTTCAATTTCAATCCCGAAATTCTGACCCTGTATCTCCATTTACCCACCGCCTTTACCACATCCTGTGCTGCAGGGTAAGGTCTTTTTCCTGTGACAACCCTGCTGTTTCTGCGGCAGAGTTGAGGAAGCCACACAGCCGTTCCCTGCGCCAGGTATCAATCAGGTACTTACCGCATTCCTCATTGAGCGCGTTGATCTTCAACACCGCATCCCGCACACACTCGGAGATGGCGGCAGGATCACCTTCTGCGGATATGAGGTCATCGATGTACTCATCCAGGAGCGTTCCCATCAGGGACACATCCTCCTGCGTATAATGGTAGCCGCCAGCGTAAGGATTGGGGTATTCCTTCCCGTCCATGCAGCACCGCAGATGCTCCAGAATAGCAGGGCGTTCCTCATGATCCGCTTTTTGATACTTTTCCATAAAAGCTAAAATATCCGCTTCCCGGTTCGGCGTGTAGCGGATAAAGGAGAGCATATCTTCGAGGATACCCGCCTTGTTTTCTTTCTGATTTTGAAGCCTGTTCATGACTTTTTCTCCCTTCTTCATCATCTGCCGCCCGCCTTTCCGAACAACTTTTCCTTGTAGGCAGGGGCATGGACCGCAAGGTTATACCGCTCAATGCCGCATTTGTAGAGGCACACACCACGCTGGGGAAAGCGGATCAGGTTATATTCGGATTCCTCTAACTGGAGGCTGTCGATATAAAACTGCTTGTCGATGTTTCCGGCGTTGAAGAGGAAAGCATGGGTCGGGATAGAGAACAGCGGTTTCGTCAGCTCTCGGATGCCTTCGATATTGAAGTCCTCTAAATTCTGAGATGCCAGAATAACAGCCGACTCCTTCTTGCGCACACGCTTCATGAAATTTCGGATATACTCAATCGCAGTCAGATTGGACAAGAACAGGTACAGCTCATCAATTGAGGCGGCAGTGTTCCCCTCGGTCAGCAGCTTGTCGCTCATGAAGGAAAGCACATTGAACAGCAGGGCGTTCTTGACATTCTTACTGGCCTGCAGCAGTCCCTTGACGCCGAATACAATAAAGCGGTCGGAGGTCACATTGGTGTGGCCGTTGAAGAATTTACTTTCAGCACCCATGCACATGGAGTGGAGCCCCAGCAGAATTTCCTGCAGCAATTCTTGTGGGTAGAGCTGATATTTGGTTCTGTCATATCCCCTGAACTCATCATCAATGAGAGCGTAAAGGTCAGACAGGATGGGATAGTCTGTGGCTGCAAGGCTCCTGAAATCGGTGCGGTCGCTGATGCCGAACTTTTCGTACAGCTTGCCCAACATGATTTCAATGGCGTCAATATGGCGGTCGGAGAAATCCTTATAGCATCGAAAGAAATCCTTGAGAAAACTGATGTGCTGGCTGAGTTTGGTGGACTGGCGGAATGCCTGGGGCGCATCGGTATCCTCCGGGCTGCCTCCTTCATCCCATGTTTTAGGTTCCAGGGGATTGATCCGGTATTGTCCGTTCATCAGGTCGATAAAACAGCCGAAGTTCTCCGCGAGGTCAATGTATTCATGCTCAGGATCAAGGCACAGTATGGCCTTGCCTGATTCGAGGATGTTGCAGAGGATGAGCTTGAGAAGGTAGCTCTTACCCTGGCCGGAGTTGCCGAGGATCAAAATGTTCGCATTCGTCTTGTCATCGTCACGCTTATCAAAGTCCACGATGATATTTGAGCCAAATTTATCCCTGCCAAGATAGAAACCGCGGGGATCGGTCTTGCCGCTGTATTGCGATAGGTAAGTCTTTGAGATAATCTCCGACTTTTCCCCCGCTTAGCACCGTGCATGAGATTTTCATCTCACACGGCGCCCCATCAATATTTAC
>RZZW01000043.1 GCA_009929695.1 Clostridia bacterium
ACTAACCCTCGCGGGGCGATGCGCAGGGCGATACGTTCGCTTCGCTCACTCCCGCCCCAATGCGCAATAATCATCTTATCATTCCTTGTGCTTCGCGTGGTGAAATGACGCTTTCATAAATATTTGTTCCGACGCGAAGCGGCGGAATGGATGATTAATATTGCGCAAACCACCGGCAAGATTTTATTTTATATCAGCTTTTTTGAAATAATTTGCGCTGTGGCCTCTGTGTTTTGCGCGCATTCCTGCTCGTTTTTAATCCAATATTCATTAAAAAGAATGTCTATGACCATGAGCTGCGCGACCTTTGCCGCCATTGAGCCGACTTGTAACGGTCCTTCATTGCTGCCGCACATCAGCACCACATCGGCGAGCTTGGCGGCGGGTGAATTTTCAAAACGGGTGACAAGGATTATCCTTGCCCCGTTTTTTTTGGCGGCAGGTAAAATATCCATCATATCGCGAGTTGAACCGGAATATGAAAAAACCAATATCACGTCCTCTTCATCGCAAAGCGCGGCATTTGTAGCCTGCAAATGTGCGTCCTCCACGCAGTAAAACTTTTTAGACACAGATATAAAGCGGCTCCATGCAATCATTGCGAGAATGAGAGAGTTGCCTTGGCCAAAGCAAAAAACACGCTTGGCAGCTGTGAGAAGTGTGGAGGCGCGCTCAAAGTCAGACGCTTTTGCCAAATCAATAGTTTGCGACAGTGCACTGACCTGAGAATTATACAGCTTTTGGCACAAATCCGAAAAACTGTCCGTGGCAACTACCTTGCCAAACATCGAGGGCGCTTTTTCGGTTTTTTCATTATACACTTCATTTTGCATCAAAGAGCGCGCGACGGCCAGCTTAAATTCATTATAGCCGCCCAGTGACAGAGATTTGCAAAATCTGAACACCGACGCCTCGCCCACGCCGCAGTTTTCAGCAAATGACGCTATTGAATAATACTGAACAGCCGCCTTGTTCGCAAAAACAAAATCAGCCACCTTGCGCTCAGTTTTAGTAAGCTGGGTGTATTTTTTTGTAAGGACATCAAAAATATTTTCTGTCATTTCGCACCTCTTTTTGCATATTTAATTTGTATCTATTTTATCATAAAATTCCAAACAATCAACAATTTGGAGTAAAAACATCAAAGTATACAAATATTGGAGTGAAACTTTATATCTTTTGACAATTGAAATAACACTCCAAAAATGAAAAAGTGATAGCAGGGAATGCGAGAACTACTCGCACCATATTTCAAGGAGGATTAGACATGAAAAAGGCAGCAGCATTTTTACTGGCGGGGCTTATGGCAGTTTCTGCGTTTAGCGCCTGCGGCACAAAGGCAGCGCAGCAAGAGCAGACGAGCTCTGTCGCAGCTTCTTCATCAATCGGGAGAGCACCTCGCTTAAAGCGGAGATAACTTGGTGGGCGTTCCCGACAATGGCGGGTGATTCAGGCGTATCTGGGCAGTACGAGCAGAGCGTAATTGATGCGTTCAACAAAAAATATCCCGACATCAAAGTGAATTTAGAGATGATAGATTTCCAAAACGGCCCTGAAAAAATTGCCACATCCATTCAGGGCGGCACAGCGCCGGACATCATTAGAGGCCATGGAAAGCTTTACAAAAGAAGCTAATACATTTATCGAAGAAGCTCAGTAAAAAGCTTGATGCGGCTGTGCAGAGCGAAATGCTTGCGTGAGCTTATAGGGCGGGCTGTCGACAGACATGCGTGTTGCAAGCGGACGAGCGAAGCTCGCCCCTACATTCCCGCAAAGTGCGTAGGATGCGTACCCACAGTACACCGTAGGGCGTGACGACCTCGGCACGCCGGTAGCTTTGTGCAAACTAAAAAAGGCTGCGCTTCTCTCGGCAAAGCATTATCGTGCGGACACATTGCCCTCTGCAAGAGCGGCACGCCGAGTCGTCGTGCCCTACGCACTTTGTAACATTGTAGGGAACGCATTGTATGCGTTCCGAAGCCGATGTGCAAACCTCTTGTCATTCTGAGCGAAGCGAAGAATCTTTTGCACATTGCCGTAGGTTTTAAGATTCTTCGTCGCTTCGCTCCTCAGAATGACAGATTAAAACGAATTTTCGCGCTAATCAACACTCATAGGAGCAAGCCCCCGCCTTACCGATTAACAAAAGGGGTGATTTTATGGAAACCAAAGTTATGCAAAGGCACAGCCTGCGCAGCTGGTATTCCGAGCTGGCTATTCACAAAAGAGAAAACATTGTGGGGTATATTTTTGTGTTGCCCGCACTGCTGTTTTTCCTTATATTTGTCATTATTCCTATCGCCACAGGCGTTGTCACAAGCTTTTTTAATTATACAGACAAAAAGTTTGTATTCAGCGGTTTTGCAAATTACACAAAGCTGTTTGGCGACGAATACTTTTTAAAATCTCTGCGAAACACCGTTCTTCTTGTTGTCGGCGTTGTTCTTGCAATTGTTTTGTTCAGCCTTTTTGTGGCCGTGGTAATCTACCAAAAAACGCGTTTATACGCAGCGTCATGCGCGGAATTTTCTACCTGCCTGTCGTCACGGGCACAGTTGCGGTGACGGTTGTGTGGAAATGGATATTTGACCCTATTTCGGGCGTGCTGAACTATATTTTGATGAACGCGGGCATTATCGACAAGGAGATAATGTGGCTTGGCGACAAGCGGTTTGCCATATGGGCGGTCATTTTAGTGCTGTTCACCACATCGGTGGGTCAGCCAATAATACTGTACATAGCCGCGCTTGGCAATGTGGATCAAAGCCACGTTGAGGCGGCGGAGATAGACGGCGCAAACTCATGGCAGGTTTTCAGACATATCAAATGGCCGGGAATTTTGCCGACAACGCTGTATGTTGTTGTCATCACAACAATAAATTCCTTCCAGTGCTTTTCGCTCATTCAATTGCTCACCTCGGGCGGCCCAAACTACAATACAAGCACAATCATGTATCTCGTGTACGAGACGGCGTTTAAGCAGTACAAGTTTGGCTATGCAAACGCCATGGGTGTTATTTTGGCTGTGATAATCTGCATATTCAGTTGGCTTCAATTTAAATTTTTCAGCCAAGACGACGCTTAAAGGGGGGGGCAGTAACATGAACAAACGAAGAAAACTGCAAAAAATAAATCCGGTTGAGACAATTTCCATAATTATTTTGCTCGCCGTGACATCTATTTTTATTTTTCCATTTTACTGGGTCATAACAGGCGCTTTTAAAACGCAGCGCGAGACAGTGGCGCTGCCGCCGAATTCTTTTCCGCAAGCACCAACGCTTGAAAATTTTGAGATGCTGTTCAATCAACCCGCATGGAGATGGCTTTTTAACAGCATCCTTGTTGCGGGCGTAAGCATGGTGCTCGTGTGTCTTGTGTCCACAAGCGCAGGCTATGCACTTGCCAAAAAACGGTTTACAGGCTCAAAGCTGCTATTCTCGGTGTTTGTAGCGGCAATGGCTCTTCCGAAGCAGGTGGTTTTAGTGCCGCTTGTCAGGCAGATAAACATGATGGGCTTTCACAACACGCTGCTCGCCGCTATATTGCCCGCCGTGGGCTGGCCATTCAGTCGGCACAGACGGCATCATAGGCTCGTTTTACAACGTCATGCCCGAGCTGTTTATAAAGCTGTACTCCGCCGTGCAGGCGGGCGATATGAAAGCCGCCACGCGCCTTCAAAAGATTGGCACGGAGATAATTTTGGAGTGCATAAAATATGACTATCTTGCACTGATGCGCAATATGCTGGCATGGCAGGGCATAGACGCCGGATATTCACGCCGCCCGTTCACAAATTATAAAGATGTCGAGCTTGGCGAGTTAAAAGAAAAGCTTCGTGCAATCAAGCAAAAATATAATGTCATTGAAGTTAACTTTTTAAATATGATTTTTTGATTTGCCAAGACAAAACTCTGACTGTAGGGCAAGGGCTCTGCTCTTGCCCTACGAGTGTCCGCAAAAATATGTGGTCGGTAGGCGGCTTATGCTTTTTTTACTATAGATTCAGACAAATGATGGTCGCGGATTTCTGTCAAGGTTATTGACAGACCTGCCGCTTCAAGCTCGGTTTTTGTGCCGTCGGGCGGGATTGTGCCAAGCGCGTCGAAAACAAAGCCGTTGAAGGTGTCGAAGCTTTTGTTGTGAAAATCTATACCGAGCGCCTGCGCCACGGCTTTCAGCGGCGCGTCGCCGGTGATTTTCCATGTATTTTCATCCAGTTTTTCGATAGGTATTTCGGCGTTTTCCTGCAATTCGTCGTCGCCCAGCTCGCCCACAAGCTGCTCAACAAGGTCGTTGAGCGTCACTATGCCTATCATGCCGCCGTATTCGTCGAGCACGACGGCTAGTTTATTGCGCGTGCGCTTCATGTTTTTGAATAATATGTCCGCTTTAACGCGCTCAGGCACGAAATATGCGGGCTTGACGGCTGTCTGCATGACGTTTTCGCGGCTTTTGTCAGTCAGCCTGAAATAGTCCTTCGCGTTTAATATGCCAATGATGTCGTCGGCGGACGCGTCGCAGACGGGGTACAGCGTGTGGCGGCTTGTGTGAATGGTTTTTTGCCATTCTTCCATGTCGTCCTCGAGCCACAGCAGCGACAATTCCGTTCTGTGCGTGGCAATCTGCCCCGCGTTCATGTCGTCAAACTCAAAAACGTTGTTTATAAACTGCTTTTCCTCGCGGTCGATAGCGCCCTTTTCGCTGCCGACATCGACCATCATGCGAATTTCCTCCTCGCTCACCTCGTCGTCCTCGGCGTTCGGGTCAATGCCGAGCAGTCGCAAAACGGCGTTTGTGGACGCTGTGAGAAACCATACTATCGGCGCAAAAAGCTTTGAAATGACGGTTATCAGCGACGACATGCCGAGCGCGAGCGCCTCCGCCTTGCGCATGGCGACGCGCTTTGGCACAAGCTCTCCGAAAATGAGCGTGAAATAAGACAAAACGAGCGTGATTATGATAACCGACACAGCGTCGAGTGTCGCGACGGGAATTTTCACTCCGAGCGAGACGAGCCAGTCGACGAGTCCGCCCGAAAAGTTGTCGGCGGCAAACGCGCTGCCGAGAAAGCCCGAGAGCGTTATCGCCACCTGAATTGTCGCCAAAAACCGCGCGGGCTGGCTTGTCAGGCGGGCTAAACGCACGGCGCGCTTGTCGCCGTCAGCCGCCATTTTGGCGAGCTTTGCGTCGTTCATGGATATAACCGCAATCTCCGCGCACGCGAAAACGGCGTTGAGTGCAATGAGCACTATCTGCAATAAAAGCATTAAAAAAATAGAATTTTCCAAAATAAATCTCCTTAAAATATCAATAAAAAAACACAAAAAGACACAGCCTGCCGCTCATTCACGTAAGCACAGACGGTGTCTTGTTATTTTCATATGACATAAAGGAGGGTTATCTCCGTTGTTACTGTCGCCGTCGTCCATAGGTACGCTATCATCTCCAATCAAAATTATTTTGTACCATGATATCAAAAAGCGGTGAGTTTGTCAATGGGAGCCACTTGTAAAACATGACAAGCCACTTGTAAAACATGACACGTGACACAGTGACACACGACACGTGACACAGTGACACATGACACAAAACACAGGGGGACGGTTCAAAACCACTGAAAAACCCCAATCTGCCACTAAATATGGTATAATAGAAGAAAACCATAAAGGCGGGTAGCGGAATGCTTTGGAATGAAACAAAACAGTTATGTGGTTCTTCGGCATACATGGCTCCGCCGTCACAAGCAGCCTGCTTGCTGTTATGTTCTCATCGCAGGCATACGCAAACGCGGCGGCGGTTTCAGCCGGTGCACAGCCTGAATTTATCATCAACTCGTTCTTTATCGACCTTTTCAAAGGCCCCCGCGCGCTTGCGCTCGCGTTGCTTTTGATATTCTTCTGCAAAAGCGCACGGCTTAAGAGCGTCGGCAAAATTTCCATCGTACCGAGCCTTTTCAGCATTACCGAGCCGATGAAATTCGGCATACCGATGGTGCTCAATCCGTGGCTGTTGCTGCCGATGTCGCTGTCAGCTGTCGTGTGCGAGCTTATAGCGTATTTCGCAAGCGTAATCGGATTTTTGCCTGTTGTTTCCGTCAACGTCGGACGCACGCTGCCGCCGATAATCAGCGGTTTTGTCGCCTGCGGCTGGCGGGGTGGGCTCATTCAGATAATTCAGCTTGCGGTCGTCATACTTATGTATGTTCCGTTCCTGCGCAAGGTTGACAAGGACGCGAAGTCTCAGGAAGTGGCAAAGCAAGAGGAAGTAACAGCATGATAAATCGTCTTATTAAGCTTGACGGCACGTTTAATTTCCGCGATATAGGCGGGTATGAAACGGCTGACGGGCGCAGGGTGGTGTGCAAAAAGCTGTACCGCGCGGACGCTCTTAATAAGCTCACAGACGCTGATTTAAAGCGGCTTTGCGAGATGGATATTCAAACGGTCGTAGATTTCCGCATGGCGGCAGAGCAAGCAGCGCAGCCTGACCGCGTGCCGGATAAAGCAAGACTTATCACGCTGTCTCCGATAGCGGCAGTCGCGGCGCAGGCGTCTGCGTCAGCCGCACAAGACGACGCCAAGAAGCTTGAATATCTTGAAAAAGCGGCGTCAAGCGGAAAGTTAAGCGCGGTAAGCCCGATGATAGGGCAAATGCGGGAGCTTGTCACAGAAAAAAGCGCGATGGACGCATTCGGAGCGTTTTTGAGGCTGATTATAGACAAAAACGCCGTGCCGCTTGTTTTTCACTGTAAGGGCGGCAAGGATCGCACAGGCTGGGCGGCGGCGTTGACACTGTGCTTGCTCGGTGTGCCGCGCGAGACAGTGCTTGCGGATTATATGCTCACAGCCGAATACGGCAAACAGCGCAACGATCACCGCATGGCGCAGTATCGTTAGTACACCCAAAACGAAGAGGTGCTTGCGTTTCTCTACGCCTTAATGAAAACCGACGAAGCATATCTGCAAGCGGCATTCGAGGAAACCGACAAAAAAGGCGGAATAGAAAGCTACGCCGCCACATATCTTAGCTTTTCTCAAAAGGACACAGAAAAGTTGAGAAAGATGTATTTGGAATAAATCAACGAAATGTAGCTTGCCTTTATCCATCTTATGTGGTATAGTGATAAAAGAAGCGGATAGTATCGCTTGAAATTTAATAAAAAAGAACCGTCTATTATAGAAGGGCTTTTGGTATTGCACCGGTTTGGGTGTTGTATGGAAAGCTCTTCTTTTTTTATTATATGCGCGCGGTGTCGGCGCGGAGAAGATGGCAACAGATTTATGTGCAATGTGCATAAATTTTGCATTAAATATTTAACATATCAAGGAGGCAAAAATATGGAGGTCATTACAGTCCAAAAAAGAAATCCCGAGATGAGGGCGAAGAAATTGAGAAGCTCGGGGTTTGTGCCGGGAGTTGTTTTCGGCGGAAGCTTGAAGGAGTCCGTCTCTATTCAAATGGATGAGGGAACTGCCCAAAAGCTCGTGAGAACAAAGCGCGAGGGCAGCAAGCTGAAGCTTGACCTTGATGGAAAAACGCTGTCTGTGCAAGTGAAGGAAAAAGAGCAGAACGTTTTGAAAAACGAGATTGTCCACATCAGCTTTCAGGTGCTTGAGGAGGATCAAAAGGTCAACAGCGTCATCCACATCATTTTGAAAAACGCCGACATGATCACAGGCTCAATTGAGAGAATGCTGCTTGAAATTCCTTATGCGTCACTGCCCGAGGACATGATTGACACGATAACAGTGGATCTCGAGGGCATGAAAACGGGCACAGCCGTGACAGTCGCCGATATCCCCGAGCTGCAAAGCGACAAAATCGAGCTTCAAGTCGACCCCGAAAGCATCATCATCCGCCTCAGCGACAAGCTGCGCGCGGCAAAGCAGGCAGCGGAAGAGTAAATTGTAATATAAAAAGAGCCTTTACTGCGTACAAAAGTGTGTGCAGTAAAGGCTCTTTGCTGTTATTTTGCGCTTTTTATCAAAATTTTCATCGCCTTGACGGCGGTGCGCACGGCGAGGGTGGTGTCGTGGCAGATTTTGTCCTCAAGACCCATTTCGCGGCGGGTTTGGTTGCCCATGACAAGCAGCACCGTGCCTATTTTTACGCGGCGCACTGACGCGACGGTGAAGAGTGTGGCCGATTCCATTTCGCTCGTCAGTGCTCCGCAGCGTTTCCACGCGTCCCATTTTTGGGCGAGTTCGGCAGCGATGGGCATGCTTTCGGGCGAATGTTGGCCGTAAAATGAGTCCTTGCACTGCACAACACCGACGTGGTAATCGGCATTTATAGATGCGGCGGCTTTGCGCAGAGCGTCGACGATGTCGTAATCTGCAACGGCGGGGAACTCAATCGGCGCGTATTCCTTTGACGTGCCGTCGAGCCTTATCGCACCTGTGGCAATGACGAGGCTGCCGCTCAAAACATCGGGCTGCATACCGCCTGATGTGCCGACGCGGATAAACGTGTCAGCGCCGCAGTGAATAAGCTCCTCAAGCGCGATAGCCGCCGACGGCCCGCCGATGCCTGTCGACACGACGCTTATTTTTTCACCGCACAGCGTGCCTGTGTAGGTGACGTATTCTCTGTTTTGGCTGACGAGAGTTGCGCCGTCAAAATATTCTGCAATATCCTTGCACCGCCCGGGGTCGCCCGTCAAAATGACATATTTGCCCACATCGCCTGCAGTGAGCTGAACGTGGTATTCCTTATCGCTGTAAACAGTGCCCATTTTTCACACTCCAAACTTATAAAATGTATCGCGCGGGGGGCTTGATTAGAAAAAATCTTGGCAGCCATGTAGGTGCGCGCATTGCGCGTCCGTCTCGTTTTGCACATCGCCGTGGTGACGGACGCCATGTATGGCGTCTCTACAATGCTACAAAGTGCGTAGGGCACGACGACTCGGCGTGCCGAGGTCGTCACGCCCTACGGTGCTATACTTTACTTTAATTTTAGCATGAATAGCTATGGTGTCAAGATGGTTTATTGTGCCAAAATTCAACCAAAATCGTGGCGATTGCCGCTGTCTATGCCTAATGTTTCAAATAATATTACAATCGCTTCAATTTTTGCAAAGCACTCCTTGTCATCAAGGCTGTCATCTTGCACAATGTGTTTGATTTTTTGCATTGCTTTATAACATTCTGCGGACACAATTTCGTCGCAAGATAAAGTTATGTTTGGAAATGTTATATTTATCTCTTCGTTTCGTAGTATTTCTATAAGGAGTTCCTTGTATAAATCCATTAAAATCACCTCACAACAATTATAGGTCAATTCACCCCTAAAAACAATAGGGCAATTTGACATAATTGAATTGGTGATAAAAATGGACAGACTAAAAAAACTGCGAAAAGAAAAAGGCTACACACAAATAAAAATGCAGCTTCTCACGGGCATTGACCAGAGCGATTATTCCAAAATCGAGAGCGGAAAAAGATACTATACCTTTGAGCAATGCCGCAAAATTGCGCTTGCACTTGAGACAAGCATGGATTATTTATCAGGCTTAACAGATGAAAAAGCGCCTTATCCAAGAGCAAAAAAGGGGACGATGTGAGCATCGTCCCCTTAATTATTCTAATTTATTTCTTCTTCCCAAGCCATTTGCAGGGCTTGCCGTCTTTTGTTATTGCCCAGCGGTAGTCGCCGTCGGGGTGGTGGACGGGTTCTATGCAGATTTTTTTACACACGAGCTTATAAATCGTGACTGCGAGGCAGATTATGATTATGAGCTGAATTATCGAACAAACTATGCCCACTATGCCGAAAATGCAGCACAGGCGCGGGTCGCAGTGGCAACAATACATGAGAAATCACTCCTTTACGTGGCGTGCCAGCCGCCTTTTTTGTTTGTCAAAAAGTGAGACAGCGAGACGTCGAAAACGAACACTAAAAATATACTATAGAGCTGCTCGGGTATGACGCAAAGCGCTATCAACCGCGCTTTTACGCCGAGCCGCCAAACCGTCGCGGTGCGTTCAAACGCGAGCATGCCGAGCAAAAGCAGCCACAGCCACGTTATTTGCAGTATGCCGAATATCGCGCAAAACAGCAGTGTGAGCAGCATCAGCGTCAAAAAAATCATCGACAAAAACAGACCTATCTGCTGGCGCCAATACACCCAGCGCAGATACCACGGCAGCGCTTTGCCGTAGGCTTTTAGGTTTATCAGCGCACCGTTATACCATCTTTCGCGTTGCAAAAAAAGCTTTTTGGGGCTCTCCATAACGTCCGTCTGCGCAAACGTGTCCGCGGCGAGGCAGTCGTAGCCGAGCGTGAGCAGCGCAAGCGTCATTTCGTTGTCCTCGGTGCGCCCGATGGTGTCGTAATAACTGCCGCACGAGCGCGGCAAAGTGCCTTTAAATCGCGCCGCTTTTACTGCTTTGAGCGCGCCTGCTTTAAAAAGTGACGCTGTGCCTGTAAGTACAAACGCGCGCATTCCGTTTTGAAATATCTGACGGCGGTAACGCCAAAATTCCATCGCTTGCAGCATTCCGAGCAGGGAAGACGTGGGCCGCGCCGTGAAAATTCCGCTCACAGCGCCCGCCATAGGGTTTGCGGCAAGGCAGGCGAGACAGCTCTCGACAAGCGTCGGCGCGAGCGTCGTGTCGCCGTCCATGATCAAAATACAGTCCTGCGGCGGCATCGCGGGCAATATTTTTTCAAGCGCGTAATTTAGCGCACCCGCCTTCATTTGAGTGTTTTTCATCATCTCAAACACCTTCACACCGTTTTCGCGTGCGATTTGAGCGGTGTTGTCGGTGCAGTTGTTGGCGACGACGATTATGCGCGACAGCTTCACCGTCTGCGCTTTAAGGCTGTCAATGGTCGCTTTTATGCTGCCGCCCTCATTTCGCGCGGGCACGACAGCGGTCACATTTACATTAAAAATAAAAATCACCCGCCCAACATATAATGACGCTATGCCATCATATGCGGGGCGGGCGTAATTTGCGAATATTAAAAAACATTTGATCTAAAGTGAACTTTAAGGTTTATAATGTATTCACAAGAAAACAAAGGGAGATTTATTATGAAATATATGCAATTGGGAAATTCGGGGATTGAGGTTTCACGGGTTTGTGTGGGGTGCATGAGCTTTGGGAAGGCTTCGGCGGACTTTCATGAGTGGACGCTCGACCCGCAGGACACCGAGGCTATCGTCAAAAAGGCGCTCGGGCTCGGCATTAATTTTTTTGATACCGCAAATACATATTCGCACGGGACAAGCGAGGAATATCTTGGCGCAGCGCTGAAAAACAATATTGCGCGCGACAAAGCTGTCATTGCGACAAAAGTTTATTTTAACGAGGGCAAGCTGTCAAAAGCCGCGATTGAACGTGAGATTGACGCTTCTCTTAAGCGGCTCGGCACTGATTACGTCGATTTATACATAATTCACCGCTTTGACTATTCAACGCCGATTGAGGAGACTATGCGCGCGCTCGACGGGCTTGTCAAGGCGGGCAAGGTGCGTGCGCTCGGCGCGTCGGCAATGTACGGCTATCAGTTCAGAAATATGCAGGAGTGCGCCGAGAAAAACGGTTTGACAAAATTTGTCTCGATGCAAAACCACTACAATCTGCTCTATCGCGAGGACGAGCGCGAGCTTATCCCCATCTGCAAGCAGGAAAATGTGGCGCTCACGCCGTACAGTCCGCTTGCCGCGGGAAGGCTTGCGCGCGCGGAGTGGAAATCGGCCTCAAAGAGAAGCCAAACCGACAAAACCGCCGTCCAAAAATACGACAGCACGCAGGCGACTGACATGGAAATTGTGAAAAGAGTAGACGAGCTTGCAAAAAAGCACGGCGTGAAAATGTCGCAGATTGCAATAGCGTGGCAGCTTGAAAAGGGCATCACAGCGCCGATAATCGGGGCGACAAAGGCAAGCTATTTCGACGACGCGGCGGGTGCTCTTGATATTAAACTGACGCAGGCGGACATTGCATATCTTGAGGAACCATACTATCCGCATAAAATTATGGGGGCACTGTAACAAAGAAAATTTAACAATTCTCAAACAATTCCCAAACAATTTGCAAACGTGCGGGATTTACAATTTGGGGTGCGGGGCTATATAATGTAATATATAGGCGTTTTGGGAAAATGGGGGATTATTATGATAAATGTGCTTGTGGTGGAGGACGACAGGGAGCTTAACAGGATTGTCTGCACTTATTTGAGCGACAACGGGTTTGCCGCCAAGGGCTGTTTAAACGCGAATGACGCTTATGAGGAAATATACAATAAGCTGTATAATATAATAATCTCCGACATCATGATGCCGGGGGTTGACGGGTTTGAATTTGCCGCTAATATCCGCCGCGTCAAGAAGGCGATACCGATTTTATTTATGTCGGCGCGCGATGATTTGCCGTCAAAGCAAAAGGGCTTTATGCTTGGAATTGACGACTATATGGTAAAGCCTGTCGAGCTTGCCGAGCTGCTGCTTCGCGTGCGGGCGCTTTTGCGCAGAGCGAATATTGAAGCCGAGCGCAGACTTGTGATAGGTAACCTAGTGCTTGACGCGGACGCTATGACAGCGGTGCTTGACGGCGAGGAGATAGCCGTGACGACGCGCGAATTTAACCTGCTCTACAAGCTTCTCTCATACCCGAAAAAGACGCTTTCACGCGCACAGCTGATGGACGAATTTTGGGGCATCGAAAGCGAGACGAGCCTTCGCGCGGTGGACGTTTACGTGACGAAGCTGCGCGATAAATTTAAGAGCTGCGACGGCTTTCAGATAGTCACCGTGCGCGGGCTTGGGTACAAGGCGGTGCTGTTATGAAAAGCATGGCGGCGCAAAAGAAAAAAGCGAAAATGAAGGTATTTCCGCTCTCTGTTTTCATAATTACATTTGTGGTTTTCGGGCTTTTTACGACGCTGCAAATGAATATAATAGGCGAATATATAGACTATAAAAAGCTGCCGCCGAGCCTTGTAGCGGCGGTGCTTTTGTGTTGGCTTGTGGCGGCGGTGACGTTTACGCTGCTGACGCGATATCAGATAACGGCGCGGTATGAAAAGCCGATGATGAGGTTTGCCGAGGCGACGCAAAAGGTGGCGGCGGGAGATTTTTCGGTGTACGTTCCCGCACGGCATACATCCTATAAAACGGACTATTTAGATGTGATTTTTGCAGATTTTAACAAGATGGTGGCGGAGCTTGGCAGCATTGAAACGCTTAAAACAGATTTTATTTCAAACGTGTCTCACGAGATAAAAACGCCTCTTGCCGTCATACAAAACACAGCCGAGCTGCTCAAAAATGACAGCATGACACCTCAGCAGCGGCAGGCGTATATTTTGTCTATAAACGAGGCGTCGAAGCGGCTTTCAAGCCTTATAACAAACATTTTAAAGCTGAACAAGCTTGAGGGGCAGACGATAAAGCCGCAGAGCGAGCCGTTTGATTTATGCGAGCAGCTTTGCGGCTGTGCTCTTGCGTTTGAGGATATTTGGGAGCAAAAAAATATCGAATTTGAAGCACAGCTTGAGGACAGGCTGACGCTTTTCTCTGACGCGCCGCTGCTTGAGATTGTGTGGAATAATATTTTGTCAAACGCGTTCAAATTCACAAACGAGGGCGGGCGTGTGACGCTGCGGCAGTGGTCAGACTCAAATAACGCGTTTATCGCTGTTTCCGACGACGGCTGCGGCATGAGCGAGGAGACAAGGCGGCATATTTTTGACAAGTTCTATCAAGGCGACACCTCGTATTCTGCGCAGGGAAACGGACTTGGGCTTGCCCTCGCGGTGCGCGTTTTGCAGCTTGTCGACGGGTTGATTGAAGCTGAAAGCGAGCTTGGCAAGGGCTCGACATTTACTGTTAAGCTGCCGATTAAAATGTGATTTATCATTAATAAAACTGAAACAAAACTCAAACCTTTCTCAAATAATGCTCTGTCATAATAGGGACATCGAATGAATAGCCCGACAGGGCAGCAAAAGAAAGGGAAATGAAAAATGAACGAAAATCAGACGCAGGAAAATGGATTTGTGGGGTACGAATATCAGGACATCACCGTAAAGCGCGACATGGCGTCGCTGTATTCGGACGGCTACGAGAATTTTGGTTGGAGGCTTGAGGGGACGTCAGGCGCTGTCGGCAAGCCGAATTATGTCACAATGAAAATAAAGCGCGACCGCAAAATTCGCAATAAGGCGGAGCTTACACGCTTGCAAAGACAGTTTTGCGCGTGTGCCGAGGAGATACAATCGCTCGAATTTTCAAAATACGTCAGCGGGTCAGCCGCCGCGTATGTTGTCGGGATAATTGGCACGGCGTTCATGGCGGGGTCGGTGTTCGCGATAACAGGCGGGTCTGTGATGGGCTGCATTCTGCTTGCCGTGCCGGGCTTTGCGGGGTGGATAGCGCCGTATCTTATCTATCGCGTTATGACAAAAAAGAAAACCGCGCAGATAACTCCGCTTATCGACAAAAAGCACGACGAAATATATGATATATGCGAAAAAGGCAGCAAGCTTTTAGGATAAAATAAATAATCACCCCATGCGGTCAACTGCATGGGGTGACTTTCACGCTACCGCGTCCAGTGAAATTTTAAGGGGCGGCGAAAATTGGAAGAGCCGGTGGAAAAATGGTGAATACTGCAAACGCGATAAAAATTGCCGCCAACAGACATATTGCCACGATATAATTTATGCCCTTGCCGTACTTATAAACGTGCAGACCCGTAAGCTGACCGAGAAAATTGGCGAAAAGCAATAATAAAATGTCGATAATCAGGGACTCTATGCCGAAAGCCTCGGTGTAAAAATAAAAGAATAACGGTATTGTGATGATGGAAACAAAAACGGAGACAAGCGCTCCGCTGAACCATTTGTTTTTGTCTATTGAGTGTGATTTTGATTTGCATATGTAGTAAACGCTCCACCATAAAATTGTCAATAAAACGACCATTTTGCAGTGCTCCCACACGCTTTCATTGACGGGCGAAAATATGCCGACTATGAAGCTTTTGCCTGTCAGCTCATACGTAAAATGCAAACAAGCCCCCGCCAAAAATAAAAAAGGAATGCCGAGGATAATCCATTTTTCGGGGCGGGGCAAGATTTTATATTTCATAACCAACCTCCGTAATTATTGTACAATACAATATATGAAGACGGTGTCGGTTTTAGTGATGAAAGCTGCCAAAGCCGCAAAGGATTATTATTTGTCGCTTGAAATGTCCTCAATTAAGCTGTCAATAAGCTTCGGTTTTGTGAAGTCCTCGGCGGTTTTTTGCGTTATAACACATTTGCCGGTGGTGGCTTCTATTTCCTTGCGGGCGTTGCCTGCCACAGCGCCGCCTTTTTTGGCGAGCTGACGGCTTTCGTTAAAGCTTTGCGGGTTTTCCTCGCGTGAAAATTCCGTTGTCGTCGCCTCGGCGAGCATGTTTAAAACAAGCTCGAGCGTGCTCATATTGTCGCGCAGGCTCTCTTTTTTAAGCCCTTTGAGGCTCTTATATTCGCGCGTGTTCATGCCAGACCACGCCTTTGTGATTTCGTCCGTCAGTATCGCGTATTCAACGCCTTTTTGCACGCCGTGGTTGTCCCATTCGTCGGTCAATTCCTTGCGCACTTGAATTGCTTGCAGGCGCTGATTTATCCAGTCTCGCGAATAGCCTTTTTTGAGGTATGTGGCGAGCGCGCGGTCGATAGTCAGCTCGGGGTCGATAGTTTCCTCAATGCGCTCACGCCCAACAGACGCAAGCCACATTTTGAACGGCTCGGCCTTAGGGGAGGGAACAGACTGAATTATGCGCAAAAGCTGCTCGGTGTCGGCGACGTCGGTGAGATATTTTTTGCCGTCCTTAGGAGATTTTAATTTCAGTTGGTTACAATTTGTAACCGACTGATTTCCCTCATCTTTTAACCGCTTTTTCAAAACCTTCCAGTAGTTGTTGGGGTTTGGGCTGTCAGACAATACGCCCACTACGTCCACAATCGAAAAATACCATTCCTCGCGCTGCTCGTCCCAAGCGGTGCGTATTTTTTTGTCCTCAAAAAGCTGAATACCGAGATTTTCCTCCATGCTGCACACTCCCTTTAAGTAGATAATATTATAATATCACAAAACATATAAATGTGATATACTAAAACAAAAAGCCGACGAAATTGTCGGCGGAGGGTAGATTTATGGAATTTTTGCATGAAGATGAGAGAATATTTGCTGTCGACGAAAACGGCGGGCTGCTTGCTGAGGTGACGTTTCCCGTCACTGACGGCGTGGCGAACATCAACCACACGTTTGTCGACCCATCCCTGCGCGGACAGGGAATTGCAGGGCAACTTATGAAGCTGGCGGCAGAGCAGATAAAAACAAACGGCTTACGCGCTTTGCCTACTTGCAGCTATGCGATTAAGTGGTTTGCCGAACACAAATGATTGAAAGAAAAAAGAAAAAAGAAGAGAGAAGAAGTAAGGAGTTACCGCGTTGCGGTAACGTTTTAATAAATAGAGCGCCTGCGTAAGATTTCATATAAATCTATTGTAGACGCTCTTCTATTATAATGTAACGGCGCAGCCGTCACACATTCATTTTTCTTTCTTCTCTCTTCTTTTTCCTTTGGTGTTAAACAATCTTGGTCGTCCAGTCCTCTAAATTCCACACGTCGGTCACTATGCTCTCATAAAATTCGGGCTCGTGGCTGACTAGAATCACTGTGCCTTTAAACGCCTTTACAGCTTGCTGCAAGGCTTCTTTTGCGTATACGTCGAGGTGGTTTGTCGGCTCGTCGAGCACGAGTAAATTCATCTTTTGCAGACACAGCTTGCAAAGGCGCAGCTTTGCGTTTTCGCCGCCGGAGAGCACCTTTACCTGACTTTCGATGTGCTGTGTCGTCAAGCCGCAGCGCGCTAGTGCGCCGCGCACCTCGCCGTTTGTCATGGCGGGGTAGTCGTCCCACAAGTCTTGCAGAGCCGTTTTGCTGCCGCCGAGATGCTCTTGCTCAAAATACGCGGGCTCGGCGTAATAATCAAGCTCTACGCTGCCCTCAAACGGCGGCAGAATGCCGAGCATAGTCTTTAAAAGCGTCGATTTCCCGAGCCCGTTTACGCCCTTTACGGCAATTTTTTGACCGCGCTCAACCACAAATGACAGCGGCTTTGTGAGCGCTGTGTCGTAGCCGATAATGAGTGATTTCGCCTCGATGACCGCCTTGCCCGGCGCGCGGGAATACTCAAAGCTAAACGTCGGCTTCGGCTTTTCCTTGTCGAGCGTTATCACGTCCATTTTGTCGAGCTTTTTCTGGCGGCTGCGCGCCATGTTTGCCGTGGCGGCGCGCGCCTTGTTTCGCGCGACAAAATCCTCAAGCCCCGCGATTTCCTTTTGCTGCTTTTCATACGCCTGTTCAAGCTGACGCTTTTTGAGGTCGTACATTGCTAAAAAATTCTCGTAGTCGCCTGTATAGCGCGTCAAAACGCTGTTTTCGACGTGGTAAATCACGTTTACGACGCTGTTCATAAACTGCGTGTCGTGGCTGACGAGCAAAAATGCGTTTTCGTAGCTTTGAAGAAAGTTTTTCAGCCATAAAATATGATTTTCATCAAGGAAGTTTGTCGGCTCGTCGAGAATGAGAACGGTTGGATTTTCGAGCAAGAGCTTTGTCATCAAGACCTTTGTGCGCTGACCGCCAGAGAGCTGCGTCACGTTGCGGTCAAGCCCTATTTCGGCAAGGCCAAGCCCGCCCGCAAACTCCTCTATGCGGCTGTCTATGCTGTAAAAGCCGCTGTGGTCGAGGATTTCCTGAATGTCGCCAACGTCCTGCATGAGGCGCTCCATCTCGTCTTCGTCCGCGCTGCCCATCTGCTCATACATCGCGAGCATGTCCTGCTCCATCGCGAACATATGCGCAAAGGCGTCGCGCAAAACGTCTCGGATTGTCTTGCCCACCTCAAGCGTCGTGCGCTGGTCAAGATATCCTACGGTGACGTTTTTGCCCCACGTCACAGTGCCCTCGTCGGGCTGCATCGCCTTTGTGATTATATTTAAAAAGGTGGTTTTTCCCTCGCCGTTTGCGCCCACAAGCCCAACGTGCTCGCCGCGCAACAGCCTGAAAGACGCGTCGTCAAGTATGCACCTCGTGCCGTAGCCGTGCGTTACATTTTGTACATTTAACATGCTTTTCCTCACTATATGCTATTATTGCGTTAATATTGTACCACAACTGCAAAATAGGCACAAGGACGGAAAAATAATATTTGGAAGGCTCTATTGATTATAATTAATTATTTTAGGCGAATTGTAAAATGAAGTTGCAATAGTAAAAAGAATATCCATAGCGATGAACCTGTGGTAGAATTGAGTCACCACAACACCAATTCTGAAAGGGTCA
>RZZW01000044.1 GCA_009929695.1 Clostridia bacterium
AACCATTCTCCCGGAATTAATGCACAATTCACCTGGTCAGCACCTACAGTTTTAATAGACGTATTCAGTTTTGTCCCTTTAGTCCTTTCTGTCCGCTATACCAAAGGCAGAAGGCATCAAAAAAGGCACTTGAACGCGGGTGCATTCTATATAAAACAGGTGCATTGTATCAATCGTTTAGTCATTTGCCATAACGAATACCCATAAGGGACTTGAGGTTTCTTGTGGGTGTTTTTTTGTATATAGACCGTTGCGCAGTCATGCGCTTCGGTCTATTTTTTTGCGTTCCTCTGTTTCCGTGCGTCCGAAAGTTGCTTTGAGGGATTCACGCTCTGTTTTGCTGAGTTGCGGCAATTCCACATGTCCAATCATCTTATAGTAGATTTCTACCTTTTGGACGGTTTCACCGAAGCTATGGCGAAATTTCCGATGTTTGCATAAAAAGAAAAATCCGTAATCGTATGCAGGATATGGGCGAAAATATTTTTGTGAAGTCAAATGACCGAAACGATGACGAGTTTGACAATTTGAGCGATCGTGCAAGTAAAACTATTACAAAATACACAAGCATTGACGATTACGCGCGGCAGGCGTGCGCAACGTGGACTGATGTCCGTGCTTTCGGGCAGG
Organism: Clostridia bacterium; assembly: GCA_009929695.1. Classification (GTDB taxonomy): domain Bacteria; phylum Bacillota; class Clostridia; order Oscillospirales; family Ruminococcaceae; genus Ruthenibacterium. The sequence continues at coordinate 631 of RZZW01000044.1, forward strand.
TGTTCGCGTTTAAAAAAGACAAGAAAAAAGAGCAGGAGAGCGTGTCGGTTGGTGTTAGAGGGCCTGTTTCTATATGTCAGGCTAAAAGCCTTGATCCTTTAAATATCAACAGCATGCAAATAACAAAAAGTGTCAATGGCGAGCCGAATGAAAAGGGCGGCAAAACCTCCGACACAATGGGCATGAAGCATTTTGCGGAGTTTGGACTTTATGTGATTAAAGGCTCAATCAACGTCAAAATGGCTGAAAAAACCGGATTTTCCACAGAGGACGCAAGCTTAATCAAGGAGTGCCTGCGGACATTATTCGTAAATGACGCGTCCTCTGCCCGCCCCGACGGCTCGATGGTGGTAGAAAAGCTTTGTTGGTGGGAGCATAATAATAAAATAGGTCAATATTCGTCCGCTAAAGTGCATAAGCTGCTCAATATTAAGCTCAAAGAAGGGAAAGTTATCCCGAGCAGCATAGATGATTATGATATTAGCGTGGATGAATTAGACGGCTTAAAAAAAGAGGAAATTGCCGGACTATAGTTAATTGCGGCGCAAAGGAAATTATCTTGCGACGGATAAGCGTGAAAGACCATGTAGCGCAGCTTTACACATTAAAATTCGGCTTTGCATTTAATGTGAAGCCTCTTTTTGTATCTGTCAAAATGCCTTGTTTTATGAGCAAATTCCACTGTGTTGATAGGCCGGTGCGGTCTACGAATAGGTAGTCGGCCAGTTCTTGGCGGTTGAAGGGGACTGTGAATGTCTCGCCGCCCTGCATGCGCATTTGCTCGGAGAGGTACGACAGCAGCTTTCGTCTTGTGGTGCGGGCTGAAAGATTTATCAGCTTACAGTTTTGCGTCACATATTTGTCGGCTAAAATATGTATGAGATTTTCCGAAAGCTGCCTGTGCTGCTCGCACGCGCTTGCGCAGGTGTGCAAAATAAGCCCGATATCTATAAGCAGCACCTCGCTTTCAATTTGCGCCTGCACGTTCAGCGGCATGCGCTGCGCTGTCGAGCACGAAAACGCGTCGCAGAACATCTGTCCACTTTCGATCGTGCCGATGATGCTATTTCCGCCCAAAATATCCTCGTAAACCGTATTTATGCGCCCTTTTAATATTATCCCGAGCGTCGTTATCCTCTCGCCCTCATTAAAAATCCACTCGCCCTTTGCGAAAATGTGCTTCTCGGCTTTAAGACATTTCAAAAGCGGGATAAGCTGCTCTTTTGACACCCCTGCAAAGAGCGGAAGCTTGCCATATAGCTCAACATAATTTTCCATTTCGACCTCCTGTGTTGAAATTTCAACAGACGTATTAAGCTGATGATATTACAATTAGCATAAAGCGTCAATAGTTTTTGCTTTTAATGCGCAAAAACGAGTTTTGACATTTGTGACAGCGTTTAAAACTGTCGAAGGGAGCTTAAAAATGAACACAAGACAAATCCACTCAGAGCTAAAGTCACGCGGAAGCGCAGACGTCACATATCTGGGGCGCACCGTCGATGAAATGATTTATGAATTTATGCGCGAAAACGAAATACCGGGCTTGACACTCGCGATAGTGCAAGCGCCGTACATACCTCGCGTCGTGGGCTACGGCGTATCTGACGCAAAGCAAAAACGGCTTGCGTCGGCAAACACGATGTGGCCTGCGGGGCCGATTTCGCAGGCGTTTGCCGCAGTTGCCGTGATGCAGCTTTACGAGCAGGGCAAGATAAAGCTTGACAATCCGCTCAAAACATATGTAGCAGATTTGCCACAGAGCATCGGAGAAATCACAATTTTGTCGCTGCTTCGCCACGCGTCGGGCATCGCCGATTACCGCTTGGCGGAGGGTTGGAATTATACAAAAAATTACAGCTTCGAGCAGCTTTTAAATTTAGTTGCAAACGAGCCGCTGCATTTTGAGCAGGGAACAGCCGTCGAGCAGAGCGCGACAAACTTTTTGCTTTTGACGGAGCTTATACAGCGCGTTAGCGGCGAAAGCTACCGCGATTTTGTGAAGAAAAATCAGATAGATTTTCTCCGTCTGCGCCACACGGCGTTTGTCGAAGATTTGCCTAATTTCGACGTTGAAAATATAGCCAAAACTAACGACACCCATCAGCTTTTCAAGTCTGACGGGCGATATATTGACCCGATTGAGCCGGCGCAAAGCTATAACGAAAACGGCGAGGCGATAGCGTGCGCAAGCTCGTCGGCACTGCGCGGTTTTGGCGACATATGGGCGTCGGCGCAGGATATTTCGTTTTGGGATATTGGGCTTGCGGGCTCGGTGCTGATACGTGACCCCGCCAACAGAGCGCTCATTTACAAGCCGTGGACGCTGCCAAACGGCGAAGAAGCGCCCGCCGTCGCGGGTTGGCAGTTCTACAAGCACCGCGGGCTTATGGACATAAAGGGCTTCACGTCTGGCTATTCGTGCTTTTTGAGCCGCTTTACACACGCAGAGGAGCTTGTGTGCGTGACGCTTTTGGCAAATAAAGAGGGCGTCGATTTCACAAGCCTTGCACGCCGCATAGCGGGCGCGTTTGGCGATTTGCTATCGACAAATTACGACGACAACCGCCTTTATTTATATGAAAGCCAGTTTGATGCGAAAAAGACGGTGAGCCGCCTTGAAGCCGCCTTAAAATCACGCGAAATTCCGCTTTTTGCGAAATTTGACCACGCCGAAAACGCGCGTGAAGCGGGGCTTGAGCTTCGCCCGACAACAGTGCTCGTGTTCGGTTCGCCGAAGGTCGGCACACAGCTTATGCAGCTCGACCAAAGCATTTCGCTTGAATTACCGCTGCATATTTCCGTTTGGCAGGACGCCGACGGCAGCACGTGGCTCGCGTTCAAACGCCTGTCGCGCATTGCCGAAGATTACGGCATGGAGGACAACAAGGTCTTGCCAAAAATGCAAGAGCTGCTCGAAAAGCTCGTCATCGAGGCGGGGAGCATATACTAATAAAATAAATAATTAAAAGAAAATAGCAGAAATAAGAGAGAAAAAAGAAGAAAGAAGAAGTAATGAGTGATTGCTGCGGCAATCACATTTTAACGGATAGCAGTTTTCTGTCATTCTGAGCGAAGCGAAGAATGACAAAGGTGTTGCTATCCATTAAAACGTGACGCGCCGGCGTCACACCTTACTTCTTCTTTCTTCTTTATTATTTCTTATTTTTTTAATGGCTCGCATAACAAATAGCACTCCGCTTGAAAGCAGAAACCACAAAAATGTGAATAGCGGGCATATTTGACCTAAAATATTTCCCCAACGGTCTGAATAATCCCACACATGCCAACCCAAATATAGATTGACGATTGTCCCGACAAGCACCTCCGCTAGCGTTATGAATACGCTGCCGAGCACGCCGAGCGCCCAAATGGGCACGTTTGGAAAGTTGTCAGACAGCATAAATAGAATCATTCCGCATACGCCGCCTGTCAGTGCCATTGTCCAGTGTGTATAGCCGCGCGCGGCAATTTCGATTGTGCAGTATACTGCGGCACTTGCAGCAAACTGTAAAGCGCGTTTTTTCATATGTGCATCACCCACATATAGCTTTTGCATTTCATGTTGCAAATATCCGATAAAAATGATAGAATGTAAAGGTATAAAAGGAGCGCAACTTTATGTCACACACAAAAGCAAGCGCAGGCATAGTGGTTTATAACGGCGCAGACGAAGCCATTGAGGCTGCAAAATCTCTTTTGCAGCACACAAAGGGCGTGTCGCTCAAAGTATATCTCATCGACAACAACAGCCCCGACGGCAGCGCCGAAAAGCTAAAAGCACAGCGTTTTGAGGGCGAGGTTGAGGTTATATGCCTTGATAAAAACGTCGGCTTTGGCAGCGGACACAACACCGTTTTACCCTTGCTTGACAGCGACTACCATTTCATCGTAAACCCCGATATCACTTTAAATGAAGATACCGTGTCGCAGCTTTGCACTTGGCTCGACGCAAACGAGGGCGTTGTCATGGCGACGCCGCGCCTTGCGTTTCCGGACGGAAAAGAGCAGTACACAGCAAAGCGTGTGCCGACCTTTATGGCGCTTTTGGCGCGTCAGCTGCACATTTTCAAAGGCGTTGAAAAACGCTATTTGATGCTTGACAAGGACCTCACAAAGCCGCAGGAGATACAGTTTTGCACAGGCTGCTTCAACGTCATGCGCACAGATATTTTTAAAGAAATCGGCGGGTTTGACGAGAGCTATTTCATGTATGTTGAGGACGCGGACATCACGCGACGCGCCATGCAAAAGGGCAAGGTTATGTATGTGCCGGACGTTTGCGTCACGCACGCGTGGCACAGAGACGCGAATAAAAAGTGGAAAAATTTTTGGATGCAGATAAAATCTATGTTCCATTACTGGAAAATATGGGGATTTAAATTTATTTAAGGAGCATTTAACATCATGAAGGGTATAATCTTAGCAGGCGGCGCAGGCACGCGCCTTTATCCGCTCACAATGGTCACATCAAAGCAGCTTTTGCCGGTGTACGACAAGCCGATGATTTACTATCCGCTCTCGACGCTGATGCTCGCGGGTATACGCGATATCCTCATCATCTCAACGCCTGACGACACGCCGCGCTTTGAGGCTTTGCTCGGCGACGGCAGCCAGTACGGCATTTCGCTGCAATACAAGGTTCAGCCCTCGCCGGACGGCCTTGCGCAGGCATTTTTGCTCGGCGAAGAATTTATCGGTGACGACTGCTGCGCGATGGTGCTCGGAGACAATATTTTTTACGGCAACGGTTTCTCGAAGCTGCTTAAGGAAGCCGTCGAAAACGGCAAAAACGGCAAAGCCACAGTGTTTGGCTACTATGTCAACGACCCCGAGCGTTTCGGCATAGTTGAGTTTGACGATGCGGGCAAGGTCATTTCCGTTGAGGAAAAGCCCGCAAAACCGAAGTCAAATTACGCCATAACAGGTCTTTATTTCTATGACAAGCGCGTTGTGGAGCTTGCGAAAGCCGTCAAGCCGTCGGCGCGCGGCGAGCTTGAAATTACAACGCTGAATGAGCTTTACCTAAACGACGGCTCGCTCGATGTAAAGCTGCTCGGCCGCGGCTTTGCGTGGCTCGACACAGGCACGATGGACTCGCTTGTCGACGCGGCAGATTTCGTGCGCATGGTTGAAAAGCGTCAGGGAATAAAAATAAGCGCCCCCGAGGAAATAAGCTACCGCAACGGCTGGATAACAAAAGAAAAGCTGCTTGAAAGCGCACAGCGCTATGGCAAAAGCCCTTACGGCGAGCATTTGAAGAATGTTGCAGACGAAAAAATACAAGCTTCAAGGTAAGAGGTAAAAAATGAAAATTCTCATAACAGGTGCAAACGGACAGCTTGGCACAGAGCTGTGCAAGTGCCTAGCAAACGGTAAAACAGAGCTTGGCGCACTGCCTGAAAAGCTTATGACAGCCACCGTTATAGCCACAGATGTGGACACGCTCGACATCACAAACCGTCACGAGGTGGCTACATTTGTGCGCCGCCATCAGCCGGACGCTATAATAAGCTGCGCGGCATTCACAAACGTAGATGGCTGCGAAACAAGCCGCGACGCGGCTTTTAAAGTTAACGCGCTCGGCCCGCGCAACCTTGCTATGGCAGCCGAAGAAGTGGGCGCGAAGCTTGTGCAGGTGTCGACAGATTACGTTTTTGAAGGCAACGCCGCCGCGCCTGTGTGCGAGTGCGATTTGCCCGCGCCGATATCCGCCTACGGCAAAACAAAGCTTTTAGGCGAGCAGTACGCGCGCAACCTTTGCAGCAGAACGTTCATCGTGCGCACGGCATGGCTTTACGGCTATGTCGGCAAAAACTTTGTCAAAACAATGATTAACGTCGGCAAAAAATACGGCAAGCTAGAGGTTGTGAACGACCAGCTCGGCAACCCGACAAACGCCGCCGACCTCGCGCACCACATTTTAAAGCTCATTTCAACAAAGGAATATGGCGTTTACCACTGCACAGGCGAGGGCGTGTGCTCGTGGTACGATTTTGCGTCTGAAATTATCAAGCTTGCGGGCGTTGACGCGACAGTTTCGCCGTGCACAAGCGCACAGTATAAGGCAAAACACCCCGAAGCCGCCGACCGCCCCGCGTATTCGGCGCTTGATAACATGATGCTTCGCTGCACAGTCGGCGACGAAATGCGCCCGTGGCAGGACGCGCTAAAATGTTTTTTTGAAAATTATAAACCGGAGGACTAACATTATGTCAACATATCTCGTAACAGGCGGCGCGGGCTTTATCGGCTCTAATTTTGTGCTGTATATGCTCGGAAAATACAAGGATATCAAAATCATCAACGTCGACAAGCTCACCTATGCGGGCAACCTTGAAAATTTAAAGAGCATAGAGGGCGACGACCGCCACGTTTTTGTGCAGGCGGACATCTGCGACAGAGACGCTATAAGCGCGCTTTTTGCAAAATATGACGTAGATTATGTCATCAACTTTGCCGCCGAAAGCCACGTTGACCGCAGCATCACAAACCCCGAAATATTTGTAAAAACAAACGTCGAGGGCACTGTAAACATGCTTCAGTGCGCCAAAAACGCATGGTATAAGGACGGCAAATGGGACGAGGGCAAAAAATATTTGCAGGTTTCAACAGACGAGGTTTACGGCTCGCTCGGCGACGACGGCTTCTTCATGGAGACAACGCCAATCTGCCCGCACTCGCCGTATTCGGCAAGCAAGGCAAGCTCGGATATGTTCGTGCAGGCGTTCGGCGATACATACGGTATGCCAATCAACATCACGCGCTGCTCAAACAACTACGGCCCATATCAGTTCCCCGAAAAGCTTATTCCGCTTATGATTAATAATGCTAAAACAAAAAAGGGATTGCCCGTTTACGGCGACGGCATGAATATCCGCGACTGGCTGTATGTTGAGGATCACTGCAAGGCAATCGACATGGTGGCAAGCAACGGCGTTATCGGCGAGGTGTACAACGTCGGCGGACACAACGAGCGCCCCAACATTTTTATTGTTAAAAAAATCATCGAAATTTTGCACAACGACGTTGACTCGACCATCGACGAAACGCTCATAAAATACGTAGCAGACCGTATGGGTCACGACCGCCGCTACGGCATCGACCCGCAGAAAATCAAGGACGCACTCGGCTGGTATCCCGAGACGACATTTGAAGTCGGCATCGAAAAGACAATCAAATGGTACTTGGCAAACGAAGTTTGGATGAACAATGTCACAAGCGGAGATTATCAGAAATATTATGCCGCGATGTATAAGTAATAAATATTAAAGAAGAAATAAGATAGAAGAAAGAAAAAGTAATGTGTGAAACCTGCGGGTTTCACATTTTAATGGATGGCATTGGCTCCCTCCGTCGCTCCTGCGTCGCGCCACCTCCCTCGTCAGAGGGAGGCTTAGGCGATGTGCCATCTAGTAAAATGTGATTGCCGCAGCAATCACTCCTTACTTTTTCTTTCTTCTTTTTTCTATCTTCTTTGCGCGTTTCGCGTGCTTTTTTCACAAAACTAACAAGCAATCAGCTAATGTTATTCATAAATAGCGGGTACAATTGCAATGTTAGTTACGCGTAAAGGAGAGATTATTTTGATTGAGATTAAAAACCTCACAAAGCGCTATGGCGCTCATGCGGCGGTGGACGGGCTTACGTTCACTGTTGAAAAAGGCGAGATATGCGGCTTGCTTGGGCCAAACGGCGCGGGCAAATCTACCACCATGAACATGATTACAGGCTACATTTCAGCCACCGACGGCACTGCGTCTGTAGACGGCTTAGATATTTTTGACGAGCCGCAGAAGGCGCGCGCAAAAATAGGCTATCTGCCGGAAATTCCGCCGCTTTACACAGATATGACACCGTATGAATATCTGATTTTTGTCGCTGAATTAAAGGGCGTAAAGCGCGCCGAGCGCCACGATGAAGTTGAGCGCGTCATGGAGAAAACAGGCGTGTCGGACGTCGCCGAGCGGCTTATAAAAAACCTCTCAAAGGGCTACCGTCAGCGCGTCGGCTTTGCGGGTGCGCTTGTTGGCAATCCTGAGGTGATTATCCTCGACGAGCCGACAGTCGGGCTTGACCCAAAGCAAATTATCGAGATGCGCGAGCTCATAAAAACACTCGCGAGCGACCACACAGTGCTGCTTTCAAGCCACATCATGCAGGAGATAAGCGCCGTGTGCGACAAGGTTGTCATAATCTCAAAGGGAAAGCTCGTCGCCTACGATACGCCCGAAAATCTATCCGCCGACACTCAGCGCAAGCGCACGCTAAAGGTCACTGCGCTAGACACGCAGGGCGAGGTGAACTCTGTGCTTAAACAACTCAAAGATGTTGAAAATATCGAGCTTTTGCCGTGTGAAGAAGAGGGCGCTGTCACGGCTGAAATCACAACGACGGAGGACAAGGATCTTCGCGCCGAGGTCAGCAGTGCGCTTTCAAAGGCAGGCTGCGCCGTGCTCTCAATGAAAACCGAGGTTCTTTCGCTTGAAGATGTTTTCCTTGCACTTACGTCCGAAAATCAGCCGGAAGCATCGGAAGAAATTCAAGGCGAAAAACAAGAAGAGGAGGCGCAGAAATAATGTTTGCGATTTATAAAAAAGACTTAAAAAGCGCCTTCACAGGCATGACGGGCTGGGTGCTTTGCGCGTTTGTTGTGTTCATGAGCGGGCTTTACTTCACAGCGCTGTGCCTCACAGGCGGCTACGCCGATTACGGCTATGTGCTCAATAATATGACGTTTATTTTCATCGCCATAGTGCCGCTTTTGACGATGCGCTGTGTCGAGGAGCGCCGCCAAAAAACAGACCAGCTCTTGCTCACAAGCCCCGTCACGATATGTCAAATTGTCTGGGGCAAATACCTCGCGCTTTTAACTGTTTACGCCGTGCCGATTCTCGTCATGTGCACGTGTCCGCTCGTCGCGTCAAAATACGGCACTGTCTCATTTGCCCGCGCCTATTCGTGCATTTTGGCGTTCTTCCTCGTCGGTGCGGCGGCGCTCGCGATCGGCCTTTTCATCAGCACCTTAACAGAAAGCCAAATAATCTCCGCCGTGTTGACCTTCGGCTCTCTGCTGATACTCTACTTTATGCCGAGCCTTGCAACTATGCTGCCCTCAACAGCAGGCGCGTCGCTCATTGCGTTTACAATGCTCGCGATTGTCGTCGGCATAATCGTCTACGTCATGACTAAAAGCGTCGTCACGGCGGCGGGCGTTGTCTCGGCGGGCGAAATAGCGCTGCTGATAATATATTTTGTCAACTCCGATTTGCTTGAGAGCGCGTTCCCGAATATGCTCACTGCGCTCGGACTTTTCAGCCGCTTTACAAATTTTGTCAATGGAATTTTCGACGTTACAGGTCTTGTGTTCATGGCTTCAACGGCGCTGCTTTTCGTGCTTTTTACATGCCAAAGCTACGAAAAGCGCCGCTGGAATTAAGGGAGGGAAAATATAATGAATGATAATAAAAAACCTCTTTTTAATTCAAAAACTCTCAAAAACGGCGGCTATGCTGTGGTGCTGTGCGTAATTGCGCTTGCCGCAGTCGTTGCGCTCAACCTTTTTGTAAGCGTGCTGCCAACGCGCTACACAAACCTCGACATGACGGATAATAAGGTTTTCAGCATATCCGACGAGACAGAGCAGATGGCGGCGGCGCTCACAAAGGACGTCACGCTTTACTATCTTGTGCAGTCAGGTCAAGGGGACGTCGCTGTAAAGCAGCTTCTTGACAAATACGCGGGGCTGTCCTCACACATAAAGGTGCAGGAAAAAGACCCCGTGCTGTACCCGACATTTGCCGCCTTATATGACGCGTCAGACGCGGCAGTCGGCAGCATAATAGTAGACGGCGGCGACCGCCATTCACTAGTCGCCGCGTCCGACTTATACACGAGCGACTACGACTACACCACCTACACAAGCACAACGTCGTTTGACGGCGAGGCGGCCATCACAAGCGCCATAATCTCCGCCACAAGCGACAGCACAATAAAATATTACTACACCGCAGGTCACGGCGAGCTTGAAATTTCGTCGACGATAATCTCCGATTTATCGCGTCAAAACGCAACGACAGAAAGCCTCACCCTGCTCACTGTTGACGCAGTGCCGGACGACGCGGCGGCGCTCATTATCAATGCCCCGCAAACAGATTTATCGTCAGACGAAGCGGCGCTTGTGACGAAATATCTTGAAAACGGCGGCAAGCTTATGGCCGTCACAAATTACGGCGAATACAGCGAAGCCGCTATGCCAAACCTCGCCGCCGTCCTCAAAGCCTACGGCATGACAGCCGTCGACGGAGTTGTCATAGAGGGCGATTCTACGCGCTATATGAGCGGTTATCCGTATTATCTTTTGCCCAAAATCGCGTCTAGCGAAATCACAGACCCGCTTGTGAATAACGGCAGCTACGTGCTTGCACCGCTTGCGCACGGCATCACAATTGATGATAATTTGGACAGCGCTTTGCTCACAACCGTGCTTTTGTCAACTACTGACGGCGCGTATAACAAAGCCGACGCATACTCGCAAACGTCTATCGAAAAGGCAGACGGCGACCTCTCGGGCACATTTAATGTGGCTGTTTTATCTGAAAATAGCGCGAGTAATTCGGCGGTTGTATGGCTTTCAACAAGCGGACTTCTCGACGAGCAGACGGACACATATGTTTCGGGCGCAAACAGCGATTTTGTTCTAAGTGCGCTGTCATATCTCGCTGAAAACGAGCAGGGAATAGCCATTTACTCAAAGGCGCTCACGACGGCAACGCTCACAGTTCCGTCCGGCATGGCAAGCTTTTGGGGCGGCATTTATATGTTCATCGTGCCCATTGCGATGCTGGTTCTCGGGCTTATAATATGGCTCACGAGGAGGCGGCGCTAAATGGCGAAAAATAAAATCCTGCCCCTTGTCGCGGGCGTTGCCGCAATTGCGGTGTTCGGCGCGGGGTGGGCTATTCTCAAAAATACCGCGAGCGATGAAGCCGCGGTGGAAAGCGTGACTGTCGACACGCTTGACGGCGATATCACGCAAATTGATTATAACGTTCAAGACGATGAGGTATCGCTCGTCTATACAGACGGAGAATGGCAGTGGAGCGAGGACGCGGATTTTCCGCTTAGGCAGACGTACGCAGAGACGATGGTTTCGCTCGGTCAAGCACCGTCCGCGACAGCGCTCGTCACCGAAACACCCGAAAATTTAGCCGATTACGGGCTCGAAACGCCGTCCTCGACAATAACGCTCACAAACGACGCGGGCGAGAGCAAAACGTATCTGCTCGGCGACGCAAACACACACACAGGCGCATATTATCTGCGCGAGGACGGCAGCAACACCGTTTACACAATGTCGTCGGAGTTTTATTCCGCGTTTTCAAACCCGCTTTACGGCATGATAATCACCGAAACATGGCCGATTGTGTCGGCAAGCGCAGTCGATGAGGTGACGCTTTCACAGAGCGGTAAAACGCTTTTGAGCGTCGACGTAACGCGCACAGAGGTCGAGGCGGCTTCTTCAAGCGAGAGCGACGCGTCATCTGTTGAGACGACGACGGAGACTGTCACGACATATAAAGCGTCTGACGGCAGCGGCTTTGTCGACGCAGACGAGACAGCCACCGCATCATGGATAAGCAGCCTCGCAACAATGTCGTTCGCGTCGTGCGTGGACTATAAAGCGTCCGACGACACGCTGACAAGCCTCGGCTTAAACGGCGACGCCACCTATACGCTCACCGTAAAATACACAAGCGGAGAGGAAGAAAAAACCTTCACACTCCTAATAGGCAACGGCAGCGGCGACGGCGTGTATTACGTCAAGCAAGCCGATTCGACAGCCGTCAACACAATAGAGGGCGACACATTAACAACCTTCCTCGGCACAACCTTTTCAAGCCTCACAGCTTAAATATTAATAAATTATGTGGCTGTTGCAGATGAAAAAAAGACATCTGCAACAGCCACATTGTCATTCTGAGCGAAGCAAAGAATCTCTGCGCAGTGTGTCATAGGTTTTAAGATTCTTCGTCGCTTCGCTCCTCAGAATGACAGATGAATGACAGTATATGTTACATCCGCAACAGCGACATAATTATTTTTATAAACCTATTTACAAGCTCACTACCTTGCGATACAATATAGCCAAACAGCTACCTTGCACTGCAAAGTAGCAGACGGGAGGATATACATGCCTGATTATGCACAGCTATTAAAAGGCACGCTTGAGGGGTGCATTTTAAAGCTTATCTCAAACGAGCCAACCTATGGCTATCAGCTTGCCGAGCAGATTAACGCGTATCCGTTTGTAAACATAACAGAGGGCACGCTGTACCCGATGCTTTTGCGCCTTGAACGGCGAAAGCTTATAAGCGCGAGCTTTCGCCCATCTCCAAACGGCCCAAGCCGAAAATATTATACGCTCACAGAAGAGGGCGTAATATACCTTGAGGAGTTTTGTAAAGCATGGAATAATGTTGCCAAAATGACCGACAGCATTTTAGGAGGAAATAGTGAAGAATCAGTATGAGCAGCTAAAAAAAGAAAACACACTTCGCGCAGAATGTCTTTCCGAAAAAAGCCGCGACGAGCTTGCACGGCTCGACGCTTATTTGAAAGCCACTACATGGAATGTTTACGAGGCACAGCTTACTAAAAAAGAGGTCATCGGCATGGCGCTGTCTCTTGAAAAAGACGGCAAAACGCTCGAGGACGAAATAGGGCAGAGCCGCGACGAATTTTACGACGGTATAAAAAATAATCTTTCACTGAGCACTTTTATGAATTATTTGTGCACGGACGGCTATGTGGTTTCGCTTATTGTTCTCGGCTTTATGCTTTTGCAATCAGCCGCAGGAGGATTTTTTTCTCAGCAGCAAATAACCGTTCACAGCATTGTCTGGCTGTTTTTTGTGTACCCGATTTTCTATTTTGTCGATAAATTTTTACGCCGGAGAATGACGTATAAAAAGTTCAAAAAAACAGGCACGCAAGACCTTTTAGGCTTTTCAATATTTGCGGCAGTATTTATTATATGGCTAATAATTATCCTCCGCGTTGGCACTGTGCCGCTGTTCAGCATACAAAACGTGTGGCTCATAGCCATTTTCACCGCAATCTGCGCCGCGATTTATATAATAAAATACCGCTACTACGCAAGGCTTGCGGATGAGAAGCCGTGGAAAGATTAAATCAAAGAAGAGATAAGAAAGAAAAAAGAAGAAGTAAGGAGTGACGCTGCGGCGTCACATTTTAATGGCGTGTTGCTATCCATTAAAATGTGAAACCCGCTGGTTTCACACATTACTTCTTCTTTCTTCTCTTTTCTTTCTTCTTTTATATTTTTGCCGACACTACGGCTGTCGGCTTTTCCGGCCTTTCGGATAATGTTTTTTCCATCCACACCATGTCGTACCATGTGCCGAATTTGTAGCCGCATTGAGGGAAACGCCCAAGCTCTTTGTAGCCAATGTGCGCGTGGAAATCGCGGCTGTTGAAATCTAGGTGCGCGTCGGGGTGCGAGTGGGGGACGGCTATGCACGCGTCTAGGGCTATTATATTTTGGCGGCGCGATATTTCTTCAAGCGCGGTGCAAAGCAGCTTGCCGACACCGCGCCCTTTGCAGGTTTGCTTTAAGTAGACGGAGGTTTCGGCGTTCCAGTCATACGCGGCGCGCGGGTGAAAGCGCGAGGTGTACGCATAGCCGATTATCTCGTCGCCGTCTTTTGCCAAAATATATGGGTAAAATTGCAGCGTTTTTTCAATTCGCGCAGCAAATTCCTGTTCGGACGGCACGTCGTATTCAAAGCTTATCGCGGTGTTTAAAACATATGGTGCATATATTTCAAGCAGCTCCCGCGCGTCCGACGGCGCTGCGGGGGTTATTTTTATATTTGACATGGTTGTTCCTCCATAAAAATTGTGTAATAAGTTGCACCTCATCAGTCGCCTTCGGCGACAGCTTCCCCTCAAGGGGAAGCCTACGAGAGCCTTCCCCCTCGGGGGAAGGTGGCGCGACGAAGGAGCGACGGATGAGGCAAGTGCGTGTAAACGTTAAAACACCGCTGCTGAAACAATATGCAGCAGCGGTGTTTTAATTTTTTATCCGTGAGCTGTGCAGGTATCAAGCGTGTCGCTTGCCTTGTAATAGCCCTTTGCTGTCGGGCAGTTCGCTGTTGCAAGCTTGCCTGTCACGGTGCAGAAATTGCGCACCACGACGGTTTCGTCAACAGGGAACTCCTTCCACGGATACTTTACGGTATCCGCCTGCTCGGTGTTCATTATCTCGCGCCATGCGTTCGCACCCGGGTGAGTGCCGTTGCGCGGCACATATTTCTTCATAGGTTCGTTTTCGTCATAGCCATACCATGCCGATGTGACGTAATACGGCGTCAAGCCAACAAACCAAACGTCTGTGTTTTCGTTTGTTGTACCTGTTTTTGCAACGCTGTCCATGTCGGCGGCGTTTGCGCTCATTCCGCTTGCGGTACCGCCCGAAAGAAGAACGTTGCGAAGCAGTCTGTTCATAATATATGACGTGTCAGGGCTTATCGCCTGAACTTTGTTGATATCCGGCTCAAGCACCACTGTGCCGTCTGTCTTTTCAACGCTGACGTAGGAGTGTAGCGAGTAATGAACGCCGCCGTTGCCGTACATCATATATGCGCCCGCAAGCTCATACGGAGACATACCGTATGTCATTGAACCGAGAACAAGCGGGGCAAGCCCCATGTCGTTGACAGGGTCAAGTGAGGTTATTTCAAGCGTGTTAGTGGCGAAATTGTACATATCGTCAATGCCTACATAGTCGCCAACGCGGACGGCTATCGTATTAAGCGACTGATAAAGCGCCTGATAAACCGTTATGGGACCATGTGTATATGTGCCTGAATAGTTTTTAGGCCATCCGTCGATAACCTCGCCTTTTTCGTCTTTTGCTTCGCCCTCATACGGATCGTCCTGATATGTTGAGGAATAAGTGGAAAGACCATATTCGATGGCGAGCGGGTATGCCGCAACGCCCTTCATTGTTGAACCTACCTGACGCACTGAATCTATTGCGCGGCTCAAAACACGGTCTGCCGTTTTAGCGCCAAGACCGCCTGCGACGCCGCACAGCTCGCCCTTGTAGTTTATTGTGACGGCTGCCGCCTGCGTTTTTATTGTGCGCGGCTCGGGCTCGGTGCCGTCGGCGTTTAAGATAAGGTTTCCGCGCGAGTCGGTCGGCTGCCAGTTTTCAATCGGGAACTCATTCCAGTATTCGGCGCGGTTGAAAACGTCCTCCATTGTTGTCTGAAGGCTCGGAACAACTGTCGAGTAGATTTTAAGGCCGGCTGTATAGAAGTAGTTTGTGGCTTCTTCCTTAGTCATGCCCTTTTGCTCTACCAAGTCGCCGATGACCTCGGAGACAAGAGCGTCTGTGAAGTAGCTGTTATTTGACTGCTTTGCGGCTGTTGAGTCAACAGTAGTCTCCGCAAGCTTAAGCGGCTCGGCGCATGCTTCGTTATACGTCGCCTCGTCGATTTTGCCCGTCTGCCACAGATACCACAAAACGGTGTTGCGGCGCTCGATGTGCTGTTCGGGGTTTGTTATCGGGCTGTAGGCCGTCGGGTTTTTTGTTATGGCCGCGATAGACGCCGCCTGCGCCCATGTCAGCTGATCGCTGCCGACATCAAGGTTAAAATACCTGTTTGAGCCTGCCTGCACACCGCCTATGTTGCCTGTGAGCGATATCGTGTTGAGGTATGCCTCAAAAATAACGTCCTTTGAATAGCGGTTGTCAAGCATGATAGAACGGAAAATCTCGCGCACCTTGCGCAGATAGCCGTCTATGCCGCTGCTCTCGTCGTCAGACGTGATATTTTTGATAAGCTGCTGCTCGATGGTTGAAGCACCCTGCTGGTTGCCGCGCAGATAGCTGCCCGTCAGAGCATACGCCACCTCGTTAAGGCCGGCGTACACGGTGCGCTTTAAGTTAAAGCCGATGCTTGTCTCAAAGCCCTGATCCTCAATGGCGATAAATGCCTTTTTCACCTTATCGGAAATATTGGCATAGTCTACCCATATACGGTTCTCGTCGGGGCTGTCGAGGCGCTGATATTCAAGCCAAGACTCCTCGCCGTTCGCGTCGGTATCCTTATAATAGATTATGCTCGTATAGCTGAGCTTCAAATCCTCAAGGTTTATGACGGAGTCGTCGTTTTCGGTTGCCTTTACAATGTACATACTAAGCCCCACGGCGGCGACAGAGGTCAGTATAATGCCAAGGCACAGGCACACTGCGATGAACTTTAAAAAGCCCATCAATATGCGCTTGCCGAGGCTGCCTTCTTTTTCTTTCTTACGTTTTCCGCTGCTGCCCTGTGCCTTGCGGACGGGCTGCTGTGCGCGGTTGTCGCTGCCGTCGATATTCACGCGGCGCGGCTGTTTATTGTTGTTTTCGATGATTATTCCCTCCCGAAAAAAGCTTTGTCGTCTGACAAAGTACAAAAGTGCACTGTATAAGTATACCACAGAAAATTTATTTTCAAATAGTTTTCACAACTGTTTTTCTGTTTTTTTACAAATTATAGAATAAAAACAATTAAACAGGGCAAATATATCAAATAAAAAAAGGTAGGTGGATTAGTGTGAAAGAACTTTCACACTAACCCTCGCGGGGCGATGCGCAGGGCGATACGTTCGCTTCGCTCACTCCCGCCCCAATGCGCAATAATCATCTTA
>RZZW01000055.1 GCA_009929695.1 Clostridia bacterium
TAAACCACATGGCAAACGGAATGTCTCGCACATATATTCTTTCCGGCTTTGTGGGAAGCGACGGTTTTAGAAATCTTTGCGGTCAGTATGGCATAAAGCCGGGTACTGTAAATCTCACTCAAAACCGTGACCAAAACACTAAGGTAACAGCGTTTGTGCAAAGCTTCTACAAAGGGCTTTTTAAAACAGGAGGAGACGAAGGCGGCCTTAACAACTGGACAGGCTGGCTGCTCAACGGCTCAAAAGACGGCACAGACATTCTCATAGGGTTTATAAATTCTCCCTCTATGCAAAATTCTAACTTGTCTGACAGAGACTACATTATCCGCATGTACAACGTTGCGTTCAATAGAAATCCGGTTGAGAGTGAAATATCTGACTGGAAACAGTATCTTGATTACGGTTGCACGCGCGATTATCTCACGCAGGGATTTGCTAATTCTGACGGCTTTATGTCAAAATGCACTTCTGCGGGCGTAAAATACCATACATACACCGCCAGCGATGTATGCGACAAAAACTGGAAAACAACAAAGTTTGTCAATGATTATTATAAGTGCTTATTGGGCAGTACTGCCAAAACAAGCCATACTGCTTTAAGCAACATGATAAATCTGCTTAATAACGGCACATATAGCGGCGCAACTCTCGCAAAAATGTTCTTTGAGAGCCAAGAGTCTAAAAACTATTTTGCTAGTGTTGATGATAACCAAAAGGTAATACTACTGTTTAACGCCTTATTTGGCCGCACCCCATATTCACCTGAAATATCAACAAGAGCACAGCAAATCAGAAAAAATGGCGTAGAATCCTTGTTTAAGGAGCTTTTGAAATCGACAGAATATCAAAATTATGCAAAAAAGATGGGTGTTACACCAGGCGGATTTTATGGCACACTTACGGTGACAGACGAAAACGGTAATGTTCATACAGGTGACGCCGTTGAAATTCTTGCGCACATTGTCTCCGGCGAGGTTGGCTCAATGGCTAACGTCGAGGTGTTCAAGGCACAGGCAATTGCCGCGCATTCTTGGATTTTACGCCAAAATCAGCTTGGCACAAAGGCTCCAACAGTTGCATGGGGGAGCAGTGTAAGCGCAACTATCACACAAAGCGTAGAGGATGTTGTAGACAAAGTTGTCTATTACAACGGATCTCCGGCACTTACCACGTACTTTGCCTCCTGCAATAATGCAACTAACTCATCAGCCGAGGTTTGGGGCAATAGCCTGCCTTATCTTGTGACAGTTGCAAGCTCGTACGACAGTGCAGTAGATTCAAACTGGAAGGTTTCCAAGACGCTTAACGAGAAACAGCTTAAAGAAATTGTAAATAAAATTTATTATAGCAGTAAAAAAGGCAATCCGGAATACACAGCCAATCAGCACGCTTATTGGGCTCATATTACAGCTACCAATAAAAACAATGGTTATGTAGAACGAGTACAGTCCAATGTTAGATGGTATAATGACGATACGAATACATGGCAAACCAACACCGGTGTAAAGGGTCTATACTTTATGCAAAAAGCTAATCAGGCTCTCGGCGATGGTATTGTGCGTTCTCCGAACTTTACTATTACGTATAATAACAACTACACCTGGACAATAACCAGTTATGGCTATGGTCATGGTGTAGGTATGAGCCAGTGGGGCGCATACGGATACGCAACAAAGGCTAACTGGAGCTATACTCAAATTCTTCAGCACTACTATCCGGGCACCACAATCAATAAAATCGGCTTCTAAAAACATATTAAAAATGTCGTGCGCAGTTTTGCGCACGACATTTTTGCATTAAATAAAATATTGCTTTAATAGTTATTCGTTGCCACCGTCAAGATCCTCCTGTTTTGGGAATTTCCAATTGGCGGGGGGCTTTGAGATGGGGCTTGTGTGGGGGTCGTCGGGGAAGAGGGTGTATTCTTGGGAGATCCATTCGGCGGCTTGTTCGCGGCCTTTTTCGTCGAAGGGAAACGTTGCAATGTGCACCTGTGCTTCGGGCGTTTTTTCGATGCAAAACGGCTGCGGCCACACCTTCACAACCATGCTGCCGCCGCTGCGCTGCATGCTGTAACGCATCCACCCGCGCGACATTCCGTATGTATTACACTCGATAAGCCCCAGCTGCGGCAGCTCAAATTTTTCAAATTCCATGCTTTTGCACCTCTGTTACGATAATATATCTCTAGTTTACCACAAAATATAGCTATGCGCACGTTTTTGCGTTATACTAAAATAAAAAAGGGGAAATTATCATGGCTAAGAGACTGCTAGACTGCTTCGCGTCCGATATTGCAAAATTCACCAAAGCTGATTTGCTGTCGTCTATTGCAAAAAGCGAGGGGCGCGTGCTTGCGGCAGAGACTATCGGAACCGTCATGCCTATGCTCGCGGACGTGACGAATGCCGAATTTGCCGCCGCTATGGGGGCGGATATCCTGCTTTTAAATATGTTCGACGTGAACAAACCTATCATAAACGGCCTCAAATGTGACAACTCCGCCGACACTGTAAGAGAACTGAAACGCCTGACAGGTCGCGTGATAGGAATAAATCTTGAGCCTGTGCCAGAAAACGCTGCCACCGAGACAGCCCCGATGTGGGCAATTACGGACGGTCGCCGTGCCACAGCCGAAAATGCCATAAAAGCTGCCGACATGGGCGTTAATATGATTTTGCTTACGGGAAACCCGGGCATGGGCGTGACAAATGAAGCTATTTTAAGCGCTTTGCGCAATTTGCACGAAGCAGTGGGCGAACGTGTTGTGCTCGCCGCAGGCAAAATGCACGCCTCCGGCGCTCTGCGCGGAGCAAAGCCTATTTTGACGGCTGATGAAGTGAAGCAATTCGTCGCCGCGGGCGCTGATATTCTGCTTGTTCCCGCACCCGGGACTGTCCCGGGCATGACGCAGGAGGCGGCGAAGCAGCTTGCAGACGCCGCCCACGAAAACGGCGCTCTCGCGATGACCACCATCGGTACATCGCAGGAGGGCGCGGACACGCAGACCATCCGCAGTATCGCGCTAATGTGTAAAATGGCAGGCGCGGATATTCACCACATCGGCGACACAGGCTATGGCGGCGTGGCACTGCCCGAAAATATCACCGCCTATTCAGTCGCTATCCGCGGCATCCGCCACACCTACCACCGCATGGCGGCGTCCGTCAACAGGTAGCCTTGTAGGTTTACCATAGATGTGTTACAGATAAGCAAAAAAAGAATAGCGAATAGGAAGAACCTGTTGTACAGTTAAGTTGCGAGACTAAACAGCAAAGG
>RZZW01000002.1 GCA_009929695.1 Clostridia bacterium
GGCTTGCTCCCGCCGAAACTTACGGCAAGCTATTACAACGGCGGGAGCAAGCCCCCGCCCTACTGTACATATTGTAAGTTTGTGCTTTCATTATAACACAAAATGCAGGCACGGAAAATCCGTGACCTGCATTTTTGAGGGTTATTTTTTATCGAATTTGTCTTTTAGCGACTTAAAAAAGCTTTTGCGTTTTTCGTAGTTGTCGTCTTTCAGGGTGTCTTCAAAGGCTTTCAGTGCGTCGCGCTGGGTGCGGGTTAGCTTTTTGGGGATTTCGACCACTGTGTGGACGTACTGGTCGCCCCTGCCGTAGCCGTTGACGTACTGCACGCCCTTGCCGCGCAGGCGCATTGTGGAGACACTTTTCGTCCCCTCTGCCACGTCGCATTCGACGTTGCCGTCGATCGTGGGCACGGTGATTTTTGCGCCTAGCGCCGCTTGACCATAGGTAATTGGGACTGTCACGTGGATATCGTTGTCCTCGCGCTCGAACATTGCGTCGGGTGCGACGGACACTGTGACGATTAAATCTCCGTTTGGCCCGCCGTTTAAGCCGGCATCGCCTTTGCCGCCGACGCGCATGCTTTGGTCGTCGTTAATGCCTGCGGGAATTGTGATTTCAACAGGCGTTGTGGCGACTGTATTGCCCGAGCCGTGGCATTTTGAACATGGAGTTTTGATGATTTTTCCCTTGCCGCCGCACTTGGGGCAGGGGCGTGTTTGCTGCATTACGCCGAACGGTGTGCGCTGCTGAACCGTGACGTAGCCCGAGCCGTGGCAATCGGAGCAGGTTTCGGGGCTTGTGCCCTTTGCCGCGCCTGTGCCGCCGCACTCGGTGCAGGTTTTTTGAGTTTTGACGTTTATCGTCTTTTTGCAGCCGTGCACTGCCTCCATGAAGGTCAGGCGCAGGCTCATGCGAACGTCGCCGCCGCGGCGCGGGGCGTTGGGGTCTGCTTGACGACGGCCGCCGCCGCCAAAGCCGCCGAAACCGCCACCGCCGAATAAATCGCCGAATAAATCGCCTAAATCTACACCGCCGCCGCCAAAGCCGCCGAAGCCACCGCCTGCGCCCGCGCCGTAATTAGGGTCTACGCCCGCGTGACCGAACTGGTCGTACCGCTGGCGTTTTTCTTTATTCGACAAAATTTCGTAAGCTTCGCCCACCTCCTTGAACTTCTCCTCGGACGCTTTGTCGCCGGGGTGAAGGTCGGGGTGGTATTTTTTGGCAAGCTTGCGGTATGCGCCTTTTATTTCGTCGTCAGAGGCTGTTTTGGCGATGCCAAGCACCTCATAATAATCGCGTTTATCTGCCATTCTTTCACCACTATCCTATTTTGTTAGCAATTGGGTTATCATATTTAATCAGCTTGTAAAACCAACCAAGTACACCGCCTCCCTCTGACGAGGGAGGCGGCACGCTTGCGTGACGGAGGGAGCCAAAAACAGCCCGCCAAAAGAGATAACCACATTAAGCAATACCCCAAACGAGCCGCTCCGTTGGGGGCGGCTGTTTGAGTTAGATATTAAACTTCCTTATAATCGGCGTCGATCACGTCGTCGTCGGGTTTGCCCGCTGCGCTCTGTGCGCCGTCAGGCTGTGCGCCGCCCTGCGCTTGCTGCTGCTGGGCTGCCTGCTGATACATTTTTTCGCTCACGGCGTAAAATGCTTTTTGCAGTTCTTCCTGCTTTGCCTTGATATCGGCTGTGTCGGTGCCTTTTAGGGCTTCCTTCAATGCGTCAAGCTTTGTCTGAACATCGGCTTTTTCGCTGTCGGAAACCTTGTCGCCAAGCTCGCCGAGTGTCTTTTCTGTCTGGAAAACCATCTGGTCTGCGCCGTTGCGGGTATCGACGTCCTCGCGGCGTTTTTTGTCCTCGTCGGCAAAGCGCTCTGCGTCTTTGACTGCCTTTTCGACGTCGTCCTTGCTCATATTTGTGGACGATGTGATTGTGATGCTCTGCTCTTTGCCTGTGCCGAGGTCTTTGGCGCTTACGTGCACGATGCCGTTTGCGTCGATGTCGAATGTGACCTCAATCTGCGGCACGCCACGCGGTGCTGAGGGGATGCCGTCGAGGTGGAACATGCCAAGCGACTTGTTATCGCGTGCAAATTCGCGCTCGCCCTGTAATACGTTTACCTCAACGCTCGGCTGATTGTCGGCGGCTGTTGAGAAGATTTGGCTCTTTTTGGTCGGGATAGTTGTGTTGCGGTCGATAATGCGTGTTGAAACGCCGCCCATTGTCTCGATGCCGAGTGAAAGCGGTGTGACGTCGAGCAAAAGCAAGCCCTTTATGTCGCCCGCGAGAACGCCGCCCTGAATTGAAGCGCCGAGCGCGACACATTCGTCGGGGTTGATGCCCTTTGAGGGGTCGGCCTTCATGAAGCCTTTAACTGCGTCTTGAACGGCGGGGATACGTGTTGAGCCGCCGACGAGGAGAACCTTATGAAGATCGCCGGGGTTGAGGCCTGCGTCTTTAAGCGCCTGACGTGTCGGGCCCATTGTGCGCTCGACGAGGTCAGCTGTAAGCTCGTTGAATTTTGCGCGGGTTAGGGTTAAATCAAGATGCTTCGGGCCTGTTGCGTCGGCTGTGATGAACGGGAGGTTGATGGCTGTGCTTGTTACGCCTGAAAGCTCAATTTTGGCTTTCTCGGCTGCCTCTTTAAGGCGCTGTGCGGCCATTTTGTCGTTGCGGAGGTCTACGCCGTTTTCTTTTTTGAACTCGTCTGCCATCCAGTCGATGACGCGCTGGTCGAAGTCGTCGCCGCCGAGACGTGTATCGCCGGCTGTTGAGAGAACCTCTGTTACGCCGTCGCCCATCTCGATGATGGAAACGTCGAACGTGCCGCCGCCGAGGTCGTATACCATGACCTTTTGGTCGTTTTCTTTATCCATGCCGTAGGCGAGTGCCGCGGCTGTCGGCTCGTTGATGATACGCTTTACTTCAAGACCGGCGATTGCGCCTGCGTCTTTAGTTGCCTGACGCTGTGAGTCGTTGAAATATGCGGGGACGGTGATGACAGCCTCGGTGACTTTTTCGCCGAGGTAAGCCTCTGCGTCGGCTTTTAGCTTTGACAAAATCATTGCGCTGATTTCCTGCGGGGTGTACTTTTTGCTGTCGATTTCGACTTTAAAATCTGTGCCCATGTGGCGTTTGATGGACGCGACTGTGCGGTCGGGGTTTGTGATGGCCTGACGCTTTGCGACCTGACCTACAAGGCGCTCGCCTGTTTTTGTGAAGCCTACGACGGACGGTGTTGTGCGCGCGCCTTCAGCGTTCGGGATAACGACGGCTTCGCCGCCCTCCATAACTGCGACGCAGCTATTTGTTGTGCCCAGGTCAATACCAATTATTTTTCCCATAATTATACTCTCCTTAAATTATATGATTTAGATGTGTTATTAAGCTTTTTATGATTGTGCGGTAACCTACCCCTCATCCGTCACGCTACGGCGTGCCACCTTCTCCCAAGGGAGAAGGCTTTCGCAGGCTTCCCCTTGAGGGGAAGCTGTCGCTGAAGGCGACTGATGAGGTGAAAACTTTATTCCGCCACCGTCACTACCGCGTGTCGGAGGACTTTATCTTTTAGCATATAGCCTTTTTGCATTACCTGCAAAACTGTGCCGCTCTCGACTCCTTCGGGGGCGGGCTGTTGTAGTACGGCGTTTTCAAATTCGGGGTCGAACGGTTTATTTAATGCTTCAATTTCCTTGACCTCAAGCTTTTCAAACGCTTCCTTGCATTTTGTGAGCGTCATTTCAACGCCTTTTTTATAGCCTTCGTCTGTTGACGGTGTGCCTGCGGCAATCTCAAGAGTGTCTACGATTGGCAAAAGCTGTGTGACTGCGAAGCCTACGCCGTTGCCGAATGCCGCGTCGTGCTCTTTGGCGCTGCGCTTGCGGTGGTTGTCATACTCCGCTGCGGTGCGCATGAGCGTATCCTTTGCGGCGGCGATATCCTTTTCAAGCGCTTCGATTTTCGCCTTAAAGCCCTCCACCTCGGCGGCGTGCTTTGTGGTTTCCTCCGGCGTTGCTGTCTGCTCGTCTGTCTGCGGCGCTTTGGGCACCTTTTTCTCTTTGTCTTTCACTTTTCTCTTTTCTCCTCCTGCTGTCTGCCGCCGGACATACACTGTCCAAGCAGCGCGGCAAAATACTCGAGCTTAGGTAAAAACTCGCGGTACGGCATACGCGTTGGGCCTACGATGCCAATGGCACCTGTTCGCCCGCCGCCTGCGTGGTACTGCTTTGTCATGATACATAAGCCCGGCATGGGGTATCTTGGGATTTCATCGCCCAGCAAAACCGTCGTGCGCTCTGATTTGGCGCTTATAGTCTCGCTGACTGCCTCGGGATTGCCGAAAAACTCAAGCAGCATATGAATGCTCTCGTCTGTTTCGCGGTAGCCGAGCAGATTTTGCTGACCCTTAAAAAAGACCTTTGACTTGCCGGACTCGCACGATAGCTTGTAGGCAGCGAGGAAAATGGGGTAATAATCGTTTTCTCCCGCGCTTACGTCCTTTGCCTGTCTTTGCAGCATCTCTTTTGTGATGTCGGCAAAGCTGTGAAACGCGAGCGCCGAATTTAGCGCCTGCGTGAGCAGCCTTGTCTCTTGCGGAGTTAGCGGAGCGTCTAGCTTTGCTGTGCGCGTGTGCACGCCGCCCGAGTTTGTGACCGCGAGCACCGCCGCCGTGTACTGACCGACCTGCACGACCTCATAGTGTGCTATGCAGGCGTCGTCGCTCTGCGGTGTTGTTGCGACAACCGCGCAGCCTGAAAGCTCTGCTAAAGCTCTTGCGGCGCTTTGGGCAAGGCGTTCGGGGTCGAAATCCATCTCGCTGAACGCCTCGTCGATCTCCGCTTTTTCGCGCTTTGCGAGCGCCGCGCCGTCGCCCATGAGGTTGTCGATATAATAACGATAGCCCTTTGTGCTTGGGATGCGTCCGGCGCTAGTGTGCGGCTGCTCTAAAAGGCCAAGCTTTGTCAGTGCCGCCATCTCGTTGCGCAGCGTTGCGCTTGACACGGCGCTTTGAAAATATCGCGCCAATAAGCCGCTGCCGACAGGCTCGCCCTCTGTGGCGTAAAGCGTTACTATTGCACGCAGCACGCGCTGCTTTCTATCGTCCATTGCCACATCAAGCACCTGCCCTTCTTTTTATCTTTTTAGCACTCTATATCTTTGAGTGCTAAAATCATTTTACACCAAAATAGCCCATTGTCAATAGTGTTTAAAAAAATTCTTTAATGATTTACAAATTATACATAAATGTTTGATGCCGCGCGTGATGTTTGTCATTCTGAGCGCAGCGAAGAATCTTTTGCACTTCGCCATAGGTTTTGAGATTCTTCGCTGCGCTCAGAATGACAGCGCCAATATTACGCAATATAAAATTTGATTTTGGATTATTATCGAGGTATAATATATATAATTACATTAAATGCAACGAATATTCAGAGGTGATTTTCAATGACACATGCGGCTAAGGCGGGGAAACTGTTTGACATGGGGTACAATTGCAGCCAATCTGTGGCGGCGGCATTTTCCGAGGAAATGGGAATGGACGTTGAGAGCGTTTGTGCGATGACGGCGGGCTTTGGCGGCGGCGTGGGCAGACTGCGCGAGGTGTGCGGCGCTTTGTGCGGCATGACCTTTGTGGTGGGAAAGCTGACGAGCACCGGCAAGCCCGGCGACGAGGAAAAGGCAAAGATGTATGAATTTGTGCAGCAGCTTGCCGCCGATTTCAAGCGCGCAAACGGCAGCATAGTGTGCCGCGAGCTGTTGGGACTTGACGACGCGGCGCCGATATCCGCAACGCCCGAGGCGCGCACCGCAGAATATTACAAAAAGCGCCCCTGTCGCGACATAGTGGAGATAGCCGCCGACATACTTTCAAAGGCGCTTAAGGAACGTAACATTATATAAAAGGAGTGTTTACCATGCTGCTTGACAACTATAAAATTGACGGAAACAAGCATATTAAGCTTGACGATTTTGCCACCGACGGCAAAAAAGACGACGTTGAAAAAGAAAAAATTTTAAAGCTGACAGAGAAAAATCAAGAGAAGATTGCCGAGCTGCAAGACGAGCTTTACGCCGACGGCAAGGAGGGCGTTATCGTCGTTTTGCAGGCGATGGACGCGGCGGGCAAGGACAGCACGATAAAGCACGTTATGTCCGGCGTAAACCCGCAGGGCGTAAAGGTGACGAGCTTCAAGCAGCCGAACTCGACAGAGCTTGCGCACGATTATCTTTGGCGCGTAAACGAGGCTCTGCCGCGGCGCGGAATGATGGCGATATTCAATCGCTCGTATTATGAGGACGTGCTCGTCGTGAAGGTGCACGACCTTTATAAGGGCTACAACATGGCGGCGCGGACTATAAATGACAGCGAGGAAGCGTTTTTTGCGCAGCGCTTAAAGCAGATATCAAACTATGAGGAATATCTGTATGACAACAGCTACCGCATAGTGAAAATTTTTCTGCATGTGTCGCCCGAGGAGCAGAAAAAGCGCTTTCTTGAGCGCATAGATGACAAGACGAAAAACTGGAAATTCTCGGCGTCCGACTTAAAGGAACGCGCGTACTGGAACAAATATATGGACGCATATGAGGACGCGATAAACGCCACAGCGACGGAGCATTCGCCGTGGTACGTTATTCCCGCTGACCAAAAATGGTACACGAGATATCTTGTGAGCGAGGCAATTTTGCACACGCTTGAGGCGTGCAAATCGAAATATCCGCAGCTTGACAAGGAGAGCCTTGACCACCTTGCGCTGTGCAAAGAGGAGCTTCTCGCAGAAAAAGGCGACAAGCCCGACGGCCCCAAAAAGGCGGCGGAAACAGCGGCGCGCATCGAAAAAGAGGAGACGAAAAAGGCTAAAATAAAGCCCGTCAAGGCCAAAAAATAGCAAAAAACTACTTTTTGTGCAAGATTATGTAGGTTTCGTGTAAAAAACGCGCATATATTTTATTTTATGCTAAAATAAAAAAGCTTATATAAAATATTTATCGGGGAAGTGTTTTAAATGAAATCTTTAGTGCGTGAAATAAGCAGGGAGGGCGCAAGCAAACTGTCCGCCTTAAAAGAGGCCGAGACGTTTGCTTACCACTGCACCCTGACAAAAAAAGACGCCATGCATGTGCGCCTTTTGTCCGAGGAGCTTCTCGGCATGGTGGGCGGAATACTCGATGTTAATTCGGGCAAATTTTGGCTTGAAAACGACGGAAACAAGCTTGAGCTTCATCTTTTGGCAAAGGGCGCCGTTGGCGACACCGCGCGGGATCTGCTGCTCTCATCGTCAAAAACAGGCGAAAATGTGGCGTACAAGGGCGTGACCGGCAAGCTGCGTCAGGCGATGGACTGGATGACGGCTGAAGCGCCTATGGCGGGCGCGGCTTCATACATGCCGATGAGCGGCTCGGAGCTTCATGCCGGCATTATTATCTCGCCGGAGCAGATGGAGTGGTCTATGAAAAACTACATCGAGGCCGAGGAGCATGCCGAGGAAAAGGCAAAGAGCTGGGACGAGCTTGAGCGGTCTGTTTTGGGCAAGCTGTCTGACGATATAGTCGTCGGCGTGCGTCAGCGGGGCTTCTTTGCTCATTTATAAAATTCATAACGTAGGGGGCGACGCTAATCTAATCTGAACACCGGCGCAAGCTTTGGCTGTGCGCCGGTTTCTTTGTCCATTTCAAGCTCTAAAATGTCCTTCATATACTCGTTCCATCTATCGACGACGGGGCTTTGCGCCTGAGTTTTTTCGGCGTAGGCTATGCCTTTTTCGCATTCGTAATAGCCAAAAAGCTCGTCGCCTGTGTTGAAAATAGTGTAGTTTGAAATGCCTGCGTCCTTTAAAACCTGCACCATTTCAGGCCAAATTTCATTGTGTCTGCGCACATATTCCGCCTTGCACCCCGCCTTAATTTTGCCCTTCCACGCCATACGTTCCATAACATTTAGTCCTTTCAAACTTTTTATAATGATATAATAGCGCAAACCGGACAAAATGTATATAAAAAAGAAGAAAGAAACCATTTGCGCAGCTTCTTTCTTCTATCTTCTTTTTTCTTTTACTTGCGTCCCTTTTTATAGCCATAGTTTGGCTTGCCGCCGAAGCGGTGGTCGCGGCGGGGCTTGCTTTTATAGTCTTGCTTTGAAGCGTAGTCGTCTTTGAACTTCACGCTCGGCACGTCTGACAAGCCCTGAACGGCGGCTGTCGCTTTGCCCGCTGACAATTGCAGCGCTGCGGCGGCGACTTCCTCGGGCAAAAAGCCCTTTTGCATAAGCTCGTTTGCCATGCGCTTATAAACGTCGTCCGCGCCTTTTTCAAGCAGCTCGATGACCTTTGACGCCATCTCTTTGCCGTTTTCTTTTTTGACGTCGCTGACGCTCGGCACCGGAACCTCGGTGATTTCCGACTTGACGGCGTGCGCGATATTGCGCATTATCATCGCCTCGCGCTTGCCCGAGCATATCGTGACGCTGACGCCTGTGCGCCCTGCGCGGCCTGTGCGGCCTATGCGGTGGACGTAATATTCGGTGTTTTGCGGCAAATCAAAGTTGATTACATATTCAACGTCGCTGACATCAATTCCGCGTGCGGCGATATCTGTGGCGACTAGGATTGACACTCGGCCGCTTTTAAACGCGTGCATAACAGCTGTGCGCTGCGCCTGCTTTAAGTCTCCGTGCAAAGCCTCGGCGCTGAAGCCTGACTCATTTAAATGCGCCGACAGCTCGTCGACCATGCTTTTTGTGTTGCAGAAAATTATCGCGCGATTTGGGCGGTAATACTGCAAAAGCAAGTCGATTGACGCCTGCTTTGACGCGTGCGGCACATTGATGAACGTCTGGCTGATATTGTCGAGCGTGACGTGCGCTTTGTCGATTTCGATGAGCTTCGGCTCGTGCTGATACTGCTTTGTAATCGCCATTATCGCGGCTGGCATTGTGGCCGAAAACAGCACTGTCTGACGCGTTTCGGGCGTGTCGCAAAGGATTGTCTCGATGTCGTCCTTAAAGCCCATGTTTAGCATTTCGTCGGCTTCGTCGAGCACAAGCATTTTGAGCGACGACAGCTTTATTGTTTTGCGGCGCATGTGATCCATAACGCGGCCCGGTGTGCCGATGACGATGTTTGCGCGGCGCAGACGGATGCACTGCTTGTCGATTGGCGCGCCGCCGTATATTTCAACGGGCTGCACCTCGGGCATAAAGCGGGCAAGCTTGCGCAGCTCGTCCGCGCCCTGCTGCGCAAGCTCGCGCGTGGGGCAAAGTATAAGCACCTGAATAACGCCTTTTTTTGCGTCGTTGTCAATCGCTTCGATGGCGGGTATGCCAAACGCGACTGTTTTGCCTGTGCCTGTTTGCGAGCGGGCGACAAGGTCGTGCCCTTCGCGTATGACGGGGATCGCCTGCGACTGGATAGGCGTGAGGCTCTCAAACCCCATAAGATTTACTGCTCTTGCAAGCTCGGTGGATAGGTTCATTGCTTCGATTGAATTTTCGCTCATTTTTCCTCTGTTTCTTTTGTCGATGGCTTTTGTGTATATATAGTATTACACATCTAAAGCCCAATATGTGGCGCATCGGCCCATACTACTGCGGGCAGACACTCTTCTTACAAGGCGGGGCATACAATACAAAAAAACGCGCCCTACCTTGTGCAATCTGCCCTACAGCAAGACAAAAAAAGACGAGGAAGCATTCCTCGTCTTTAATCAAGCAATTGTGCAGCTACTAAGATTTATGATAACATAAAGTTGGCGCAGTGTCAATATTTGAAAGAAGAAATAAAAAAGAAGAGAGAATAAGTGAGGTGTGACTCTGCGGCGTCACATTTTAATAGTTTCTGTCATTCTGAGCGAAGCGAAGAATGACAAGGCGTGCTATCCATTAGAATCTGATGCCCGCAGGCATCACACCTTACTTTTTCTTTTTTCTTTCTTCTCTTTTCTTTTAATTGTTATTTTGCTCTTTTTGTATCCCAAAATAAAACGCAATCACCATTGTCACCACGTTCATCACCAAATCGGATGAGATTTTTCCGTTTATGGACAGAATGCAGAAAACTGTTATGACCGCCATTGTGACTATGGTTTTCACCTTTATAAGCGCCGCGAGGCTCTTTTTGAAATCAGTCAAGTGAGCTCACCTCCTGACGCAGCTCGTCTATGCGGCGGTGGGCGCTTTTGACGCTTTCCTCCGCTTTAAACATGCGCTCGATGAGGTTGTTGTGCTTATTGACCTTTTCCGTCAAATCCTTAATCTGCGTGCGTATGCCGCCGTAGATAACGCCGACGGAAAGGCCGTACAGCACAAGCTGCATCCAAAATTCCGCTGAAAGCTCGGGCATAGTCACTGCTCCTTTACAAACGCCGCAACGCCGTTCGCCTTTAGGTTTTCGGCGTATTTTTCGGCGTTTTCGCGGCTTGCGAACGCGCCTGTCTGCACAAGATAAAGCTTGCCGCCGTCAGTCTCGTCCGCAATGCCGTCCGCGAGCGCTTTATAATAGCCGCACACCTTTGCGACAAATGTCGCCCAGTCGTAAGGCTCGCCCGCGCGTATGCGATTGGGGCATTTTTTGCCCGACCAATGGTTGTGCTGAACGACATTTGCAAGGCTTATAGAATATGTTTTGCACAGCACCGCGCACAGCATTGCGGCGTTGTCGGTGGCCGTGCGAAGGTCGCTCTCGGGGTTTTCGCATATTTCTATGCCGATTGATTTGCGGTTTCCCGCGCCGTTTGCGCCGTCGCCCGCGTGCCATGCGGCCTCGTTGTCGGGGATAATGCGCACGACGTTTTTGTCGTCGACGGCGTAGTGATAGCTGACGTATTTTGCGCTGCCCGCCGCGCTTTGCAGGTATTTGCCGTGGCTCACAGCGCCCGCGCCCTTAGACGTGTTTGCGGTGTTGTGCACGGTGATATATACCGGCGTCATGGCATATGTGGGACGGCAGTTTGTGCCTTTTGGGGCAAGCATTTCTGTAATATTTATCATTTACACTCCTTAATTTAAGCGTTTTCGAGCGCCGCGACCCTCGCCTTTAACGCCGCGATATCGTCGCTCATTGTGGCGAGGTTTACGACGACTGTGTCGGCGCTTGTCCAGTTGTTGTCATACGTGTTGACGCGCCGCACAGCTATGCCGTCGCTTTGAAAGCGCATCGGGATAGCGTCTGGGTCAACACACAGCTTTTGTATGCGCCCCGCGCCCGCGCCGTCGTTAAACGACACTCTGAACTGCGGCAGCGGCGTTAGCGTGCCGCGCTTTTGCATGACAATTTCAACGCTGCCGCGCTGCGTTTCGTCGTAGCGCATACAGCTTAAATCGACAAACTGCTTTGTCTTTGCGCCCTCGAGCATAAGCGCCAGCGTCGCCTCGTGCGGCGTTGAGGCGGACGGCTTTATCGTCACAATGTTAAACTCGTTGTTCGTCGCCTGAAAAAGCACCTGATGCAGCCCGGGGTCAATCTCCGAGGTTTCGACATAGTAGCCGTTGTCGAGGTAGATGCGCTTAAATGTCGCGCACTCCTTTTCGCCCTCGGAATAAACAAGCTTTATCACGGCGGTTGACGAGGAGTTTGTGTATAATTTTATCGTGGCGGCAAGCGCGGGCGGCGTCAGCGTTGCGCCGGTTGTCACCCACTGAAAGTTTTGCCCCTCGTACCACGCTGTCAAAAACGAGCCGTCCGCCTTGTAATAAAGCACGCAAAACGGCACAGCCGCCTCTGTGCACGTAAACTTAAACGGCACGCCCGCGGTGATTGGGATAAACTCGGCAGTGCGAAGATAGCCCGTCTCGCCGTCGTGCTGCGTCTCGCCTGTCGTGCGCGAAAGGCCGCCCGCTTCAAGCGCCGGAGTGATTGAAACATCGGGCAGACTGCTCAAAGGAAAATTGTCGGGGTCGGTTATTTTCTCAATCGCCTTGTCCTCGACGCTGTTCAGCCTTTGCTTGTCGTCGTCAGTGTAATCGTTTGAGGAAAGCCTTTTACCTATTTGTGCATTTTGCTTTTTTGACAGCTCGTTTTTCACGTTTTGCAAAAAGAACGAAAGCCCGCCAAAATCAAGATAATTCGCCATTATTCACCTCCAAACAGCAGCGCAATCTGCTCGTTTGTAATTATGTCGTCCACCGAGACAGCGCCTGTGTCGGCGGCGGCAAGCACAAAATCGCCCTCGAGCGGCTGACCGTTGAGCGTCGGCGTGTTGGCAAGCTGATTGTAGTCGTTGACCTCTCGCGCCGACACAACGCTGTCGATATCCGCCTTTATGGTGTCGCCTTTAGTGTCTACGCAAAGCTCAAGCATCGGCTATAACACCGTCCTTCAAAATCTCGGAAACATACACCTCCGAGATGCCGCTCGCGACGGCGCTGCCGTCCTTTGTGGTGGCTCTCAGCTGCACGCGCACGCGCTTGTCCGCTTTTAGGCTCAATGTTTCGGCCTGCGTCAGCGTCATTTCAATGCAGTCGCCGTCGATTGTCAAGTCGCTGCCTGTTTTATCTATCTGCACGCCCTTTTGCGCAAAAGTGACGTATATTTTCGTGAGCTGCGTCATATTCTCGACGCCCTTCACCCTCACGCGAACGTGCGGCGTTGTACCTCTGTACATAAATTTTCCTCCTTATGCAAAGCGCTGAATGATGATTTTGTCAAACGTCGAGCCGCCGGTTGCGCTTGTTGTCGAAACCCACACTATGCCGTTATTATCCGAGGCCTTTGTGGCGTAAAACGGATATTGATATGTGCCCTTATACGCCGACAAAACAGTGCAGTTGTCTGTTGTGCAGCCGCTTGGCAGAATGAAAAAATACTCCGTTGCGCCGTGTGTCGTAACCACCTTAGGCGTGTAGAGCGTCACGCGTGACGACAGTGCGCTGACGCTTTGGTTGAGCGAGCTCACACCTTGATTGAGCGAGCTTATGTTTGTCTCGCACGTGCCCACTCTGCCTGTGCACGAGCTGATGTTTGTCTCGCAGGTGCCTATTCTGCCTGCGCACGAGCTTATATTTGTCTCGCAGGTGCTTATCCTGCCCGCGTCGGCGTTTACGGCTGATGTGATGGCGTTTATGTCTACAGCGCCAAGCACATCGCCCTGCTGCAAATATATTGTTTTGTCCGTCATGCACACGGTTCCGTCGCTGTTTTGCGTCATCTGCCAATGCCTGCCCTCGGCGGGCGGTATGGCGTTTTGATAATTTGTTTTAAGGCTCAAAAGTACCCTCCCTTTGCGCAAAGCGTGTAAGCAAGCACATTAAGCGCCGAGCTTTCGGCTGTTAAAATGCCGCTTGAAACGCTTTGCAAATTTTCTATTCTATTTAAATCTTCCGCGCTCCACGCTTTGGCGTAGGCGGTGTAGGTTTTCGGCGCTGCTCCGCCCGCAAGCGCGGCGTTGCGGATATCCGCCGCAGCCTTTTCGGTGTCGTTGTAAAAAACCGATGTCGGAATAAACGCCTGCGTCGGGTTATACAGCGAAATCGACGGCGCGCTGCCGCGAAGCTTCACCAAAAGCTGCGATAAATATTGTGCATTTTGCTTAATGCGAGTGTAGTCGTCCACCTCAAAGCTGTCCGTTGCTTTCCAGTTGAGCTTAGGCGCTGTCCAAGCTGTGCTCATGACGATGCCTCCGTTTCCTTTGCTGTAAATTTGCCGCTTATGCCGTTGCCAAACGACAGCGAGTGCTCGGCTATGCGCACGGTAACGCTGTCTGCCACGCGGCTTTGCAGCGAGATTATATCCCCCGCCTCCATCGCGGGCAAGCCGCGATATTCACACGCGTAAACATTGCGAAACAAGAGATAATCCCTCACCCTTTGCGCCGCCGCAAGCGCCACAGCGTCGCTTGTTATGAGCGGGTTGTCAATAGTCTCCTCCGCCGCGCCAGGCTCGGCGTTTTGCACAGCCGCCGTCACCGTGTGCGTGCTCGCCTGCGTTGCCGAGGCATATGTATACACCTTGCACACAACGCGCGAAAGCGCCGCTGTTTTCGTGACAGTCGGCTTTTGCAAAAGCGTGTCGAAGTCCATATAAAGGCTGTTTGGCTGCGTGCTCACGGGCATTATGCACAGCGCTCCGTCCCTGTCTGTGTAAAGCGCACAGCCCGCCGCGTGCGCAATGTATTGCAGACATTCGCGGTACGGCTTTTTTGGCATGGGGGCTGTTGTCGTGATATTTTTAAGCCCATCCCAAAGCACCCTTTGCGTGCCGCCCGAATAAAGCGTCGATATCCCCGCGCCGTCTAAAATATTTTGCGCCGCCATGTAAAGCGAGCGCGAGGCGGTGGTTTCTGTGTCAATTGTGCATATGTCCGTCAGCAAATCAAGCACAGAGCCGGCCTTCAGCGTCACGAATATATCGCTCACCTGCGGCTGGCCTGTCAGATAATATCTGCCGAGCGACACCCACTGCGCCGCGCCGTCCGCCCCGCACGGCATGCCGTAATGGGCGGTGACAGGGCACGGCTGCTCAAGATATTTCCAAAGGCTGTCGGGGTTATCTGGGTCATACGCGTCGCCGCTGTTCTCCACTTCAAACGTCAGCGCAGTCTCGGGCAGGCGGCGCATTATGGGGTCAAGCTTCCATTTGCACGTCACCTCGCCAAGCATGTCGCCGTCAAACTGCGTCGCATAGCCGAGCATAAGCTGCTGTAAACGCGCGCGTGTGTACGGCAGCGACATCGTGATAAACTCTATCTTTATACAGTCAAAATCCGTCAGCTTGTCGCCTGTGATAAAGCTTGCGGACGCGGGGTAATACTCGCGCTCAAGCACAGTTGCCGCGCCGTTTTTCGCCGTTATGCGCAGCTTGCTCGGGTATACCCCGCTCACCGCGTCAAAAACAAGCGTCAGCGTCTCAACCGTGTGCACAGCCGTGAAGCTTACGGCAACATACGGCGGCGTTTGAAAGCTGCCGTTCGCGCCGCATATATTATTTGAAATATACCCCTCGTTCGCCTTTACACTCTCGCTCGCCGTCGGCGCGACAAGCCGCGTGCCGTCAGCTTTAAAATGCATAGGTTCAAGCGTCGCCGTAATTGCCTTTGGCGCGGCGTTTTCGGTCACAATATGCTGTGCGTCGCTGTAATAAAGGCTGTCGTTTGACGAAAGCACCGCCTCGCGCGCCGCCGAAACATCTATGATGTCGCACGATATTTTTATCTCACCCACGGGGCGAAGCGGCTTTTGCATCACCGCGGTCAGCTCAGTTGTCATATTTTGCATAGCGTCACTCCCCGCAGTCGATTATGTTGCATTTTGCGTCTCTGTAATAAAGCGGCTTGCCGTCCGCGCCCACTTTCACAGGCGTCGCCTGCACGTCGCCTAAATAAAAGCGTCGCGTGCGCCAAAGACCTGTGCTGTGGTCAAAATAACAGCAGTAAAAAATAAAGTTGCCGTCTGTGAAAAAGCGCTGAAGCTCCCACCATTTTTCGCGCTCGATGCGCTGCCAGCCAAGCTGCTGCTTGTCGATGGGGCGGCCCACCATCTGCCCCACCATAGCGCCGTTTGCGTTGCGCCCCGCATTCACCATGCGGCTTGTTGAAAACACTGCCGCGTCCTGCGAGGGATACGGCACAGCCACGCTGTAAGCGGTCTGCGAGGTGGCGGCGCTTGTGCCAAGATAAAGATATTGCGTCTGTGCGTGTGCGTTATATTGCATTTGCGAAATTGCCCCCTATCACAGCGCCGCGCCGCGCGCGCACCCTTTCCATAGCGACATACAAAACGTCGCCGTCAAGCGATATCGAAAGCGGAGCCGTGAGCGACAAATCGCCGTTTTCGCCTGTCTCCTCGCGAACAATTTGGCGCAAAAGGCTCTCGGGCGCTTCAAGATTTCGTCCGTTTTTCTGGTCGCCGAGCAGCGCCAAAAATTCCGCGTTTGCGGGTATAACAGCGCCGCGCGCAAGCATTGGTATCTGCGGCGTGCCGATTGTCGGCAAACTGATGCCAAAGCTCTGCCCGCCATAAACTGGCACCCATTTTGGTATCGTGACGTTTATGCCGTTGAGCGCGCCTATAACGCCGTTCACGCCCGATGAAATGCCGCGCAGCATCGCGTTAATAACGCCGATAATGCCGTTGACAGCGCCCTTTAATATCGCCGTTATGCCGTCCCAAACGCCCGAGAATATCTGCTTTACGCCCTCCCACGCGCGCGACCAGTCGCCTGTGAACACGCCCGTCAAAAAGTCGCAAAGCCCCTTCAGCGCCGTGCTTATGCCGCTCACAACGTCAGCCGCAACGCCGAAAAGGAACGTGAACGTGTTCGCCGCCGCCGTCAAAACAGCCGTGATTATCGGCGAAAGCTTGCCGACGAGATACGATATAAACGGAATTATAAAGTTGTTTAAAAGCGCCGATATCGCCGCGCCCGCCGAGGCGAGCATGTCGGTTAAATTTTGCCAAAGCGGCTTTAAATGCTCGTTCCAAAGCGTCGCAAGCGCCGCGCCGATACTCGTCAAAACAGGCTTTATAATGCCCTCATACAATTGCGTAATTATGTTAAGTATGCCGTCGCAAACGCCCGAAAGCTGCCCTAAAATAAGCGCGCCGTACTCGTTCCACGTGTTTGAAATCGCGGTGCACATGTCCGTGAACACCTGCTGAATAAACTCAATCGCGGGCAAAAGCAGCGCGTTCACCGCGTCCTCAATTATCGCGCACGCCGTCACAAACGCGTTTGCAAAGGTGTCTATCGCCGCCACCGCAATGTCCGCAAATATCGGCGCAAACGTCGTCGAAAAAGCGTTGACAATGCCGGGTATAAACTCCTCTAAAATGTAGCTTAAAAGCGGCGACAGCGCGTTGTCCCAAAGGCTCTGCGCGGCGGCGCTCATGCTTTCAAAAGCTATGTCAAGCGCCGATGAAATGCGCTCAAACGCCGCGCTCCACGCCTCGATTGCGGGCGCAAAGAGCACGCGCATTTTGTCGCACAGCGCATCAAGCCTAGCAAGCAGCGCCTCAATAAATTTTTGAAGTGCGCTCGCCTCTTCCTCCTTCGCCGCCGTCTTTTTGCCGGACGACCCCTTTTTGGACGAGCCGCTCGCCTTTGCGGCAATATTAAGCTCGTCAAAGCCCGATATTGCGTTTTTTAATGCGGAGGCCGCGCTCTGTGTCGCCTTTGCAAGCGTCTGCTGCGCCTTTGCCGCCGTCAGCGCCGCCGAAGCCGATTTTTCGACAGCCTTTTGCATGCTCACATACGCCTTAGGCTGCCAGTCAGACGGCGTGTATGCCGCGCCGCCGTTAGTTGTTTCAGTCAAAAATTCCCTCCTTTTCCCCCATCTTCAAAAGGCTCATAAACTCCGCCGCGTCCGCGTTTTCCTCAAAGCCCGCGCTCGGCACGCTCATGTAATTAGAAAGCGAGGCCGCCGCTCGGCGCTCCTCCGGTGAAAGCTTGCCTGTCCGCACGCCGCGCCTTAAATATATGAGCCGCGAGAAAAATGCGTCCTCTCTGATATCGCGAAAATACGCCGAAAAGCGATACCAGTGCAGCGGCTTTTCAAGCACATCCGCGCCGCAAACGCCGCTTACGGCAGAGTAGATAAACGGCGCGTCTTTAGTAAAGCTGTAAAGCGGCGCTTCGCCGTCGTCGCC
The DNA here is from genome assembly GCA_009929695.1 of Clostridia bacterium. Taxonomy (GTDB): domain Bacteria; phylum Bacillota; class Clostridia; order Oscillospirales; family Ruminococcaceae; genus Ruthenibacterium. Next base: position 17,588 of record RZZW01000002.1, read on the forward strand.
GTTTTCCTCGCCGCAATTAAGAAATTTAACGGCAATTTCAGCCGCCTTTTCCATGTCCGGCGGCGGCGTTATATAAAGCAGCTTTATCATGATGCACTGCTTTTCAAAGTCGGCAAGCGACGCGTCCTCAAACGCTGTTATGATGCACAGCGCAACACGGTAATCTGTGTTAAGCTCGTACAAAACGCCGTCAATCTCGGCACACTGCGGCAGTGCGTCAAAAAGTGCTGTCATTTAAGCACAGCCTTTGCGGGGCTTGTATATTTGGCAATTTTGTCCTCGCGCTCGCCCTGTAAAACCTCCGCCACGCCCTCAAAAAACTGCTGTGCAAGCGCAAGCGAGCACACACTGCCAAACGACGTGTCGCATGTGCCAACTCCGAAAACCTCGTCAATGTCGGCTCGCATACTCTCCCAAAGCTTTTGCAAAGCGCCGAGTGTCTTGCCCGCGTCATCGGCGTCAAGCGTGCCCGAAAGCGCATCTCTCTGCGCCTCAAGCTTAGGCAAAAGCGCGTAAAATTTGCCGAGAAACACGGTGTCATCAGGGTGCATAACAATCTCCCCCACGCGCTCACCGTCGCGCACAACAGGCATCACAACGGCATTGGTGTCAAGCCGCAAAACATTTTTCTCCATAATTTTCCTTTCGTTTTTAAAAATATAATCTGCACCGCACTTCGTAGGGCGCGACGACTCGGCGCGCCGTTAGAGCCAGCAAACCGTCGGTAAGCGGCGTGCCGAGGTCGTCACGCCCTACGAAAAATCACGGTGCTTAATTTTTACGATGCCGTAAAAAGCTTAGTGCTGGGGTTAAATGTGCCAATCACCGCGTCGCCCTGCAAATTGAGCGTGAAATTCAGCTTCGCGCTCTCGCCGCCCGCGCCGCCGAAATCGTCAATCTGCACAGCGCAGTCGTTTTTCTCGGCAGGGTACGTGCCCGCCGTGCCGTCCTTATAAAGGTAGACGATAAGGCACTGTGTGAGGCAGTCGCCCATGACCTTGCGCCCGCGACGTATGCCGTCGACAAATTCAAACACCTCGTCGCCCGCGATAGCTGTCATCGGCGCGGCGATAGTCGGCTTATAGCTCTCAACGTCCGTTGTGCCGCTGTCCTCGTGCACATATGTCACCTCGCTTGTCTGCGGGTTATATGTGATTGTCATTTCCGTCACGCCGTCGCCAACAAGGCTCCATACGGCGGTTTCGGCGGCAGGTGCAGTGTTCAAAAACACCGCGAGCTTAGAGCGCTTAATTTTATGTTTTTCTGACATTTATTTTATTCCCTTTCTGTAACTGTGATGTTAAACGGCACGCTGTACTGCGCGATGCCGCTGTCGTCTGTGTCCGTTAGCTGCGGCGCAAAGCAGTAGATGTCCTCGCACACGCGCGCGCCGCCAAGCACAGGTAAATTTTCCTGCTTTTGCGCGTCGCAAAGCGCGTCATAAAGCATTTCAAGGCGCTGACGCGTCTCGCTTCTTTGCGCGTGCGTAACAGCGGGCGCAGCAATGTTAAACGCAAAGGCGTAAATGCAGTGGCGCGCGCCTGTGATATCCGTGGCAATCTCCGCCGCCTCGCCGCCCGTGACGCAGCCCTCACCATTTTCCTCGGCCTCGTCCGTCAAAACGCCGTTTGGTGCAAGCAGAGCTGTCTCCGAAAAGCTTTCAAGATATTCGGCAACGCTCTCAATCATGCTCGTCAAATGCTTACCCCCTTGCTGTAGCTGTGCCCCGCGTGCACCTCAAAATGTGCCATGTGAGTTTTCGTATTTTTCTCGGCGACGCTTGTTATCACAAAAGCCCCGCCGCGTGAAAGCAAGCTCGACGCGCTCTCAGAAGCCAAGTCTACCTCGCCGAGCGCCATCAAATCACCTTTTCTAAGCGTCCAGTGCGCCGCGCGCTCATCAGCGTCAAGCAACGCCCAAGCAGTCGGGCTGACATACCCCTGCGCTGCCGAAAACGGAATTATCGCCGCCGCGCTGTCCCCGCTCGCCGCTCTCGGCTGTGCCGCGCTCTGCGAAAGCCCGCTTTCAAAATGAACTCCGCTTATAACAAACGGCGAAAAAGCTTCAAGCTTTGCCGCACCAAAACGGCAAAAAACCGTTATAACGTCGTCAAACACGGCGGCACCTGCCCTTGTACAGCATACCTGTGTGGCCAAGATACAGCCCCTCCGCCGCGCTTATTTCGCATTTCAAAGCGCTCTGCGACGGCGTGTCATACGTCTTGCTCCACGCGCCGACAGTCTCTTTAACAACACCGCTTTGCACAAGATTTTTTGCGCGGAAAACAATTTCGCTCACCGCGCAAATCGCAAGCCGCACGCTCTCGCTGTCAGCGTCCTCGGCCAAAAGAGACTTAGCCGACGCGCCCGACGTGTCGCAAAAAAGCTGCTGCGCCGCCCGCATGGCGCAGGCGGAAAATTCCGCCTGCGGCACACAGTCGCCAAGATATACCTCGCGGTAAAAATCGTAGCTGACAGGCGTCATATTAAGCCTCGCTGTGGAAGTAAACGCCGAGCAGCTTGTTTGAATAAACGTCCGCCACGCCGACGTTGCGGTAGCCGTATTTCCACGCGTCGGCTGTCTGGTTTGCGTCCGGCGTGATGATTTTCGGCGCGACGTGCTTTTCAAACTGGATAACGGCGGGCTTGTGCACAATCATGAAGTGCAGCTTTTTGCCGCTCGCTGTATATCCGCCGTCAAGCTGGTCTGCCGATGTGCCGTCCTTTTGAGTGATAGCGGTGTTAAAGCGGCTCTGCGGAACCTTGATAATGCCCGCAAAGTTTGTCAAAACCTCGCGTGAAGAGCTTGTGTCCATGTCCTCGATGAGCGCAAGCAGGCTCGGCAGAATGAAGAGGTAGCGCTCTTCAGGCGGCACCTCGGCCTCGTCCATTTTGTTGAGAGCCGCGCGCAGAGCCTTGATAACGGCGGCACCGTCGGCAACCGCGCCTGTGGCAGAACCAACGCCTGTTTTAGACGCATACTGTGCAAAGCGGTAAGCGTCAAGCTCAGGCACAACCTTTGTGCGGATAAATTCGCCCGCAAGACGGCCAAAAGCAAGCCCGGCAGTTTCGGCGTTGTCCATGTTATCAACGCTGAACATACGTCCACGGTCAAACCCGCATTTAACTGTGGCGTTAGTCATGGTGACGTCGCCCTCGGCATACCCGCCGTTGCGGCTGTAATTGCCAAGCCCCTGCATCGAAAGCATGGGGATTATAAGCTCGTTGGCGTTAGCCCCCTGCACGCAAAGCTCGTTAGCGCCGTCAAGAACGCTGGTCAAAGACGAAGCCTTGTACACCTCGTCAAGCATAGGTACATAAGATTTAGCAAGTGCAATACTGTTCATAAATAATCTCCTTTAATAATGTAATGTTGTGTGTTTTTGGTTCACGCAAATTTGCAATGTAGGGGAGGCGTTTCGCCTCCCGCTCTTGCAGTGGGCAATATGTCCCCCCATGCTACTGTTTAATGTGGAGGACATCAGCCCTTGTAGGGGCGAGCTTCGCTCGTCCGCTTCATTTCACTTAACGCAGCCCAAACGCCTCTCTCAGCGCCGCATTCTGCATTTCTCCCAAATTCTGGCTTCCTGTCGGTCGCATAATCACCGGCTGCTTGTCTGCGCTTTGCATTTCAAACGCCTGCTCGTCGTCTGCGCGGTATTTGTTCAAAAACTCGTCAAAGCCCGTCAGCGCCACGTTTTCACACGGCAGCTTTGCCGCTGAAAGCGCCTGTTCAAACGCCGCCTTTGCGCTTTTGCTTGAAAATTTAACCCCGCCCATAGCCGCGCTCGCCGCCGCCGAATACTGCATTTCGCCTATTTGCGCCGCCAGCTTTTCGGCGCGCGCGGCCTCGTCAGCCGTCTGCGCCTTGTGCTTTTCAACGTCGCGCCCATGCAGCGCCATCACCTTTTCAAGCATTTCAGGCTCAAGCCCAATTGCAGTAAGTTCCTCACGTTTCATAATAAAATCCTTTCTTTACGCTTTTTACGTGGTAGCATCACAATAAAGTCCGTTGCCTTTTAACGCCCTGCCGAGGGCAAAAATTGAAATAAGATATAAGAGAGAAGAAAGAAAGCTTTGCCGTCCGCGCCATCTTACCATTTTCTTTCTTCTTTTTTCTTTTCCGCTAAATTCCACTGGCTTCCACCGCGCGCTGTCTAGCGGTAACCTCGTCCTCGCCGTAAAACCTCACGCGATATTCCCACCATGCCGCCGCTCCTGCCTCGCAGTCGGCACGCATGGCGGCGCGCTGGGTTTCGGTGTCTACGGCTATCGCGTCGCCAAAATTCACGTTCAGTGAATACTCGCCCTGCGGCGCAAGCGCGTACACGCTGCACAAAATATCCATCGCGTACACAAGCTGTGAAATCGCCGCCGCAAGCGCTTTTTGAATGTCGCAAACAGCCGAATAACTGCGCTGCTTGCTCATTTTTATCTCCTCGGCGGTCTTGTCCACATTTGTTGGGTCACTCAGCGTTCCATAAGACAAATAGCACGCAAATTCAATGCGGCGCAGGATATTATTTAAGCCGTTAAATAAGCTTGCGTCGCGTATCGCGGGCGAAAATACGCTGTACAAATCGCCGCCGTCGCCCTTGTCAATGCCAAGCTCGCGGAAAAGCCGCTGCTTTGCACGAGGCAGACGAAAATCTCCGTTCTCCGTCTGCAAAGCGCCAACGCTCGCGTCAATCGCAAGCTCGCTGCCCTCGTACTCCCACAAAATGCGCGTGTATTGCCTGTCCGCCTGTTCTAACAAACCCTCCGCGCGGCTGTAAACAGACACGCCAAGCGGCGACGAGGTGTCGCGGTTATTCGCAAACGGCATTTTAAAATAGACGAACAACGGCGCTTTCGGCGCTGTGCCGTCGGCAAGCCTTATGACAGCCTGCGGCTCAAGCTGTGCCCATTGCGGCACACTTGAAAGCGGCAGCGGCATACCGAGAGAACCCTCGCTTGCCGAATAATACGCCGTGTTTTCGATGTAATAGCCGTCGTTTTTCAGCGCGTGCTTTTCAATGCGCGTGTAAAATCCCTGCTTTGCGGGCGCGCGCTCAATCATTGCCGCCGCTGTCACCTCGCCGTTTGCCGCCCACGCAAGCGGAACAAAGCTCTGCGCCTGTATAAAATCGACGCGTATCGCGCCGTTTTCAACATACGGCTTCATGGCTATGCCGCCGCCCGCCGCCGCATATTCACACTGCGCACGCATTGTTTTAAACGCGTTTTGAAGCTGAATATTTAAATACTGCGCCCTAGCGCCGCCCGATATTTCGCCCGAAAGCTCCACCGTGACAAGCCGCGCCACCTCGCCCGCGATAGCCGAGGGCAAGTTTAGCGTCTGCACGCCGCCGTCAGCCAGCCACGGCGCTTTGCCGCAAAAAAGCTGCATGCTGTCGTTTGCGTCCTGCATAAGCCGCGGCGTAATCTCGGGCGCTGCGCCCGTTATGCGCCTGTCTGCCAAAAGCATTTGTTTAATCCTCCCAAATATTTCACTAAGGTTCATCATTGTCCTTTCCTGCGCCATACAGGGTACAGTGCGTACCGCACGGCGTCAATGCAGTGGTTGTCGCGGTCTGGATAGCCCTCCGTTATGCCGCCCTCCTTGTCGCGCAAATGCTCGTAAAGCGCAAATTCACGCGCGCTTTCGGGGCAGGCGGCGGGGTCGATGACTATTTTCGTAAGGCTCGCAAGCCATTTCATGCTGTAAGGCACGCTGCCCGCACCCTTGCCCGCCGCACGGCAAAGTATTCCGCTGCTTTTGAAATCCGATATGCTTTTGGGCTCGGCACTGTCAGCCCAAAGCGTGCACGTCAGCCCCGCGCCCTTTGCCTTGCACAGCGCGGCTGTCTCGGCGTTGCTTTTCCTGTTTGCGCATATCTCGTCAAAGATGTATAAAACCCGCCGCGCCGCGTCGTAATGCGCTTTGATAAACACAAACGGGTCGGGAAAATATCCCCAGTCGCACCCCATATAGATGTGGTCAAACTGATTTTTAAGCTCTTCGGATATTTTTTCGACGCTCACATTCATGAACACCGACGCGCCAAGCCCCACCGCCTCGCCGAGATATTCGTGCCGATACTCAACCTCGCTTTGCTTTTTGAGCATCTCCGCCTCGGCAAAAAACTGCTCGCCAAGCCACGCAATAGGCACGCTGCGGTAGTCGCTGCGGTGTATCGCCCTGTCAGAGCGCGAAATAAGCGCGTCGCGGTTTGCCCAGTGGGCGGGGCGTTGCGGCGGATTGCACGTTTCAAAATTCCAAAATACATCTCCTCCGCGCATCGTGCTCTGCAAAATCGTGCGCAACTCGGCACGGCTGTCAAACTGGTCCTTTTCCTCAAAATGTGTTATGCCGATGTACCCAAAGGGCATTTTGAGCGACTTTATTTTCGCCCTGTCGTCCGCGCCGCGAAATAGAATACGCTGTCCTGTCGCCTTGTAAACAAGCTCCGGCGGCGACAGCTTTTGCTCAAATTCATGAGCAACGCCCAGTATTTCAGCCGCCCAAATATACTGGCTGTAAACGCTGTCGCGCACAGTTGCGGCAATTTTGCGCAAAACAAGCGCGTGGCATCTTGGATTTTTCTTGATGAGCAGCAAAATTTCTATGGCGGCAAATGTGCTTTTGCAGCTTCCGCGCCCGCCAAAAAGCAGGTAGTGTGTGTGACCGTGCGCCTGCACATCGCGGTGCAGCGCGTAAAACGACGGCGCAATCAAGCCCGAAAGCTCCACGTCGCACGTTTCCCTACTGCTTTTCGGGCTGCGTGATGTCATCAACTATTCGCACCTCACACGGCGGTGCGTCCTGCGCCGCCTCTCCCCATTTTTCAGGCATACGCGCCTTTAGCCACATTGCAATTGCCGAATATTCCGCCGGCACATACTTCTCCACCTCGACGACGCGCACGTCCTCAACCTCGCCGATTTTTTTGCCCGCTTCGTTGTACTGAATGTTTTTCAGCTTAAAGGTGTCCTGCTGTGTGTAGCTGTAGCCTGTCGCCTTGCGGTAAAGCGCGTTTTCAACGGCGCGGTTTGCCAGCTCGGCCTTTGTACGCCCTGCCATTAGCCCTCCTTTTCACACAAAAATAATTTTTACACATTCCTCACACCCCAGCGCTTTTCCCGCAGCGTCCGTAAAAACACGCATACCGTCCGCAAGCAAAGCCCCGCAAATAGGGCAAACAGAAATGTCCCCCTCCTCCAACCTCAGCACCACCTCCTTTCAATCCGTTTTATCGTACCTATACTTAGCTATAATAATGTTGCACCAAATAAATAACTAAATATAAACCTCGTTGCGCTACGCAACACTCGCCTGTGCACATTACCACAAGCCCCCGCCCTACTGTGTGAATTTTTGTAAACGAACATTGTAGGGGACGGCGTCCTCGACGTCCCGCATCGGTTTGCGCAAGCTTACCCTCCACGCAACAATCAAAATGCACTTCGTTGCACTGTGCAACTTACAAGCCATATTATACAGCACAAAAATCGCTTTGTCAATAGCGTAATGCAAAATATTTTAAAAAAATATTGCATTACGCAACAATATGGTATATAATAAACTCACGAAAAGGAATTTCGCTTATATCGGGAGGTTTGCATTATGCAACAAAACGAATTATTGACAAACGCCGAAACACTTGGCGCGCGCATCAAACAGCGCCGCGACGAGCTTGGCAAAACCTTGCAGCAGATAGCCGACGCAGTGGGCATCGCAAAATCGACAGTTCAGCGCTACGAAAACGACGCAATAGGCGCACCGAAGGCACCCGTTGTGTCAAAAATCGCCGACGCGCTCAATGTGTCTGAAAAATGGCTGATGTGCCAAACGGACGACATGCACGAGGGTGAGGACGAAGATTTCGAGTTTAAATACGCCCTCTTCGACGAAGCCGCCGAGCTAACCCCCGAAAACCGCGCCAAGCTCTTAGAAATGGCAAAGTTTTTCAAACAACAGCAGGAAAAAGACGGACATTGACGCTTGCCCCAACATTGCAACTTAAATTTACTATGTACAGTAGGGCGGGGGCTTGCTCCCGCCGAAACCTACGGCTAACGGTTGCAACGGCGGGAGCAACCCCCCGCCCTACGGTGAAAGCTGTAAAATTGTGTAAACCACGCTGACGCGCAATGCGCGCCCCCACAATCCGCGGCGAATTTACGGTAAACGGTAGGGGCGGATTCCATATCCGCCAGCGATTTCGCACAAATTCACATGTAGGGGTCGATGCCCATATCGACCCGCAGCCGTGGCGATGTGCAAAATAATCGCACGCACAATACATTTTATAAACCAAATCTTATTTCTGGGGGTATGCGCATTGATACTTCTGTCTGATATTTACGCAGCGATAGGCAAGCAGGGCGCAAAAATGTTTGTCTATCCAATAGATTTTACGCCCGCCGCCACCATAGAATACGGCGGCAGCTACGCCGTGTTTTTTGATCCGTCGCGCTGCATAAACATGGCCGCGGCAAAGCACTGCCTCGCGCACGAGTGCGGACACTGCGCAACAGGCGCAACACACCGCCTTTCAAGCCGTTGGGACATAATATCAAAGCATGAATACAAGGCAAACCGCTGGGCAATCGAGAATTTTCTGCCCTACGACACCCTCACAGCCGCCATGCAGACAGGCCTCACAGAGCCGTGGCTGCTAGCCGATTATTTCGACATGCCTCAGCCCTTCATCGAAGCCGCCATAGAGCATTACGCCGTACATAAAGAGAAAAATTTTGCCGAGACAACATGACGCAAATCACTCACCAATCCAAAAATGTAGGGACACCATACATGGCGTCCGCTAAAGCTTTGTGCAAGCTATGCGGACGCGATATATCGCGTCCCTACAATTTAAAAATTCGATAAAGCGCAAAACCTCACAAAAGCTCCATCAACACACTGTTTTGCACAATAAGCCCTCTCGGCGTAAGCGCGAGCGTCTCGCCATCAAAGGTCGCCATTTCATTTTTGACAAGCTGCTCAATAAACGTAAATTGCCGCGCCGTAAAGCTCACGCCGTACTTTTGTTTGAGCGCAGGCAGCGACAGCCCGCTTGTCAACCGCAGCTTTAACATTATATAATCCGCCGCGTCAGCCACGCCCTGCTGAACGTATTCGACAGGCTTTTCGATAAACCGCGCGGCGTTTTCGGGCGTTGAAAACCGTTTGCCGCCCATGCAGCTGTGAGCCGCCGCGCCTATGCCGAGGTAGTCGTGCACGTTCCAGTAAATGAGATTATGCCTGCTTTCGCGCCTTTTTTGCGCAAAATTCGATATCTCATACTGCGCATATCCCCGCGCCGCGAGCTTGTCCACGGCCTCGAGGTAAAAATCCGCCGCTTCATCGTCGCTCGGCAGTCCGTCGGGCGGCTTTTTGCCGAAAATCGAGTTTGGCTCTATCTTCAAAATATACGCGCTGATGTGCGTGCAAATCGACAATAAATCAAGCGTAGCGTCAAGCTCCGCGCTTGTGTAATACGGCAGCGCAAGCATAACGTCGCCGCTTATGTTGTCAAACCCCGCTTTTTGCGCAGCTTCAAGCGCGGCACGCGCCGTTTTTGCGTCGTGAGAGCGCCCAATTCGTTTTAAGCTGTCGTCGTTTGCCGTCTGCACACCGAAGCTCAGGCGGTTCACGCCCGCATTTTTGTACGCGCAAAGCTTTTCATAGGTGACGGTGTCGGGGTTTGCCTCAAGCGTTATCTCGGCCGTCTGCTCACAGCCCGCAGCGTCGATTATCTCGCACACCTGCGCGGGCGTTAAAAGCGACGGCGTGCCGCCGCCAAAATACAGCGTATCAGGCCGCAACGAAACAGACCCGCACGGCTCAAAACGCCATATTTCGCGTATGAGCGCATCAACGTAGCCTTGAGGAACATCTCCGCTTCCGCCCTTAGAATAAAAGCTGCAATAGCGGCATTTTGACGCGCAATAGGGTATGTGACAGTAAATACCAAACATTTTTTCTCCTTATTGTAAACCTAGATTAAAATTACAGGTTGACAATTATAAATTTTGATGTAAAATAAACTCGGAGTTGATTGCAATGACTACAAAAGAAACCGTGCTTAACCTACTCGAAAAGCGCAGCGGCGAAGCCTTGTCCGGACAAGCGCTTGCCGATGAAATAAACGTCTCGCGCGCGGCTGTTTGGAAGGCGATAAAGGAGCTGCAAACGGCGGGCTATCCCATTTCCGCAAGCACAAACAAGGGCTATACGCTAAGTGAAAAAAGCGATATTTTAAGCGTGAAAAGCGTCGCCGCAAGCCTTAAAACAGGCGGTGAGCTTGAGGTGCTTGACGTTGTGGACTCTACAAATAACCGCGCAAAGCAGCTTGCCGCCGCGGGTGCGCCAAACGGAACGCTCGTCGTGGCAAATCAGCAGACAGGCGGCAGAGGGCGGCGCGGCAGATGCTTTGCGTCGCCCGCTGGCACAGGGCTTTATTTGAGCTTGATAATCCGCACGCCGCTGTCGATGGAGTGCGTCGCCACCTTGACAAGCGCCGCGGCGGTGGCCGTGTGCCGCGCGCTCGACAGGCTTTGCGACAAGCATTTGCAGATAAAATGGGTGAACGACATATTTAAAAACGGCAAAAAATGCTGCGGAATACTCAGCGAAGCCGAAGCGGATTTTGAGACAGGCGGCGTCTCCTACGCAGTCGTGGGCATCGGGCTCAATATTCACGAGCCGAAGGACGGCTTTCCCGACGAGATAAAGGACATCGCGGGCGCGATATTTGACGACGAGGAATTTGTGCCGCGCAGCGTGCTTGCGGCGGAAATCGCAAATGAGCTTTTCGCCTTTGCAAACGCTTTGCCCGAAATGCCGTTTATGGACGAATATCGCCAAAGAAGCTGTGTCGTCGGCAAAAACATCAACATAATACAAAACGCAAACGTGCGCCGCGCGAAAGCCGTCGCGATAACCGACAACGGACATTTGCAGGTGACGCTTGAGGACGGCACGCCGGAAGAGTTGTCGTTTGGCGAAATAAGCATTCGGGTGACAGATTAAAGGAGTAAAAATGAACAATAAAACAAGGAATCTCGTATTAGCGGCGCTTTTTGCGGCGCTGACAGCAGTGCTAGCGCAGATACAGCTTCCAATCGGCCCTGTGCCATTCAACCTCGCCGTGTTCGGCGCGTTTTTGGCGGGTATGCTGCTTTCGCCGCTTTGGGCAACAGCCTCAATGGCGGTGTACATGCTGCTCGGCGTGATTGGCATACCTGTTTTTGCAGGCTTTCAGGGCGGCCCCGGCGTGCTTTTCGGCAAGACGGGCGGGTATGTGATAGGCTATATTTTCATCGCCCTGCTGACAGCGCTCTCGCGCAAAAGCGACAAAATATGGCTCACAGCGCTCGGTATGCTGTGCGGGCTTTTATGCTGCTATGTGCTCGGCACAGCGTGGTTTATGCTCATCACAAAAGCCGATTTAATAACAAGCCTCGGCTGGTGCGTCATACCCTTCATAATCCCCGACGCCGCCAAAGCCGTCTGCGCATTTTTACTCGGAAAAGTTTTACAAAAAAGAATAAACTTCAAAAATGCCGCTTCATAGCGGCATTTTTTTATTGCGTTTGAAAGACGCGCGACGTGCGCACCCAATCTTGCAAAGTGTGTAGGGGCGGATTCCATATCCGCCCGCAATTTATCGCAAAATTTATGGTGTGCCACACTTGTAGGGGTCGATGCCCACATCGACCCGCAGCCGTGGCGATGTGCAAACCTAAGCGGGACGTCGAGGACGCCGTCCCCTACAATTTGCCGTAAATTCACATCGTAGGGAGCGACGCCCTCGTCGCTCCGTATCGGTTTACTCAAATTTACAAAGCGCATTGTAGGGAACGCATTGTATGCGTTCCGATAGTTTTGCGCAAGACTATCGGACGAGCAAAACTCTCCCCTACAATGCATGTTGCAGGTATGCGTAAAATTCCGCATCACTTTGGCAAACAAGCATAATCCGTGTCCACCGTGACAACTGTATAATATTTCGTCGTCTCGGTGTCATATTCGCTCACGCGCTTTTGAATTTCGGCTTTTAAATCGCTTGGTGACAGCGTCAAATCGTGCGTTGTAACAACGTCAAAAATAAGGTTTGTGTGCGTCTCGCCAGGCACCATGCGAAAATCGTGTATCGACAGCTTAGGCGAAATTGAGTGCACGATATCCTTCACCTTTTCGCGCTCCGTGCCCGTTGCCGCGTCGCCCACGAGTATCGGGTCGTAGTGAATGACGAGGTTGAGATTATCGTTTTCGCGAAAATCGCGCTCGATGTTGTCGATGATGTCGTGGCTGGCAATGACATTTGAGGCGGCGTCCATCTCAACGTGAACGCTCGCGAAGCGGTGCCCGGGCCCATAGTCGTGCACCATCAAGTCGTGCGTGCCGAGCACTCCGGGATAGCTAAGTATTTTTTGCGCCACGCTGTGTACAAGCCCCTCGTCTGGCGCAGCGCCAAGCAGCGGGTTCATCGTCTCGCGTATGATGCCGATGCCGCTGTAAAGTATGAAAATCGCCACCGCAAGCCCCATTATTCCGTCGAGATTTTTGTCTGTAAAAAACGCGATAAGCGCGGCAATTAAAACAACTGAGGTTGTTATAACGTCGTTGCGGCTGTCTGCGGCTGTTGCTTCAAGCGTTGACGACGATATTTTTTTGCCGAGCGAACGGTTGAAAAATGACATCCAAAGCTTTATCGCTATAGACAAAATAAGCACGGCAAAGCTGACGAAGCTGAAAGCAACGTCTGTTGGGTTCATTATTTTTTCAATGCTCGTGCGCGCGAGCTCTATGCCGATGGCGAGTATCATGACGCTGACGCAAAGCCCCGCGAGGTATTCAATGCGGGCGTGGCCGTAAGGGTGCTCGTTATCAGCGGGGCGCGCCGAGAGCTTAAATCCTATTAAGGTTATGACGCTGCTCGACGCGTCTGAGAGGTTGTTCACCGCGTCAGCCGTGATGGAAACGCTGTGCGAAAGCGTGCCCGCAATAAGCTTTGAAATGCAAAGAAACGCGTTGCAAACGATGCCCACAACCCCCGCCAGATTGCCATATGCGGTGCGCACAGAGGCACTTTTTGTGTTATCAAAATCCTTGACAAAGCGTTTTATTAGAAAGTTTGTCAAAATAATGTGCTCCTTTTTCATTGGTATTGTTTAAAAATAAACCCGCGCCCTACATGGCACACTGAATTTACGCCGCAAAATGCACAGTTATCTCCACAATTTCGCTCTTTGTAAACGTGCGCATATACGGGCCGAAAACGCCGATGCCGCTTGTGACGATGTTGTCCATGCCGTCGACGTCGAGATATCCGTAAGCGTTGTCCCACATAAGCCCTATCGTGAGATTGCCGGGGAAAACCTGCCCCGCGTGTGTGTGACCGTTTAAATCGACGTCAACGCCGAGCGCCGAAAGCTCTTTCAAATCGCGCGGCTCGTGGTCAACCATTATGACAGGGTAGCTTGTGTCAACGCCCGCCATGACCTCCGCCGGCGACATTCGGCTGTTGCCTGTGTTGCCCGGCTTTTCAGCGTCGCGCCTGCCGACTATGTAAAACGCGTCGTCAACAAGCACTGCTTCGTCCGCGAGCAGCTTGATGTCCGCCTTTTGCAAAAACTCCTCAAAGCGCGGGTCTGTGAGCTTTGTCGATTTTTTGTCGTTGTTAAAGGTGAAGCCCGCGAGGATTTTTTCCGCCACATCGTGGTTGCCCCAACAGGCATACGTGCCGTATTTGCTTTTTATTGATTTGAACAGCTCTATCATAGCCTCATCGTCCTGCAAAGCCTCGTATTCATTGTCGAAAAAATCGCCCGCAAAGCAAACAATATCAGCGTCCATCGCGTTGACCTTTGCGACTGCCTTTTTGAGCATTTTTGTGCCGATGTTATAGCCTAAATGCGTGTCCGCCATGAGCACAATTTTCATTTCGTCGCCCGCCGCACATGCCTTGTCGACTGTGATATCATACTTTGTCGTGCGGATAACCTGCGCGTTGACGATGCCGTAAACGCTCATTGAAACGATGCCGATGCACACAAAAAGCCCGACGATGCCGAAGGCTTTTTTAGATTTATACAAATCATCTTTAAGCACATGTGAGCGGCGAAGCGCGATTTTGATGATATCCGCAACGCCGATGAAAAGGATAAGATACAGCAAAATGCCGAGCCAGTAGTTGCTTATTAGCTTCATAAGGCGCTGAAATATCGTGCCGTCCGGCAAGAAAAACTCTATGACAAGCGAAAGCGCCAAAAACGCAAAAACAGCATAATGAATGACCGCAAACCATTTTTTATGCGCCGTTTTGCACCAAGTGCGCGTCCACGCAAGCGCGCGGCGCGCGAGATACCACACCGCCAAAAGGTAAATCGTAGAAAGATGCACCGCTATCATATGAGCACCCCTAAAATAAAATACTTACAATTTATATTTTAATAGTATAGCATATATTTTTCTCAAAAACCTCATATTTCTTTCAAAAACACGGTAAAACTGCTTAAAGTTTGGTTTTTTATTGCAAGACCCTCACACCTGCTGTATAATAGCTTGAACGTATTTTGCGAAAACTCTGTCCTTATGACGCAGCGAAGAGCAGCCCCTTGTCATTCTGAGCGAAGCGAAGAATCTTTTGCGCATTGCCGTCGGTTTTAAGATTCTTCGTCGCTTCGCTCCTCAGAATGACACCTTAGCCTCAAATTCACGGCACGCCGCCGACCATGCTCAAACTTACGTTGCACTGTAGGGCGGGGGCTTGCTCCCGCCGAAACTTACGGCTCGCGGTTGCAACGGCGGGAGCAAGCCCCCGCCCTACAGTGCACTTTTTTAAAAATATTACAGCGCAGGAGAAATATATGAAAAACAAAAGCTTCACCGCCATCGGCCCATTGATGGCATTTCTATCAGCGGTTCTGTTCAGCTTTGGCGGTGTTATCATTAAATTTATGCCGTGGGGCGCGCTGTCGATAAACTTTGTGCGAAACTTTGTCGCGTGCCTTATAACGCTTTTTTACATGCGCATAATTCACCATAAAATAAAAATAAACCGCGCCGTTTTGACAGGCGCGGCGGCTATGTCTGGCGTGACGATAACCTTTTGCTTTGCCACAAAGCTCACCACCTCGGCAAACGCAATACTTTTGCAATACACAAGCCCGCTTTTTCTTATTTTAATATTGTGGCTCGTCTTAAAGCAAAAGCCGCAAAAGCGAGACTTAGTTATGTGCGCGGCTGTGGCTGTGGGAATACTTTGCTTTTTCTTTGACTCATTATCGTCCGGCGGAGCCTTCGGCAACGCGCTCGCTATGCTGTCGGGCACGCTGTACGCCGTCGTGTTTGTGTGCAACACAGTAAAGGGCGGCGACGCGCTCTCGTCGTTTTTCTTCGGCGAGGTGATAAGCTCCGTCATCGGCTTTCCCTTTCTGCTCAAAGAGACGGTTTTCACGCCATACGCGATACTCGGCGGGCTTGCGCTCGGCGTGATAATCGGCGTAGGCTACGCGATGCTGGCGGAGGCGCTCAAGACAACCCCGCCCGTCGCGGCAAATCTCATAGGCACAGCCGAGCCTGTTTTAAACCCGACGTGGGTCGCGATTTTCTACGGCGAAACAATGACGCCGCTCGCTATAGTGGGCTTTATTATAGTGCTGGTGTCGGTGCTCGTTTACAATTTAGGCGGCAGGCGCAGGGCGAAATAAGCCGTCAGCCCGCCTTCACATTCTCGTAAATCGCCTGTGCAATGGCATAGCCCTCGCGCCAAACAACGTCGTTGTCAGTCACGTTTTCATATTCAAGCGGGTTCACCATAAAGCCGCATTCAAGCAAAACTGCGCGCGCCGTCGTGTTGCGCGTGACGTAATAATATCCCCAAAACGCGCCGCGGCTCTGCCTGCCTGTGGCCGCCGTGAGGTCTGTCACAAGGCTTTCGGCGAGCGTTTTTGCGTTGTCGAAGAAATAATAGCACTCCGTCCCCTTTGAGCTGTTTGCGTCAACCGACAGGTCAATCGAGTTGTGGTGCACAGATATAAAATAGTCGGGCTGAACCGTCGTTATCATGTCGTTTCGCTCGGCAAGCTCTAAAAACGTGCCGGCCTCGCGCGTCATTGTCACCTTTGCGCCAAGCTGTTCAAGCCTGAATTTCGCCGCCTGTGCCACAGCAAAGTTTACGTCCTTTTCAACAGGCGCGCCGTTGCCCGCTGTTCCCATTGCTCCGCTGTCGTTGTCTCCGTGCCCAGGGTCAAGCAGCACGCTCACGTTTTCAAGCGGCTTTTCGGTGTTGTCGCTTATCTTTGGCGTATTGTTTAAATAAAGCGTTGTTTTTTCGTTATTATACACAACTGTATAACCCCAAAGCGGGCTTGCGAAATTGAGCACAAGCTCGGCGTATTTTTCGTTTTGCGTCACCTGTGTGCTCGTCACCATTGCGCTGCCGTCAATTTTAAAATCAGCGGGCAGCGTGGCGTTATAAAGGTGCAAAATAAGCGCATTGTCCTTTGTGTTTGTGTACATAAGCGGCTGACCCTCGCCTGTAAAGGTGATTGTCTCGCCCGTCTCCGTCGCCGCGGCGCTTGCGCCTGTGAACGACGCGTCCTTATAGTCGTCGCTCATCTTTTGAGTGTTGTAGGCGAGCACATAATCGCCGCTGTCAAGCTGATATGCCCACGTTTTTTTGCCGCTGCGCACTGTCTCTATGCAGGCGACAACCCGCGCCGTTGCACCGTTTCTGGCTGTTTCATTTATGTTTCCGTCGTTTGACGGGTCGTATAAAAGCGTCGCTATCGTCTTATTTACGCGCACCGCAGTGCCCTCGTCAACCTCGACAGTCGCGTCGTGCGGTATCTCTGTTTTTGCGCCCGAGCCTGATGAGCTAGCAGGCGCAGGGCGCGTTATTTTATACGAAAGTGTCTGCGTTCCATTTTTAAATTCGAGCGTGTTTTCGCCTTCTTCAAGCGTCACAAGCGTGCCAAAAATTCCGCTTGCAGATGTCCGCGTGACCTCCGCGCCGTTTAAAACAAGCGGGCTTGCGGGGTCGGACGTGCCCATCACAAAGCAGGTTGAGGTGTATATTTTTGCGCCGTCGGCGGGGTAGGTTATGCCGAGCGCCGTCACAGGCGTGTAGCTTAAAAGCGCGTAGCTTTGCGGCACTGAATTAAGGCTCGCAAGCATCATGCCAAAAACCTCGGCGTTTTCACGCGCCTTTTCAATGTCGTCGATAACAGCCCCCGCAAACCCCTCTTTTACGGACGCGGCAAATAAATCGGTGCTCGATATGCTCCACGCGCTTTCCGCCGTGTATGCAAGCTGCTTTCCGTCCTCATCTGTCAAATTTCCAAGCGCCGTGTCGCAGTAATATACGCCCGCCACGGCGTATTTTTTATTCATGCGCGCAAAGCTTTTCTGCACGTTTTCGTCGTCTTTAAATTTAACATCCGCGACGGCGTAAACAGCTATATCCGCGTCGGAGGCCGATTTGCAGATGTATTTAAGCGGGTCAAACCTTGTGAAATAATTTAAGATTGTATCGTTTTGCGAAAGCGCGTCAAAAGCGCCAAGCGCGCCAAAGCCGCGGTCACGGTATAGCACCTTCGGCTCGTCGCCGTCCTCAATAACGTCGACAAAGATCGCGTTAATTCCGCTGTCTATCGCGAAATCTACCGCGTCGTCAAGATATTTTTGCTGCTCAAAGGTCAGCGCGTTTTTCGCAAAGGCGCTGCCGTCAACGGTGTGCACACTTAGCCCCTTTAAGGTGCCTGATGGCGCGGTGGCACTAGGCACGTCGTGACTTGTTTTGTACGGCCAAAAATACCACACAGCAAATGCCGCCCCGCATACCAAAACGAGTATAAGCAAAATTATAAGTGTAATTTTAAGCGGATTGTGAGATTTACGTCTGCGCGAGCGCCGTGAATGCATAGGGCAGCCCTCCTTTTTAATGGTTAATGTGCTTTCAGTATAACATATTTCGACATAAATAGCTAAAAAACAACTGTAAATATTCTACCATTTTTGTAAAAATTGTGATATGCTATTTATATTAAATATATTGGGAGATACAAGATAAATGCTTAATGTACCGGATAAAGGCTTCACGCACGGCGGACGTTTTCACGCGGACGACGTATTTTCAACAGCGCTTTTGCAGATTTTAAACCCCGATTTCACCGTCACGCGCGGCTTCACAGTGCCCGAAAATTTCGACGGCATAGTCTACGACATAGGCGACGGCGAGTTTGACCATCACGCCAAGGGCAGCCCCGTGCGCGAGAGCGGCGTGCCATACGCGGCGTTTGGGCTTTTGTGGCGCAAATACGGCGCTGAATATTTAGGCAGCGAGTTTGAGGCAAAGCGCTTTGACGACAGCTACGTCTCGCCGCTAGATTTAAACGACAACACAGGCGCAGGCGACCAGCTTGCGAACTATATAGCCTCCTATAACCCCGCATGGGACTCAAACGACACCCCCGACGACTGCTTTGCAAACGCCGTCGCAATAGCAAAGGATTTGCTTTGGCACAAGCTTGAGAATATTAAAAGCGTCATGCGCGCCGAGGGCGAGGTAAAGGCGGCGCTGTGCAAAATGAAGGGCGGCATAGTGTGCCTTGACCGCTTTGCGCCGTGGAAACAGCAGGTCATACAAAGCAGAGCGAAGTTTGTCGTATATCCGTCACAGCGCGGCGGCTTTTGCGCGCAGGCAGTGCCCATGACGTTCGGCACGCAGGCGCTTCGCATACCGTTCCCCGCGCATTGGGCGGGCGCAGCCGAGGCCGAGCTTCCCGCGATATCGGGCATCGAGACACTCCGCTTTTGCCACGCGGGCCGCTTTATGGTTACAACGGGCACAAAAGAGGACGCGATAGCCGCCTGCCACGCCGCGCAGGAATTACAAGGCGAATAAATGAATTTCACCTGCATATTAGAATGCGCCGACGGCACGCTTTACACAGGCTGGACAAACGACCTCGAAAAGCGCCTGAAAGCCCATTCAAGCGGCAAAGCGAGCAAATACACCAAAACCCGCCTGCCCGTGAAGCTTGTATATTTTGAGCAACACGAAACAAAACACGACGCAATGAGCCGAGAAGCAAAAATAAAATTGCTGACGAGAGCGGAGAAAATTGAAATAATAAATAAAAAAGATAAGTGAAAGAAGAAAGAAGAGAGAAAGGTTAATGTGTGATTGCGTTGCAATCACATTCTAATAATTTTGCGCTTTCCATTAAAATGTGATGCCCGCAGGCATCACACCTTACTTCTTCTTTTTTCTTTCTTCTATCTTCTTTCATTTTTTCATTTTTAATCTTTCATTCAACAAACTTTCACACTTTCCACACTGCCACATTATATACTTTCATTTATAGAAGTAAAATAAATTTGCGCGGAGGGGTATCATGATAAAAATACTGATTGTTGACGATGAGCCTAGAATACGAGAGCTTATTTACGAGCATCTTGTGCACGAGGGCTATCAGTGCGAGCAGGCGTCCGACGGCGCGGCGGCGCTCTCATGCGTCGAAAAAGGCGGCATAAGCCTTGTCATTCTTGATATCATGATGCCGTTTGTCGACGGAATGACCTGCTTAAGAGAGCTTCGCAAGCGCAAAATAGACGTGCCTGTGATAATGCTGTCCGCACGCGGCGAGGAATATGACAAGCTCGCAGGGCTAGAGGGCGGCGCTGACGATTATATCGTGAAGCCATTCTCGCCAAGAGAGCTCGTCGCACGAGTCAAAGCCGTGCTGTCGCGCACTCTGCCAAAAGACCACGCCGAAAACGAGAGCTATATTTTCGACGATTTAATCATCGACACAGCCTCGCACAGCGTAAAAATAAACGGCACCGAAGCCTCGCTCACTCCTAAAGAATTTGATTTGCTAGTATTTTTAGCGTCAAACAAGGGCATTGCTCTCTCGCGCGAAAGAATACTGCAAAAGGTGTGGAATTATGACTATTACGGCGAGGACAGAACAGTCGACACCCACGTAAAAATGCTGCGCAGCCACCTCGGCAGCCACCGCGACGACATCGTGACCGTTTGGGGCATAGGCTATAAATTCGACCCCGAGGCAAGCAAGTGAAAGCACAGTCAAAGCGCGTCAGCAGCATACGGTGGGAGCTTATGCTCTTCACGGGGCTTTTGTGCGTCGGGCTCATCTCGCTTGTTTGGCTGCTGAACGTCTATCTGCTAGAGCCCGTTTACAACTACACAATAAAACGCGAGCTTGAAAACACAGCCGAAACCTACGCCGAGTTGCTTGAAAAATACGGCACAATTGAGGACGGCGCAAGCGCCACAGGCATAAATATAGCGTTTATGGAGGAGCTTTCTAAGCTTGACAACGACGCTCTTTTGTCAGGTAAATGCCTCGATATTTCGGGCGTTGACGGCTATAACCTGCTTCACGCGCACTATCTTTCGGGCGAGTGCCACCTTCACCCAAATATCCCGAACGGCTTTGGTGAAAAGCGCGACGTTTTATGGAACAGCCGCTACGTGCTCGGCCTTCGCGCGATAGTTTTATCGGACGGCGACATGTCGTTTCCACTGAGCTATAACAACGGCACGCAGTACGTCTACTGCAAAAACGTCGATAATAAATATGTAATAATGGTGTCGACAGACCTTGACCGAATTAGCCAAGCGTCGGGCGTAATCTCAGCGCAGATGCCGTTTGTCGCCATTACAGTGCTGATACTTGGGCTTATAAGCGCATGGATTTTTAGCCGCTGGTTCTCAAAGCCTCTCAACGAGATATCGTCAGCCGCGCGCGACATGGCAAAGGGCAACTACAAAACGCGCGTCAGCGTTGTCAAAAGCGACGAAATCGGCATACTCGCCGAGGACTTTAACACTATGGCAAGAGAAGTCGAGCGTTCAAGCGAGCTTCAGCGAGATTTAATCGCGAACATAAGCCACGATTTGCGCACGCCGCTGACGCTTATCAAAGGCTACGCCGAAACAGTGCGCGACTTGACAGGCGACAACCCCGAAAAGCGCGGCGAGCAGCTAAATATAATAGTCGACGAGACAGACCGTTTATCCTTGCTCGTCAACAGCGTCATGGAGCTGTCGAAATATTCGTCCGGCACAGAAAAGCTGAACCTCGTCGAGTTCGATTTGGCACAGCTTTGCGACGAGGTGTCGTATCGCTACAACGATATCTGCGCCAAAAACGGCTATACCCTCGAAACTCACACCGACGAGCCGTGCATTGTGACAGCCGACCCCGACATGATGAGCCGCGTTATCCACAACATTTTGTCAAACGCCGTGCACCACATAGGCACCGACGGCTGGTTGAGCATAACCGCAAAGCCGCTGGCAAACGGCGTTTCAAGAGTAGAAATATCAGACCACGGCTGTGGCATAGCCCCCGAGGATCTCCCCTACGTTTTCGACAAATACTACCGCAGCCGCTCCGACGCAGGCAAAGTAGGCACCGGCCTCGGCCTCTCAATCACAAAAGCAATTTTGGTAAATCACAATTTCAAATACGGAGTTATAAGCGAAATAAACAAAGGCACAACATTCTGGTTTGAAGCTAAAAAATAAATAAAAGAAGATAGAAGAAGTAAGTCAGCCCACATTGTCATTCTGAGCGAAGCGAAGAATCTTTTGCGAGTTATCGTAGATTTTAAGATTCTTCGCTGCGCTCAGAATGACAATGTGTGCTATCCATTAGAATGTGACGCCCGCAGGTGTCACACCTTACTTCTTCTATCTTCTTTCTTATCTCTTATTTCAATTCATCTGCCTAAGCGCCTCATGAAGCAGCTTGTGGCTCTCCTCATTATCCGCGATATACGGCGAAGCGAGCAAGCTGTCCTCGAGCACCTTCAAATTTTCGTCCGTTGGCTCAACGCCTATTTCCTTTAAAGTCAACGGCATGTCCATCTTGCGCATATATTCTTTAAGCGCGTCCTTGTCCTGCGGGAGCTTGTTGTAATAAAGCTGTGCAAATAATCCCACCGCCACTATCTCGCCGTGCAGTGCGGCAAGGGCTTCTTTTGTGAAATATGTGCGGATTGAATCGTACAAATAATGTGCAATGGCGCTTTGTGAAAAGCTTTTTGTGATATTTGCGATAACGCCCGTGACGGCGATATTTACATATGTAACGTCGTAAACCGCCTTTGTCGCCTTGTTATTTCTGATGTCATCAATCGCCTGTGCGCCGTAATTTTGCAGGATATCATACGTAAATTCAGCTATTTTATACGCGCTGAAAAGGTCGATTTTGTTGTCGTCGAGCGTCATGACGGGCTTGCCGTTTTGTATCTCGATTTTCTTCGCCATAGCATCAAGAATGCCCGCCGCGGCGTAGCGTATGGGGCAGTGCGCAATCACGTCCATGTCGATGTAAACCGCGTCAATTTCGTGCTCATAGCGCCAGCAGTTGACCTTTGCACCCTCGGGCGAATACATGACGCTCATCGTTGTGAACGCCGCGCACGTTGAAATAGACGTCGGAATATTCACAACGCCAAGCCCCGCCTTTTCGCCGACGGCCTTTGCCAAATCCATTATAACGCCGCCGCCAACGCCGACGATTTCGTCGCAGCCAAGCTCGCGGCTCTTTTTGCCGAGTGCTTCGGCGGCTTCATACGAGCAAGCGCCCGCGTAAAGCTCTATCTCATACGCAAGCCCCGCGCTCTTAAAGCCCGCGAGCAGACGGTCTTTAACAGCGTCAAACGCGCGGTGACCAGCAAGCACAAACGCTTTTTTGCCAAACCGCAAAATCTCCTCGCCGCAAACCTCTAAAATTCCGGTATCCTGCCTATAGCGCCCCGCGCCGAATTTAATTGCAGTATCAAGCTGATAAGTATCCATTTTAGTCCTCCGTAAAATTATTATTTTCGCCGTAAATTGTACAAACCTACCTCATCCGTCGCTCCTACGTCGCGCCACCTTCCCCTAAATGGGAAGGCTTTAAAGGCTTCCCCCTCGGTGGAAGCTGTCGCCCGCAGGCGACTGATGAGGGGATATTTCAAAGAAAACCGCACGCATCATGACTTGCGTGCGGCTTTAAAAAGGAGGTAAACCATGAACAGTTTACAGATGTAAGCTAATTAGAGCACTTTCGGAAATTGCTTACAGCAGTTCAGCGGTGAAATTTGTCTTGTACTGCGTTGTCGTCCTTGCCTTGCGTCAGCAAGGCTACGTCCTCCGCCTTGTACAAAACAAATTTCACTCACTTCCTTTGCTGCAATCAATTCCCGAAACCGCTCTAGAGTAGTCCCATTCCGTCGAGCACCGCACGCAGCTTTGCCTTTTGGTCTGCACTCAGCTCTTGAATTGGGTCGAGGCACTTGCCGACGTTTATCCCTTGCAGCATAAGCCCCTCTTTGATTGTCTCGGGGAACGTGCCCATGTTGCACGCGATGCGAAGCGGCGCAAGCTTATACTGCGCTTCAAGTGCGCCCGCCAAATCGCCGTCCTCCCATTTGTCGTAGATGTCCGCCACTATGCGCGGCGCGACGTTGGCGCAGCTTGCGATAGCGCCCGTTGCGCCGTACATAAGCCCCGCGAAAATAAGTGTGTCGCGGCCTAGCAAAACGTTGAATTTATCGCGCACGTCCATTGTCAGGCGCAGATATTCCTCGCTGTTTGTCATGTCGCCTGTTGAATCCTTAACTGCGATAATATTTTTGCAGTCACGCGCAAGCCGTGCGGCTGTGGCAGGCTCGATGGTGACGTTTGTCTTTGGCTTGTTGTTATACATGATGACAGGCATGTCGGTGCTGTCTGCAACTGTCTTGTAGAACGTATACAGTTCGTCCTGTGTCTGGCTGACAAACATCGGTGTGAGCACGCTCACAGCGTCGTAACCGCCGACCTTTTCGACAAGCTTTATAAGGTGCACAGCTCCGCGCGTTGTGATGTGGCTGCACCCTGCAAAAAGCTGAATTGGCTTGCCCTTGCGCGTTTTCATGTCCTTGACAGCGTCGCGCACTGTCTCAAGAATTTTGCAAAATTCATCGTCGTCGATCGCGTAAAATTCGCCTGTTGTGCCGAGCGGAAAAAGCCCGTGAACGCCGTTTTCGACAAGATGGCGGCTCATTTTTGCAAGAGCGTCATAATTTACGCTGCCGTCCTCGTTGAACGGTGTGATGATTGGCGGCGTTACGCCATAAGGTACGAATGACATAGTGATTTTTCCTTTCGTTTATAAAAATAATGTTAAAATTGGCACTGTTATGAGGCTTGTGAGGGTTGAAACAAAGACGCATTTAGACGCAAAATCCGCGTCCGCGCCGTATTTATCGGCAAGTATAGCCGTGGTTGAGCCGATGGGCATACCTGTTATGACAACCGCAACCTTTAAGGTTGTGGGGTCGATGCCAGGTATCATGCGCAAAACAAGCAGCGCGATAAGCGGAAACGCGAGCTGACGCACAGCCACCAAGATAAACGCCCGCTTGTCAAACACTGTTTTAATTTCTACTTCGGCGAGTATCAGCCCGACAATTACCATTGCGAGCGGCGTTGTAGACGCACCAAACGCGCCTATAGCCTTGTTGAGAAACGCCGGAAGCGGAATATGAAAAAACAATCGCAAAAGCCCGAGCTCGACGGCAATTATGCCGGGGTTGAGCAGAACATTTTTAATTCTCTGCTTTAGCGGTGCCTGCGTGAAAAGGCTTATGCCCGCGCTCCACATGAGGATGCGCGTCGGAATTATAAACAGGCTGCCTATAAAAAGCCCCTCTGAGCCATACGCGCTCTCGACAATCGGTAGCCCCGCAAAGCCCGCGTTGCTCACGAGCGTGCCGTACTGCAAAATGCTTTTAGTGCGCGGCGCAAAGCCGTTATACGCAAACCTGCCGACGATTAGTGCACACACCGCGAGCACCGACGCTATAATGAGCGCCTGTGCGCCGACCTTGAACGTCTCGGCGGTGAGCTCCATGTCAAACGAGTTAAACACCATGCACGGCAGCGTTATGTAAATGACAAAATCGGTAAAGCTTTGCCGCGCGCTTGACTTTATAATGTTAGCCTTGCGGCAGGCGTAGCCGACAACCATGTACACAAACAGCACCGACTGTATGCCCGCCATCTGAATAAAATTTTCCATTCTACCCCTTTGTTGCTCTTATCGGGCGGATATTGAATCCGCCCCTACAAACCCGCAGCGACACCGTAGGGGCGGATTCCATATCCGCCCGCCCCTCGGCTTAAATCTCCGTAACCAAATTCCCATCCTCATCAAACTTCATCGCCATCGGCTCATCTATCGCTTCAAGGTTTTCATATCTGCCCGCCAAAACGTCGTTATAATACGCTTCGCTCAACATGACAGTGCCGATGTGCAGGCTGTTTTTTATGCGCACCGCGCGGATATGCTCGGGCGGATTGTCAATGCCGTTAGTCGTGCGCACGCACATCTGAATTGCCTCTTTGTCCGTCGCCATAACGCACGGTATGCGCGCCGACGCAAACACGGTGTTTGTGATGCAGTTTGGATACATCGCCTCCGCGTCAATTTTGTCAAAAAGCCGCAGCGTGATCACATTTGCAAGCCCCGCGCCGAGCGCGTTGCCGTGAGATTGCTCGCTTAAATCGAGAAAGCACGTGCGCTGAACCTTTATGCCGCCGTGTGTGAAATCGTTTGAAAATGTGCCTGTGATATTTGGGTCAACGCCTGTTCCGCTGTAATTTTTGCCTATCTCGTCAACTATCAGCACATCCGTCTCGCCGACAATCAAGCGCGGCATATTTTCAAACGCGTATTTTAAAAGCTGCGGCTCGCGCGTCATAATGTCACAAGCATCAATCGCCTCAATGCGGCAAGTTTCGTCGTAAGCATTTTCCATGCACGGAATTGCAAGCAGCACAGGCGCTTTTTCGATTATCAGCCGCGCCATTGAGGGTATGTTTTTTGCAATATTTATCATACCCTCGCTGTGCACGCTCTCCGCGCCCTTTTGCTTGCCGAGCCCAATGCAAAGCATTTTGCACGGCCCGCTCTCATATTCGCCGCGAAAAGCGTTGTGCGGCTTTAGGCGGCAAGAAACTATTATTCCGTCGCTCTCATATGCGTTTTTGTCTATGTAAACAGGGCGGCCTGTGTCTGAAACGCCGAGATAGACAGTGTCCATGCTGCTTCTTATTTCACAGCCCATAGTCTGCTCGGTGATGCCGTAGTCGGCAAGCACCTGCCTTTGACCCTCGGCTGTCGCACCTCCGTGGCTGCCCATTGCGGGGACTACAAACGGCTGCGCGCCTGCGGATTTCACAAAATCGACAATCGCCTTTGTGATGATATCCACATTTGCCACACCTCTGCTGCCCGCGGTAATTGCAATTTGCATACCGGGGCGAAGCTTATCTGCAAACTTCTGCTGCGACAGCTCGGCGTTTATAACGGCGGGAATGTCGCTTGGCAGAATGACAGGGCGCGGAAAGGTCTGCCTTGCGCGGAACATCTTAGGAAGCTGCACCGGCGCAAGCAAAGCAGACACCACGCCGCCTTTTGTAACCTGCATAATGTATACCTCATATTCAGTTGTAGTGTGTTGATAATTTGTGTGTTGATGCGGTTGTGCGGAGTGGTAAGTTTTGTGCACCGCCGTGCCCCTCATCCGTCACGCAAGCGTGCCACCTTCCCCCGAGGGGGGAAGGCTTTCGTTGGCTTCCCCTTGAGGGGAAGCTGTCACCGCAGGTGACTGATGAGGTGTAGCCTACCATTTGCACCTCGTCGTCAATGTGTGCACTTACGTAATCGGTGCCGGATTAAAAATGCACATATCGTTATGGAAACCATATTGGTCGCTGAACGGCTCTTTTTTGCCGCTTGCAACGTCGATGATAAACTCAAATAATTCTGTGCCGACCTCCGGTATGCTCGCCTCGCCTGTGGCGATTTTGCCCGCCGAAATATCTATCATGTCAAACCAGTGATCCTTCATTTCGTTGCGGCTGCACACCTTAATAACCGGCGCAATGTCAAGCCCGTATGGCGTGCCGCGGCCTGTCATAAACACCTGCAAGCCGATGCCGCTCGCCACCTGTGACGGGCCGCACACTATGTCAGACGCGGGCGTTGCCGCATAGATTAAGCCGTGCTTTGTCGGCTGTGCGGCGGGGCTCAACACCTCGACGATTTGGCTTGTGCCCGATTTCGCGATTGACCCCATCGCCTTTTCGACGATATTCGCAAGCCCGCCCTTTTTGTTGCCCGGGGTTGGGTTTGCGTCGCGGTCAACGCCGCCTGCGTCGAGGTAATCGTCGTACCATTTCATTTCCTCGGCAAGACGGTCGCGCGTGTGAGCGTCGGCACAGCGGGCGGCAAGCATGTGCACGCCGTCGCGCACCTCTGTCACCTCGCTAAACATGACAGTCGCGCCGCCCTTCACAAGCATATCAGCCGCATAGCCCGCGCTCGGATTTGCCGTCAAGCCGCTGAACGCGTCGCTGCCGCCGCACTGCATACCGATGAGCAGCTCGCTCAAGGGCAGCGGCTCGCGCTTGCGCAAATTGAGCCTTTGCAGCTTTTTGTCCGCCATGTCAAGCAGCGCGTCCATCATTGCGTCGTGGCCTGCAAAGTCCTGCAAGGTCAGGCAGTTTTCATCGTTTATATCCTCCGGCGGCAGCACGCGGTCATACGTCAGCTTTTCGCAGCCAAGCCCGACGAGCATCACCTCGCCACCGAAATTCGGGTGGCGGATAACATTTGTGACCGCCCTTATAGGTATATTCGCCATCGGCGCGTTAATCGCAACACCGCAGCCGTATGGGTGCGTGACCGCCACAACGCCGTCGACGTTAGGATATTTTGGCAAAAGCTCTTTTTTGATGCGCTCCACCGCAACCCTCACAACACCCGCCGCGCACTGAACTGTCGTGACAATGCCAAGCAGATTACGCGTTGCGGCATAGCCGTTTTTGTTTTTGTAGCCGAGCCACGTTTTGACGGTTGGGTTAGGCAAGCTCTCTGTCGGCACTAAATTAGTTCCATACGGCATATTGTCAACGCTTGGGCTCTCGGGCAAATCGAGCATATGCTCGTTTATCCAGCTGCCGACTGCGATGTCGTCCTTGGCATAGCCGAGCACAACGCCGTAGCGAATGATGTCGCCGCCCTTTTTGATATCGACAAGCGCAATTTTATGCGCCTGCGGAATATCCTGCCGCGCCACAATTCCGTCCGCCACCTGTGTGCCCGCCGCGATATCCTCAACAGCAATAGCCACATTGTCTTTATCAGTAACCTTAATAAAAAGTGGAGCGCTCATAATTTAACTCCTTAATTAGTTTGTTTTTTGCTTTTGTTGTTATCATAAATCGCATACGCAATCGACGCGAAAATCATCAGCCAAATCACCCAGCCTATCGGGCGTGTGAAGAACACCATAAGGCTGCCCTTTTGCGCGCTGATGGCCTGAATGAAGTAGTTTTCAAGGTCTTTGCCGAGGATAAAGCCGATGAGGAAGCACGACGCGGGGATTTTGATTTTGCCAAAAATATATCCCACAACGCCGAATACTAAAAGCGTCCAAACGTCAAACATGCGTCCGTTCTTCGTGGCATAAGCGCCAACAAGGCAGATCATGATGATGACGGGATAAAGGCGCTGGCCTGGAATGTATATGATTTTGCTTATCCATTTAATAGGATAGAACATGCATACAAACATGAGCACGTTGCAGACGAGCAGCGCGATTAGAATAGTGTTCCACGTCACAGGGTTTTGCGTGATGAACAGCGGCCCAACCTGAACACCCTGAAGCATAAACGCCGAGATAAGCACCGCCGTCGTTGAGTCGCCGGGGATACCGAGGCTCAAAAGCGGGATAAGCGCGCCGCCTGTGAGACCGTTGTTTGAGGTTTCAGACGCGACAAGACCCTCTGTAACGCCTGTGCCGAGAAGCTCGGGGTGCTTTGAAAAGTTTTTCGCCTGAGCGTATGAGAGGATTGACGCGGCTGACCCGCCAACGCCCGGCAAAACGCCCATGAACGTGCCGATTAGCGCCGAGCGAATGACGTTTATGCCCTGACCCTTGAAGTCCTTAAAGCTGAAATGGGTTTTGCTGCCGTCCATTTCGTCGTCCTTGACCTTCTCGATTTTGAAGCGCATACCCTCTTCGGCCTCTTCAAAAATCTGTGCGATAGCAAAAAGGCCAATGAGCACAGGCAAAAGCTGAAAGCCGTCCTGCATTTTAGATTCAAGAAAGCTCGGCACAAGGCGGTAGCCGTTATTTACGCTGAACATGCCCGCGAGGCTTACAAGAACGCCGAAAAAGCCCGCGAATACGCCGCGAAGCATCTGACCCTTTGACAGCGCCGCAATGACTGTTAAAGCAAAAAGAATGATAAGGAATTTTTCGACAGCGCTGAATTTAAGCGCCGCCGCAGAGAGCATCGGCGTAAACAGCCAAAGGCAGATGAGCGAAATTATACCGCCGATAAAGCTTGACACAATGCCGATTTTAAGCGCGCGCTCGCCCTCGCCGCGCTTTGCCATCGGATAGCCGTCAAACGTAGTTGTTATAGACGACGGCGTGCCGGGGATATTTATGAGAATTGCAGGGATAAGCCCGCCCGAAATGCCGCCGACGTAAAGACCGAGCAGCAGATAAAGCGCCGTGTTAAGGTCGTAAGCATATGTAAGCGGCAGAAAAACCGCGACAGCCATCGTGGCCGTCATGCCGGGTATAGCGCCGAAAACAAGACCGGCAACAACGCCCAGCAAAGCTATTAAAACTTGTGAAATACCTATCATTTAGCTTCACCGACCCTTCTTAATAAAATGTGATGCCGAGGTCTGTAAAGGTTAAGCTTAACATACCTGACGGCAGTGTGATGTTGAAAACGATGCCGAAAAGCACGCTGATAGTCAGCGACGCAACGACAGAAATAACAACGCTCATGATGACAGCCTTTTTGCTGAAGCCGGTGTATAAAAGGTTGAACAAAAAGACAAAAACGATGCTTGTGACAGTGAAGCCAATCACGTCGACAAGCGCTATGTAAGCGATAAACAGCACAAGCGTGCCGAAAAGCTTTACAAAATCCGCCTTATCAATAAAGAATTTACCCGCCTTTTTAAAGAAAGCTTCGCCTTTCTTTTTGCGGGCAAGCCCCTCTGTGATGATAATGGCTGCAAGCAGGATAACAAGTATGCCGATAACAATAGTAGGCATTATCCAGTGCTCGCTGGAATAAACGACATTTATCATATTATCACTCTTTCTATAATGGTTTATGGTGCACACACAATTACGCACAAATTCGCAGCGTCCCTTGTAGGGGACGGCGTCCTCGACGTCCCGTGCAGGTCTACGCAAACTTGCGGCAACCGTAGGGGCGATTCACGAATCGCCCGTGCAGGTTTGCGCAAATTCACCTCATCGGTTTCGCAAACTCATCTTTTTTAAAAAATCCCGCATTCCTCGCCATGCAAACTTTACACAAGGCAAGGAATGCGGAGCTTTTGGCTGAAATTAGGTCAGCTCATCAAGTGACGGGCACTGGTCGATAAGCTCTTGGCACATCTCGCGCTTTGCGTAGATGAACTCCTTTGAAGACTCCACCGCAACCTCGTCGGCTGAAAGTGTGTTGTAATAAAGTGCTGCCATGTCCTTTTGGAAGTCGGCGTTTTCACATACGCGCTGCATTGCGGCTTCATACTCGGCAAGAACAGAAGCGTCCATGTCCTTCGGGAAATACATTGCGAAATCTTTTGCGAAATCAAACGGCTTGCCGCCAAAGGTGATGCCGTCGTCTGCCATAGAAACAATGTCAACGCCATTTACCTTGCCGCAAGAGTCAAACATTGTCATTTTGAGCTGATTCTCAACGCCGTCCTCTGTATACTGTGCAAAGGCTGATGTGTCGCCGTAGATGACGTCCGCGTTGCGATCCCACAAGCGCTGAAGCTTTTCGGCTGTTGTGCCGCCGACTATTGCTTTAATCTGGCCGGCAACGTCCTCGCCGTAGGTATCCTTTGCCCAAAGATAATAAGCGGCAAAGCAAAGATGTGATGTCGCGCCCGACTCAATGTTGAACGAAAGTGTTTTGTCGGGGTTCTCTTTAAGATAATCTGTGATTTGCTTTAGGTTTTCAAAGCCGCTCCCGGCAGCCGCGCCAAAGCAGCCGCCCGGATTTTGACCGATGCGAGGGCCGACTGTCATATTTTCAAGCGCATATTTTGCGTCGACAGAGCCGAACAAAACGCTCAAGTATGTCATGTCATGGAACATCATGACTGTTTTGCCGTCGCCCTTTGCATTTGCGATTTCATCAAGCGCCGAGGCGTTGCCAATGGCGTCCACCTTGCCGTTAAAGCCCATCTCCTGCGAGAGGTAACGCGTAACAAGGTCTGCAATCATGTAAGAGTCGCCGGAGGTGGAGGTTGATCCGATGACAACGCGGACGTTTTGTCCTTTGAGGCTGCTCGTGCCCGATTCGGCTGTGGTTGTGGCTGTTGAGCCCGCTGTGGAAGCGGCTGTGCTCTCCGCCTTTGAGGCTGTGCCCGAGCCGACAGAGCAAGCTGTCATTGCGACTGCCATTGCGGCAGCCAGTACAAGTGCAAGTACTTTTTTCATTGTGTCTTTCTCCTTCATATATGTATACCAATCTGTGGTCGAAGCGCAGTGCCGTGCGCCTCTTGACAAATATTATAATAATAAAATCACGCTTTGATTTCTATTGACAAAATCGCCAACTAAGGCTTAAACATTCCTGCATTGTGCTATTCATTTCAGTTTTCGTCATAAAGCTATCATTAACGTTTCATTTATTGCATTTAGCGTTTCACCTTGTAGCTTTTTTGGAAAATATTTGTTAAAAAAAGATTAACAAGACGCTCGCTTGGTGTTTTTGCATAATAAACGCAGCCGTTTATTGTATGTTTTGCAGTTTACATTTCGGCGAAAACCTTATAAAGTAAATATACAGTATAAAAACATAAGGAGTCATCATGACAACTCTCGACACACTTAAAAAGCAATATTCCGCAACGCGGCGCATACTTTGGGTATATCCCGTGTTGCTAATCGCTGCCGCCGTGCTCATTTTTATAAACAGCTACGCCGCATTTGCGATGCTCGGCATTGCTGTTTTGGTTCAGATCTTCGTTTTCAGACGTTTGCAAAAGAAATATCAAAGCGACGTTGCAGGCGCAATTGTTGAAAACACCGTGTGCAAAAAGCTTGAAAGTGCAAAATACACGCCCGCAGACGGCGGCGCAATGTCGCCCGAAACAGTGAAAGCCGCCGTTTTGCTGCCGTATCGCGACGAAAAAGGCGGTTGTCTTTTAAAAATGGGCATCGACGGCAGCGAGGACGGCAGGCGCGTTTCACTTTGCGACGCAACGTTGCTGCAAAGGTTTCAGCTTGTGAAAAACGGCAAATCGCGCGTGCATTTCGTCAGCGGTTGCCTCATCCGCGTGCAGCTAAAAAGTGACACCGGCTGTGACCGCCAAATAGTCGACAAAGACCTCATGCCCACCCCCGTGCGCCTTGAATATTACTCCTCGCGCATTGAAGAGGATGACGCGAGCGCACTCGGTGAAAGCTTTATTTCATACAAATCGCCCGACAGCGCCCCGCTGCCCGCAGGCTTTGCAAAGCAGCTTGGCCTTTTGGCCGCCTACACCCCGGGCAAAATAGGCATAAGCCTGCGCAGCAACACCCTCACAGTTTTCCTCCGCGACCGCTTTCTCGCCCGCCCCATAAGCTTTTCAAAAGCCCCCACCCAACAGCTCATAGATTTCGACCCCATGCCCGAGCTCGCTTACATTATAAGAATGGCGAAAGCTATTGATAATGAAAAATGAAAAATTAATGGATATAGCAACCCTATGTCATTCTGAGCGAAGCGAAGAATCTTTAAACCGTAGTAATGCGCAAAAGATTCTTCGCTTCGCTCAGAATGACAGGGACGGCTGTTCCATTAAAATGTGATTGCGTAGCAATCACTCCTTAATTTTTCATTTTTCACTTTTCACCCTTCACTTAAATAACCTGTGTCCCTCAATCAGCCCCATCAGCGCCTTTTCCGCCTTGCCTATTTTTAAATCCTCGCGCCATGCTGTTATGTCAAAGCGCTGCAAGGGCGGGTTTGGCTGCCACGCCACCACGCCGCGCCCTTTAACATAATCCGCAGGCACAAACGCCACGCCCACGCCGCCCTCAACCATTTGCAGCGCGGCCAAATTATCGTTCACCTCGCACACAACCTTTGGGTGAATTTTCACGCGGTCAAAATAAGCCTGCTCCGCCGCGCGCATTGTCGAGCCCTCCTCGGCGCAAACAAACGGCTCTTTGCCAAACGCCTCGACAAATTCCGCGTCCGTCATAACATGCCCGCACGCGGCGTGGCTCAAATTATAATGATGCGCCGCAGGCGTTGCAAGCACAAGCTGCTCCATGCGCAAAAGGCGATAATTTTCCTTAAAGCCCGCGACGGTGTTTGCCGCCGTCAAAATAATGTCAAGCTCGCCGTCGCCAAGCTGCTGAACAAGGCGGCGGTGCTTATTTTGCGTTATCTGCACACGCACACCGGGGCAAAGGCGGCGAAGCTCTGGCAGAATATCGGCCACCACGCCTATCCCCCACGCCGACGACACCCCGAGCCGTATGCGCCCCGCGTCGCGCAGCGCGGCAATATTAGCATAAAGCTGCTCACGTATGCTTATGACGGATTGCGCCGCCTCTATATACAATTCACCCGCCGCTGTCAGCGTCATCTCGCCACGGTTTCGCACAAAAAGCGGCGCGCCAACGTCCTGCTCAAGCCGCTGAATATATTGGCTCAAAGCCGACTGCGATATGTAAAGCACCTCCGCCGCACGCGTTATGCTCTTTTGCTTTGCGGTTTCGAGCACATATTCAAGATATTTTACGTCCATAATTTCCCCCTTTTATATTATCCTTCGCACAATTTAACAATGTATGTAGGGGCGGATTCCATATCCGCCCGCAAGTCAGCACAAAATCAAAAAGGCTGCTATCCTATGCATAAAACATCATCATGGGGGACACATTGCCCGCTGCAAGCGCATTAAATTTTTTAATGCTCAACATTAATTTTAACTGTTTGCCACACAAAGACATCTCATGTATAATTTCAAATAAAGAAGCAACGTGAAAGTGCCGTTTCACTTATTTTAACACATAATAAGGAGATTTTACAATGACACCTACCGTAGTAAAAATGGAAGTTTTCCCCGTTGCAGGCCACGACTGCATGGAGCTTAACCTTTCCGGCGCGCACGCACCGTATTTCACACGCAACATCGTTATTTTAACAGACTCAACAGGCAACGAGGGCGTTGGCGAAGTGCCCGGCGGGCAAAAAATCACAAAGGCGCTTGAGGACGTAAAGGACATGGTCGTCGGCACAAGCATCGGCGACTATAAGCAGACGCTTTTGAAAATTCGCAATTGGCTCAACGCGAACATCAAGGACGACGTTCGCGGCTTGCAGACGTTTGACTTGCGCACAGGCGTGCACGTAGTCACCGCCGTCGAAGCCCCGCTGCTCGACCTTCTCGGCAAATACTTAGACGTCCCCGCCGCCGCGCTTATGGGCGACGGCATTCAGCGCGAAAGCGTGCGCTTTTTGAGCTATCTTTTTTATGTGGGCGACCGCACAAAGACAGATTTGCCGTATGAGAGCGAGGAAAATTCAGCCTGCGACTGGTATCGCCTGCGCCACAACGAAGCCATGACGCCCGAAGCTATCGTCGCGTTAGCCAAAGCCACGCAGGAGAAATACGGCTTTGAAGATTTCAAGCTAAAAGGCGGCGTTTTCTCGGCAAAAGAGGAGCTTAAAGCTGTTCAAGCACTCAAAAAAGAGTTCCCGAACGCTCGTATAGACCTCGACCCCAACGGCTGCTGGAGCTTAGAAGAAGCGCTCGAAATTGCACCGCAATTAAAGGAAGTTTTGGCATATTGCGAGGACCCCTGCGGCGCAGAAAACGGCTTTTCAGGGCGCGAGGTCATGGCGGAATTTAAGCGCGACACCGGTATGCCGACAGCCACAAATATGATAAACACCGATTGGCGTCAGATGTGCCACTGCATCTCGCTGCGCAGCGTTGATATCCCGCTTGCCGACCCGCATTTCTGGACGATGAACGGCAGCGTCCGCGTCGGACAGCTGTGCAACGATTTCGGCCTCATGTGGGGCTGCCACTCAAACAACCATTTTGACATCAGCCTCGCAATGGTAGTGCAGTGCGCGGCGGCAATCCCCGGCAAAATGAACGGCATCGACACCCACTGGATTTGGCAGGAGGGCCGCGAACGCCTGACAAAAGATCCGATGCAAATAGTTGGCGGCTGCATAGATTTGCCAAAAAAAGGCGGCCTCGGCATAGAGGTAGACCGCGAACAAATAATGAAAGCAAACAAGCTCTACATGGAAAACTGCCTCGGCGCCCGCAACGACGCACTCGGCATGCAGTACCTAATCCCCAACTGGAAATTCGACAACAAAAAGCCCTGCATGGTCAGATAAATTAAATAAGCAAAAACAAAAAAAACGGCGATGAGCCGTTTTTTTGTTTTGTCATTGTGCGTTCGGTTGGTTGCGGGACGGAAAACCCGTCCCCTACAACGGATTTGTAGGGGCGGCGTTTTGCCGCCCGAAAACCGTCCGTGCGCGCGTTGCCGCAAATTTGCGCAAACCGATGCGGCCTCGCAATGCGCGGCGTTTACATTTTTTTATCCCTAATCTCCACAATCACCACATAATATTCGCCGCCGCGGGCGGTTTTGCGGAAGTATCCGGTGTCGTAGACGCGGCACAGCGTGCCGTCTTTTTTCTCAATGCGATACTCGCAGATGTCGTAGCTCGAGCGGGCTATCTGAGCGTCTATGCTCGCGAGCGTTTTGGCTCTGTCCTCGTGCCAAATCATGTTGTGGAAGCTGCCGTCGAACTTTTCGTCAAATTCTCGGCGTGTATACCCGAGCATTTTCAGCATATTTTCACTTATAAAGCTGAACTTGCCTGTGCGGGCAAAATAGCGAAACACGCCGCCCGGCATAAGATCAAGCAGCATTTTTCTGTCCGCGGAAATATCCTCCATCTCACGCAGAAGGTGCGCGCGCTTTGTGTTGTCCTGAATATATTGTATGCGCGCCTTTCGGCCGCCCCAATCTATGAGCTTGCCCTTGACGATGTAGCTTCTGTCCGACCCCTGCGGCTGCACCTCGTGCTCGCAGTAATTTGTTGAAAGCTTATCTATATTTACGCAGTGCGAACACGGCTCTGGGTTGCCCCACATAACTTCATAGCACGGCTTGCCGATGCACTGCTGCTTGTCCTTGTTAGCCATCGCGCACGCGACGTTGTTCATATAAAGCAGCTCATATGTCTTTGTATCGCTGATGAAAATAGCGTCGCTCGATTCGTCCAAAAGCCAGTCCATGCTGCGGTAAAGCACGCGCGCGGGCATCTCTAACGAGCCGCCGTATATCTGATACTGGTTTTTGCCAAGCCGCTTTGCAGTCAAAAGCGCGACGTCGGCGTTTTGGTAAAGCTGCTGATAATCCGTTCCGTTTTCAGGCGAAACGCTTGCGCCAACAGAGCACGTGAGCTTCATGCCGCCGTGGTCAAACCGCAGCTTTTCGCACAGCGAAGCAAGGCGTTCGCCGAGCGTCTTTTTCGTGAGCTCGCCCTTTATGAACACCGCAAATTCATCCCCGCCCATGCGGCAGACGATGTCGTCCTCGCGCAGATATGTGCGCAGGATATTCGCCGTCGCCTTTATGGCCTCGTCGCCTGACGCATGTCCCTTCGTGTCGTTGACGGCCTTAAAATTATCTATGTCAAGCATCAGAAAAACGGTGTGCACGTTCTCTTTTTCAGTCGTCTCAAGATACGCCCGCACCTGATTTTCAAACTCTACGCGGTTAAAAAGCCCCGTCATCGGGTCAAGCTTTGCCTCAAGCGCAAGCTGACGCATTTTTATGAGCATATGCTTCTCTCGCTCAAGCGTCTGCACCGCGTTTCTCGCTGTAACGTTCTGTACTCTATGTATAGCTACGTCTATATTATACGGTTTGGCAATGAAGTCGCTCGCGCCAAGCTCAAACGCGTGCTCCTCGCTTGTCTCACCCGCCTGCGAGGTGACAATGACAGGGATATCGCTGAAGGTGTTGTCCTTTTTCAGCCGTTCAAGCAGCACAAAGCCGTCCATTATCGGCATGATGAGGTCGAGCATGATAATGGCAATTTTCTCGTAATTGTCCTTTATATAGTCAAGCGCTACTTGACCGTTGTCAGCCTCAACAATTGTATACACATTGCGAAAATACTCAGCCAAAATGCTTCTATTCAGCTTTATATCATCAATTATGAGCATAGCCTTGTCGCCCGTAGCCTCGTGCACGGAGACAGTTCCAACGCCCCAGTCCTTTTCGTCGGCAGAAATCGGGTCGGCGAGGTCAGATTGAAGCAGAATTTTTGTAAATTCCTCATGCGGCATCGGCTTTGCGTAATAGTAGCCCTGCACGTAGTTGCAGTCCATATTGCGCAAAATTTCAAGCTGCTCTCGCGTCTCAACGCCCTCGGCGACGACGAGCAGATTCATCCATTTCGCAAGCGAAACGATGAAGCTCAAAATGTTGCGGCTGCTGTTTTTTTCAGTCTCCTTTTGGATAAACCTCATATCGAGCTTTAAAACGTCGATAGGCAGCTCTGAAAGCATGTTTAGCGACGAATATCAGCTGCCGAAATCGTCCATTTCGATGGTGAAGCCGAGCGCTTTCAGCCTGCTGACAACGCCGATGAGCTGCTCGGAGTTTTCGGTGTAGGCAGACTCAGTTATCTCAAGATGAAGCTGGCTCGGGCGCAGCGAATGCCTTGCCACAAGCGCCGAGAGATATTCGGGCAAATCCTCTTTATATATATCCTTGTGCGAGACGTTTACGGACACGGGCACGTATTTATTGCCCTTGCTTATCCAGTCTGATATTATCGCGCAGGTTGGGAAACTTGTTTGTGTTGGCGGTGGACGCCTCCACCATCTTTCGACGTTGAAGTTATCCGCGTCCGGTATGAGCATGACAAATTGATCCGCGCCAAATCGTGCGCAGACTCCGTCCTTTTTGTCGATGTCTCTTTGCAAACCGCCGGAAATAAATTTGAGCAGCTTGTCGCCCACAACGTTGCTGTAGGTGTCATTGACAAGCTTAAAGCGCTCGATGTCCGTCGCGACAAGAATATAGCTGTCGTCGGGGCTTTCGGCAATGCGCTCGGCGGCGCGGCGGAAGAACGCGTCCTTGCTGTAAAGCCCCGTCAGCGCGTCGCGCTCCATGCGGGCGATGCGCTCTGTCGATTCATATTGCTCAATAAAGTTAGATAAGCGGCGCAAAAGCACGCTCGGCTTATACGGCTTTTGCACAAAATCGCTTGCGCCGAGCGCGAGAGCCTTGTCCTCGCTTTCAAGCTTGTCCGCCTGCGACAAAACTATCACAGGTATATGCGGAAGCTGAGGGTCGCTTTCCATCTGCTCAAGCACCGCATAGCCGTCCATGACAGGCATGACGATGTCAAGCAGCATGGCCGATATAATTACATTTTGTCCGCGCAAAACAGCGAGCGCCTGCTCACCGTTTTCGGCGCAAAAAACGTCATAATTTTCACTTAATATTTTTGTGAGTATCTTCCTGTTAATCGACTGGTCGTCAACAACAAGTATCCGCCTTTTTTTGTCTCATGAGTGTCCCCTTTTGCCTAGGATATTTTCCGCGCCGGTTATACGTTGTACCTTTTATAATTCTATTATTAAATATGTAAAAAAGCAATGAAGTTTACGTTTAATGCCAATAAATATCCGAAATCCCCTTATTTAAGCAAATTTGAAAGGTAAAATTTCACACAAATTCGCAACGTGTATTGTAGGGGCGCGCATTGCGCGTCCGATAGGTTTGCACATCGCCACGGCTACGGGTCGATGTGGGCATCGACCCCTACAAATATTCCCCATCGCAAATTTGCACAAATTTGCGGGCGGATATGGAATCCGCCCCTACGGTTCACCGCAAATTCACGGCGGCTTGTAGGGGCGAGCTTCGCTCGTCCGCATAGGTTCACACAAACCTACCCGCTTTCTCTCTTCTTTTTCACATTTCCCTATTCATTCTATGCAGCACCTTATATCTGTACATATTTTTATCCGCGCTGTGAATGACCTCGTTTAATGTGCGGTCGCTGTTTGCATTATATGCGCACACACCATAGCTGAAGCTTTGTGAAAAGCCGTGGTCTTTGTCCTGCAAAAGCTCGTCGCGCAAGGCTTCGAGGTCTTTTTTCATGCTTGCCTCGGTGCGGTTTTTGACGGCCGCCATAAATTCGTCGCCGCCGAAACGGCACAGCATCATGTCGCCATCTATGCGCTGCAAAAGCTTTGCGACGCGCATTATGTAGTGGTCGCCATGCTCGTGCCCAAACTCGTCGTTGCAGTATTTAAGCGAGTCGATATCCACAAAAGCTATGCAAAACTGCAATCTCGCGTCATACCACTGCTCAAGGCTCAGCATGCCTGACCGCCTGTTGGCAAGCCCCGTGAGCTGATCTGTGAGCGCAAAGTTTTCAAGCTGCTTTTGCTGATTGTGAAAAGCCGTCGTATCCTCCGTCACGTGCGCAATGGCGCTGTGCCCCTCCCAAGTGACAGGCTGCGACTGCACGTCAAAAAACGCGTTTACCTCGCCGCCGTCAAGCTCGTTTTCGGCTGTCACCGTCACGCTCCACTGCACAGGGTGATGCTCGGCGCAGTCGGGGCAGTTTTTGAGCGCTCTCACAAGCCGCTCGCTCGTCTTTGGAAATTTCTGCGTATACTCCTCCATCGACGGGCTTTCAAATATCATTTCGCCTGTGTCCTTGCGCATTATCAACATTCCGCGCCGCATTGTAAACGCCAAATTCACAAGCAAATTCTGCGCGTGCTGAAGCGAGATATTATGCTGCTCTATGCGGCGCTGCTCTTCCTCTATTTTTTGGTGTTGGCTTTCAAGTCGCTGCACCATCTCGTTAAACGCGTCGGAAAATTCACCCATGAAATCGACGCGCTGGCTGTAATCTCCCTTTGCCACCTGCTGCATCTGCCATGTGATGTGCTTCAAAACACTCTGAACAGATTTTAGCGGCGCAGCTATCGCGTTTTCGCCCCTCGGCTGCTTCACCGAAAAGTCCCCCGCAGATAGCGCAAGGCCATATGCGCGCGTCTCGTCGAGATATCGCGCCACAAGCCTTAAGCCCTCGGCAAGCTCGCGATATTCCTCAGGCATAGTAGCCGAGTCAAGGCTCGCCTTGGCCGGCGCATAAAGCATATCGCGCAAATATTCAAAAAGTTGATTTTGTGGTGACATGACGTCACTCTCCACTTTAGCTTCTAATTTGCTCTCATTCAATAACGTATCCTCTGAATCTGCACACTCTGTCTCCCGATGCCCAGCAGTCTATCTCGCGCACGCAGTAGCTTTTGCCTGTATAGGTTTTCATGATGCCCTCAAGAAAGCCCTCGTCGTATTTGCAAACGATTTCGCCTGTGACAGGCAGCCCGCTGCAATCGAGATCCTCGCCCACCGTCAGCACAAATTCGCCTGTTTTTTCATCTAGGCTCTCGATGCGCAGTATGCCTATGAGGTAATCTTTTAGCGTGCGCTGCAATGCAGCTGTAAATTCCGCAATCGGCGCGTCGAGCGGCAGCAGATTTTTAGCGAGCTCCGCCCCCGCAAGATATCCGCCCTTGCGCAAAAGCTCGTCCGCCTGCTCCGCGCCGTATTCCCGCGCCAAAACGTCGTTTAAGCTGTACTCAAGCAATCGATAAACCATCACAGGCATACTGTCGCCAAGGCACGCCCGCCCCGCCTTTATGTCGCCAAGCTTATCCCATGTAAAGCTGTGGTGATCTCCCTGTGAAAAAACGTTTGCCATGCTGCGATTACCTCCGATAAATTTTTTACTTTATGATAGCACATCTTCCCTCTCAAAACAAGGAAATATGGCTTAAATTGGCGGTTTTTAAACTAATTTAGCACATTTTATCACATTTTGTGCCGCGTGGCGCGAGGTGCTTTTTCTTGACAACGTGCATTTTGCGCATATAATAAAGTAGTATATAATTAAGCGTATTATAAGCTTAAAGAGGGATGGCAATTATAATGGCTGATAAAAAATTTATGTCTATGTTGATAGGCGCTGATATGAACTGCTACACCGTCGCACGCGCGTTTTACGAGCAGTACGGCATCAAAAGCCACGCGTTCGGGCGCTGGGCAATGGGCGACACAATGTACAGTAAATTTGTCGATTTTACGCAGGTCGCGGACATTGACAACCCCGAAACTCTTCTTAAAAAAGTGACGGAATTTGCCGCCGCAAATAGTGACGCGACAATCGTCGTCATGGGCTGCACAGACGACTACGCCTCGCTGCTCATGGATATAAAGGATAAAGCGCCCGCAAACTGCGTTTTGCCCTACATCACGCCCGAGCTGCGCGACAAGCTTGTCAATAAGGCAGATTTTTACAAGCTATGCGACAAATACGCGATGCCGTATCCGAAAACCTTCCTCGCAAACAGCGCGCTTGAAGCAAAGCAGCTCACAGAAGAAAAGCTGGCGTTTAAATACCCCATAATTATCAAGCCGTCGTCGAGCATTCTTTACTGGAAGCACTCGTTTGACGGTATGAAAAAGGTCTACGTCGCCAAAACTCCCGACGAAGCCGCGAAAATTCTCGGCGAAATTTACGCCTCCGGCTACCCCGACATCGTAATTTTGCAGGACATGATACCTGGCGACGACAGCTATATGCACGTCTTGACGGCATATGTCGACAAAAACAGCAAGGTAAAAATGATGTGCATGGGTCACGTCGGGCTTGAGGAGCACACCCCGAAAGCGCTCGGCAACCACGCCGCAATCATCACGGAATACAACGAGCACATCATGAATAAGCTCAAAAGCTTCCTTGAGGATATCGGCTACACCGGCTACGCAAACTTCGATATAAAGTTTGATTTGCGCGACGGCAGCTACCGCATTTTTGAAATAAATCTTCGTCAAGGCCGCTCAAACTACTACGTCACAGGCGCAGGCTATAACATAGCAAAATATGTAGTTGAAGATAGAGTTCTCGGCAAAGACCTCGGCGATTGCGTCATGAATAAAGAGGAACACTACTGGCACAGCGTGCCAAACGGCGTTGTATACAAATTTGTAAAAGACAAAGAATTTGTCGAAAAAGCCAAAAAACTAGCCGCCGCCGGCAAAGAAACATGTAGCTTCAACTCCCCCGCCGACCTCCGCCTAAACCCCAAACGCTTCGCCTATTACCTTATCCATATGCAAAGATATTACAAAAAGTTTAAGACGTATTATAAATGAAAAATTGAAATTTGACGCGCAGCGTCACACCTTAATTCTTCATTTTTCATTTTTCACTCTTCA
Source organism: Clostridia bacterium (assembly GCA_009929695.1). GTDB lineage: Bacteria > Bacillota > Clostridia > Oscillospirales > Ruminococcaceae > Ruthenibacterium. Next base: position 59,999 of record RZZW01000002.1, read on the forward strand.
CTTTTCTCTATTTTTTGGGGGTTAACATGAAAACCAAACCTTCCGTCCTCGGCATCCTCGGCGGCCTCGGGCCTATGGCTACTGTTTATTTTTACGAAATGCTCACGCGGCATACGCTTGTTTCGTGCGATCAGGAGCACATCGACATCATAATCAACAGCCGCTCGTCAACGCCTGACCGCACGGCGTTCATTCTTGGGAAAAGCAACAAAAATCCATTTGATATAATGTCTGCCGACGCAAAGCGCCTTGTCACGTTCGGCGCAGATGTGCTCGCTATTCCGTGCAACACCGCGCATTATTTCTACGACAGCCTAAACAGCGAAATCGACGTTCCAATTCTCAACATGATTGAGGAAACCGTACTTTTTGCACAAAAACGCTGCAAAAAAGTGGGCATATTAGCAACAAGCGGAACTATCGACACAAACACCTATCAGCGCGTCTGTGACGAGCACTCGCTTGAATATGCAGTGCCGAATGCCGAGCAGCAGGCCGACATAATGAGCGTCATTTACGACGACATAAAAAAGGGCAAGCCCGCCGATATGAACAAGTTTAACAACGTTGTAAACGCGCTCAAAGCGGACGGCTGCGAGCGCATGATACTCGGCTGCACAGAGCTTTCTCTCATAAAACGCGACGAAAAATTAAGCAGCTTTTACATCGACTCGATGGAGGTTTTAGCCAAAAACGCAATCGAAATGTTTGGCAGAACCGCGATAGGCTTTGATGATTGATTTTTAAAACGGAGGTATAAATATGTGTGGTTTTGTAGGCTTTACCGGCAAAATTGACAAAAGCCAAACCGTGCTTGACGCAATGATGCACCGCATTTTGCACCGCGGCCCCGACATGGGCAGCAGCTATATCGGCGACGGCGTAGCGCTCGGCTTCAGACGCCTTTCAATTCTTGACCTGACAGAAGCGGGCAACCAGCCCATGATGAACGAGGACAAAAGCGTCGTTGTGGTTTTCAACGGTGAAATTTATAATTTCATGGAGCTTCGCGCCGACCTTGAAGCAAAGGGTCACACCTTTCACTGCGGCGCAGACACCGAGGTGCTCATTCACGGCTACGAGGAATACGGCACAGACTTCATAAACAAGCTTCGCGGCATGTACGCATTTGTCATTTGGGACGCAAAAAACAAGCGCATGTTTGGCGCGCGCGACATCTTCGGCATCAAGCCGTTTTACTATTACGTCATTCCAAATAACGAGGGCATGATTTTCGGCAGCGAGATAAAAAGCTTTCTCGAGCACCCGAAATTCAAAAAAGAAGTCAACGAAAAAGCACTTCGACCATACCTCACCTTGCAATATTCGTCCATGCCCGAAACCTTTTTTAAGGGCGTGTTCAAGCTGCCCGCCGCGCACTATTTTGTGTTTGAAAACGGCAAAATGACCGTAACGCGCTATTGGGACTGCGAGTTTGACCCAAAGCCGCAGCCGTATGACGAGTGTGTGGACAAACTCGACGACGTTATTCACGAGAGCGTAAAATCGCATCAGATAGCCGATGTCAAGGTCGGCGCGTTTCTCTCGGGCGGTGTCGATTCAAGCTACATCACCGCCACGCAGATGCCAGACAACACGTTCAGCGTCGGGTTTGATTACAACAAATTCAACGAGACAAACTACGCGAGCGAGCTGTCCGAAAAGCTCGGCATCACAAATTATCGTGAGCTTTTGACGGCAGACCAGTGCTTTGACGCGTTCGAGGATATTCAGTACCACATGGACGAGCCGCAGTCAAATCCGTCGAGCGTTCCGCTTTATTTTCTTGCAAAGCTTGCGCGCGAGCACGTCACGGTTGTGCTTTCGGGCGAGGGCGCGGACGAAATTTTTGCGGGATATGAGTGGTATGCCGACACGCCCGCGATGGAAAAATTTAAAAAGCTTCCTCTTGGGCTTCGCCGCGCAATGGGCGCAGCCGCAAACGCAATGCCGTATTTCAAGGGCAAAAACTTTTTGCTGAAATGCGCCGAAAAGCCCGAGAAGTCGTTCTTGGGTCAGGCACTCGTTTTCCGTGAGGAAGAAGCCGAGGAAATTTTGCAGCCCCTTTGCAAAAACGGCGAAAAGCCCTATGACATCGCCGCGCCGATTTACGCCCGCGTAAAAGACGCCGACGAGGTGACAAAAAAGCAGTATCTTGACATGAACATGTGGCTGCCGGGCGACATTCTGCTGAAGGCCGACAAGATGACAATGGCGCACTCGCTCGAGCTTCGCGTGCCGTTCCTCGACAAAAAAGTCATGGAATTTGCCGAGACAATCCCCACAGATTACCGCATAAACGGCACAGACACAAAAATTGTGCTGCGCGCCGCCGCCAACAAAGCCCTGCCCGACGAATGGGCAAACCGCCCGAAAAAAGGCTTCCCCGTCCCGATAAAATTTTGGCTGCGCGAGGAAAAATATTATAATATAGTAAAAGAATATTTCGAGAGCGACTACGCCGCCACCTACTTCAAGCCCGACGCAATAATGGCTCTCTTAAACGACCACTACACCGAAAAGGCAAACAATCAACGCAAAATCTGGACGATATTCACATTCCTAGTCTGGTACAAACGCTTTTTCCTGCTTGAAAAATAACTCTTGCAGAGGGCAATGTGTCCCCCATGATAATATTTTATAATAAACACCGCAACCATTGTAGGGGCGAGCTTTGCTCGTCCGCATGGTTTGCACAACTTTACAACTTCCATTGTAGGGGACGGCGTCCTCGACGTCCCGTAGCGGTTTCCGCACATTTGCAATATACACCGTAGGACGGGGGCTTGCTCCCGCCGAAACTTACGGCAAGCTATTACAACGGCGGGAGCAAGCCCCCGCCCTACAGTGTGCATTTTATAAATAAGCATTGTAGTGGCGCGCATTGCGCGTCCACTTCGCCCCCCCTTCTCTCTTCTCTCTTATATCTTCTTTATTTAAAAAGGACTTCACACCATGAAAGCAAACAACCCCTCCGTCCCCGCAAAAATCGAAATAATATTCGACATTTGCTACCTCATATTTGCGCTTTGCGCGGGCGTTTATTACCTTATTAATCAGCACAGCACTGCCGCGCTTTTGTACGGCATAATGACGCTGTGCCTAGTCGGCGGCGACGCGTTTCGTTCAGACGGCGCGTTTTCCTTCATGTGGCTCGCAATTCTCATCAGCTTCGGCTGCTACCTGCCTGTCACGCTTTTTGCGCAGAAATATCCCAAGCTCGGCATGCTTATGCTGCCGAAAACCTGCGCGTATATTTGGATAGTCTGCATGGGCTTTTCCCTGCTTTAAAAAATAAAAAGGGCGGTTTCATTCGCCGCCCGAAAGGAAGAAAATTATGGACAAAAAGACCTACTACATCACCACCCCGATATATTATCCGAGCGATAAGCTGCATATCGGGCACAGCTACACAACCGTTGCGTGCGACGCTTTGGCGCGTTATAAGCGCATGCAGGGCTACGACGTGATGTTTCTGACAGGCACCGATGAGCATGGACAAAAAATTCAAGACAAAGCCGCCGCGAAGGGCGTGACCCCGCAGCAGTACGTCGATGAAATCGTCGCCGGAATAAAAGATTTGTGGAAGCTGATGAACATTTCAAACGACCGCTTCATCCGCACAACAGACGACTACCACGTCGCGGCTGTGCAGAAGATTTTTAAGCAGCTTTTTGACCAGGGCGACATCTACAAAAGCTGCTATAAAGGCCATTACTGCAAGCCGTGCGAGAGCTTTTGGACAGACAGCCAGCTCGTCGACGGCAAATGCCCCGACTGCGGCGGCGACGTTTACGAGGCCGAGGAAGAGGCATATTTCTTAAAAACAAGCAAATACGCCGACCGCATTTTGCAGCTTTATAAGGAAAACCCCGAGTTCATTCAGCCCGAAACTCGCAAAAACGAGATGATTGCGTTCATAAATCAGGGCTTGCAGGACACCTGCGTGTCGCGCACAAGCGTAAAATGGGGTATTCCTGTCGATTTTGACCCCTCGCACACCGTCTACGTATGGGTTGACGCGCTGTCAAACTACATCACGGCGCTCGGCTACGAAAACGAAAAATACGACGATTACGCAAAATATTGGCCTGCCGATATCCACATGGTCGGCAAGGAAATTCTGCGTTTTCACACAATAATTTGGCCCGCGATACTTATGGCGCTCAATTTGCCGATGCCAAAGCGCGTTTTCGGCCACGGCTGGCTGCTTTTAGACGGCGGCAAAATGAGCAAAAGCAAGGGCAACGTCGTTGACCCCGTCGTTTTGTGCAGCCGCTACGGCGTCGACGCTATCCGCTACTTTTTGCTGCGCGAAATTCCGTTCGGCAACGACGGCATCTTCTCAAATGAAGCGCTCATCAACCGCATTAACGCCGACCTCGCGAACGATTTAGGCAACCTTTTGTCGCGCAGCGTCGCGATGGTTGAAAAATATTTTAACGGCACAATCCCCGCCGAGCGCACAGCCGACGCACTCGACGACGAGCTTATTTCAATCGTTAAAAACATACCTGCGGCAGTCACCGCCGATATGGACAATTTGCTCATTCCGCAGGCGCTCACCGACATATTCAAGGGCATTCAGCGCGCGAATAAATACATCGACGAGACAGCGCCGTGGGTGCTTGCCAAGGACGAGGCAAACGCCCCGCGCCTTGCGGCTGTGCTTTATAATCTGTGCGAAACACTGCGCTATGCGTCTGTGCTTTTAGCGCCGTTTATGCCCGCAACAGCGCCCGAAATTGCAAAGCAACTCGGGCTTTCATCCGATGTGCTATCGTTTGACAGCCTTGAATTTGGCAAGCCCGCAACGTTCACCGTGCACAAGGGCGAGTCGCTTTTCCCGCGCATCGACGCGGCAAAGGAGCTTGCAGAGCTGGCCGCCGCAGAGGAAGCCGCGAAGCCAAAAGCCGAGCCTGTCAAGGTAGAAGCGGCATCAGAGCCTATTGGGCATGAGCCGGAAATTGCCTTTGACGATTTTTGCAAGGTTGAAATGCTCGTCGGCAAGGTGACGGCGTGCGAAGCTATAAAAGAGAGCAAAAAGCTTTTGAAGCTGACAATTTTCGATGGCGAACGCGAGCGCACAATCCTTTCGGGCATCGCAAAATGGTATAAACCCGAGGATTTGGCAGGCAAAAACGTAGGCCTAGTCGCAAACCTCGCCCCGCGCCCCATGCTCGGCGGCAAATACGTCTCCGAAGGCATGGTCATGGCCGCCGATACCGCCGATGGCGGCGCAAACGTAGCGTTTTTCCCCGATGACGTTAAGGCAGGCGCACGCATACATTAAAGCCGCATTGGTTGACACACATTCGTAATGTGCACAGTACGGCGCGACGTCCTCGACGTCCCGCTTAGCATTGTATAATAATTAAAACACCTCACAACAAAAAAAGGCTGCTGCAAACCTGCAACAGCCTATTTATAAATATTACTTTTTGTTTTCTATGCGTTCCTCGCTTGTTTTAATAAGGTTAAACAGGCTTGTCGCATATAGCGGATAGTCGGAGGAAATACTTTCGGTTGTCATTGAAAACGCCGAGGTGCTCTTTACCGCGCTTCCCGCTGAGGAATCCTCGCCGGAAAGTATCGCCTTTACGTTTGACTCTGCAATGTGCATTGCCGCGTCGGAGTAACCCGGATAGACGTTTTTCTTGACGCTGAAAAGGCTGCTCGCGTTTTTCGGGCCGGACTGGTAGACAAGGCGGAACATCTTATACACCGCGAGCATAAGATACGCCGAAATTTCGCTGACGAGCCCTTTGTCGGGGCAGGAGTTCAGCTTGTCGTAGAGTATGTTAAGGCTGTTGCTGATGAGCTTTTTGTTAAACGTCGGCAGCACGCTGCCTCTGAAAATGCCGTCCTTGCTTGTCTCCGGGTTTGGTATTTCTTCAACAGACAGCGTAAGGCCGTTTCTGTCGGCGCTGCGCCCCAAAAGATAATCGCACGAGACAGCATAATAATCTGCTACGCGCACCACAAAATCAAGGCCACACTCGCGTATGCCCTTTTCGTAATGTGATAAAAGCGCCTGAGACACGCAAAGCTCTTCCGCCGCTTGCTTTTGCGTCACGCCCTTCTCTTTGCGCAGCAAGGTTATAATCCTGTTAAAATCCGTAGTCATTCATAGTACCCCTATATCATTTACATACTGTAAATTATATAGGAAGAAAAACGTTTTGTAAATAACTAACTTGACGAAAAAAACGGCTTAAAACTGCGCTTTTACGTGCCACGGCTACATTTGGTGTCAGAGGGGTAAGGCAAAGCGCAAAATGTTGTGAGTGCATGTGCAATGTTTACAAAATTTATGTTAAAAGATAGTTAAAAACGCCAAATTTTAGGAGATTGGAATTGAACAAAAATGAAGAATTTTAGATTATATCTCATTCGCCACGGTATTACGCAGGGTAATATTGACGGCATTTATGTCGGAAGTCAAACAGACGAGCCGCTTTGCGAGCAGGGCATAGCGCAGCTTAATGAGCTTCAAGGGCTGTTTGAATATCCGCAGGTAGAGACTGTGTTTTCATCGCCCTTGCTTCGTGCGACGCAGACGGCTGACATACTTTTCCCCGACGCGGGCAACAAGATAATTTTGCAGGATTTGCGCGAAAATAATTTCGGCGAATTTGAGGGGCGGCAGATAAAGCAGCTTGTCGAGGACGAAAATTTCAAAAAATGGATAACGCCGTCGGAGCATTACACGCCGATTGGCGGCGAGGCGGCAGTCGATTTTCACACGCGCTGCTCGCAGACATTCATGAAAATATTTGAGTATATGATGAAATCGAACATCGAAGAAGCCGCCTGCGTGACGCACGGAGGCGTGATAATGAGCATGCTCGCCCAGCGCGGCATCCCAAAATGCAACCCCGAACACTGGATGGCCGACTCCGGCTGCGGCTACGAGGTGCATTGCAGCCTAGAAATGTGGATGCGCGACAACGCAGCCGAGGTTACAAAAATTGTGCCTTATGGGTACCTGTAAAAAGAGAAGAGAGAAAAGTTAAGGAGTGAAACCTGTGGGCATCACTCCTTAACTCTTCTTTCTTCTTTTTTCTCTCTTCTCTCTTTTTTCTATTCCTTCTCCGCCCAGTCGAGGCTTCTCCCCACCGCTTTATGCCAACCTTTTAGCAGCTTTTCGCGGGTTTGCTGTTCCATGCTTGGTTTGAACATCACATCACAGCTCCACAAACGGCTGATTTCCTCGCGGCTTTGCCACACGCCTGTTGCAAGGCCGGCTAAATATGCCGCGCCAAGGGCTGTTGTTTCGCGTATCATTGGGCGGCGCACCTCGGTGTTTAGGATATCGGACTGAAACTGCATCAGAAATCTGTCGCGGCTCGCCCCGCCGTCAACACGAAGCTGCATTATCGGCAGGCCGGTGTCCTTTTGCATCGCAAGCACCAAATCGGCGCTTTGATACGCGATGCTCTCCTGCGCGGCGCGGATAATGTGCTCGCGCTTTGTGCCGCGCGTTATACCGACGATTGCGCCGCGCGCGTACATATCCCAGTGCGGCGCGCCAAGCCCTGTGAACGCGGGGACGAGGTATACGCCGCCTGTGTCGGGCACCTTTTGCGCGTAATATTCAGCGTCGCGGCTCTCGGTGAAAAACCGCATTTCGTCGCGCAGCCACTGAATTACAGCCCCGCCCACAAACACGCTGCCCTCTAGCGCATACTGCACCTTGTCGTCGATGCTTACGGCGATTGTCGAGAGCAGTCCGTTTTCGCTTTTGCACAGCTTTTCGCCTGTGTTCATGAGCAAAAAGCAGCCTGTGCCGTATGTATTTTTTGCGTCGCCGGCGTTAAAGCAGGTCTGCCCAAAAAGCGCCGCCTGTTGGTCGCCCGCCATGCCCGCGACGGGAATTTTAACGCCCGCTATGTCGACATAGCCATAGATTTGGCTTGAATTTACGACAGTAGGCAGCATTGCCTCGGGAATATTTAACGCCCTTAAAAGCTCGTTGTCCCACTGCAATGTGCGGATATTATAGAGCATTGTGCGGGCGGCGTTTGTGCGGTCTGTCACGTGCGCCGCGCCGTTTGTAAGCTTCCACACAAGCCATGAATCGACTGTGCCAAACAGTAGCTCGCCCTTTCCGGCGCGTGCGCGTGCACCCTCGACGTTGTCGAGTATCCACTTTATTTTGCTGCCCGAAAAATAAGCGTCCGGCACAAGGCCTGTCGCGTCGCGGATATAGTCGCCCATGCCGTCCGCGACAAGCTTGTCGATAATTTTCGCCGTGCGACGGCACTGCCAAACTATCGCGTTGTAGACAGGACGCCCTGTGTTTTTGTCCCAGACAATCGTCGTCTCGCGCTGATTTGTGATGCCGATTGCGGCGATATCTGCTGCATTTACTCCGCTTTTTGCCACGACCTCCATCATGACGGAGTATTGCGACGACCAAATTTCCATAGGGTCGTGCTCCACCCAGCCGTCGTGAGGGTAAATCTGCTCAAATTCGCGCTGTGCTATCTCGACAATATTTTGCTCGTTGTCAAAAAGTATGGCGCGGGAGCTTGTGGTGCCCTGGTCGAGCGCTAAAATGTATTTTGCCGCCATCACACCACCTCCAACTCGCGCGTTGAAACAAAGTCAACGCCTGTGCCGCACACGTTTTCAACAACGACAGCCCCGAGTGCGACAGGCGCTTTAAGGCACACGCCGTCGAGGGTTTTCATGGCGTCCGCAATTTTTTCTTTAGGTATAGCGCCATTTGTTTTGACAGGGCAGCGGCGGTGAAGCGCGCCCTCGACGCACACGCTGCTTGTGACGACGCGCGTCGGGTGCGTGAGCTCCGCTTTGGCATACTCGACGCCGCGCGCGCAACCATTGCCAGTGACGGCAAAATCCTTGTCCACGTCCACCTTTAAATGGCAGCCTTTTGGACAAACAATGCAAATTAATTCTTTCATTTAATCATTCCTTTTTGCAAATTTGCGAAAACCTTACCCCTCATCCGTCGCGCCACCTTCCCCCAAGGGGGAAGGCTTCCCCTTGAGGGGAAGCTGTCGCCGAAGGCGACTGATGAGGTGAAAATTTATACTCCTCACCTATTCCTCCACGCTAACCACAATCTCCCCGCTCGCTTTATCAAGCAGCACCTTTGGCAGCGTTATATGCTCCATTTCGCCCGGCGCTAAATGCTCGCGCTTGAATGATGCCAATTGCGTTTCGCCGCTTTTTACGACGATTTTGCTATCCTTATAAATTTTCCGCACGCGGAAAAATATTTCGCACGCTTTTTCTACATTATCAATACGTATCTTCTGCGGCACGGTGTAGCTTACGCCGTCGCCATTTTTCACATCTATCGCCTCGCCCGCGGCTTCGCCGCCGAGCGCGTATTTTGCCGCCGCTGCGCCCGCGCGCTCGCTTTCGGCTGATACAAAATCGACGAGATCATGCACATGCACCACGTTTCCGCACGCGAAAACACCGTCCATGCTCGTCTCCATATTTTCGTAGACGACAGCGCCGTTTGTGCGCCTGTCAATCTCAATGCCTGCGCCGCGCGTCAGCTCGTTTTCGGGGATAAGACCGACGGAGAGCAAAATCGTGTCGCAGTCAAATATCATTTCGCTGCCCTTAATCGGCTTGCGGTTTTCGTCCACCTTAGCCACAGTCACCTGCTCGACGCGCCTGTCGCCCTTGATATCGGTGATTGTGTGCGATAAGTAGAGCGGGATATCGTAGTCGTGCAGGCACTGCACAATATTGCGGTTGAGCCCGCCGGAATACGGCATGACCTCGACGCACGCGAGCACCTTTGCGCCCTCAAGCGTCATGCGGCGCGCCATGATAAGCCCTATGTCGCCGCTGCCGAGTATCACGACGCGTTTGCCGACCATGTAGCCCTCCATGTTGACATACCGCTGCGCCGCGCCCGCCGTGAACACTCCCGCGGGGCGCGTGCCCGGGATTGAAATTGCCCCTCTTGTGCGCTCGCGGCAGCCCATTGCGAGCACTATCGCCTTCGCCTCAAGTATGCGGTAGCCGTCCTCCGCGCTGACGCAGTGCACCTCGCGGCGCGGTGTTATACTCAGAACCATCGTGTCGAGGCTCACCTCAACGTCGGTGCTCTCGAGCATTTTTTCAAACCTACCCGCGTATTCGGGGCCCGTCAATTCTTCTTTAAAGCGGTGAAGCCCGAAGCCGTTGTGGATGCACTGGTTTAAAATGCCGCCAAGCTCCTTGTCGCGCTCTAAAATAATTATCTTTTTTGCGCCGTTTTGCCTTGCCGCGTATGCCGCCGCAAGCCCCGCAGGGCCGCCGCCAACAACTATTAAATCATACATCAGCCGTGCCCTCCCCTGCTTTTTTAGTCTGGCCTGTCAAAATAAATGTGCCGTCCTTGTCCTGCAAAATGTCGAGCGGCGAAACGCCAAGCTCTCGCGCCAAAATGTCGAGCACGCGCGGTCCGCAAAAGCCGCCCTGACACCGCCCCATGCCCGCATTGCAGCGGCGCTTAATGCCGTCGACACTGCACGGAGTTATCGGCGAGCGGATGGCGTCGAGAATTTCGCCCTCCGTTATCGTTTCACAGCGGCAGATAACGCGCCCGTAAGCGGGGTTTTCGCGTATCAGAGCCTGTTTTTCGCTGTCTGAAAGCTGTTTAAAGCGTTTCATTTTTCGAGTGCCCTTATAATTGTCTTTAAACGGCATTTCGATGCCCTCTGCAAGCAGCAGCGAGCATATTTTTTTCGCGATAGCGGGCGCAGCCGAAAGCCCGGGCGATTTTATGCCCGCCGCGTCCACAAAGCCGTGCACGCCGTCAACCACCTCTATAATGAAGTCGTCCTTATTCGTATTTGCGCGCACACCCGCAAAATTGCGTATGCTCGCGCGTAAATCAACCGACGGCACGCTTTTTTTGCCCATTCGCGCAACGTAATCAAGGCCGTCTGCGGTAGTTTTAACATCGTCCTCACCGCAAGGCACGGCGTCGGGGCCTACAATCAGGTTGCCGTGGACTGTGGGCGCGACAAGCACGCCCTTGCCCTCTTTTGTGGGGCACTGGAAAATGACGCTGCCCGCAAGCCCGCCCTCGCTTCTGTCCATGAGGTAATACTGCCCGCTCGTCGGGTGCATTTCAAAGCTTGGTGCGGCGACCATTTCGTGTATTTCGCCCGCGTGCACGCCCGCCGCGTTTACGACTAATTTTGCTGTATAAACGCCGCTGGTTGTGTGAATTTCAAACAAATCGCCCTGCTTTTTTATCGCGGTCACCTTGCTCCGCAGCTTGATTTCCACGCCGTTTACCACCGCTGTTTCAGCCATCGCGAGAGCGTAGTCCCACGGGTTTACAATCGCGGCTGACAGCGCATATAAGGCGGCGACGACCTCTTTGCTCAAATAAGGCTCCATTTTGCGCGCTTCGTCGCCTGTTATGACGCGTATATCGGGCACGCCGTTTGCGACGCCGTTGTCGTAAAGCTTTTTCAAACGCGGAATTTCGTCGTCCGAAAACGCCAAAACGAGCGAGCCGCACTGCTTATACGGCACGTCGAGCTTTTTGCATATGTCCTTCGCAAGCTTGCTGCCCTCAACGTTCAGCCGCGCCATTTCGGTGTTCGGCTCGGGGTCGTAGCCCGCGTGAATAATGGCGCTGTTTGCCTTTGTGGTGCCGTCGGCAACGTCGTTTTCGGCCTCAAGCACAAGCACATTCAGCTTAAAATGCGAAAGCTCGTATGCTGTCGCCGCGCCTATAACTCCACAGCCTATAACGGCTACATCATATACCATGAAAATTCCTCCTATTTTTTGTGCATTTGCACACAATTTTTATAAAGTTTATCTGTTTTTTATTATATATCGCAAAATCTTTCAAGGCAAGCGATATTGACAAGTTCATAAATATATTACATAATTAGATATATATATTGTATAAAGGGGAGTGCGTTTATGAAAACGATAGGATTTATCGGAACAGGCGTTATGGGCGCGTCAATGGTGCGCAATTTGCTAGGCGCGGGCTTTGAGGTGTCGGTGTACAATCGCACAAAGGAAAAGGCTCTGCCGCTTGTCGATGACGGCGCAAAGCTTTGCGAAACCGTGGCTGAATGTGCGGCTGATAAAGACGTTATTATAACGATGGTTGGCTATCCCGCCGACGTTGAAGAGACTTGGCTAGGCGAGGGCGGCGTGCTTAAATCGGCAAAAAGCGGCGCGTACTGCATCGACATGACGACGAGCGCACCGTCGCTTGCGCAAAAGCTGTATAAAGAGGCGAAAAAGCTCGGCATTCACGCGATAGACGCGCCTGTTTCGGGCGGGGACAGCGGCGCAAAAAACGGCACGCTCGCAATCATGGCAGGCGGCGACGAGGCGGATATTTCCGCGTGTATGCCCGTGTTTGAGGCAATGGGCAAAAATATTGTGTACGAGGGCGCGGCGGGCGCGGGACAGCACACAAAAATGTGCAATCAGATAGCACTTGCCGGCGCACTTGCGGGCGCGTGCGAAGCGCTTACATATGCCCACACAATGGGGCTTGACGCCGAAAAGATGATGAAGACGATTTCATCGGGCGCGGCGGGCAGCTGGCAGCTTTCAAACGTAGCACCTAAAATGCAAGCTCGCGATTTTGCGCCGAGCTTTTACCTCAAGCATTTCATCAAGGACATGGGCATAGCCATCGAGGAAGCCGAAAACAACGACCTCACACTTGAAATTTTGAGCGACGTAAATAATATCTGCGAAACCTTAGAAGCCGAAGGCTGCGGCGACGAGGGAACAAGCGCAATAATAAAATATTACGAAAATTAAGAAAACCGACTGGACATTATGTACATAATATGTTATAATGTCATAGTCGTGGAGGATTAGCTCAGCTGGTTAGAGTGCCTGCATCACACGCAGGAAGTCTGGGGTTCGAGTCCCTAATTCTCCACCATAACGCACACATACGAACTCTTATGGTATAAGTCCGTATTTGCGCTGACAGTAAAAATACCGAGGAAGTAATTACCTTCCCCGGTATTTTTAATTTACTGGTAACTTGCTCAGCGGTGTGTAGCTTTTTGCCCGTTCCTGCGTTTATGCGGTTTTCTAACTTGCTGATAACTTGTAGCAAAGGGACAGTCTTTCATAAAAGCCTCAGTGGGTTGCCAGTCTGAAAGCACAATCTCCATTGTTTCATCACAAATGCTGTCACCCTCACCGATATACTGACAATTAGGGCAAACATCAGGGTTGCAAAATATTTTACTCACTGTTTCACCGCCTTATCTGTTTCAGCGTCAAAACTGTCAATAGCTTCTACTATTTCACACAGCATATCTCTGACCTCAATAAGCTCCCCGTTTTCGTATTGAGTTGCTGCCTGTTTTAGAGCCTCGATTATTTTCTTATCTTTCAGCTCTCCCTTTTTGAAAAACCTGTTATTCATTCTTTGTCCCTCCTAAATAATAAATCCATACTGTGAAATATTCTACGGTAGTGCCAAACATCAGAGAAATAGTAAGGCGTGTACCAGTATTTTGAATTATCGTCATTTGTAGTCATAGGATCGGTAAGAGTGTTTCCGATTTTCACATATCCAGCACAGCCGAGAAGTGAAAGCTGTATGTAACACATCATACCCGTAGTGAAGTCAATATCCTGTGCGGCTACAAGGACGTGATTACGCCAGCACAAAGGGCTGTCTGCTCTTTCAAGCTGCTTTCGTATTTCATGCACACCTGCAATGAGCGTAGCACCTGCACCACAGGCACAGTCATTGAGGGTAATATAGCCTTCCCGGTCAATCATTTCCACGGTATCATTTGACGATATTTCAGCCATGCACCGGCACACATCATAAGGCGTGAAAAACTGACCTATCCAGTGATTACCAAGCTCAAGCTCCATATACATACTGCCTAAGAAGTCCTGTTCCGGGTTTTCCTCAAAGGCTAACACGGTATCGGCTATCAGCTCAGGAAAACGGTTAAACTCTTTTTCGTTGTACTTGTCCCGGATTTTATTATACATTTCCTCACGCTCAGAGAAATTTCTACGGTCCACAGTGTTTGAGAGCGCCACAGCAAAAAGAGTAATAAAGTCACTCCACACTTGCCAAGCGTGATACCTGTCTGACAGGCTCAAAAACTTCTTTGCAAAATCGCTGTGTTCGCACCTTGCCGCCTTCTTCATTGTGTAGCCCCTTTTCCGAATGAGGGCATACCGAGCTGAAGCATACGGTTAAGCATAACCTCATTGAGCGTTAAAAACAGTAAGCCGCAATCACTTTCCTCAATAACGGTTTCCCCGTCCCATGTGAGCCTACCGCTGATACCATACCCTCTGAAATACTGAACGGGCTTGATTTCAATAGCAAGCACACCGGCTGTTTTATAAAACTCTCCAAACTCTTTGAGTATCTGTGCCGCCTCCGCTTCAGCTCTCTTTACAAGAGCCGGAACATCACGGCGGCTGCACAAGAAATATGAAGGGCGTTCCTCTGACATAGTGAATACCTCCTAAAACTCTTTTACATTACTGTCCTCAACAGTAAAGGTTGCGTTTCTGTACTTACGGGGGTGCTGAATCTGTGTGAGCTTTGCACAGTCAAGGGCTTTCCGCTTTGCGTCCTCTGCCGTATCGGTTTTTATGATATAACCGATACCTACGGTTGCTCTCCCTCTGGGCGGTGTTGCACCGTGTACCGTTACTAAAACATTCCAGCATTTCATAGCCGATCCTCCTTAATCTACAAAGGTTTTTCTGTTGGTGTCCCAGACACCAAAATACTTATTATCAAGCTGCACCTCACACTGAGAGGGGCAAAGGTTAGGACGGACAACAACACAGTATGTGTGCTTGTCAAGATCATAGCCGAGGGCTTCAAGAGCCTTACGGACTTCGGTATAAACTGTTCTAATACTCATACGGCTTACCTCCTTTAGTGTTTTACAAATTCTGTGTTACTGCCAAAGCCTACAATTTCAAGATACTCACAGTCATTCAAAAGCGAGAATATAACTATTTCCCACCATTTGGGCAGACTGTAAAGGCAGTGCTTTTCAAGTATTTTCCTTGCTTCTCCTATTGTTGTTTTCTTAGTAATAATATCCATTTTTACGCACCCCCTTAAATACCTAACCAATCTGACAGGTGTTCTTTTTCGCTTTTTTCGCACCGGGCGGTAAAACCTGCGGCGTTCAGCTCAAAGATAATATCCCGTCTGCACCACTTTTCCATATCAGAGCATATCCAGATGATAGTGGCTATCTGCTCAATCGGTGCGCCGGTTTTGTTCGCCTCAAAAAGAGCGTCATACTGTTCATTGTCCCCACAGGTAAACCAGTTGTTTTTAATGCAGAGTTGATGAAGTTCGGTGTTTGTAATTCTGTTTTCCATAATTAAAGCCTCCGTGTTTGTTATTGTTTCGTTTCGGTTTACTTTATTATAGTTTAGTTTTGTTAAGTTGTCAAGTAGTTTGAGAAACTTTTTCAAACTTTTTTCTACTTTTTTAATTCAGCCGTTGTGTAGCAATAAAAAAATGCCCCGTAAAAGTGTTTTTGTAACACTCACGGGGCATTTTCTATAATTCTTCGTATGTATGGGCGCTATGGCGTTTTTTCCTCCATACGCTCTTTATTTTAGGGGGTTAATAGGAAAACAATGTTACAATGTTACAAAACACGAAAAAGCCCATATAATACAAGGGTTTTCCGTGTGTAACAAACAAGTGTTACAGCCCGTTACATTGTTACACACAAACGTAACATTTTTAAGGCTGTAACACTCTTATGTTACATCATTTTTACTCAGGTGTTTTACTTCTTTTTCGGCTCTTCGTAGGTCATTGCAAGCGAGGAATCAGTAATACCCTCCGTAGTGGGATCAGTTACAACACCAAGAATCGCAAGCACCGCAAAAACAGCGTTTACGATAGCAAGGAGCTTGTTACCGAGATCACCGAGGTCAATATTAAACCCGAATACGGAGGCTACAACCTGCGCCAGCAAAAGCACCGCAGGGATAATTGCAAGCCAGAAGTTTTTGTTTTTGATACGTACTTTCCAGTTAATCATAATAGTACCGTCCTTTCAATATTTTATTTAAGCCTTAGTGAATGTGCCTTCGTCAACCCAGCCGTAAACCGTACAGCCCGTTCCCGTGTGGATCAGGTGATACGGGTGCTTAGATTTGCCGAGCTGATAAATCTGAGTGATTTTCGCCGTGCCGCCCTTACAGCTTTTCGCAATAGAGGCGTTGGCAGAGGTGTAGTGAGTGCTACCGTTGTATTTAACAACATCACCTACTTTGGGAATCCAAACGGTATTTGCACTTGCGGATTTTACAAGCTGAAGGTCAGCCGCATTTACGGGGCTACAAATAGAGTTTGTGCCGCTTTCGTTTTTGTCGATAACAACCCTTGCACCGCTTACCTCTCTGACATACCAGTTTTGATTTTTTACCCACGGGGGAATAGTGCCGCCGCTGTAATACTTAGAGCCGGTGACTTTTACAAGATCGCCGTTCTTGAAAGTAGCGGTTGCAGGCTTCGGTGTAGGTGTTGCTGGTGCAGGGGTTACGGGAGCAGGTGCGGCAGGAGCAGTAGGCTTCTGCGTTGCACTGGTGAAGCCATTGAGCTTAGCCCCTCTGATAACCGTAGGATAGTCCTTGTAGGCGGTGTCGGTGTCAACATTGCCGTTGATACCGTTTACCTTGCCGGTAGAAGAATCCTGCCACATTCCGAAAGCACCCGTATAGGTAGGTGCGGAAGCCCACTGAGCCAGCCAGTGATCGAAACGGGCAAGTCTGGAATCATCAAGGTAATTTCTCAGCCAGTTAAGATTGCTGTAAAGGGAGCAGTAGAAACCGGCTTTTTCAATAGCGTCACCGAAGGCAATAACCATATCAGTGAGGACGGTTTTACCAAGTCCCTGCTGAGAGCTATCCTCAAGGTCAAAGGCAACCGGGTAGGTGAACACGCCTTTATATTTATTGAGGACGCTGATAACGAAAGCCGCTTCCTTCTTAGCCGCCGCAACAGAGGTAGCATAAGAGTAGAAATAACAGCCCACGTCAACGCCTGCTTTCACGGCGTTTGCTACGTTCTTTTCAAAGTAGCCGTCAACACCGCAAGCGTCACCGTTTGCAGAGCCGTAGCCGAGGCGAATCATAGCGAATTTAACGCCTGCCGCCTTTACCTTAGCCCAGTCAATTTCTCCCTGCCACTTAGACACATCAATACCTTTTACGGTAGAGGTGCTTACAGTAGCCCCAGAGCCGCCCGTAGCCTCTGTTTTGGTGTCATAGGTAACATAAGGCAGCTTGCCGTGTTTCGTCCAGTTACGGCGGTTGTAGCCACTCTTAGAGCAGTTGCAAGCCGTAATCTGCACTTTGTTTTCCCACTTAGGGGTACACTCAACGGCAAGACCGTTACCCACATAGATACCGATATGACCTTCCATCCACACAGCCTCACCGACAGCGATTTTGGAAAAGTCGGTAGAAACATCTTTGCAGACTTTAATCATAGAATCAGCACCAATATCAGGAACGCCGTTGCTGGTGTAAGTAGCGCCGCCGTACACCTTAGATTTGTCACCGTTCCAGCCCCACAGCAAGCCTTTGATAAGGCACACACAGTCAAAGCCGAAGGTGTCAGCAGAAGCGGCGTTAATCATAGCCGTTCTGTCAGCCGCCTTGTTATAGCTGTGATTGCTCGTGTAGCGTTTCTTGTTCGTTGCGTTCATAGGCGCACCGAAACAACCCATTACATACAGGGTTTTGTAGTTTTTTGCTGCGTCAATAGCCGCTTCCGCAAGCTGAGCAGCAGTAGTGATTTTTGCCATAAAATCAATCCTCCTTTTTACTTATGAGCCTGTTGATTCATGTGTTTCTCAATTTTGTTGATAGCCTCTTTCACAGGTCCGTCACAGCCTTGCTCCGCAAGACCTTTGAGGCAGGCTAAGACACCGTAGGTAAGTAAGCACTGTTCGTCTTTCATACTTTTAATATCTTCGTCCTGCTTGTTCTGCTTCAGATACCACCGATACACGGCGAAAATAACGCCGAAAATCACACCGAGAGCGCCGATAACAGCGGCAATGGTGAGAATTGTATCGGTGGTGATCGTGATCCCGTTATCCATTTGCGTACTCCTTTCATGTTATTTTTTGCCTCCATGAAAAGAAACGGAAAAACTACTTTTTCATATCGCTTCCTCCTTTCGGGCATTAAAAAACCACAGAGCCGAATAAACGGCCCTGTGGTGGGTTATTGAGTTGTACCTTATTCTGTGATTTCCTCCCAGCCTGCCGGGTAGTCAGCCGGGGACCACACATTATTGTCAATAAGGCAGCGGTACACTTTACCGTTAAACCTTACAACATCACCTGTCTTATAGGCGTTTGTGGCGTTGGGCTGTTCCCAGTCGGGGATAACGTCAGCGTCCGGGATAAGGACCTTTGCGTAGAGGCTTGCCGCTGTATCGGGCTTCCAGCTTTCCTGAGAGGTGTGAGCCTGAATAACGCTGTAAAGCGTATTATCGTAGCGCACCGTCTGTCCTACGGCGTAAGCCTGTTCCGGCTTCCAAAGCGGAAAGAGGTCAAGCCCGGTAAGAGCGTCCTCCGTATCGAGGTTTGCGGCGGCTTTTTCGATAAGCGGCCTCAGGATTCTTGCTTTTTCAGTGAGTGTCATTTATTCCACCCCCAGAAGAATTTTTGCCGCCTGAAGTTCGTCCGCTAATTCAGTCACCTTTGCGGTCAGCTCAGCTCTGGTGAGTATCGTTCTTTCGTCAGTACCCTCCGGGATTTCCGGGTTTTCGTCCTCAGTATCTTCCTCCTGCGTCTGACTGTTTACGATTTCCTCATACTCAGTCATAACAGTAGGATAGGCGGTATAGCCGTTGTCGAGGTCAAGAGAGGGTTTACCGTCTAACTGATACACCGTTGAGCCGTCCAAAGATAAAATGCCCTGAGCGTGTACCTCAGGACATCTTACAAGAATGTTATTCTTTTCCTGCCTGCAAATGAATACAGGGCTTTCATGGGCTTCAGCGGTTACTACCGTGTCACCCTCCATAATTTTAACATAGAGCATAGTTACAGCCCTCCCATTCTTCGGTAATAAATAGTTTGGTGTAAAGGTCAGCCATATTCTGTATCGTGTGATAGGCGTTGAATTTCAAAGCGTAGGCTTTCCAGCTCTGCCATGTAGTATAAACATCAGTAAAGGCAATGCGTTTTTCTTTCCACATCTTGTGTAGCTTTTTCAGCTTGATACGCATACGGGTAACACTCCGCTTATAAATCTTGCGTACCACCTTGCCGGTTTCCGTAAGATAAAAGCGGATTTTGAGCCACGTAAAGCCGTGACTGAGTTTTACTATCTGCGTTTTCTTTGTGTTCAGTGTGATACCGAGCATAGAGCAGATTTCTTTGATATGGATAAGGCAGTTTTGCAGGTACTCTTTTGACTGGTGAATAAGATACCCGTCATCCATGTACCTACCATAACCCTTTATCCTCAGCACCTCTTTAATGTAGTGATCTAAACGGTTTGCAGAGGCAAGGGCTAACACCTGACTTATCTGACTACCCAGCCCCATACCTACATCACCGAAAGCGTCAACAAAGTGTTCTGTCAGTTTCAGTATCTTTTCATCTGAAAACTCTTTGTGCAGAATACCTTTAATTACTGCGTGAGAAACATTATCAAAGAATTTTGAAAAGTCAAACAGTAAAATATAGCCGTCCTGCCCGTACTTTCTGTAATGCTTATGGAGGTGCTGAGTAAGTCTGCGTACCGCAAAGTCATAGCCCTTGTATTTCATTGAAGCCCCGTTGTCATAAACAAAGGTGCGGCAGAGCATAGGAACAAGAGCGTTATCACAAAGACAACGCTGTACCACACGCTCACCTATAACCGTGCTTCTTATATGACGGCGTTTCCCACGCTCGAAAATATCAAATTCATAAAAGCCGGGGCTTTTGAATTTTCCTTTTTGTAGCTGATCGTAGGTGTGCAGTAAATTAAGTGGTGCTTGAGTAATGTACCGCTGTACGCTGGATTTCCACGCCACACCTCTTCTGCAACACTTGTACGCCGAATATAAGTTTTGATAGCTGAAAACCGTGTCAAAGTCATCATACTTTGAACAGCGTTCAGCCTTTTTCTTTTGCCGAGCTTCCACCCGGCGAATGTACCTTGCTGTTTTGCGTTCTTCGCTTGTCATAGTAAATACCTTTCTTACCCCGTACCCCTACCGGCAGGTTACATATAGGGGCATAGTGTCAACGGGCATGAAATACGGGATAGCCTGCAACCCGTACCATGCAAGCAGCGTCCGCCCGGACACATCAGGGTATATATTTACCTTTCGGACGGTTAAGTTCTCCTTCTCTCCACCTAAGTCTGATTTCGCCTTGCGGTTACTTTGTCTGCCCAGAGAGGAGCCGAACGCCACGCCATTAGCGTTGTTGGCGTTGTTGTTGTTGTTGGCGTTACCGTTGTTGTTGACATTACAGAAATTGGACGAGGACTGAGAGTAGGGGGAACGAAGCCACCAGTTGACAGCTCAACCCTCAACAACGAAACAATGAATATAGAGCTTAACCTTTATAGATTACGGTAAGTCTTTATACCGTTCTCTATCACTTTTCATTACCGCCTTTACAAGACGGATTTCGGTATCAATAATATCCACCCAAAACCTCAGCGTGTCCATTTCGATACCGAAAAGTTCCTGAGCCACTTCAAGCTGAGAGATCATGCTTTGTAGCTCAGCGTTGGCACGGATAAAGCAGTCACGCCTTAGCTGTACCTCATGCTGATTCAGAGGGTAGATACTGTTACCACGCTTCACGTCCTCATAAATACGGGTTGCCGCATTTGCGATAGGCTGAGATACATAAAATGTGTAACGCTTAGGAAAGCCCACACATTTTTGTATGCTGTATATTTCCAGCTTACGGGCATTTGCTATAAACTCCATATCTGAGGTAGTGCGTTTACTCTTGATTACAGACAAATTACATCACCTCTCTATTGTGTAGCATATCATGTTATTATACCACAGCACCCCCCCCATTGTAAATGGGTAAGGGGTAAAATTTCAAAAAATTTTTACGCCGCTTGCGCGGCGTAAAGGCGATTCGGCGTGTGCCGTAAGTATCTGGCCCCACAAAGGGGGCCAGATACCCAGAATACGGATTATATACAGAAGCCGAACGCCACGCCATTAGCGTTGGTGGCGGAGTTGGCGCTGGAGGCGATACCGCTGAAGTTGACAAAACAGAAAGCGGACGAGGACTGAGAGTAGGGGGAACGAAGCCACCAGTGGACAGCTGAGCCTTCACCGTTGTAGGTTTTCTTAATACGGGAAGCGTCATTGGTGAATACAGCAAAAGTGATCTGTTCTGCGTCTGCGTCAACCTCATTTTTGTACGGTACTTCAGACACACTCTGTCCGACCTCTGCACGGGAGAACAGGAACAGTCTATCACTGGAAGTCTTGATTGTAGCAGAGGTGTTACCGATAGAGGTAAGAACATCAACCGCCTTAATCATAGACTGCCACTGAATAGGCAGAGCCTTAAAGATTGTGTTGTTGAGCCACGTTCTCATACCGCAAGTGTCCCAGCCGCCCACGTTGGTGCTTGTGCTGTTCATTGTGTGGTTTGCGTTCATAACTCCTTTCATACCGAAAACGCAAGAGGCAAAGTCTGTGCTGCCGGTCAGCTTGAAGTGGTTAAAGCCGTAAAGCTGAAGCACAATTTCATTGTCAACAAACACATTCGTTTCAGGTACGATTTTGATTTTGTCACCCACAGTAAAATAGTTCTTTGCAAGCCCGGAGGTGATAATACCGTAAAACTCAGCAAGTGTATAGCCGCTGTCATCATCAGGATCATCACTGTAAATGTAGTCATAGTTAGTAACTACATTGTCCGGGAGCGTAGGAGCAATATACCGAGCGTGAATATCCGTATCTGCTGTAATGTTGCTTGCCGAAGCGTCCCAGCCAGCCCAGATACCGCCGACACCTGCAAGCGGCTCACCACGGTAAGAGGTGCTGCCGTTTGCAATAACGCTGTCAGTCTGTAACACAACCGTTCCGTCAAGGAAACGGACGGTGTAATATCTGTCAGCCTCCGAATACTGAGCCGTAACAACCGTGTTCTGTAAGATATGGTTGAAACTAATATCCCAGCCGATATAGGAGTAGGTTTTAGTGACAGAAGCAGGCTTCGTAGGTGTGGAAATAAGCCCTGCGGTAACGGGGTTGACCGCACCGTTATTCTGTTTTACAACCTGCGTGTTAAGTACCGTGCCGTCATAGTTTTTGAACGTTACCGTATAGGACGGTGCGATTTCGTCATAGGTAACGGTAAGAAGAGGAAATGCCGCCTGAATTGCCGAAAGTTCAGCAGCAGACAGGCTTTCCACATGACAGCTACCCGTAATAACCGGCGTGTCGATTTCTGCACCGAGAGCGTCATAGCCGTGCCACTTCGCAGCGATACCGGCAAGCATAGTAGCGTCCTCAACCTCCCAGCTAACACCCGTCATTCTGATATGCCGTGTAGCATTGCCACCGTATGTAACAGCCTGTTCAAGCAATACCGCCATAGCGTCATTAACGGTGTCATTACAGTTCTCAATAATAACAGTAGTAAGCAAATTACCGCTTGTCATACTAAACTCTGTTACCGAGTTCAGATTTTTTGCGATAATACCGCTACAAGCGTTCAGGTTGATAGCCGTAAGCGGAGCATAGGACGGAAGCGTAATGATACCGGCGTTTGTTCCTCTGGTATCAACCGTTTCAAGTTCAACGTTTGCAGATAAATTCAAAGGCTTTGCGAAATTCGTAAGGTTACGGATTGACAAGTCTTTCAGCACAACAGACGGAATACTCACGCTTTCAGAAGCAGGCCACGCCGTACTTTCAACGTCAGCACTACCAAGCGTTACGTCCTGTAATTTGGACGCACCGGACGCACTAAATTTTGTGAGGCTTATTTCGTTGATAGGTGTAACACTCTGAATAAGGCTCTCAGGGGTAACATAGATTGTCGCATTAGAGTTGACAGCAGTATCAGTGAACACCGCCGTACCGCCTGTTTCGATTTTCTTTGATACCACTGTTCCGTTGTCAACAATAACTGTTACATAGGTCTTTGCGTAAACCTGTATGGTAAGGTCCTCTGTTGATCCTGACGGTTGATTTGCACGGAAATAAAGTGATTCGGTAGTCGAGTAATACCCATATTTACCGTCCATGTACTTAGCCTGATAGGTCAAAAACTGTTTACGCTGATAGGTTTTAGAGCCTTGCAGTCTTGCAAGGTAGCTATCATCATAACTCTTGACCTCAGTACCCACAGTAACGCCCGTTGTCTTGTACGGGAGGATATACTTGTTATAAGCGTCCTCTGCCATAGCCGCACGGGGCCTGATATTCTGGTAATTGTCCCATTTGCTTATGATACTCTGAGCCGACCAAGCGCCTCTACCTCTCAGAAGGATATACATTGCCGCCAGTTCTGAGGAATAGGCTTCCTGAATATTAACCCAGATAGTATTTGTGTCCGCATTAAAGAGAGAACGGCTACCGGCAGTATCACCGAAGTCAGCGCCGTAGTCTGCAAGCGGAACACCGTCATTGTCACAGCCGAGAATAGTATCATCATCATAGTTTTTGCAGATATTCCAGAGGTACTTACCGGCTGTTTCATCATACTCATAAGAGTAGAATGTGTTTTTAGAAACGTTATCAAAGGCGGCGTAAAATTCAAGCCATAGGAAATGATACAGCAGAGAATCAATAGCGAAGTAGTCACCCACTTCCTCTTTGAATTTCTCACTGTCACCGATAGTGGAAACAAGCCACTCAACGGCAGCGTCCCACGCTTCTACCACTTCGTCAAGGTCTGCGGCTTTCGGCTCTGCTCTCCACTCATAGTCGGTGGAAACGGTTGTACCGTTCACAGTCTGCCATTCACCGTCCTCAGCGTTATAGGTAGATGTAGCTTTGAATTGCTGAGCTGCGGTATCATTACCCGATACCTCAATACAACCCTTAGCGTAATGCTGACCTGAGCCGTCCTGACCGAACACAGCAAGGTTTTTCTTAGAGTTGCAAATATCGCCCATAGCGTACAGAACATTGTCACCGGGCTGTAACTGCTGTGAGCCGATCCAGATTGTATTTGCACTGGTGTTCTTAAAGAACACGGCACACGGCTTGCCCTCAACAGTATCACGCACACCTGCGGTTGCTCTTGCCGGAACAAGATACGGCTGATACTGATTATACATATCAGCGGCACAGATGTTGTTTGCACATTCGGACGAAGCCACATTGACTTTGATATTAACATAGTTTACCGGGATAGCATTCTGAGAAATTGCGTACTCTTTGCCGGAGTTCTTAAAGTTTATATCCAAGTTGTAAGCCGAGCGTCCGTAAGCGGAGGAAGAAGTACCCTGCACCTGAAACGTTGTGCCGGTATCAAGCTCTAAGAGGTTTGCACCGTCACGGATTGTAACAACAGCGTCAACGGGATCTTTTTTGCCCGTAGTCATTCTGTCTGCTTCAATCTGAACAATGGTAAGGTCAGGACACGCCTCATGGAGCGTATCAGGTGTGATAACGCCGTTATCGTTATAAACGTCATTATCTCTGCACCTCTCAATTTTCTCTGCGGTGGTAGCGCCGAGGGAAATATAGTTCTGTATCATTTCACGGTAAGAGAGTGCCGTATTATAAATGCGGATTGCATAAATCCATACGTCACAGTTATCCGAGCCGATAACAAGAGCATTTTCCGTCTGTACCAGCGTACCGGCAGCGTAGGTGTTTACCTGTGCAGGAACACCGTCAAGCCACACAGTCATAACACGCTGATCGTTTATAGCCTCAACATTTATTGACAGGTCAATTCTGCTTTCCTCACAGTAGCGGAAAAGCTGACCTGTGGTATTGTTAAGTCTAAGCTCACCCTCATTTGACCTGAGGATAATACCTTTGGATTCACCGTTATTAAGTTCCTCCATAGCAACAGCGTTGTAGTTATCGCTGTTTTTGATTTTGAAGGAAATATCAACGGTTTTACCGTTTCCGTCTGCGTCACTGAAAAGTGCATACGGTAGGGTTGCTCTGTGTCCCTTTTTAACAACAAAGGCGGCTGCGCCGTCTGTGTCGCTCTGGAAGCCACCGTTTACCCAGTCAAAGCCGTTGCTGAAGGTGAGGTCTGCAAAGTCCGTTCTGTCACTGTCAGAGTTTGCGTGTCCTACGGGATCGAGTGTGTAACGGAGGTTATCACCCGTTATCATACCGATATTGTACTGACTTTGAGTAATGTTCAAGGTCAAGGTATCGCTGACTTCGCCACATTCCAGAGTAACGGTCTTTTCACCGTGCGTCTGCGGAATGTAGTTTAAGGTCTGCATAGTTCTGTTTGCGGACAAAGTACGGGCGGTTTCACTACCTACCTGAATGGTGCAGGTGGCAATTTCGTTGTCGGGATCGTACACAAAATACTTGATAGCGGCAACGTCATACTGCGGTACGTCAATTTCTTCATCTTCAAAAGCAACAATGGGCTGTGTAGCACCGTACCCCCAAATTGCTCTGTAGCTGATAGGCGTTGCGGTATCATCTTCGTCCGTGCCGGACACCATTTCTGCCGTAATTGTATTTACGCCCGGTGAGAACAGCGATTTATCCAGTTCAAAGGTTACAGCTCTGCTGCCTACAACCGTTCTGGAAATACTTTCATCACCGATAGTAAGGGTGACAGTGTTTTCCGTCTTTGCCTGTGCAGATACGTTGACAACAACATAGGCGTTGACATTTGCGGTATAAAGCGTAATAGGCTGTATCGCCGTACCCCATGACAGGGAGAACGCCGAAGAAGTAACGCTCCACTGTCTATTGAGCATAGCGCCGCTTTCGGTTACAATAGAGGCTTTAACAATGCTTGTATCAGAGGCTTTCAGATAGCTTCCGGCATTAAAGCTGAAAGTAGAGCCACTTGCTTTGTCACTGGTAATACCTCTTGCGATACCGTCAACATACCATGTAACGGTAATGTTGGTATCGTCTGTTGCGGTAGCAATGAAGCTGAAAACTGCGTCCGCACCGTTGCGGACAGAGGTAGGTTTCACAACACTTGTGAGGCTGACACCTACGGAAGTGCCGCCACCACCGCCACCGCCTGAGAATGGGCCGAGAGGTCCGGCTACAACATCATCACCTGCTTTCAGGTAAAGATAGCCCTCCGTTACCTCTGCACCGTCAACCTTGCCTTCAATGGTGGTTTTCAAGTCCTCAAAATCGGTAGCAAATTCATCAATAGCCTCCACAGCCTCAGTAGCCTCAGCAAGCGAGTTAGCCGCTGCAAGAGCAGACGAAGCCGCCGAGCTTGCGGAGGCAGCGGCGTTTCCTGCATTTGCCGCCGCCGTATTTGCGGCAGCTAAGGCACTTTGAGAATTACTGTTAGCCGTGTTAGCCGTTGCTACTGCGGTTTCAGCGTCACTTGCGGCTGATTCTGCCGCTTCCTGTGCCGCCTCAGCCGCCGCCGCTGCACGGTCAGCGTCACCCTGTACTGCCTCTTTGATTGTCTTAACCTTAATATTGTAGGTTTCGTCATCAGAGGAAATAAGTAACAGGTCATTGTCCTGTGCTTCTTCGGCAGTAGCAAAATCAGTTATTCGTTTATCTGCCATAATAACCCTCCTTTTAGGTTTTTATTATTCGTCTGTATCAGAAAAACTGAATACAAGAGATACAGAAGTCTTGTTTTCGGTTGCAAGGGTAAGCGTTATAGGTATGTTGATAAGGTCATCAACCTTAACCCACATAATAAAACTACCCTCAGCAACACCGGCGTTTGTGGCGGCTGCCACATCATCAGCGGTAAGCTGTGAGCCGTTTACAGAAACAGCGGTTATATCACTTTCGCCGGTATCAATTACCAAGCAAGCCCATTTGTGTTCTTCAGTAGGGCTGTCAGGCATTGAAAAGCTGTTAAGCTCACTATAACTGCCGATAACTGATAATACATTACCGTTCAGGGAAACACTCAAAGCCTCTTGATTTTCTGCACTTGCAACCGTAGTTACATTCAGAGCCGGTAACAGGGAAACAGAAATATCCATAAGCGGATTGCCGTTGCCCTCTATTACATTGAGCCGTGATAACACGCTTATCAAAGTGCTTTCAGATATTACTATCCTGTTCCTCAATATGCTTATGAGTGAGGCATTATTTGAGGTCGCACCCTCTAACGCCCCTATTCGGGTTGTATGATCCGTAGCCGTATCATCAAGGTCACTGACAATATCCAAACACTCTGATAAGGTTTCATCAAGCGTTTCAATAGCCGTAGCGTTGTTATCAGCTTTGGTGCTTAGTCCGCTTACAGTGGTTTCAAGTGCTTGCAGGCGTTCTCTCATTTGACCGGGAGAAGCACCTTCAAGAGAAGCCACCCTGTCAGCTAACGCACTTTCGGCACTTTGCGCCCGTGTGGTTTCGCCGTCTATTCTGCCTGCAAGTGCCTGTTCAACACTTGAAGCACGGCTAACCTCAGCGGCTAAGGATTCCGCAAGAGCGCCAACGTCCGTATCGGTTGCCCCGATTGATTCAGCTAACTCAGTAGCCGTCCTCTGGATAGCACCGTTAAGGTCCTCAGTGCTTTGTTTCAGCTTTTTTATTTCAGAGAGGTACGGATATTCCTCACTGAGTTCTTCGCTGTTAGGGGCGCTTATATCAGCCCTGAAGTCGAGGTCAAAGGTGAGAGTTGAGGCGTAAAGCACACTATGTACCATATCCCCGATTTTTACCTGATCGCCTAACTCTGTTGCAGGATCATAGAGGGTTTTTGTTGCCGTATAGGGCGAATATACCAGCCCGTTAAAAGCGGCGTACAGGGCGTTACAGATACCCTGTGTTGCGTAAGGGTTGCCTTCAATGGTGAGCATTATTCCGTTATCGTTTCCGGCTGTGTAGCTATTGCCCGATTCATCAGCCATAGTCACGCCTGTAACAACAACGGTATCACCCTTATTCAGCGTACCGCACACAACGGGGATATTTATAAGTCCGTCAACAGCGTCAATACTTCCGTCCTCAGCCCATACAAGAAAATGACCGTCAGAGGTTACGATTTTTGCCCCGTATTCGTCCGTTATGTAATGGGTAATAGGAATTGCAGAGGACGGGCTTTCACCCGTTGCAGGGGGTAAAACGGCGTTGTAATTAAGCTGCTGTTTGTATATGAGCTGATCGCCCTCAACAGTTTTGATTTTTTCGTAATCTTCATCAATGAGGTGGAAAGTTTCATCAGGGGACGTTACCAGCGGAACAAGCCGTAAAAGGTTTTCCTCTGTGATTATCCAGTTACCACCATGACAAGCGCCGATACTGCCTAAGACCTGTATCATAGTTTTCCCAGAGGGGAAGCCTACAACATAATCAGTCCCGGTGTTAATCTTTGTACGGGGATCAACACCAACGCCTATACGGTATGCGATTTCCTCAACAACCGTTTTCATAGGCTTAGGCCACTCTGCCGCACTGTCACTATCACTCACATAGCTCTGATTTGCTTTCAGCATAGAATCAAAGCAGTCAACGGTAAGCAGTCCGGCATAGCTGGTATCACGCTGATCTATAAAGAACGTGCCAAACTCTTTCCACTCACTGTAAACATTCCCGTCTGTCAGCCGCCCTAAAATAACAATAGGTGCTGCCGGGCTTATAGCGTCATCTGTGAGGATTGAAAGCCCCAGTGTAGCAGATGTGCAGTTACCCACCGACAAGGGCGCTGACATAAGGGAACGGTCAATTTTGGGGGCAGAAATGGCGGTATAGTCAATACCGCCTATTCTTGCCTTTGCTTCCATTTTGAAACGGCCACGAGCCGCAAGTTTAGTCCACCTCTCCGTCCTTACTCTCATAGCGTCACCTCTCAGTCATATCAAAGGTACCGCCCTCATAATAGGTAATACCTCTGCTTTTGTCGTATCGCTGTGCGCCGTAGGTAAGAGTTGAGGTGTAATAAGTCTTTGTTAAAATCCTGTTTGTTTTCGGATCGAGCATAGTAATCTGTGCATATTCGGGGTTTATATCCTCTGCAATGGACTTCATAATAAGCTCAGGCAGTTTCAAAAACTTTACATTCCATTTGTCCTTTTGTGCTATTCGGTTACGGTACATTAGGCCGTCAAGCAGGTTGCGTCCGCTACCGTCAGCGTCAAGGTCATTTCTTACAGGGCTGAGTTCTTCCACAAAAGCCGTGTAATCGTGATTTCCTATCTTAAACTGTGGTTTCAATACACATACCTCCTTTTAGCCTACTAACGGCGAATTGCCGGACATTCTTGTTCTGCGGTTGATCTCTTTAATAACATTTGCCGCAAGGCTGTTAGAATCGAGGTTTACCGTAGTGCCACTGTAAGACTGGATAGCGTGAACAATGGCGGTGGTTGCATTTGTTACGGACTGAATAACAACAGAGGCGAGTTCATCATTTGAAGCCTCAATAGCACTGCTTACGCCCCGTCCTCCGTTGCCTGCGTCTGCTGTGCTGACGCTGTACGGAACAGCACCGTTTTTAGCTACAACAGGCATAGAGAATGTTACGCTGTCCGCTATGGACTGCAACCGTTCAATGAGAGAGCTGAAGCCGTCCGTAATGGTATCAGAGAAATTGACAAGAGAGCCTTCAAAGCCCTTGCCTGCGGTGACTTCACCGAGGGTGTAATCACCGTTTTTCATTTCGGTAGAAATAGCGTCAGCCATACCCGTTACAGAATCAAGCACCGAGGGCTGAGCGTCCTCAATACCTTCACCAACACCAAGACCGATATTCAAACCGATAGTGTCACGGAATAACCGGGACGGTGAGTGAATACCGAGGGCTGATTTTGCTTTATTGAGTAGTGAGGTTGCAAGGCTGCTGACTTTGTTTTTCAGCCAGCTCCAACCGCTATCAATACCAGAGCCGATACCAGAGGTAATATTAGAGCCAACGCCGGACCAGCCTTTATTACTGATAGTAGATTTGATAGAATCAAACTTACTTGACGCTGTGCTTTTTATACTATCCCACTTGCTTGACAGAGAGCTTTTTACGCTGTCCCATGTACTTGAAGCCGTGTTTTTCATTTCCGTCCATTTCGTAGAAATGGTGGATTTCAGGTTAGTCCATGTGGTAGAAGCCGTTGACTTGATACTATCCCACTTACTTGATAAGGTGCTTTTTACACTATCCCAAGTAGTAGAAGCGGAGGTTTTCATTTCCGTCCACTTTGTAGAAATGGTGGATTTCAGGTTAGTCCAAGTAGTAGAAGCCGTTGACTTGATACCGTTCCACGTGTTAGTGAGGGAGGTTTTAACCTCACTCCACTTTGTAGAAGCGTCCGTTTTCATCTCAGTCCACTTTGTAGAAACAGTGGATTTCAGATTAGACCATGTGGTAGAAGCGGTGGACTTGATACCATTCCATGTATTAGTGAGGGAGGTTTTGACACTGTTCCATTTTTCGGAAGCGTCAGTTTTCATTTCCGTCCACTTTGTAGAAATGGTGGATTTCAGGTTAGTCCATGTAGTAGAGGCAGTGGACTTGATACTGTTCCATGTATTACTAAGATTAGTTTTAATGGTGTTCCACTTTTCAGACGCTTCCGTTTTGATATTATTCCAGCCGGTACTTATAGTGGTTTTCAAACCGTTCCAAGCGTTTGAGGCGGTGGTTTTGATACCGTTCCAAGCCCCGGAAAGCGTAGTTTTAATACCATTCCAAGCGGTAGAAGCCGTTGTTTTGATACTGTTCCACGCATTACTTATTACGGTTTTTATGCCCTCAAGTTTCTCACTGAAAAACTCTGTAATAGAGTGCCAAGCGTCTTTGATACCCTGCCACAAGCCCTCAATAATATAGCCGCCCTGTTCAGCCATTTTTGTTGAGGGTGAGTGTATTCCGAAAGCATTTTTGAAGCCCTCAATAAACGGATTCCAGATGTGTTCTACGATCCAGTTTCCGACATTTTTAAGAGCGTCAATAATACCGTTCCAGATACCCTCAATTATGTTGCCGCCTGCTTCTTCAATGTAGGTGTTAAAATACTCTTTGGTGTCCTCAAAGCCCTGTTTCAGTGATTCCCAGATACTCTTGCAAAGCTCTACAACGAGCTTTGCACAACCGCCTATTGCACTGCCTAAGAGGTGGAAAGCCTTTGATATGATACCGCCCCAGTCTATATTTTGGATAACACCAATAAGACCGTTCCAGAGGTCCCTACCGAGCTTACCCCAGTCAAGATTGTCAGCAAAGCCAATTAAGAGGTCGAGAGCTGCCTTTATAATATCGCTTATAGCTCCTGCAAGGTCGCTGAGTATTCCCACCCAGTCAATATTGTTTATGCCGGTTGCAACGCACTTTCCGATTTCAAGCCAGTTGAAATTTTGAATAGCACTGCGGATAGATTGCAGCAACACACGGCACTGAGTAGATAGGGTTGTTCCGAGTTTCGCCCAGTCAATACCCGTAATAGCACTGCTCAAACCTGTTGCAATGCCACCGGCTAAAGCAGGCCAGTCTATTTCTGTTGTCAGCAGATAAATAGTATTGATAAGGGTGTTTATACCTTCAGCGAAAGTGTCACCGATAAGCGCCCAGTCGATAGTATAAACAAGAGCATTAAAGGCTTCAGCAAAGCCTTTTATAACCTTTGTAATAGTACCGCCTACGTTATCCCAGCTTATAAAATCATGTACCTTTTGAACGGCCTCATTGATTTTTGTACCGAGAATAACACCGATTTCTGCGTAATCACCGTTGCGGAAAGCGTCTTTAAGGCTGTTGATAAAGTCAGTAATGCTTGATTCAATAGGTACTTCCTCAAACATTTCTGACGGTGTAGCACCTCCACCGCCACCGCCGCCGTCACTGCCGCTGTCACTCAGAACATTCAGGTCATCAAAACCGGCAAGCTGCCGCTTTGCGTCTTTTGCCGCACTTGCCGTGCCGCCAAGAGAGGCGGCGTAGTCCTCCTGCACAGCGGTTGCTTTGGTGAACGTCTTTGCACCCGTGAGAGCCGCAAAGAGCTTGCCTATCCACGTTACCGCTGCGGAAAGATAACTTATGAGCTTTGCCAAAACAGGCGTTACAACCGTAAGAATAGGTGCAAAAGCCGTAGCAAAGCTGTTTTTGAGCTGTGTAAGCCCGGATTTCAAAGTAGAAATGTTAGCGTTTGCACTGCTTGAATACTGTGCAAGATTGTTAAAGCCCTCTTTAACCCCCTGAATAATACCCATAAGGACTTTTCGGAGGACCATACGCTTTAACATACTTCCCAAGCCTGTAATCTTTTTACCGAGCTTTCCGATTGCACCTTCAGCGCCCCCGGACGATTTTCTAAAGTTTTTCAGGTGGGAAATTCCGCTTTTTATTCCGCTTACCAGCTTCTTAAAGCCTGTCACCCCGGCTCTACCGACAGCGGCAAGGGCTGATTTTACGCCGTTTGCGATACTGCCGAGCTTACTTGTTGACTGTCCGGCACTTTCGGCTTCGGAACGCATTTCTGCAAGCCGGGATTTTGCGGAGGCTAAGGCGCTTTCAAGCTGTGCGTATTCTGCGGTATTCGATCCCATTTGAAAGGCTGTACCGTTTTCACGCATACTTGCCTGTTCGCCCTTGTATTCCTCTATTTTCCTTTTTGCAAGGTCAATATCGTACTGTAAGGACTTCCAAGCCTGCGAGTTTTGACTAACGCCCATATCCTCCATTTTTATTTGTTTTTCTTCAAGTTTTGCAAGCTCATTTTCAGCCTTTTGGATTTCAGTAGTAAGCCACTGATAATCTTCCGTAGGCACTCTTGCATTGCCGAGGCTTTCAAGTTTCGCCTCAAGCTGTGAGATAGTGCTTTCCAGTGCCGCCGCCTTTGAATCAAAGGTTGACATAGCACTTGCATTGCCCGATAGGGCTTTTTGAAAGGTCGGGCCGAGCGCTTCAATTTTGGTATTCAGCGATTTTATGGCCCGTTGCAATTCCGCACTGCCAGCCCTAAAACCTTGCGCGTCTATCTCAGTATCAACAATGATAGAGCCGTCAGCCTGATCTGCCATAATATCACCTTCCTTTAGCCGAGCATTGCGTTAAGTCTATCCTTTGCTGCCTGTTCCTCAGCCGTTAATTTCGGCTGAATAACACAGATAGCTTTGTTTGAGTTCCAGTATTCCTGTTCCCACTTTTCAAGTTTTTTGTGCTTAGCTTTTTTCATTCTCATACTGAGGATAGTAGAAAACACGCCTTCTGAGATTTCCATATAGTAGCCCATAAAAGTCCACCAGTGGATATACTCAGCCGTGCGTGTTTCAAAGCCAGCCACTTTATTTACTGCCGGGAACATGATATTTTCGTCTTGCTCCCAATCCATAACACGGGGCGATTTTTCGTTATCGTCCCTCATGCCGTAGTCAATAAAATCAAGAGCCGCCTTAAATGCCTGTTCATAGTCAGCCTGAGTGAGCCTGTCAAAGTCCTCATAGATAATAAACAAGCAAATATAGACCTTTTCTTCTTGTTCAAGCTCAGGATCATTGAAAGCACAAACGATTTTTAGCACGTCCCGGAAGTCTGTACGTATCGGGTGTTCAACACCGTTTACCGTTAAAGATTTCGGGAGTTCACCAATCATTACTTTTTGCCGTCCTTATGCTTACCCGTGCGGTAGCCGTGTGTGTAGCGGTTTACTCTGCTGTTCACCTTCTGTACCTCACGGTCAAACTGTCTGGAAATGTACTTGCCTACTGCGTCAAGTGCATTTTCACAGTAGAAGCGTCCGTTGACAGGTGAGAACGGGTGCATTTTACCGAAGAACGCTTCAGAGGCGTTACCGCCAAGCAGATAGTCACACGCCTCATACAGACGCTTTTCAGCCTCTTTGAGTGCGGCAACCTCAGCTTCGTTCTTTTCGTCCGCTGTGCCGTCCGGGTTGATATTGACGTTTTCAAGCGGTGCGGTGATTTCGTCAAACTTTGCGGCGATTTCGTTATAGCGTTCAATAATACCCACGTCCGTAGGACGGAAATAGAAAACGCCGATAACATCACCGTGCTTATTTCGGATAGATTCTTTAACGCTACCGTCATCTACAACAATGCCGGTAAAACTCTGATTTTCTTTCTTAATAGCTTCTTCTGCCATTTTGAATTACCTCCTGTTAATAAATAAAAAAATAGAGGGCAGCCCCAAACTGTTTAGGGCTGCCCTCAGGTTATGCGGCCCTCTTTATTCGTTTACCGCAAAAATCAGTGACCTTCGCCGTCACCGCCAGCACCGCCGCTGCCGCTGCCGCCGCTGCCGCCGCTACCAGTGCCTTCAGTAAAGACCTTAGTAGAAACATTGAATGTACCAGCGACACGCTCACCGGCGTTGAAAATCGAGAAGGGGATCTGAACGCCGGAGGTATCGCCGCCGATAGTGTTCGGAACAACATATACCTTTTCACGGTACGCCCAGATAACAGTACCCGATTCACCGACAAGAACATCAACCTTAGTGGTGATACAGTCATCACCCGTAAGGCGTTCATTTGCGATAGTAGCGAGCTGTTCAAAGAGGGGATCATCAAAGTCAGCATAGAACGGATCAACCTCACTCTGGACTTCGTAGCCGTTGTGAGAAACCGACTGCTCACCGATAATGTTTTTCTTGACCTCTACATCAGGGTTAAGTTCCTCATTGTATTCCTCAAGGTCTTTGCCGAGGCGTACATAGTTAGCGGTAGTGCCGCAGAAACTTGCGTCAATGTAGTGGGCAAGATACTTACGCTCAACTTTCATAGCTTGTATCTCTCCTTTGCTTATTTATTGTATTCGTTTTCATATCTGAGAGTAGCAGATATGAGCCAGTCCTCTATACCGTCATCATAGGTGGCGTAGAGGTGTCCGGGATTCGTGCGGCTTATAGACTTAATAACCCTGTTGCTGGAAAGCAAAGCAGGATAAGCAGATAACTTATATTCTGTTTCGCCGTCCTTTATGGGTTGCAGTTCAAGCCACTTTCCGATACCGTCAAGAAATTCCTTTATGCGGATTTTCTGCGCTTCGGATTTAGGGGAAGCCCGGTAAATGATATTGAACGGGTACAAACAAACCTGCTTGACGTGTCCCGTAACATCTTCCGTGCTTGACAGCACAGCCGCGCCGGAGGTGGGAAAGAAGCCTATTCCTGACGTTTCTGAAAGCGTAGAGAACAGTATAGATTTTCCACCAAGACACGGAAACGTGTTAAGCAGTGTTATAAGGACTTTACTCACAGCGTCCGAGCCGTCTATATCAATAACTGTAGGCGTTGCCATTAGCCGCCACCTCCCCTTTGTTTAACCCCGGCTATCCAGTAATCACCGTTTCTTGCTTTCGCCGTATCAAACCAGTGATCCGTTACCTGAGGGTTAGAATATTGTAAAGGCCTATCCGTGAGTACCTTCCTTGCGCCTTTACGCGCCCACGGGCTGCCTGTAACGGGATCAACCATAACTTTACCCCCGTACTGAAAACGTCCGTAAGGTCCGGGAAAAATGACCTTTTTACCGCCGTCCTCAGTGTGGGAACGCTGTTGTAGGCTTCCTGTCAGGTGCGGCATTACGGCTCTGCAATCCTCTAAAACACGATCACCAAGCCACTGTTGCGCTTCTGCAAATTGCTTTGAGAAACGGTCAAGGCTGATTTCACACCGAAAGTTAGCCGATACATAAGATACTTTCGGGAAGTGTTGCATTTCAGACAAGGTTATCTACCCCCAATCTCAAAATGCGGAAGCAGGTCATAATACACCGCCGATTTTACACGATACACACCGTCATAGGTATCATTCATAAACTGGTAAAAGCCCGATTCATAGTCATCATCAATGACCGGGGTTAAATCAGACCAAGCACCTTCACAAATAAAATCCTGTTCGGGTGTAAAAGTGATACAGGCAGCAGGCGTGTTGCATTGTGCATAAGCCTTAGCTCCTGTGTAGCTTTTAGCACCTACCGAGGTTGTAAACGCCTTTTCTCTGGTACAGTGGATAAGAATATCAACCGTATCACCATTGTTTACGCCCTCTTTCGTTGCTGTACTTGCTTTATTGCCGATAAGGTCAACGCCGGATATAACAGAGGGATACCACTTGCCCGTTGACTTATGGAAGTTAAACAGGGTTATTGTGTTGTGGTACATGGCGCACCTCCCCAGCGTACAGCAGATTTACGCCGTTGCAGTCCGGGATATTTGCCAGATACTTAACAGCGATACTGCCTATCAGCTTGCTTTGCTCAGCCTCACTTGCTGCCGCCGCCGCATAGGTAGAGGCAGAGGCGTTTCCGGCAGAATAGGATATTGATTCTCTGCCGGACGATACAGAGGCGATAGCGCCCCTGTATGTGCCGTCTGCGGCCACCGTAGCGGCGGTAGCTTTACGCTGAGCGTCAATGTTGAAAAGAGCTTCAGCCACAGCACACACAGCCTTTTTAACCTTTGCAATGTGGGCTTCTTTTTCGGGAAACGCAAAAGTGAGCCTGCCGAAAGTGAGGTTGTCAAGTTCATCACTTGCCAGCTCAAGCCACTTGTTAGCGTTCTGCTCAGTCAGCACGTCACCGAAAAAAGAGCCGGTGTAAAAGCTATAATCTGCGTATGCCATAATGCCGCCTCCTTATTTCGTTTTGCTGTTCTTCTTGCCCGTGTTTGCGGTTTCCTGAACACGGGTATAGCGTTCAGACTTCTCCATAAGGGCAATAGTCTTTTCGTTTTTCACGGTAAGAATATTGCCGGTTTCAATGTTCTTGAATTTAGCCATAACTTTTATCCTCCTGTTTATTCTTCAAGGGTTACGCCCGTAAGCGAATAGGTGAGAGTTTCACTGTTTGCGCCCTTAGTTGCGACAACACGCACGGACTGCGTAGAAGTGTCAGCAATGAGCAGAACAATGATACCGTCCTCATCAAGCGTTACCGGGCCGCTTACGCCGCCTACCAGCTCAACGGTGATAGCGTCAGCACCCTCAGCGGTAGCATGAAGGGCTAAGTAATGACCGCTTTGCTGTTCAACATTGCTACTGAATCCGGTGTAATCAGTTACATGGTGAAGAGTACCGGTGATTGCAGCGTTACCGACACTAACGCCTGTCTGCAAATCGGTTACGCTCTTACCAAGTAAATCTGTCCCTGCCGCTATGTCGGTGTCAACCGACAGGGTTACTGAGGGTTTCCCTCACCACCAGAAGTAGCGTCAACGCCGGTGAAAATAAGGTCAGGGGTAACGGCCACAGTGCCGAAGTGGTAGAACAGAGAAACGCCGTATGCTTCGGAAAGCTGGATTTTCTCAGCGGTGTACTGATTTGCCATAACGGGCTGTGCAACAGCACCGTCAACCATAAGCAGATAACGGCAGCCGGAAGGAAGGTGAGTGCTGGACTTACACTCTACGCCGTGCCAAGAGTAAAATTCCTCAGCGCCGGTATCAACGTTGGAGCGAGTCTGCTTGTCAAGGTTGTTACGGACCTTGCCGTAATAAGCGGTGTTGAGAACGAGGTGCATCATAGCACGGGGAACACCGTCAACGAAGTCATTTTCGGTGTTTTCGCACTCCTGAATGACCATTTCAAGCTCTTCCTCAATGGGGGTGTTGTCAGGGATTTCAACCTCAACAGCGTTGCTGTATGCCACAGTGAAAAACGCTTTATCAAGGTTGGAAGCCATACGGACAATGTGATTTGCGGAACGTCTGTCAAGCAAACCGTCAACACCGTAAAGAAGGGTGTCTTTCTGTTCGATTTCCTCAACAATTTCCTTGTCGGTGTCGATAGCAACGGTGACGGGCTTAGCCTTAACCTTGTTGCCAGCACCAGCTTCACGGGCAGTGCCGTAGTCCTGTGCGGTAGCGTTTACGAAACGCTTTGCCTCAACCGAGCCGGAAGCCGGATCGCCGGAGAGGTCCATGTTTTTCATACCGGCAGAGGCAAGCGTTTTCATAACGCCTTCAATGACTTTGCCGTAGAGTTCAGCGAGGTATTCCTTACCTTCGCCGTCCTGAGTAAGAATACTCAAAGATTCGATTCTTGCCATGTTAGTTCAATCCTTTCAAAATGTTTTTTTTAGAAAATTTTGGGAGGCGTAAACTTCGGGGTAGCCGGGGCAGGATCGCCCGTAGAGCCTGTGAACGCCGGAGCTTTTGCCTTCTGTGCAGCGTCTTTTTCGGCGGCTGCTTTTTCCTCCGCTGTCTGATACAAACCGTTGTCCTTTTCCTTTGCGGCTTTCATAAAGTCATCAAAGCCAAAGAACGCCCCGTCTTTCCATGATAAGCCGCTATCCTCTGCCATACAGTCAGAGGTAAGCTGCCTGCGCGCATAGGGCGAGGTTACGCCGTATTCGTCCAGCTTTTTACCGATCCAGTCCCTCTGATC
This sequence comes from Clostridia bacterium, assembly GCA_009929695.1. GTDB lineage: Bacteria > Bacillota > Clostridia > Oscillospirales > Ruminococcaceae > Ruthenibacterium. Next base: position 98,413 of record RZZW01000002.1, read on the forward strand.
GCGCTGAGTGAGTTCACGGGTGTATTTCTTTTCCGCTTCCTCAGCCTGCGTCTTATAGGTCTGAAGTTCAGTCTGAATCTGCTGAGGATCAATGCCCTCAAACTTTTTCAGGGTTGCATTAGCCGTTTCGAGCTGAGCCTTAGCAGCGTCACGTTCACCCTCAAGGGCTGTGATTTTGCTTTTGTGCTTCTCAATATCCTTGCCGTTCATTGCAAGGACCTGAGTAGCCTGCTCTTCCGTCAAGCCAATAGCAGTGAGTTCTTCTGTTTTCATAGAGTTACCTCCTTTTAACGGATAGGCTTTTTAGGACGTAGCCGTGTCCCTCCGTTCCGGCTTTGTTAAGACCGCCGATAGTCTGATATGTTGTACCCCTGCCGGACTTGCACCGGCTAAGTCTAAAAGGGGCATAAAATAGCAGAGCCACCGAAAACACCGTTTTCAGTAGCTCTGCAATGATTTAATTGTTTGCTTTTCGGGCTGCCGCCGTAGCTCTTGCCGCCTCTGAGCGCGTCCACTTAGCCACGCTTATTCTGTCAGACAGCTTTTTCAGCCCGTTATCCTCACAGAATTTATTATAAGCGGCATTGTACCCTTGCAGCTTTGCGGCGGCTTTTGCGTATTCGTCCTGAAGTGTAGCTTTTGCCTCTGCGTCCTCAGCACCGTCAACCGCCTCACGAAGTCCGAGTACCTTTAATTTTGCGTTCCTGATACGGGCTTCCGCTTGACGCTGTTTCTGTGAGAGGTCATAAGCCTTTTTGTTTTCCTCAGCGTCAAAGTTTTCATAAGGGTTGTGTTCAGGATCGCCGGGGCCGAAAGAGTGACGGCAGTTCCAGCCGCACAGCCCTGCACCCGTTCCGTAGCCGGTACACTCTTCAAAGTCCGGGTATTCCGTACTTTTACCCGTCCGGCTGTATAGTTTACCCTGCCACCAAAAGTGATTTGAGGGGTTTTCGCCACCGTCACCGTATCGAGCGCCTATGTGTGCAGACACCCGTATAAGGTCCCAGTCACGCTCTATCATACCCTGTATTGCCATATTGCCGCTTGCCTGTGCAACGCCTGTACGGACGGCACGAAGCACCGCCGTTTCAATGGTGTCAACATGACCTGTGGGGTAATGCACCTTAGCTTGTTCGGTGACAATATCGTTTACAGCCTCTTTGACAGCCTGTGTATATGACTGAGCGCCCGTCATAACCTTAAAATGGGCGTTGTCAAGGACTGTCATAAGTTTTTGCTGACTTGCCTTAGCTGTGGTGCGTGTAAAGTTCCTTATCTCTCCGTTTGTCCTCTGGTATGTATCGGTAAGTAGCCGCACCATACTTTCAGACTGTAAGAGGGGGACAGATTCAAAACCGTGTGCAACATAGAAAACATCATCAGCCGCCCACGCTCTGATACCTGCGTCCTCAAATATAGCTTTTACCTCTGCCTCTGTTTTCTTAGTAAAACGCTGTATTTCCTGTTGCAGAGCCTCCATGTGACCGCCTGCGGACTTATACACCTCAAGCTGCCACTGATCCGTACCTGTCAATAAAAAATCCTCACCCCGTCCAAGCCGAGCCATAAGACGGGAAATGAGGTCTTTTGTTATCCACGCATTGAGAGTATCAAGCTGAGGGTGTAAGGTGTCAACGATTTCTAAGAGTTCCTGAGGTGTCAACATATAGCCTCACCTCACTCTTTTTTATCGTCCTTTTTCTTATCGTCCTTTTTATCCTCTTGCTTTTCGGACTTTTTAGGGGGCGTGTTTCCACCGCCGCCAGAGCCACCGAAAAGCCCGGCCTCCATACCTGCCGCCTCTGCCTCTGAGGTAAGCGCCTTTGCTTCTTCCTCACTCATGCCCTCAAACTTTACTAAGTAATACCACTTAGGAATCCAGCCCTGCATAGCGTAAGCTCTCCACGCCGCCTTATCTTCCTCATAGCTGTATGTAATATCACCAAAATTAAAGTTGATTTCATACTCACCGAGAGGGGCAAGGCCGTAAAGCGTAACAAGAGCGTCAGCACCATAAAAAGCCTGTTCAAGTGCGTCCTTCAGAGCGTCACGGTCTGTTTTAATCGTCTGAATGGTGTCACGGTCATCAGATTCAACCTGCGTTGCGGTAATCATACCCGTTTGACCGTCCATAACGAAAACGCCTTCAGAAAATCCGCATTTCACGCCAGCCATAGAGAGGTTAAAGTTAATTTCTTTGATACGGGCTTCCGTCTGAATTGTCGGTACGTGTTCATGTACGGCGGTTGTATCGCCGTCATTGATACCCATACCCAAGCCTTTAACAAACCGGGGAAGCGTAATACCTTTGTTGTTAGCGTTCTGAATAGCCTGCTGACCTACAAAGGTAATGTGCTTGCTGTCCTCAATTTCGGTATTCATACGGCTTATGCCGGTATCAATAGCCTTTAACTCAGTAATAGCGTTTGCAAAAACGGATAAACCGAGGGGCGAAGTGGGATCAACAGTATTTGCACCGGGTACACGATAATAAGCGAAAAGAGGCTTTTCAAGATTTGCTATGCTTACCTCAGGCTGCATATTCGCCCATACCTCAACACTGTTAAGGGCTACGGGCGTACCGAGCATAAACTTATTATCACCGTTGATTTGATTCTTAAAGGCTTTATTTGTGACCTTGTAAATGCGGCCCCCGTTTGCGTCAGCACCCTCAAAGCGGTGGTATTCAAGACGGGTGTAATGTGCTTTGCCCTGTGTGGTGTGGGTTGCAAAGATAGCACCGACAATTTCGCCGTTATCGTCCTTTGCAGTGATACCAAAACCGCCCGGAAGCACAAAGTCCCATGTTTCACCGTTCCACTTAATCATAATACCGCCGAGCCTGTCAGCTTCGGTGATTTTATCGGGGAGGCGTTTTAACAGGTCATCTGCAAGCCCCTGTAAATAGTCAGCTCTGGGAGAGCCTGAAACGGCAATACCAATATCAAGCGTTGTGAGCTTTGCACGGGTATCTGATATGTGCTTAGCCATATTGACCGTTTCTATATCGTCCTCCGTATTCCTCCACGGAGGTCTGCCGGTGGAAATATTATCCCACCTCTGAAGGGCGTTGCTCATTTCATCAGAGGTAATGAGATCAACGCCAAATTCCTTACCTATATCGGAGCTTATTAAAAACATATTTCTTATCCTCCTTAGTAGGCGAGTAAAAAAGTTCATATCTCATCACCGCCTTTATACTATCCACTTTAACTCATTCCGTAGGGCTGTGCGGCAGAAATACCGTAGCTGGTCCATGCTGTGATCGTTCTCTTTGATAACAGCGTCCTCAGCCTTTTCTTCGTCCCATGAATAAGTTTCAAATTCATCAAAGGTGCTTTTGCACCCCTTATGAAAATACAAAACACCGGCATTGAGGAATTTTGTAACGTCCTGTATGCCGTTGATAACATCATTGTCGGCTTTCATTACGATCCACTGACCGTATTTCTGTATTGTTTCAATCATTGACGAAGCCGAGGGATCAATGATTATATACTCAATAGGATAATCGCCTATCAAGTCCGAAAGCATTTTATAATACTCTTCGTTGTCAACACGGTTGTTGCTACCGCCCTTGTAGTAAAGCTCTTTTATCATTACCGCCTTTTGTTCGGCAGGGCTGTAATCATATAAGCCTGCTGCAAACGGGTTTACCGTACCATAGTCTATTGACACATAATAGCGGTGTCGGGGACTACGGGCAGGAATGTTACTTACAATATGAGCCGCCCGGTTGAACATAGGGTAAACAAGCCCTTCAGCCTTAACCCACAAACCGAGAATATAACGGCGGTAAAACACGCCGGAATACATACCCTCATAACGCTGTCTGATTTTATCCGAAAGACTTAAATTGTCATTCATAGTGAAATGCAAATAGAGTATGTTTCTCTCTTTTGCCTTTTTTATCCACTCAACATAAAACCAGTGTCCGGGGTTTTCGGGGTTGCAGTTAAACCAAAACTTAGAGCCGTCCACACTGCAACGGGCCATAGCCTGCTCAACAAAGGAACGGGGCATAAGTGCCACTTCATCAAAGAGAACACCGGCAAGCGTGATACCCTGCACCAGTGTGTAGCTTGATTCGTCCTTGCCGCCGAAAAGATAATAGTAGTTTACAGTATTGCCGGATTGAATAATCAGCTTGTTTTCGCTTCGGCGTTCCGTAATAGTAAAAATACCCTCTAACCACTGAGGCATAAGGGTAATTACATTTCGGCGTAGTGATTCTATTGTCTTGCCGCAAATGGCGAAGTTCTGACCGTTAAAATTGCTCATGCTCCATAGTACAAAGCCGTCTGTCATTGATACCGTCTTACCAGAACGGATAGAGCCGTCACAGATTATACCGTCATAATCTTTGAGCTTCGGTCTATTCCACCACGTCAGCGTCAAGTTCTGCCTCTTGCTGAAGCTCTGGTAGATCATCTGTATCAATATCCTCCTTTGTACTATCTCTTATAGCGTCAAGCAGGTTGTTTTCCTTAGCAGGTCCACTCATACCAGATTCACCGACAATATCAAGGTACATTTGAATAAGATAGGAATTGCCGTTTTGAGCGCCCTTCATAATAGCGTCAGCTATAAGGGCTTTTTGCGATAAGTCCGCTTCCTCAATGCCTAACTTCTTCAATCTGTTTGCTTTGCGTTTATCGGTAATAGGTAGATCGGAATAAATTGAAAGCAGTTCAGACATAAGCCGCTGCTGTTTCTTTTTCTCCTGTACAGCTTTACCACCAGCGGAACGGATAGCGTGAGCTTCCTCTTCGCTGCGCTCAGTAAGAGGTATTAAATGCTTATCCTGTGGTCTGCTCACGTGTTCGCACCTCCTTATGTGGATATATTAGCCGTACCTCCTTACGCCTTTTTATAGCTGTATGTATAACCGTACTTTTTCTGATTTGCTTTTAACCACTTGTTTACTGCGTCATTGTAGTCCTTGCCGCTGAGCTTTGCACTGTTTACGCCCTTGACGAAAGCGGAGGCGTTAAAGTGCGTACCCTTTACAAAGGAATATGTACCTGCGTAATGGGCGCTATCTTCGCCTCTGCCCTTAGTAGAGCTTACCGCAACAATGCCCCGGCGTGTACCCATTGCCGTGTTGACTACATCTTCCTTTGAGAACGTAGGCCATCCACCGGCAGGGTGATTGTGGATTGCAATTTCAGTACCGTTACCCGTCAAGCCGGAAATAGAGCCAGCGTTACCGTGTCGGTACTTCGTAGCAAAACCGTACTGATCGACAACAACGCCGTGTTCCTCTGCGGCTGAGGCGTGAGTATCGGCAAAGGCTTTCAGCATATCCTCATAGGTACGATTCACACCAACTTTGACGTTCATTCGTGCCGGGTGATCGTAGGTAGTTTCATCTTTTCCGCTTCCACCACCTGAGGACGGCCAACCGCCACTGAAGCCCATACCTGAGCCGCTACCTCTGCCGCCAAATTCTACCGGGAAAACAATAGCCTCCCATGAGCTGATATGTTTTTCAAGTGTCTTGCCGTTCAACTCATAGTTAAGGGCTTCGTCCAGACTGCCAAAAGAGGCAATAACGGTATTTGTGGTGAGGTTGTAAAGCTCAAGAGGGTTTCTAAACAGGGCGATTTTCTCAGTGATATAAACACCGCCGAGCTGCTTAAAATCCCGTTTGAAATTATTGATTTCCATTCAGTTCACCTCTTTTCAAAGCATAAAAATACCGCTGACTGTAAACAACCAACGGTTATAAAACATATAAAATGAGAACAGGGCGCATTTCTGCACCCTGTAACAAGTACCCGGATTTGCACACGGGGTTTCTGCCGCCCACAGTCAAAGCACCTCCGCTTTATCACGGAATTTCTCTTGATATGCGGCAAGGCGTACAATGTTACCGTTACAGCCGTCCGGGACATTTCCGTAAAAGTAGATTATAGACGGCTGAAGCCTTGCAAGCATTTCATTATAGCCGTCCATAAATAACAGGCGGCTTTCCTTGTTTAGCTGAGTACCAACAGAGGACACAGCCACAGCACCGCCCACAGGCTCACCGTCAAAGCACCATTCAAAACTTGCTTTATCGCTCCATGAAATAGTAGGTATTACGGTGATACCGTTATTCTGCCAATAAGCACCGAGCCAGTGCTTACGGTAGTGATTATATATCTGCACCGCCTTAGGAAAATCCGTATAGGTTGAAAAGTCAGGTGTGCAAACACACTTGAATTTCTGCAACAGTTCAAGGTATGTATCAGGGTTGCTCCATAAACGGGTAAATTGATAATCGTCTATGAAAAAGTGAAGCCCTTTGTCATACGGTTGTTTGCAGGTCTTAGCAAAGTTAAACCCTATAAAGTTTTTGATATTGCAGTGTTCAGGAAAGAGGCGCGGTATATCATAAGTACCCGTACCGTCAAATATGCCTTTATTCAAATTTTCATAATTGCGTCCCTGCCGGTACACGATATACGCGCCTCCTTTCGCACGTAGTAAAGCGTTCAGAGCTTGCACCCTGAACGCTATGGATCAAGCCCGTAAAACGGCAAAGGCCGGAGGCACACCGAAGCCGCTTCCGAGCCTTAAAATCCATGATACTATTATATCACACCTATTCGGGACATACGGGACAACATTACTTTTTCTTAAAAATCCCCTTTAATTTTCGCCTGATACAAAACTTGATAATGTACCAGCACTGTTCAAAGTAGCCTACTTTTCTATACCCCATTTTTGCCGTCCTCCGCATTGATTTTATCCAGATACCTATAACACGCCTTTTTTACGCTGTCCTCAGTGTTGCCGCCGCCGATATGTAACGCAACCTGAAGCCAAGTCAAGCCGTTTATAAAACGCAAGGTAAATATCATACGTAAAAGGCTGTCAGGAACATCACATATCCAGCGTTCAAGCCTGTTGCGTTCGTGAATACACTGCTGTTGCTTTGCGGCAATGATAGCTTTCAGGTCAAGTATTTCAGCAACATAGCGTTCTATTTTGCTGTTTCCGTAGCCGCCTTTTGCTGAGGGCATACCCGTTAAGTTCGGGGAGGAAGGGCTTGACGCTTTGTGTTCAAGCTCTGCCAGCCTCTCTTGATCCTGTTCAATTTCTCTGTTCAGCCAGTAGAGCTGTGATAATTCTTTTACGGTCATGCTACCGCCTCCTTTACTTTTGCAATTCTGACTTTCAGGGCTTCAAGTAAACAGTCCTGCACGTCAGCCTTGCCGTTGAGCGATTCTATAACATCTTCATCAGTGCCGCCCTGCACAATGAGATTATGGATAATAACCGGGAACGGCTGCCCCTGTCTGTGTAAACGCTTGTTTGTCTGCTGGTACAGCTCCAAACTATCAGTAAGCCCAAACCATATAACATGGTGGCCACCCTCCTGTAAGTTCAAGCCATAACCACAGGAAGCAGGCTGCACTAACAGTAAATCAATCTGTCCGGCGTTCCATGCGTCCTCTTGTTCTTTTCCCTCATACACGCAAACGGTCTGCTGTGTAGCTTTCAACGCCTCAAGCAGTCGGTCTTTATCGTGTTTGAAATTATAACAGATAATAGCGTGTTGCCCGTTGAGCTGTTCCACCGTTTCAAGCAAAGCCTCAATCTTACAGTCATGTATCGGAATAACGTTTTTATCTTCGTCATATACTGCACCGTTACAGAGCTGTAAGAGCTTACCACGGAGAACACCGGCACTGCCTGCGGTTATCATTGTATCGTCAACAGGTAACAGGGTATCACGCTCCAAGCGGTCATACGCCTGCTGTGCGGCTGTATCAAGCTTTACGGGAATATCATTATAAACGAGTTCCGGCAGCTCTAAATAGTCCTCTGCTTTCATGCTGATACAAATATCACCGATCAGCTTATAAATCTGTTCGTCTGCGCCGTCCTGCGGTGCATAGGAAAATATTGTAGTGCGGTTTCTCTTATCGGGAACAAAGAACGCTTCTCTGTATGCGGTAATGGTACGCCCTAACCGCTTTCCGCTGTCAAGTAAGTACACCTGCGCCCACAGGTCCATAAGTCCCCGTGAAGTGGGTGTGCCGGTCAGCTCTACAATACGGTTGATCTTTGACCGTACAGACTTCAAAGCCTTAAAGCGTTTTGCCTGATGATTTTTGAAGCTACTGCTTTCGTCAATGACTACCATATCAAACGGCCAAGCGTTACGGTAATAGTCCACCAACCACATAACATTTTCACGGTTAATCATGTAAATATCAGCCGGGGTATTGAGTGCCTGACGGCGTTTTTCAGCCGAGCCGAGGACAAAGGAAAAGCGGAGGCAGTTCAGCTCACTCCACTTTGCCGCCTCTTTGCTCCATGTGGATTCTGCTACCTTCTTTGGTGCGATTACAAGCACCTTAGAAATACGCCAATATTCGTATTTCAGTTTCTTAATTGCCGTGAGGGTTATTGCTGTTTTACCAAGTCCCATATCCAGAAACAACCCTATTGCAGAATCGTTGATTATTCTGTCAATGCAATATTGTTGATAGTTATGAGGTACAAAGTTTTTCAAGCTCAATTTCCGCAACCTCCTTGCACCGTTCTATTATCTGATTTACATATTCAGGGTTATCTACCGTAGAATAAACCTCAAAGCCCAACCCTTTGAAAAGGCTCTGCACATATTCCTGACGCTTTCGCTCTTTTTCACCGGGCTTCTTAGTTTCCGCAAATATGACCTTTGCTCCCGGCAGCAGTATAATTCTATCTGGTACGCCGTTGTAGCCGGGGCTTGTAAACTTCAAACACAGTGCGCCGCATTTAAGGTCTTTAACGCCCATGTGTAGCTTTTTCTCAATCGTCTTTTCAAGCACCGTTTTTCCTCCTTGTAACATTTTTCAGATTTTTTCCTAAAGTTTATGAGAATAAAGGCTCTATGCGGTATATATGCCCTTACGCCCTTTATTTTAGGGGGTTAATAGGAAAATAATGTTACAATGTTACAAAAGCCCGTTTTCCCGTGTTATATAAGGGTTTTTGCGGTGTAACAGTTCTATGTTACACACTGTTACATTGTTACACCGCTTCTGTAACATTTCTTGCTTGTAACATCATTTTGTTACAGTGCTTTTTATCGTCTGACAAAGCCCCTTTGAACGTTATAAGGTCCAAAGCGTAACACGGTATCAGAACGCTTCCAGCCGTCCATATTTGCCAGCACTGCGTTAATTTCACGGGTATCAGAGGGCTTCATATCACGCACACTGCCGTTAAAGAGTTCACACCAAACCTCAACGGCTGAGATACGGTCACGGTCAACCAGCTCAACCGTGTTACCCTCTGCCGAGTGTGCCGCCCCAGCCCAGAAGTCACGGCGGCGGTCAAGCGCCCATTTCGCCCAGTCTGACGGTATCTGTCTTTCGGCAAATTCCATTATCAGACCTTCACGGACGGAAACTTCTCTGTGTTCCTCCTGCTTAATCTTAGCCTCTGCCTCCACATTGCCGGTCAGGTACAGATCTTCACCACACTGCCAGTAAGCCTTAGCCTCAGCCCAAAGCTGATTGATTGTTTCAGGGGTGAGGTCATGCCATACATTTTTAGTGTGCGGCTGTTCTCCCACATCAACGGGCCAGAAGCGGCGGTTGCCGGTGGTGTCCTGCAAAAAGTCTGTAGTGTTCGTAGTGCCGAAGAACACACAGCACCGGGGCAGCTCTTTTACGTGTCTGCCGTAGGCGGCACGGTAGCGGTCAGCACGGAGGGACAAAAACTGCTTGATACGGGCAACATCTGTACGCCTGAAAGCGTCCAGCTCTGATACCTCTACAAGCCATACGCCCTGTAACAGTTCGCTTGCGTCCTTGCCCTCAAAGGTGCGGATAGAATCGTTAAACCAGCCGAGGGACATTTTATCAAGCAGGGTTGACTTACCGATACCCTGAGGACCTGCAAGGATAAGCATATTGTCATACTTGCAACCGGGGATCATAGCCCTTGCTATCGCTGCCGTAAAACTTTTACGGCAAACTGCACGGTTGTAGGCTGTATCTTTTGCACCGAGGTAGTCAATAAACAGAGTATCAAGGCGGCGCTCACCGTCCCATACAAGGCTGTTTATGTAGTTCTGCACCTCATTGAAAGCGTGTTGTGCGGCGTGAACATCAAGGGCGCTGTCGATATTGCCACGCTGAGTGATACCCCACATACGCTCAAGATACCAGTACAAACCGTTGCTGTCTGTGTCACTCCAAAGGCGGCGTTTTCCGTCCTTCTGCCACGGCAACGGACCTAACACCTCACCTCTGTTTGCAAAGAGGTTAAGAGCGAATTTGTCTTTAAGAAGCGGATCACCGTCAAGGATAATCAGGATATTATCAATAGTCCCTTTGACTGCACCGTTCTGATTACGCTGTAACTTTTCAGCCCAGTCATCAGGTGCGTCCTCTGCCGCCTGCTCAAAGCCCTCAAAGTCTTTGATAGCCGCTTCGTGCTGTTCCCGGTTAAGAGTAGCAACAACGGATTTATCAGTCAGTGCAAAGTTGCACATTTCTTTATAAGAAGGGAGCTTCGTAACGGGTGTTTCGGGGTTGCTGTCTGCGTCTTTGTCCCCGTACTTGTGTAGCCTTACAAGGTCAAACGCATTTACCAGCCTGCCGCCGCACGGATCAGTAGCATGGTGACTGTATAAATACTTAGCGTCATCATAGATAATTGCACCGCCCGTTGTAGAGCCGCCGAGATATGTATATCTGTCCTCTGAGTTATCAACCGCCTCATAGATTTTCGGTAAGAATGTTTCCATAGCAGAAACAACATCATAGGTACGGCAGAACGCCCCGACAAGTCCGGGCTTCTCCAACGGATCACCCTGTTTCATAGCGAGCTTCTGATAGCTGACGGCGTTAGGGACCTGCGGCCAGCTCAGGAAATCGTGCCAGTCAACATAGGTTGATAAAAGGAAATCCGCTGATATAAGGGCTGCGTCTTTCACCTGATAAACATAATCACTATCAGAACAGCAAGAGGGCCAGTACATAAGACGGCAAACCTCAAAGGTTGTAGGATCAGCCATACTGATACCAATATGTGAGGCGATTCTACGGGCGCACGGCTCATATTCGTCCGGCGTTACCGTTCTGTCAAGAGGAACGATAACACGAAGGCGCGGTCTGCTTGCATGGTGCTTACGGGTGCTATAAACACAGTAGCTACAATTCAGTTCTTCTACTTTGTCTATGACCGTTTGCGTCTGCCAACCGGGGATATTATCAAAGTCCAGAGTGACTATATCACGCCCGATAACACTATTTGCCTTACGGCGCATACCGTTAAGAGCGCCACCAACAAAGCCGCCCACGTCCTTTAATGTGTCCTGCTCTGACTTCTTCATAGCAAGATATTCATTGTATGTTTCGTTGCCTCTGTTCGGCACACGCAAGCGGTCATACAGGTCAGATACCGTCATAATCGTTTGCTTCCATGTTAGATCACGGCGGCTGTTGCCTGTAGATATTGTTATCTGTCTATCGTTTTTTAACATATAGCCTCACCCCATTCTGTGTAGCATATCATTGTCAATTCTGCCTTCTAAGCGTTTCAGCTTTTCAGCTCTTACGCTCTCGATACCGGCACTGCCGAATATCAGTTTTATTTCGTCAAGGACAATGCTCACATCGGCGGCTTCCTCAATAATTCCGTAAACGGAATGTTCGTTATCCCTGAGGTGCTTTGTCAGTTCCTTTGTGAGTTCCGAAAGTTCTTCAATGCAGACTATAATTTCCGTTGTTTCGCCGTAATGCTGAATAGCCTTCTGCATTATAGCTTTTTCGCCGTCTGTCATCTGTACTCCCTCCCGGTCTTAACGTCCCGTAATTCAATGCGGCTGATAAGCTCAAAGCCACTACGGGAAATAATAAATTTCAACACCTTAATGAGAGTGTTTACCTCTCTATCAAGGGCGTTTTCTTCCTGAATGATACTCTTTAACCCCTCATAGGCTGTGGGATCAGCGTACCCTTCGCTGTTTCGTCTGGGATCGGTGTTCATGGTGTACCTCCTGCTAATTTATCTCAATAACAGCAGTAGGGTACATCTTGCAGTTTTTGAGAATATTACTGAGAAATTCTATTGTAGTTTCCACAGTACCCCAGCCATTTGACGGCTCAAACTGTCTATACCTCTGACTGTACCGCATAAGCTCCGTAACACCTGCGTCAAGCACAGGTATCAGTTCCTCACAGCTCTTGCCGTTCCAATCTGACGGGTAAGAGCCGCAAACCTCTTTTATCATAGCGGAGGTGTTGCAGGTGTGATTTATCCAGTCATCACCGACATAAACCCACTGTTCCGCACCGTCAAGTTTTGCCTTAAAGCTCACATCATAGCTCATTGTGTAGCCTCCTTTATTCACTTGCTTTGAAGTTATACACGGGCTTAATGATTTTGATAACCTTTACAGTATCGGCTATACGTTCCAGTATTTCAGCAGCCGGTTTATAAGCCTGTGGTGCTTCGTCTAAGGTTTCCGAGCAAACAGAAGTAGTAAACACGCCTGTCATTGTTTCCCGGTATTCCTCTAACGGTATTTCTGCCTTTGCTTTTGTGCGGCTCATAAGCCGTCCTGCACCGTGAGGCGCCGAGCAGTTCCAGTCCTCATTACCGAGGCCCATACCGAGAATACAACCGTCACGCATATTCATAGGAATAAGCACGGTGCGTCCTGCCTGTGCAGCAATAGCGCCCTTGCGTACCATACCTTCATCATCAATGTAGTTATGTACTGTGTGGAAGCTGTCTATTGCTTTCCAGCCCATTTGTTTACAAACAACCGCCGCTATGCGTTCACGGTTATATCTTGCAAATATCTGACACTGCTTCATATCGTAAAGGTAATTTTCTCTGTCTGCACCCTCTACATAGCAGAGATCACGGGGGATTTTAGGTGTTTCCTTTTTAAGAGCTTTCAGAGCCTCAGATATTTCACGTTCACGCCCTTCTGCCTTTAATTGAGCTATGAGCGCCGCCCGTTTCTCTTTCGGGGAGCTGAGCGTTTCAATGGCGGTGTTCTGGTATATTTCGGCAACCTGCTTTCCGAGGTTACGGCTGCCGGTGTGGATAATGAGATATTTTCCACCGTCTGAATCTTCGTCAACCTCTATGAAATGATTACCACCGCCAAGCGTACCAAGAGAGGCGTGTAAGTGTTCAACGTTTCTCAGTTTCTTGTAGCACACCAAGCTGTCAATCAGCGAGTAGTGACCGTATTCACTGTGAACGTTCATGCCTGAGGGTACATTATCACGGATAACGCTATCGAGTTTTTCATAGTCAATGGGGATATTACCGAGGCTCACGGTGAACATACCGCAACCAATATCCACACCGACAATGTTCGGGATAACCTTATCACCGAGATTTGCGGTAAAACCGATTACACACCCAGCGCCAGCGTGAACATCCGGCATGATCCGTACCTTGCAATTTTCAAAAGGCTTTTGAGCAAGCAAAAGGTCAATCTGTGCCTGAGCTTCCGGCTCAATGGTCTTTGCAAATATTTTCAAGTCTTTCATTGTGTATTTTCCTCCTTCTTAATGAGGTTAAGGTTTTCGGCTAAGTCCGTTTCAAGCTCAACCGTTATATATTCATAGCCACAGCTCACACATTTTCTTTTCCTTTTTACAGATTCACAGTCTGTGCGGCTGTCAACAACCTTTGTTTTCCCTGCACATTTGGGACAGTTCATAGTACCGCCTCCTTAATTTATCCACTTTATCACCGTGTCACCGGTGTAGCCCTTTTGCCACACGTACCACGCATAGCAAACGGCGGTTGATTTTGCGTACTGCTCAAAGTCACCATTCATAGCACACCTGAGGCGGCTTGAGCTTACATAGACGGTTTTAGGTGGGTATCGGTTGAACAGCTCACGCCGAGCCTTGCCCTCCAAAAACTGTATTTTAAGAAACATTGCAACCTTGCAACCGTCAGCGGATATTTCAAGTGCGTGTTCCACAAACTCCTGAGCTTTTGAATACGGGGGATTTGTGATTATATCGAAGCCCGGAACGGGGGGGCAGCGGTTGTCAAGAAGTCCTGCTGATACCCGTAGCCACGATCCACAAGGTCTGAAGCGTAAACGCTATATCCGGCTTTTTCAAATTCTTTTGCAAGGTGTCCTTCGCCGCAAGCGCATTCCCATATCAGAGGTGAAAAGGTTTCAACCTCCATAAGTAACTGAGCTGCTTTCGGCTCTGTTGCGTAATAGTCATTTGTTTCACGCTCATTGTGGGCGTAGTTTCGTGCGCCTAAAACTGCGTGTGTTGAACGGCTGTTGCCCGTCCAGTCTTTATTATTCAAGGGTTTCAGCCTCCTTTTAAGTATGATGATTTTATTACACCACTTTCGGGCAACGGGGGGGGGCAAACCTCACGAAGTTCAGTATAAAAGGCTTTATTTTTAATAGATTTTCCAGCCGCTATACATTCATCTTCAAAAGCAAACCGCTTTTCCAAGTCCTCAACGGTACTGTAACCCTTAAATACGCGCCAAGTTTTCTTATCCGTTTCTCTAAGTTCTTCCCAGAGGTCGGGGTAATACTTTCTTAGGTTTCTAAGGTCATCAAGCGATTGCAAAGGACAACACCAGCAGCTTACCCGGTTGAACACTTTATACAGTCCGTCCCAGTCGTAGCCGAGCTTATAACAGTAAGCCAAACAGTCAGCCTCAGTCCAGTTCCAATAAACAAGTGGGTAAATGTGATCTTTTTGCTGATTACTTTTGCGTTCTAACCTGTATTGTTCATCAGCGGCAATGCCTATCAAATGAACAACATCATATTCGGCTTCAAGTGCTTTGAAGTGCCTGTTTATCACATCTTGCTTTAACTTACTGGTACACCACCGAGAACGGCTACCAGCCCAGCCATAGCCCACACGCTCAACATCTTTATATAGGTGCTTCTTTGTCCGGGTATCAAAACGGTGTTCAAGCAAATAATAATCAAAGGATTTTTCACTTTGAACACGGGTGAATTTCACACCAGCAGATTTAACGAGCTTTTCAATCTTAGCTATGTGCGTTACCATTGAGGGAAATTCTTTCCATGTATCACAGTAAAGCACTTCGTCTAAGGGGTACGCTATGTGATTACAGATATGTAGTTTTAGCCATTCAAGCGTTAAAGCGGTGCTGTCTTTGCCTCCTGAAAAGCTGATTACATAGTATTTTTTCTTTTCATTCAAGCAAACAGCCTCCTAACTCTGACAGCCTCTCAGCCGCCACATTAAAGTATTTTTCTTCCTGCTCAAAGCCGATACACACCCTGCCGGTGTTTACTGCGGCTATAAGCGTTGAGCCGCTGCCGAAGCAGTTATCAAGAACGGTGTCACCCTCATTTGTATAAGTCCGTATGAGGTATTCAAGCAAGGCAACGGGTTTTTGTGTCGGGTGATAGGACTGAGGGTGTTCCTTCGGAATATCAATGATAGACAGAGGGTATTTCTCATTCGTTACCACCACCGGCGTTGACTTAAACTCCCCATAACAGCCGTTGCGTCCCTGTTTCTGTGTAGCGTTTCCTGCACCGCCTCTGGTGTGGCAGGTATCGCCAACGGTAAACTGAGGGTTGTAGGTGGGTTGCTTATCATAGAAAACGCATATATCCTCACTTATCCGTAAGGGCTGTTTCTTTGCATTTAAGAAGCCGGTAGGTCTGTTTCCCTTTTTCCATATCAGATTGTACTTCCACATTTTTCTGTTACTCTGCATAAGGTCTGAGGTAAACATACCGCTTGCAAACAGGACAATAGCACCGTTATCTTTTATCACCCGTTTGTAGTGCCGCCACAATTCCGGGAACGGAATAACGCTGTCCCATTTTGCATTTGGGTTTTTGCTATTCAGTACCCCGTATGGTAAATCACACAGAATGAGATCAACCGAGTTATCGGGTATTAAGTGCATACCCGTTAGGCAGTCACCATTAAAGGCGTTGTACTTAACGGGGGGGTGAAGGTCGATACCGGGCAGTCTGAATGACCGCTATGTATAAATACTTGCTTTCGGCTATCAGGCTGCCGAGTATCGAAGTAAGGCATTATTGTTATTTCCTGTCCGCATAAAGGACAAAGGCTCATGTGCTATCACCACAATTCGGGCAGGTTTTCAAGCCCTTAGGGTGAAAAGTGCCACAGTGTTTACAACGGGTGTTTCCTGCTTCACAGGTGGGGCAGACTTGGCGGCCCTCCGGGATAATTTCATCACACACAACACATCTGTTCTCCGTTTCCGTGCGTTTTTTTTGTTGCGTGACGATTTCACCGGCACAGGCGGCGTAGCCTGCAAGATCAACAAAGCTGTCAGCACTGCTCCCGGTTGCGATCCGTGCTACTTTCAAAAGTGACATCATAACGGCAACGTCCTTAGCGGAAATACCGTTAAGCGGCAGCACCTTTGCAAGATCAGGGTGTGCGGCTCTGAGATACACAGCCCACAGATTACCTATTGTGCTGAAATTATCCTCAGGCGTTCCGTAGTCCTGTTCACGCTGACCGCAAACACAGCGTTTAGCTTCGTCAAGCACATCAGCTCTCTTCATTGTCTTTGTCCTCCGCTGTGTTGAATAGATTGAGCTTTTCCGCAAGCTCTAACACCAGAAGCACCACGGTTTCAAGCTCTTTACCACTGACGTTTATAAGGTGCATATCAGACTGAATCGTTCCGTCAATTTCATTTTCTGTGAAGCCACAGATAAAACCTTTTTCAACGGTCTTTGTTGTCCCGTCTGAAAACTGCAAGGTGATTTTTTCAATGCTTCTTTCGTTATCCTTTTCTATCACTTGTACGCCCTCTCTTTCTGTCAGCCTCTTTGAGAATGTAACGCCAGTTGTGAACGGCTCTGGACGGCTTTACGCCCTGTTTCTCTGCGGAACACCTTACGATATTACGAAGGATTTTTCTTCTCATACTGCTCATTGTAGAGCCTCCTATCATAAAATTGTTAAAGCCACCAGCAACAGGATAAAAAGCCCTGCCGCCGAGCTTGCAAAAAAGATACCTGTCTTTATTGTCTTTGCACTCATAGCCATAAGGCAGAAGAAAACGGCAAAGACGAGCAATGTGATTTGTGTAGCAAGTGTCATAATGTTTCCTCCTGAGGAAAGCGTACTTTTGTAACGGCTATCGGAAATTCCTCTATTTCCGAAGCCCACAGGCAAGAGCCTTTTCCGTTCAGCATTTCCCATATCAAAGGAAAGCCGCCGATACCGTCAAACAGGCTTGCCATAGTGTTATCAGAGCCACAGCAGAGCGTCAGCTTTGAAAGAACATAAAACCACGGCGGTATTGCAATACTGTTTCCGAGTGCCTTATAACGGGCGCTATCAGTAATGGGCTTGCTTTTCAGCTTTCTCCCGTATTTATCGGTTTTCTCATAGTCACCTATATCAGTCCACCCGTCCGGGAAGCCCTGCAACCGTTCACATTCAAGAGGTGTCAAACGGCGTACTATCATTTTGTCAAGCACATCAACCTGTCTTGAACGCATTAAAGTAGGTGCGGAGCTTTCAGAAGCACTTATATCCGCACTCTCTGACGCTTGCCCGTGAAAAGCACATACAGCAGAGGGACCTTTTGCAACAAGCGTTGAGTTGATACCGTCCTCACTGATCCTGAAGTTATATTGTGCGTTTTCACCCTGATTAAATGCCGCACGATCCAAAGCAATAACACCGTTTCTGCCTGAGGACATACCACAATTTACGCCCAGCGTTGCCGCCTTATCGCCTGTAAGAGCCGCATTGTAACCGTCAACGCCCTGTGCTTTTTCTTTCGGTGTTACAGCAACGGCGGTATAATCAGTAACACGGTTTTGGTGATCTCCCGTCATAGTGGGTGCAATCTTACCGTCACCGTTTCCCCGTGCGTCATACACAGCAGAAGAATCCTCAGACAAAACCAAACGCCCTTTAACATCAGCCTCATGCTTCGGTGCGCCTGCACCGCTTCTCAGGGTGCTTGCAACATCAGCTAAAGGTAACTGTTTTGCGGAAACAGCCGGACGGTCAACGGTGTTGAGCGTGTAGCTCACGCCCTCCGTCCAGCCTCTACCGTTACAACCTGCGGTGTCGGCACGGTCAATGCAGTTGCCCTGTATGCAGTATGTAGGGGCTACTCTTGTGCCTGCCGTTCCAGAACGGCTCTCAGCAGTTCGGGTAGCTCTTTCCCACGGCGTTCTGCCCTGCGGATAATACCCTGACACGCCTTCGCGCTCAAAGAGTATTTCGGGTGCGGTAAGTCCTCCAAAATCTGCGACAAGTGCGATTCTACGCCTACGCTGGGGGACTCCCCAAAACTGAGCGTCGAGTACACGCCACGCAACGCTCCAATCCCCCCCCCATTCCAACGAGGCAGCCGCTTGTGGGCCAGCCGTCATTAGGCATAGGAACAACGGGGGCTTCTTTGCAGACAACCCGGACTGTTTCTTGCAAGACTGCTCCGAAGTCTGCTCCTTTGTTTGAGCTAAAAGCTCCGGGTACATTTTCCCAAACCATAAAGCGAGGTCTGATATTTGTACCTGTTCTACCTCTGTGTTCATCTGCTTTCCTCATTTCTTTAATTACTCTGAGCTGTTCCATAAACAGCCCTGAGCGTTCCCCGGCAAGCCCAGCACGTTTTCCGGCAACGCTTAAATCCTGACACGGGCTACCTCCGATTATGACATTGACGGGGGTAGCCTCAGCACCATTGATTTTTGTTATATCGCCTAAGTGTTTCATTGTGATCCTACCCCCTCAAAGTCCTGTGCCGCTGACGGTCCGATACGCAAGTTAAGTCTTTTTGCACACGAAGGGCAGTAGTGATACCACTCTTCGCTTTCGTCTTTCGTAAACCGCCAGCCGTCACGCTTAGCTACTTCAATTAAGTCATCAAACAGCCCGAAGCCGTAACCGTCAAGCAATTCATCACCGCAATTATCACAGCTCATTGTGTAGCTGTCCTCAGGTGAATAATCGTCATCACGGAAGCCTTCGTTGTTAATGCTCATTTCTGCTCTTTCCTTTGTCGGTACTATTCACTGCATAGAGGGCGATAAACAGAGCCACAAGCAGATAACCGGCATACAGGAACAGCCAGTACCAAGAGAAGATAAGCGACATTACAACAGGAATAGCCAGAGTGCCGAGGGTAATAACTGCAACCGCAACGATAATAGCGATTACAACGGCAAGCCGTAACAGTTTTTCATAATTGAATTTCATAGAAAATGCCTCCTTAATATTTTCAATGAATTTGTACCGGGAGGCCCCACGAAGGGGGCCAGATTCCGGGAGTTATTAGATTAAATCGAGAAGCCGAACGCCACGCCATTAGCGTTGTAGGCGGTGTCGTAGTTGTAGGCGCTACCGTTGGAGTAGACATAACAGAAATAGGACGAGGACTGAGAGTAGGGGGAACGAAGCCACCACCACCAAGTACCGTGATCCGCACACTCTTTAACACGGGATTTTTCGGTGTGGAAAATATCAAGCTGTGTGTCCTCCGGCTCATATTCGGAATAGTTGCCCTTGCCGAAAACCTGTGTTCTGGAAAGCAGGAAAAGTTTGTCCTCACACTCAACACGCTCACCGTCCAAAACCTGAACAACCTTAGTAGGCTTAATGAGTGCCTGCAATTCGTCAGGCAGCAGATTAAAGACGGTTTTGTTGAGGTGCTTACGCATATCACTTTCAGCCCAGCCGCCCTTGTTTGTGGAACGCTTATTCATAGCGTGTTCATCTTCAAGACAGTCCTCAAGGACAAAGAACAGATTTCCGTTCATATCGTGTGTAGCTCTTGCCGCCACTTCCTCACCCGTTTTCAGATTGAAATGAATGAGGTCACGGCTTTTAATTTCACCGGCTTCAACAGCCGTTTTCAGGTCAGCCCACTCACCGGGCGTAACCGTTTCTTTGATAAAGTTAATCATAAGATTTGCCTCCTTAATCTTTTTTGAAAAACATTCCTACCCAGCCGTCAGCACCGAGGGGTAAGCCCTGCGCCCACGGGATAGGCGTTGACATGATTTTTACAACAGTGTCTAACATTGTTTCGTTGTCTGCAAACGGCTTTATATCAATGACTACTTCATCATGCACATGGAACACAACGGGAAGCCCTGCTTCCTCTAAGTGTTCAATAGCCTGTGCCAAGCAGTCACGGGCAATAGCCTGTACGCAATTCTCAACAAGTTTGCCGCCGTAGGTTTCTATCCTGCCCCAGTGGTTTTTATCGTTCAGCCCCATATAGGAGATTGACGCACCGCCCCAGCGGTTTTCACCGATAGCAGGATCAATGTAGTAAAGTTTTCTGCCGGAGGGCAGAAGGATTGACATACACGTTCTGCCTTGCGTATAGTCATACTCTCTTGAAAGCGTAAGCCCTCTTACATTGACAGAGCCGCCACAGTTAATTACCTGCACAGCCGCACTGTCAAAGGCGTACCACAGATCACGTATCTTTGAGTTTGCGTCACGCCAGCGGCTTACAATATCGGGTAAGTCCTCTTCGGGTATTCCCATATCAAGAGCGCCCATGTTAATTAGTGCGCCGGTGCTGCCCTGATAGCCAAGAGCCAGCTCAGCAACCTTGCCTTTTTGCCTCAGGTGTCCGTTCTCACCGCCTTTTACAACGTTGCAATGGAACATCTGAGAGGCAGAGGCGCAATAAATATCACCGCCACTGCGGAATACTTCAAGCCGCCACTCTTGACCGGCAAGCCATGATATAACCCGTGCCTCAATAGCTGAGAAGTCAGCGTCAATGAGTACGTGTCCCTCTGGTGCAACAAAGGCTGTGCGGATAAGCTGTGATAGCGTATCATTTACACTGCCGTACACACATTTCAGACCGTCAAGGCTTCGGCTCTTTACAAGTTCTCTTGCGAGTTCAAGCGGCTCTGTGTAGGTACGGGGCAAATTCTGTACCTGCACCAAGCGTCCAGCCCAGCGCCCGGTACGGTTTGCACCGTAATACTGTAAAAGCCCTCTCACTCTGCCGTCAGGACAAACGCACTCTTGAATAGCGTCATACTTTTTGGTAGAGGTTTTTCCGAGTTCTTGACGGATTTCCAGCATACGGTTTACCGTATCGCTGTTTTCGTCACGGTCAAGTAGCTTGCTAACGGTATCTTTTCTCAGGTTTACGATTTCCTCACCTGTTTCATCAGCAAGCCACTGACCGAGCTGTTTAACACTGTTAGGGTTGTATAGCCCTGATATTTGTATTGCCTCCGTAGTAAGCGATTCACGCACGGTTTCACCGAGAGCCAAAGCCCCGTGAACGAAGGACATATCAACGGCAACGCCTCTGTCATTGATAAGCAGGTCCGTTTCCCACTGCTTCTGAACAAAATCGGGAACGGGGAAAGCGGATAACCTGCTATCAATTTCCATTTCCGTTACAACGTCCTGCTTGCAGTATTCTTTGAACAATTCCCACTTAGCAGGATCATGGTGAGGGTAGTTGCGTGTCCGCTGACCGTTAGCCTTTGAGGGCTTACAGGGTACACAGAAATAGCGTATAAGGGCTTTACCTGTATTGAGCTTCTGCTTATCCTCAGGCAGCCCTAACGCCCGTCCTGTGGCCTCCAAGCCTGCCGTATAGCCGCAATACAAGCCGTGAAGCATTGTGTCCCTCCACTGTGAGGGCGGTAACTTAATACCTGTGTATCGGCTAAGGCAGCCCCACTCAAACGGTGCGTTATATGCGTGTTTTATGTACTCAGGGCTATACAGTGCTTTTATAAGCCATTCGGGGGGCTGTTCGCCCTGAGCCATATCCACTATCTCAACAGGGGCGTTATCAACGCTATACGCAAAAAGCAGGATTTCAAAGTCAGGGCTTCGTAAGTAAGCCTGCGCCCCGGCTTTTTTAATCGGAACACTTGAATAGGTTTCAAGGTCAATGCTTAGTGTGTGCATGGTATAACGCTCCTTTTATCTGCTTACATAGGAAGCCCGGTAATGGGGTTGATTCTGGGAGCTACCGGCTGTGTAGCCGTTGCACCGACAGCCGGAGCAACCGCCTGACCGACACCGGCAAAGTCGGAGGCTGCGGAAGCACCGCCGCCCAAAGGCTCACCGTCACGGGTTTTCATAACATTACCGAGGCCGCAACCCACACCCGTTTTTCTGTTCTTGTAGCCGTAGAAATTGAGCGTTACACGGGCATACATTCCAGAATAAATATCCTGAGGTGCGAGGTCACAGTTTACGTTACTCTGATCCACAACGCCGGGTTTCTGTTCGGAAGAAGCGTTGAGAACGTAATGACCTTTACATTCAGGTCCGTAGGGCGTTCCTGCGTCCGGCTTTACGCCGTCACCGTCATGGAGAATATCTGCGAAGTTCGGACGGACACCGCCCCACTTTTCATTGACCGCCTTCTGAGCCGCCGCCTCAATGGAATTACGAATATCCTGCACGGTGGCAACATCGGTCTTAGGGATAAGAAGCTGAACAGAATACTTCGGCGTATCACCGGGATTCTGCGCTCTGGGGGTAACGAGGTTTACATAGGACAGACGGACTTCACCCGTCAGCACTTTAGTTGCAATGTTCTGATACATAATTGAAAACTCCTTTTTATCTGTTTTTCTTTGATACTGTTTAGAGATTTTTATAAAGGTCATTAAAACCTTGTTCCGCTAATGCGGTTAGCTTTTTACGATCAAGCCGAGGGGCGTTTAACGCCGCCTTAATAAGTGAAAACTGTTCCATAGCGTCACGGCACATCTGGATATAACCGTCAGCCACCTTTTCTTTTTCGTCCTCCGATTCCTGAGTATATTTCAGTTCTTCTTCAACCTCACTCACGTAGGACGAAAAGCACCGAGCAGCGTCATCACCTAACTTTTCCCTGATAAGTCTTTCAAGGAAAACCGGCTTTTCGTCAAATATGATTTCTGTTGTACCGTCTGAGAGATAAACTGTTTCAGCCATTTTCAACACCTGCGAAGTCTGAAGCAGCGGTGCTGTACGGCTCTCTTTTATCGCTCAGTGGTGCAAGTGTAGGTTTGCCCTGCGGCTTCACCACATAGTCAGTCATAGCCTCAGCAAATTTCTTTTTACCGAGCAGGCTTTCAACCTCTGTCAGTGTTTTAGGCTTACGCTCATAAAGCATTTCCTCATTGTAGCCCAGCTCAATAACAGCCTTAAATGCTTCGTCAACGTCCTTAAAGGCTCTGTTACTGCGTCCGGCTACAAGTTTCCAACCGGGGATTTCTTTTCCGGCAAGGATAGTAGCGGTAGCGTATTCCTGTAAGTCCTTGTACCACTGCACAAGTGATTCCGCACGGGTAAGTAAGTCACCAACCTCAGCGTCAGAGAGCATAGGCGGTAAACCGATAACGGCTTTTGCCTCAGGTGAAAGCTCTTTGAGTTCGGGTGCTACCTTGCCCTCAACGGCAAAGTCCTTGAAGTCCTCAAACGCTGTATGCTGATCCGCACGGGCGCGGCACTGAGCCTTACCTTTGCAGAAACGGCAGTGTTCACCGGGACAGAATGTGCCGGGACCGTTGAAAGCCTCCTGTGCAACAGGCTTAATACTTTCACCCCAAGCCGTGAGTTCTTCCACTGTAAGAAAATCCTCACTTGCTTCCTCTGAAAGACGGGGCTGACAGATACCCATTGATACATTTTTGATTGCACCGCCGAAAACGGGAGCAAACATTTTGAGTGCGCCGAGAGCGTAAAGCCTCATTTGAGGATTACCAACGGCTGACACTGCAACGCCTTTTCCGTGCTTGTAGTCTGTAATGTGGAGCGTGTCACCGCCAATCATTACACAGTCACAAGTTCCAAAGCCTTCAGGAACATAATCGGAAAAGTCAACCTGTACTTCCTGTGTCACATACGGTGCGGCTGTGTAGCCCAGCGCCTTTTGTTTCAGGTAGTCAACATAGGCTTCTGCCGTTTTCAGCATTTCATCTGAATAGTACGGGCTTTCGCTGAGCTTTTTCAGCTCAGAGTTGAATTTACGCTTAGTAACGGTGGTAAAGTATTTACGGGCGTAAAGCTCACAAATACTGTGTGCAAGCGTCCCTTCCTCTGCATAGTCAGTAGTGCCGTTAGGAAACTGAGCTTCAAAGAGAGGGGCAGCCGTACACTGCAACCAGCGGTGAGCCGAGGACGCACTAAGCAAAGCGTGTTTGTTAGGTGTCGGCATGATCGCTTACCTCCTTAAATGTTCGCACCAAGCGCCCTCATATCGTTTGCAAAGGCGTTAAGCACATCAGGGGTTGCACCGTTGAGCTGAGTAACAGCCACAACACCATACTTGCCGAGCAAGTCAATAAGCGGCTGCATTTTTCCCTGTTCGCACAGTGCCGCACCTGCTTTGCTGAGAGCGTCAATGGTAGGAACGGCTACCGCATTAGAAGGGGACGGTGCAGAAGGGACAGAAGGTGCTGTGTTCACCGGCGCACCAGTATTCACCGCCTGCGTAGGTACTGCACCCTGCGCCGGAACGGGAGCAACAGCAGGGGTGGTAGGGTTTGCTGCCGGGGTGTTGTTTGCCTGAGCTACCGGGGAAACGGGAGCAGTCGGAACAGTTACGGATTTACCACCGCCGATAGCTGCGGCAAGGTTGTTCAGTGCTTCGGTCAGAGCCGGAGCGTTTACGGTTACATTTACTTCAAACATGATATATGCCTCCTATAATCATTAGTTTTGAATTATCTGTTGCCAGTAGTCGGATTGTGTCATTACTTTTCGTGAGTAGGCGCTTGTTTCGTAGCCCTGATCCCAGAGCCTTCTTGCGCCTGTTTCGCCACAGTTATACGCCATAAGAGCTTTTGACGTATCACCGTACTTGTTTAAGAGTTCACTGAGCATAAAGACACCGGCAACAATATTGCCTTCGTACTCAGTAGGCTCTATCCCAAGTTCACGAAGCCGAGGATAGTTACAAGGGTTAATCTGCATAACGCCCCAACAAATACCGCTGTCTGCCTCTAAATCAAAACAGCTTTCACACTCTGCAACCGCCAAAGCCAAAGCATACGGAACGCCATAGTCTTTACAAGCCTGTTGCATAACCTCCTGAAGAGAACACGAAAGCGGAATACGCTCACTGTATGTAAATTCCGGCTCTGTTACCTCTACAACCTCTGTGAATGAAACCGCTTGCACGGGAGCAGCGTTGTAGTTGATAGCAGCCTCAGTAGTTACCACAGGCTGTGTTTCGTCATTAGGCTGTTGTGATTCTGCCCGGTTGCAAGTGATGAACAGTGTAGCTATTGCCAGCACCACTACTGCAAACAGCAGAATGATTGTTTTGTTCTTTCGCATGAGAATTAACCTCCCTGTTTCGGCTTTGCTGCCACTGTTCAAATTTCTCACGATTTTTAGGATCGTCATAGAAATCAATCATTGCGGCAGTGAGTGTCCGGCAGAGGTTTTTAAGGTCTGCGGACGGGATTTGTGTGTAGTCGATTTTGAAGCCTAACATCTGGATCAGTCCTTGTTTGCGTCATCAGAGATAACCGTTGTATTGTTTCTCTCGAAAGCGAGTAGTGCTTCAGCGGTAACACGGTACTGCTTTCCAACCTTTACAGCCGAAAGCCTTTGCGTCCTGATCCAAGCCCAAACTGTTGTGAGCTTAACTCCGTATCTTTCGGCTATTTGCTCACAGCTATAAAACTTTTCCAAACAAAAATCCTCCTTTCACTTGACTTTTGTTTAGTTTTGTTGTATAATTTTTAGTGCCAGTAAAACCTTATACAACAGAAACTAACCGCTGTAACTCACAAAACACAGGGGCTTGCTCTTCTTTTGCCTGAATTTTGTTTCGTTGAGTTTATTATACTTTACTTTTGTTTCTTTGTCAAGGGGTTTTTGCGAAAAAGTTTGAAAAAGTTTCTTTTCAAGGAGGCAAAGCAAAATGACACTGTATGAGAAGATCCAAGTGCTGTGTAAAAAAGAGGGCTTTGAAATATCAAATTTAGGTGAGCATATCCCCGGTTTGAACGTAACAAAAGGCTCTATAAGCAAGTGGAAAAGCGGTGCTGTTCCACGAGCAAGCACACTAAAAAGCATTGCTGAGCATTTCGGCGTACCCGTAACATACCTGACAGAAAACCACGGGGACACGATTGAAAACCAGAACATCACCGACAACCACGGAATAATAGGACACACCCACGCACCCGTTACAATAATCAACGGCTCTGAGCGTAAACTTTCCGAACAGGAAGTTGAGCTACTTAACATCTTTGAAAAACTCAGCGTAATGGAACAGGCAAAACTACTTGTATATGCAAATGGGCTTGTAGGTGATAAATAATGACCGGGCTTGAATATGAAAAGCTGGTAGCAAAGTATCTGCGGCGGCACGGCTATTTTAATGTTTCAGTAACGAAGGCCTCAGGGGACTACGGCGTTGACGTGATAGCCCACAAAGGAACACACCGTTACGCCGTGCAGTGTAAATACTACTCAAATGAGGTGGGGCTTGAAGCCGTACAAGAAGCTGTTGCAGGGAAAGCTATGTATAAATGTGATCGGGCAATGGTGGTAACAAACGCAACCTTTACGAAGGCTGCGTCAGAGCTTGCCTGTGAAAACAATGTTATTCTGCTGTCCGGGATAAGATCGGCAGGACTGGGTGATATGGCAACCGTCATATCGTGCTTCCTGCTCCCGTTCCTTTTCCTGTTAGCCGGACTTGCCGGAATGTTTGCGGCAGTCGGTGAAACACTGATAAAGCAATTTCAGAACGGGCAGTACGCACTTGCCGCCTACAACATCATTTCAATTATTGCCGTAGGTGCTGTGGCAGCCGCCGTTGTTTTCCTTATAGGTAAAATCAGAATCCGAAAGAAACAGAAATAAAAAAAAGCCCTCTGCTGTGTAGCAGAGAGCGAAGGGAGGTGTCAAAGTGTCTGTTGATATTCAGTTTAACATTCCGAAAGATAAGCCAATAGGTGAAACGCTTGCTGTGGTGTACGCCCGGTATTCTTCCCACAGTCAGGGTGAACAATCCATTGAGGGGCAGTTATCAGAGGCACGAAAGTACGCCGCCTCTCACGGATATACCATTGTGCATGAATACGTTGACCGAGCCAAAACAGGACGCACAGATAACCGTGAGGAATTTCAACAAATGCTGAAGGACACGGCAAAGAAACAATTTGAGGTTATTATCCTCTGGAAAGTTGACCGTTTCGGACGGAACAGAGAGGAAATAACCTTTAACAAGTACAAGTGCAAAAAGAACGGTGTCCGTGTTGAGTATATAGCTGAAACGATACCGAACACGCCGGAGGGCGTTATTTTGGAAAGTGTGCTTGAGGGCTTCGCTGAGTATTACAGCCTTCAGCTTTCACAGAATATCCGTAGAGGGCAAGCCGAGAGTGCCGAGAAATGCCAAAGCACGGGCGGCAACCGTCCGTTAGGTTATAAGACAGGTCCCGATAAGAAATTTATCATTGATCCTGAAACAGCACCGACCGTACAGCTCATTTTTAGTATGTATGCTGCCGGTCACACGGTAACAGAAATTGTAAAGCACCTGAACAGTTTAGGACTGCACACGCTCAGAGGCGGCAAGTTTACCAATAACAGCCTGCACAGCGTTTTGAATAACGAAAAATACACAGGCGTTTATATCTACAAAGACCAGCGAATTGAAGGCGGTATGCCCCGTATTATTGATGATGATACCTTCCAAAAGGTACAAGAAATGCTGAAAGTGAATAAACGTGCGCCTGCGGCAAAATGGACTAAGGCTGATTACATTTTAACCGATAAGGTATTTTGCGGTAAATGCGGTATGCCTATGATCGGAGAATCGGGAACGAGTAAGACAGGTGCAAAGCACAATTATTATATTTGCTCTAAAAAGAAACGGTTTAGACAGTGCGATAAAAAAGCCGTCCGGCAGGCTGACCTTGAACAGCTTGTAATAGAAAAAGCCTTAGAGGTTTTACAAGATGATGAACTACTTGAATTTATCATTGAGAACACATGGAATTTCTATCAGGCGCAGGACGAAAGCCGGGAGGAATTAGAATCTTTACACGCTCAGCTTGAACAGGCAGAAAAGGGTATTGCAAACTTAGTAAGAGCCATTGAAGCCGGTATCATAAATGAGGCTACCAAAAAGCGAATGGACGAATTAGGGGAACAGAGGAAAACCTTACTTGCTGCCATAGCTGACAGAGAAATAGCAAGAGGCTTTCACATAACACGGGATCACATAGCCTTTTTCCTTTACAGCCTCAGAGATTTAGACTATGAGGAAAAAGAGAGCCAGAAACGCTTGATACAGGTGTTCGTAAACTCTGTGTATGTATTTGATGATGAAATAACAATCAATTTCAATTACACAAGCGGAAATGTTACTATTTCACTGAAAGAAACAGAGGACGGCAAGGCTGGTGAAGGGTTCGTACACCGTGCGTCTTGCTCCACCATTGTTCCCATAGACGAACACTTTGTATCGTCTATGGGAATTTTTTTGTCTTGCTGTGTATCATATATTTTATACTCTTGATTGCGTACACCTTATTTGATATAATGTGTAAAGTGAAATCGTGCGAATACGCAACGTGCAAAATACGGCAAAAAATAATGACAGAAGCCGGGGAAACAAAATGAATGACATTGTAAAGTATTCACAACAAAACTTTGACGGCATAAAGCATATTAACGAAAACGGTCAAGAATACTGGTATGCAAGAGAATTGCAAGCGGCGCTTGAATATGCACAATGGCGGCGCTTTGCCGAAACAATAGAACGCGCTAAAATTGCTTGTGAAAACAGCGGAAATACTGTTTCAGACCATTTTGCCGACGTTGGCAAAATGGTCGCACTTGGTTCGGGCGCAGAGCGTGAAGTAGACGATATAATGCTATCACGCTATGCGTGTTACTTAATCGTTATGAACGGAGACAGCCGCAAAGAGGTTATAGCCTTAGGTCAAACCTATTTCGCCGTAAAGACACGACAGCAAGAAATAATAGAAGATTACGACGAGCTGTCAGAGGAACAAAAGCGCATTGCTATCCGCGCCGAAATGAAAGCACATAACAAGTCTTTAGCTGCCGCCGCCGAAAAATCGGGCGTTAAAACCGCGCTTGAATATTCAACATTTCAAAACAGGGGCTATCAAGGCTTGTATGGCGGGCTTACCGCCGCCAACATAAAACAGCGCAAGGGCTTAAAGGGCAGCCAACAAATACTTGACCATATGGGAAGTACAGAGCTTGCGGCTAACTTATTTCGCGCCACACAAACAGATGAAAAGCTGCGCCGCGAAAACATACAAGGCAAAGAAAATGCGGGCGCGGTGCATTATGCCGTTGGCGTAAAGGTAAGGCAAACCATAGCAGAGCTTGGCGGCACAATGCCCGAAAATCTACCCACGCCAAGCAAGAGCGTTAAACAACTTGAACGTGAACAAGCCAAGAGCTTAGGCAAGAAAAATAATATACTGCCCGCTTTGCATGCTTTGGACTATACCCCGAAATACGGACAGTGAAAAAAAGCACCTCCTGTTGTAGAATAGAAACTACAACAGGAGGTGCTTTTTTATTTGTCTGTTAATCGGGGAACAGTCCACTTAGTGCTGCAAAGCGGGCTTTTTGTCATATCTCTTTAGTGTAAAGCGCTAATTCATTTATTGAAGCGGGTTTCCTTTTCCGACATAATATTCACATGCAATTACGTTAAACTGTATAAATACTAGGAGTTATGTACAAACTATTAACAAAATTTATGTGAAATATCTCAATTGCAATCGGTGGATTGTTTTGCTATACTTAAAGGCAGAAAAAGAGAAATACTTTTGCGGATTGTAACCGTGTATAACGGGCAAGACCAAATTTCTGTATCCACTTTAATGGCTTTAAGGCGGATATTGCAGAGGTTTGGTCTTTTGTCTTTTTATAAGCATAGGAAGGGTGAAGCAAAGGGTATGTTTGAAAAATTTAAAAAAGCCATGGGCATGATGCCTAAGGAGTTTGAGATAGGTGCGCCTGTTGAGGGCGAGGCAGTGGCGGTGTCGCAGGTGTCTGACCCGACGTTCGGGGAGGAAATTCTCGGCAAGGGCATTGCGATAATACCGAGTGTCGGCAAGGTTTTAGCGCCTGTTGACGGCGTTATCGACACCATGTTTGAGACAGGTCACGCGGTGAGCATTCACAGTGCGGACGGCACAGATGTGCTTGTGCACGTTGGGCTTGACACGATATCTTTAAAGGGGAAATATTACACAATTCACAAGCAGACGGGCGACACCATCAAAAAGGGCGATTTGCTTATTGAATTTGACATCGAGGGCATAAAGAGCGAGGGGTACGACGTCATAACGCCCGTTATAATTTGCAACAGCGACGAATATAATTTTACACCGCACATCGGCGCTCACGTAAAGCCGCTTGACACTGTTATAACGCTCACACCGGCGAAATAAGCCTTGTAGGGACGCCATACAGTCGATTTTTGTAAGCTTTATATATTACAAATAAATTTAAGGAAGTGCAATTTATGAAATCATTTGAATACACAATAAAAGACGAGCTTGGAATACACGCGCGTCCGGCAGGGCTTTTGGCAAAGCTTGCGATGAAATATCCGTGCAAGATAACTATGAAAGCGCCGAAAAAAGAGGTTGACGCAAAGCGCGTTATGGCAGTTATGAGCGCGGGCGTTAAAAACAGCGACAGCGTTACGCTTGAGTTCGACGGCGAAAACGAGAGCGAAGCGTACGACGAAATGCTCGCGTTTTTCACTGAAAATCTGTAACCTACAGGCACCGTGCCTGTGAAATATAAGGAAGAACACGAATCATGAAGTATCTGCAAAAACTAGGTAAATCCCTGATGCTTCCGGTAGCTTGCTTACCCGTCGCCGGCATTTTGATGGGCATTGGCTATTGGATCGACCCGTCCGGATGGGGCGCAAACAACATTCTCGCCCTTATCCTTATCAAAGCGGGCGGCATACTTATCGACAACATGGCAATTCTTTTTGCTGTCGGCGTCGCCGTCGGTATGTCTGTTGACCAAGAGGGCACCTCGGCTCTCGCAGGCATCGTATCCTGGCTCACCGTTCAGACGATGCTCTCGTCGGGCGTTGTTGCACTCATCACCGGCGCGGAGGCCAACGCGGCTTTCGGCAAAATCAACAACCAGTTCATCGGTATCCTTTGCGGTATCATCGGTGCAACCTGCTATAACAAATTCCACAAAAGCAAGCTGCCCGACTGGCTCGCGTTCTTCAGCGGCCGCCGCAGCGTAGCCATCATGACAACACTTTTCACGCTGCTTGCGTGCGTTGTGCTGTTCTTTGTATGGCCTATCATCTACTCGGCACTTGTCGCGTTCGGCGAATTTATCATGGGCTTTGGCGCAGTGGGCGCAGGTATCTACGCATTCTTCAACCGTCTGCTCATCCCTGTCGGGCTTCATCACGCTCTCAACAGCGTGTTCTGGTTTGACGTTGCGGGCATCAATGACCTTGCAAAATTCTGGGGTCAGGCAGAGGGCGGCGTTATGGGTCAGACAGGTATGTACATGGCGGGCTTCTTCCCTGTCATGATGTTCGGTCTGCCCGCAGCGGCACTTGCAATGTACCACACCTCTAAAGACAGCAAAAAGAAATACGCCGCCGGTATTCTTGGCGCGGCAGCACTTTGCTCGTTCTTCACAGGCGTCACAGAGCCGTTTGAGTTCTCGTTCATGTTTATCGCGCCTGTCCTTTACGGTATCCATGCAGTTTTGACAGGTATCTCGGCATTCGTAGTAGCACTTCTTCCTGCACGTGCGGGCTTCCAGTTCAGCGCAGGCTTTGTCGACTGGTTCCTTTCATTCAAGGCACCGTTCGCTGTAAATCCGTGGCTGCTCATTCCGGTAGGTCTTGTATTTGCAGTGCTCTACTATGTGATTTTCCGCATCGTTATTGTGAAGCTTAACCTCAAGACAATCGGCCGTGAGGACGATGAAGCAAACGATGAAGAGCTTAGCGCAAAGCTTGCAAACAACGACTACACAGCCGTTGCACAGCAAATTCTTGCGGGCGTTGGCGGCAAAGAGAACGTAGTCTCTGTCGACAACTGCATCACCCGTCTGCGCCTTGAGGTCAAAGACCGCTTGGCAGTTGACGAAAAAGCCATCAAGGCAGCCGGCGTCGCAGGCGTTCTGCGCCCGGGCAAAACGAGCCTACAGGTAATCGTAGGCACACAGGTTCAGCACGTTGCCGACGAGTTCAAAAAGCTTGTTAAATAATTAAACAATAAAAACCCGCAGATTTTATATCTGCGGGTTTTTCGCGTTATTTAAGTGTGTGTTTGTAGGGGACGGCGTCCTCGACGTCCCGCTCTTGCAGAGGGCACTCTTGCAGAGGGCACTCTTGCAGAGGGCAGTGTGTCCCCCATGACGAGGCTTTTATGATGGAATAGCAACCTTTGTAGGGGCGAGCTGTGCTCGACCGTATGGTTTACACATCGCCACGGCAACGGGTCGATGTAGGCATCGACCCCTACAAATGCGCCATGCTGCAAATTTGCGCCAAATTGCGGGCGGATATGGAATCCGCCCCTACCGTTTACCGTAAATTTACCGCGGATTGTAGAGGCGCGCATTGCGCGTCC
Source organism: Clostridia bacterium (assembly GCA_009929695.1). GTDB lineage: Bacteria > Bacillota > Clostridia > Oscillospirales > Ruminococcaceae > Ruthenibacterium. The sequence goes on from RZZW01000002.1 coordinate 130,979, forward strand.
GCGTGGTTTACACAATTTTACAACTTTCACGGTTGCTACGGCGGGAGCAAGCCCCCGCCGTACGGTTCACCGTGAATTTGCAAAAGATTGTAGGGGCGATTTACGAATCGCCCGCGCGGTTTGCGCGAATTTACATTTTACCTCTTGCTCAAAACCTCTGCCTCATACTCCTTCACAACCGCATACCAGCTCTCATCCGCCGGCACGCCTTGTGTTTCGCAGTAGTGCTCCCAAATGTCGCCGAACGGCAGGGTTTTCGCTTCTTCCATCAGCATTAAACGCTGTGTGAAATCGCCGTCCTCTTGGCATTTTTTCAGCCTTTCGTTCGGCTGCAAAAGCGCGAAAAGCAAGCCCTTTTGCGCATTGCGTGTGCCAATTACCCACGCGGCTATGCGGTTAATTGACGCGTCGAAAAAGTCAAGCCCGATGAGCACCTTGTCGAGCGCGTCGTTGCGCACGATTTCCTTGCAAATCTCCTTCAATTCATCGTCAAAAAGCACTACGTGGTCCGAATCCCAACGCACGGGGCGTGTTACATGAAGCGGAATTTTGTCAAAGAACGGCAGCAGCGCGGGAATTTTGTCGCTCACGACCTCTGTGGGGTGATAATGGCCGTTGTCGAGCAGATTATAAACGCCCTTGTGCGTGGCGGCGTAGCTCATGTAAAATTCGTTTGAGCCGACTGTGTAGCTCTCGACGCCGACGGCGAAAACCTTGCTTTCGACGCAGTCGATTACGTTCGGGCAGCTTTCAGCAAAGATTTTGTCGAGCGAGTCTTTAAGGCGCAGGCGCGGGGTTAAGCGGTCGGACGGAATGTCCTTGTAGCCGTCGGGAATCCACACGTTATTGAGCACCTTGTCGCCGAGCTGTGCGCCTATTTCGTTCGCGATGCGGCGGCTTGCGATGCAGTGGTTTATCCAAAATTTGCGCACCTTTTCGTCGGGGCTTGACAGTGAAAGTCCGTCCTTCATCATTGGGTGGGAGAAAACTGTCGGGTTAAAATCTATGCCAAATCCGTTCTCTTTTGCGAACTCTACCCACGGCGCAAAATGCTTGTATTCCTGCTTGTCGCGGTCTACCCAGCCGCCGTTTTCGTCTGTAAAAATGGCGTAGCACGCGTGAAGATTTATGCGTTTTTTGCCCGGAATAAGGCTTGCGGCTTTTAAGAAATCTGCTTTAAGCTCGTCAAAGCTGCGCGCCTTGCCGATATAATTGCCTGTCACGGCAAGTCCGTCGCCCGCGCCGCCCTGCTCGTTGTCGAAGCCTGTCACGTCGTCGCCCTGCCAGCAGTGAATTGAAATCGGCTTGCCCGACAGCTTTTCAAGCGCGCCGTCAACGTCAACGCCCATTGCCGCGTATTTTGCTTTTGCTTCATCGTATCTTGTCATGGCTTTATCTCCTTTATTTCAAAGCTTAATTTTATCGCGGCGCGCGCCGCGTGTAAGCTTTTGTATTCGTTTTTCGCTATCATTTGCGCCATTAAATTGCCGAGCGCCGTGCCCTCTGTGGGGCCTGCAAACACCGTCAAGCCCGTGGCTTTCGCAGTTAATTCGTTTAGGTAGCCGTCCTTTGAGCCGCCGCCGACGATGTTTATGCTTGTGTATTTTTTGCCGGTGAGCGCCGAAAGCTGTTTTATCGCCTCGGCATATCCGAGCGCAAGGCTTTTATAAACGCACTGCACAGTCTCCCCTATCGTGCTTGGCACAGCTTGATTTGTGGCTTCACAATAAGCTTTTACGGCGTCTATCATGCTTGTTGGTGCCAAAAAGCTCTCGTCGTTTACGTCGACAATGCTGTCAAAGCCGCCCGCCTCACGCGCCATTTGTTCAAGCTCGGCAAATGAATATTTTTTGTCAAGATTGCGCCGAATGGACTGTATCATCCACAGCCCCATGATGTTTTTTAAGTAGCGATATCGGTATTCAAACCCGCCCTCGTTTGTGAAATTTGCGGCGGCGCTTTGCGGCGAGGTGAGCGGGGCTTCGTTTTCAACGCCGAGCAAGCTCCACGTTCCGCTTGAAATGTACACCGCGTTGTCGTCGCGCGCAGGCACGGCGAGGAACGCGCTGCCTGTGTCGTGCGTGGCGGGCAGCACCACCGTGCAGTCAAAGCCGACTTTATTTTTTATTTCGTCAGACAAATTGCCTACGGCGGTTTTTGGCATGCTCAATTCGCCAAAAAGCTTTTGCGGCAGGCCGAGCGCGTCGATTAGCGGCATATCCCACGTTTTTTCGGCGGCGTTTACAAGCGCGGTGCTTGTGGCGTTTGTGTACTCCTGCTTTTTCACGCCCGTGAGCAAAAAGCCAAAGTAGTCGGGTATCATGAGCAGGCTTTGGGCGTTTTGCAAAAGCTGCGGAGCTTCTTTTTTGAGCGCCAAAAGCTGATAAACCGTATTGAACGGCTGATATTGTATGCCTGTTTTTGCGTATAGCTCGTCAAATGGATAGGCGCTTTTCATGCCCTCGGTGCGCTTGTCGCGGTATGCCACGGTGTCGCCGATGAGATTGTCGTTTGCGTCGAGCAGCGCAAAATCGACAGCCCACGTGTCGATGCCCATTGTGACAGGGATTTTGCCCGCCGCCTTGCACGCCTGCATACCTTTGATAATGCTGTCGAAAAGCGCGGAGGTGTCCCAGCAGAGGTGTCCGTTTTTTTCGATGAGATTATTTTCAAAGCGGTACATTTCCTCAAGGCATATTTTTCCGTTTTCGACATGCCCGAGCATATGCCGCCCGCTCGACGCTCCGATGTCCACAGCCAAATAATAATTCATGGTGCACCTTCCTTATATAATGTATATGTTCACACGATTTTACAACGCGCATTGTAGGGGACGGCGTCCTCGACGTCCCGCTTAGGCTTGCACAAACTCACCCCATACTTCGTGGGCGTTCCTATATCTACATTATAATTTATACCAAAAATAAAACAAGGACGCTGTTTTCATTAAAAACGCGTCCTTGTTTAACTAAAATGTATTGATTTTGTGGTTATGCTCAATATTATGGGTTTAATTTCGTGAAAATGCCGTTTAGGCCGCCGAAATCGCGGGCGGCTATGATTCTTGGCGTGAGGCTTTGCACGGCGATGGACATATACTCGCGTGCAAAGGGGCTGTTTATTTTTAGCTCGGCGCACGCTTTTTTGGCGGCTGCGGCGAGGGCGGCGGATATCTGCGCGGCTGTAATTGGGTCGAAAATTTTTGCTAAATCGGCGAGCGCTATTTCGTCTATATGAAGCGTAAAAACATCACCGCCCAAAAGTGCGAGAGCGGCGGCGTTGGCGGCGACAGGCTCATATAAATTTACAAGCAGCACCTTATAGCCCGCGCAATAAGCCGTCAAAAGTGTGTTTACCCTTTGCGGGTCAAACGCGTTAAGCAGCGTGTTTTCCGCATGCAAACGCTCGAGCCAGCTCGAGATATAATCTATACCTAGCAGCGTTTCGGGCGTGGGTTGGCATAGCTGATAATCAATGTCGCCGAAGGTTCTGTGCGCAAAAAACCGTATGTCGTAAGCCTTAAAGCCCGCGCCGATGCTCGCCACTGTGTCTCGCATTGATATGCTTTCGGCGTTTGGCATTTCGCTTAAAATATCGCGCCAAAGCCGCTTTGCACATTTGAGCTTTGCGGCGGCAATATCCTTTCCGCTTTCAAATTCAGCGTCAATATCAGTGTCATTAAGGCTTGGGAGGGTACGCGTGCCGCCTGCGGTGTCGAGGCGCAAGATGTAGCATATCGACATCAGCAGCTCGCGGGCTGTCTCCGTGCGCACGGAGGTGTCGCCGCCTGTGTACAGCGCCGTTTGACGCGCAAGCAAGCCCCAAAGCTTTGCCTGTGCGGGGGCGGCGTCGGCATTATTGCCAAAAATCGCCAATGCGTCGTTACTCATATTCCCTCACAAGCTTTTTCATTTCGCGCGGGTCGATGTCCGCGATATAACGCGTGCTACCGCCGGCTTTGCCGTCAAAAAGCGTCGCCATTGCGCACAAAAGGCCGTCGTCGGTTATGCTGTCGTGGCACTCGCTTTTAAAATGGTAGAAGATATCCTGCAATTCGGCAAGCGTGCTCTCGTAATTGTGGCTGTCGAGATACGGCGACGCGCAAAATTTTATGACGAGCTGCTGCAAAATGCCCTCACCGAACTCAATTCTGCCTGTATTCGCAAGCGCCTTCACGCGCCTTTCGTTAAGCGCGAGCATCTGCGTCTGCGTGAGCGCCAATCCAAAGCGGTTTGTGGCGGTATTTATTAATTCAAGCGATTTTTCCATTTACATTCACCTCTTTATACATAATGTGCCTTTTGGAGCAAATTTACAAGACTTGACTTTTTTGTCATTTTGTGGTAATATATATGTGGAAAAATATGCACAGTAGGGCGGGGGCTTGCTCCCGCCGAAACTTACGGCGGATTGTTTCAACGGCGGGAGCAAGCCCCCGCCCTACTGTGCACGCTGTAAAAATTTCGCAAACCTAAGCGGGACGGGAAACCCGTCCCCTACGATGCACGTTGCGAGTTTTAACCTCCCCTCCTTTTCAAAGGAGGCTTTTTTATTTTTATGAACAATTTTTTTAATATTTCGCACATGATATTGACAATAAGCTTATTGCGCTATAAAATAGTTAAGCATCTTAACCATTAAGGAGTGAAACAATTGAAATGCGATCATCTTGACGAGCACGCTTTGCGGATGTTCAAGTGTGCGAATGAATTTGTTGCGGCGTGGCACAGCATTACGCCGGACGACGCCGTAAGCAAGCGGCAGTTCCACGCGCTTGGCACCATTGCGTTTATGCAGCACACGCGCAAATGCGGCATTACAACAAGCGACCTTGCGGCGAAAATAGGCGTGTCGCTGCCTGCAGTGAGCCAAAACGTATCGACACTTGTCGATTTTGGCCTGCTTGAACGCGTGCCGGACAAAGACGACAGGCGCGTTTTATACCTTAAAATAACAAAGCAGGGCGACGAGGCAATGCATAACGCAATGAAAAAGCTGCTTGGCTATCTTGACGAGGCGACCGCCGGAATGAATTGCGACGCACTTTGCGAAAACCTGACACAGTTTACGGCTGCCGTGCATAAGGTGGCCGAAATGACCAACAAAGGAGAGACTAAACCGAATGCTTAAAATCAGAAGATACATGAAGCCGTATATCTCGCTTCTTGTTGTGGCGGTGGCGCTGCTGTTTGGGCAGGCGCTTATGAACCTTGAGCTGCCGAACATGATGAGCGACATCGTGAACAACGGCATACAAAAGGGCGGCATAACGGAATGTGCGCCAAAGGCAATAAGCGACACAAGCATGCAGCTTATGCAGACGTTTATGACAGACGATGAAAAGACGCTTGTGAACGAGCATTATTCCGCAAACACAGACGGCTCTGCAAACGAAAAATATCCTAATGCAACCGAAAAAACACTTGTCGAAAACAAGGTCGACAAGGACACTCAAGCAAAGCTTGACACCGCGTTTGCGCACGCTTCATACGCGTTTGTGCAGGTGATGTCCGACGTTGCCGAGCAGAGTGGGAAGAGCATGAGCGGCGGGTCTGACTCGTCAAACGCGACGCTTGATATGTCGGCTATGGCGCAGGTTCTGCCGATGCTCGCAATGCTGCCGGACGGCACTGTGCAAAAGGCGATAGACGTTTCCGCCGCGACAGCCGACACAATGACGACGCAGACGGGCGCTATAATTGCAAAAAGCCTTTACGTGGAGCTTGGCGCGGACACCGATTCCATTCAGACAAGCTACATTTGGGCGGCGGGTGTAAAGATGATTTTATTCTGTCTGATGGTAGTCGCGTGCGCAATCGGCGCGGGCTACTGCTTGAGCCGATTCGGCGCGGGCATCGCGCGTGATTTGCGCGGCGACGTGTTCAAGCGTGTAACTTCATTCACGAATAACGAGATGGATAAATTCAGCACTGCTAGCCTTATCACACGCTCGACAAACGACATCACGCAGGTGCAGATGTTCTTCACGATGGGGCTTCGCATGCTGTGCTTTGCGCCTATAATGGGCATCGGCGGGCTTGTGATGGCGCTGCGCAAGAGCACATCTATGGCGTGGCTGCTGGCGCTTGCAGTTATACTTTTGCTGTGCTTAATCGGCACGCTGCTCATTGTGGCAGTGCCGAAATTCAAAAAAATGCAGACTCTTGTTGACCGCTTAAACCTAGTCAGCCGCGAGAGTCTCTCGGGCATGATGGTTATACGCGCGTTTGCCACGCAGGACTTTGAGGAAAAGCGCTTTGACGACGCCAACAACGACCTCACCTCAAACACCCTTTTTGTCAACCGCGCAATGGCTGTAATGATGCCGTTTATGACGCTTATAATGAACGGCCTCATGCTGCTCATCGTATGGGTTGGCGCACATCAGATATCCGAGAGCAGCATGCAGGTTGGCGACATGATGGCGTTCATGCAGTACGCCATGCACGTTGTAATGAGCTTTTTGTTTGTGAGCATGATGTTTGTAATGCTGCCGCGCGCGAGCGTTTCGGCAGAGCGTATAAGCGAAGTGCTTGACACAAAGAGCACCGTAACAGACCCCGAGCAGCCAAAGCACCTTCCCGCTGACCTTTCGGCGAGCATCAAATTTGACGACGTTTCGTTTAGATACGAGGGCGCGGAGGAGGACGTTTTATCACACATCAGCTTCACCGCGCAGCCAGGGCAGACGACGGCGTTCATCGGCTCAACAGGCAGCGGCAAATCAACGCTCATCAACCTTATCCCGCGTTTTTACGATGTTACACAGGGTAGCATAAAAATTGACGGCGTTGACATTCGCGACATAACACAGCATGAGCTGCGCGAAAGAATAGGCTATGTGCCGCAAAAGGGCGTGCTGTTTACAGGCGACATAAACTCTAACCTGCGCTACGGCAACGCAGACGCGAGCGAGGAGCTTATTGTCGAGGCCGCAAAGGTAGCTCAGGCTGACGACTTTGTGCAGAAGCTTGACGACGGCTACGAAACAAGCGTCGCACAGGGCGGCACAAACGTCTCCGGCGGTCAGCGTCAGCGCCTTTCGATTGCGCGTGCGCTTGTTAAAAAATCTCCGATTTATATTTTTGACGACACCTTCAGCGCGCTTGACTTCAAGACAGACGCGACACTTCGCAAGGCACTGAAGGGCTACACCACAAACGCCACAGTGCTCATAGTGGCACAGCGCATATCCACCATAATGACAGCTGAACAGATAGTTGTTCTCGACGAGGGCAAAATTGCGGGCATCGGCACACATAAAGAGCTTTTGAAAACCTGCAAAACCTATCGCGAGATAGCTCAAAGCCAGCTAACAGAGGAGGAACTTGCATAATGGCAGCACCAAAAGGACCAATGGGCGGAGGCCCGCGCGGACCGGGCGGCATGATGCCCGGCGAAAAGGCGAAAAACTTTAAAGGCACAATGCGCAAGCTGCTTGCCTATATGAATAAATTTCTCCCCGCCATAATCATCACCCTGCTCTGCGCCGCGGCAAGCTGCGTTTTCAGCATAATGGGGCCGAAAATTCTCGGGCAAGCGACGACAAAGCTCTATGAAGGGCTTGTGGCGCAGCTCACAGGAGCGGGCGGAATTGACTTCGACGGAATATTACAAATAGTATTATTTTTAGTCGTGATTTACGGCATAAGCGCAATACTTTCGTATATTCAAGGTTGGGTTATGGCGGGTGTATCGACAAAGATAAGCTACACAATGCGCCGCGACCTCGACGAAAAAATTAACCGCATGCCGCTCGCGTATTTTGACAGAGTGTCGCACGGCGAGGTTTTGAGCCGCATCACAAACGACGTCGACACCGTCACGCAGACGCTTAACCAGAGCTTATCCTCGATAATCACAAGCGTGACGACAGTCATCGGCGTGCTTATAATGATGCTGACGATAAGCCCCATAATGACGCTTGTGGCGCTGTGCATACTGCCTATTTCGACAATTGTCATGATGCAGGTGGTAAAACGCAGCCAGCCGCTTTACAAAAAGCAGCAGCAATATCTCGGCATAGTCAACGGCCACGTTGAGGAAATGTACGGCGGACATTTAGTTGTCAAGGCGTTCAACCGCGAGGAGGGCAGCATAAAGACCTTCGAGGAGATGAACAACGAGCTGTACAAATCCGCATGGAAGAGCCAGTTTATAGGCAACATGATGATGCCGCTTATGAACTTTATCGGCAACCTCGGCTATGTGGGCGTGTGCGTGCTCGGCGGCTTTATCATGCTGAAAGGCAGCATTTCCGTCGGCGACATTCAGGCGTTTATACAGTATGTAAATAACTTCACACAGCCGTTGCAGCAGATAGGCAACATCGGCAATCAGCTTCAGCAGACAGCCGCCGCCGCAGAGCGCGTGTTTGAATTTTTGGAGCAACCCGAAGAAGAGAAAGACCCCGAGCACCCGATTTCTGACGACGAAGTGAACGGCGACGTATATTTTGCTCACGTAAACTTTGGCTACACAAAGGAGCGCACGATAATCAACGACTTCTCCGCGATAATCAAAGCGGGGCAAACGGTGGCAATCGTCGGCCCCACAGGCGCGGGCAAGACGACAATGGTAAAGCTGCTCATGCGTTTTTACGACGTGAACAGCGGCGCAATACTCGTCGACGGCTACGACGTAAAGCAGTTTAAGCGCAACGATTTGCGCGGAATGTTCGGCATGGTTTTGCAGGACACATGGCTTTACAACGGCACCATAATGGATAATATCCGCTACGGCAGGCTTGACGCGACGGACGAAGAGGTTATCGCGGCGGCAAAAGCGGCGCAGGTTGACCACTTTATCCACACTCTGCCCGAAGGCTACAACACAATGCTCAACGAAGAGGCGAGCAACGTAAGTCAGGGTCAAAAACAGCTTTTGACAATAGCAAGAACGATTTTGAGCGAGCCGAAGCTGCTCATATTCGACGAAGCTACCTCGAGCGTCGACACCCGCACCGAGCTTGCGATACAAAAGGCGATGAATAAGCTGATGGAGGGCAGAACAAGCTTCATCATAGCCCACCGCCTGTCGACAATCCGTGACGCAGACATGATACTAGTCATGAACAACGGCGACATAGTAGAAACCGGCACCCACGACGAGCTTCTAGCCGCCAACGGCTTCTACGCAGACCTATACCAAAGCCAGTTTGCAGGAGTTGCAAAATAAAACAAAAATGACGGGATTAATTCCCGTCATTTTTTGTTGTGTTAATGTAGGGGACGGCGTCCTCGACGTCCCGCTAGATTTGCACATCGCCACGTCTGCGAGTCGATGTGGGCGTCGACCCCTACAAATGTGCCAAACCGCAAATTCACCCAAAATCATGCCTGCTTCCGCTGTCACTGCCCAATTGCTCAAACACACACACAATTTTTTCAATTTTGATAAAATAATCTTTATCTTCAAGTCCTTCATCTTCCATAAGGGACTTGATTTTTTGTAACGCCCTGTAGCACTCCATCTCCACAATTTCTTTTGCCGATATTTTCAAATTCAGGAACACCACTTCAATTTTCTGCTCTTTTAAAATCTTCGTTAGTATTTCTTTGTATAAATCCACATATATCACCTCAATCTTATTTTAGCGATTTATTCGCTAAAAGCAAATAGCGAGAATATCGCTATACTACAATTTTTTCGAGGTGACAAAATGTACAAACGTATACGAGATTTGCGCGAAGACGCCGATATGACGCAGACGCAAATTGCAAAGCAGCTAAATTGCAGCCAGCGAATATACAGCAATTACGAGTGCGGCGACGTTGATATTCCAACACGGGTACTTTTAAAATTAGCCGTCATTCATAGCACAAGCACAGATTACCTGCTTGAATTGACAGACATGAAGTCTCCATATCCAAGAAAACGGAATGGGTAAATTATTTGCTCATACCTACCTCATCTGTCATTCTGAAGAGCGAAGCGACGAAGAATCTTAAAACCTACGGCAATGCGCAAAAGATTCTTCGCTTCGCTCAGAATGACAAGAGGTTTGCACATCGCCGCGGCAACGGACGCCATATATGGCGTCCCTACAATGTTACAAAGCGCGTAGGGCACGACGACTCGGCGCGCGGCGCGCGTCAGTTAGATTTATTCAAAACCTCACCGCTTCGCCGTCGGCAAATTCCATCTGTAATGAGCGGCGAGCATGCGGATGCTGACTGTTATTACAACGGATGTCAGCAAGCTTGCCACGTACGGTGCGCCCGCTTTTATCATTAAATAATACGCCGCCGCGCCCACTATCGCGGCTAGGGCGTAAACGTGCTTTGCATAAACCTTCGGCGTTTCGCGTATTAGCACGTCGCGCAAAATTCCGCCGCCAACGCCTGTTGTGAGGGCAAAAATATGCATAAAAATGCATTGTTTGCAAAGCCTGCGTCTGTCGCAAGCTGAACGCCTGTTATTGAAAAAACGGCAAGCCACACTGCGTCGAGGAAATTTATGACCCAATCGGCGCGTGCGATGCTTGCCGCTTTTTGGTATTTTGCGTAGATGAATACGCCGACTGACGTCAATACCGCGATGCACACGGCCGTGCCGTTTTCAAACATTCTTGGCGGCACATAGCCGAGCAAAACGTCGCGCATCACGCCGCCGCCAAGCGCTGTTGTGAGCCCGATAAATATCACGCCGAAGATGTCGAGCCCTCTTTTTGCCGCCACCGACGCGCCCGAAACGGCAAACGCAAATATGCCGACAGGCTCGGCGATGTCAAAAATAAGTGATGTAAGCTCCATGTTTTCCTCCTGCTGATTTTGTGCTACAATAATACCATATTATAATGAAAAGCGGATGATTTATATGTGGGTCATTTTTGCGTTTGGCTCGGCATTTTTTGCGGGCGTTACGGCAATACTTGCAAAGGTTGGCATAAAAAATGTAAATTCAAACGTCGCGACTGCAATTCGCACCGTGGTAATACTCGTCTTTTCGTGGCTGATGGTGTTTATAACTGGCTCGCAGAGCACGCTTGGTGATATAAGCGCACACACCTTATTGTTTTTGGCGCTGTCCGGCATAGCGACGGGCGCGTCGTGGCTGTGCTATTTTCGGGCGTTGCAGCTTGGCGACGTAAACAAGGTTGCGCCCATCGACAAATCGAGCACGGTGCTCACGATGCTGCTCGCGTTTATATTTCTCGGTGAGGGCTTCACCGCCACAAAGCTTGCGGGAATGCTCGGCATAGCAGTCGGCACGTACATGATGATTACAAAAAAGCACTCGCAAAAATCCACCGAAAATGGCTGTTCTTGGCTTGTTTACGCCGTTTTGAGCGCTGTGTTTGCGTCGCTGACGGCAATTCTAGGCAAGGTGGGCATAGCGGGTGTTGACTCAAACCTCGGCACTGCGCTGCGCACGTGCGTTGTGCTTTTAATGGCGTGGGCGATGGTGTTTATAACAAGAAAACAGGGCGAAATAAAGTGCATCGACAAGCGAAGCATGGCGTTTATCTGCCTTTCGGGAATAACGACAGGGCTGTCGTGGCTGTGCTATTACCGCGCTTTGCAAAGCGGCGAGGCTGGCATCGTCGTGCCGATAGACAAGCTGAGCATACTTGTGACAGTGGCGTTTTCGTACATCATTTTACATGAAAAATTGTCAAAAAAAGCCGCGTGGGGTCTATGCCTTTTGACCTTAGGCACACTGGCGCTGCTCTTTTAGGCGATGTCCCGCTTCGGTTTGTGCTATATTTTGCTATTGTGCATTGGCTGTTGCTTTCTTGTGACACCGTAGGGCGGGGGCTTGCTCCCGCCGAAACTTACGGCTTATGGTTGCAACGGCGGGAGCAAGCCCCCGCCCTACGGTGCACGTTGCAAATTCACCGTGGATTGTAGGGGACGGCGTCCTCGACGTCCCGCTTCGGTTTGTACAAACTCACCTCATCCGTCGCTCCTTCGTCGCGCCACCTTCCCCCGAGGGAGAAGGCTTTCGTAGACCGCCATATATTTTAATAGTATAATACCGCGCAAACGGCAATAGTGCAAGGGATAATTTGCACTTGTATATTATGCTATAAAATGTTAAAATAAAGTTATATATAACTATGGAGGAACGCTAATGTCTATGCAGGACATATCCAAGAGCGCGCTTAGACACCTTGAGAAAAATTGTCTCATGCGCAACAAAAGCGGCGGCTACTCGGAGAATGCCGAGGGGCTTTTCAGGCGCGTGTCGTCAGCGGCGGCTGCGGCAGACGCGCGATATGACAGCGACGCGGACACCGAGAAAACCTCGGCTGAATTTTTTGAGCTGCTGACCTCGCTGCGATTTTTGCCCGGCAGCCTGACGCTGCTCAACGCAGGGCGCACTGACGGACAGCTTGCGTCCTGCTTTGTGCTGCCTGTTGAGGACAGCATGGAGAGCATTTTTGACGCTGTTAAAAACGCGGCCATCATCTATAAATCGGGTGGAAACATAGGCTTTTCATTCTCAAGCCTGCGCAAAAGCGGCAGCGAGGTGCACGGCTCGCACGGCGCCGCGGGCGGGCCTATTGGGTTTATGAGCGTGTTCGGCGCGGCGGCACAGGCTGTAAAGCAGGAGAACAAGCCACACGGCGAAAACCTTGCCGTATTGCGCATAGACCACCCCGATATCGAAAAATTTATCCGCTGCCACGAGGAAGTGGACGGCCTGCAAAACTTTCACACGGCCGTTATAATAACAGATGAATTTTTGAAAGCAGCCGAAAACAGCGAGAAATTTAAGCTGACAGACCCGAACACCGGCAAGGCCAGCAAGCGCCTTAAAGCGAGCGAGCTCTTTGTGCGGCTTGTTGACGTTATGCGCCGCACAGGCGCGCCGACGGTGCTTTTTGAGAGCGCGATGCACGGCGAAGAGGCCGTCGCTCCATGCGGAGAGCAGCCGCTGATGGCGTATGAAGCGAGCAACATCGGCAGCATAAACCTCGCCAAAATGCTAAAGCGCGAGGACGAGCTTTTCGTCATAGATTACGACAAGCTGCGCGAAACCATAACGACGGCTGTGCATTTTCTCGATAATATCATCGACGTAAACAGCTATCCGTTTGAAAAAATAAGCCACGTCACACGCCAAACCCGCAAGATTGGGCTTGGCGTTATGGGGTTTGCGGACATGCTGTGGCAGCTCGGCATACCCTATAATTCCGACGACGCGGCCGAGCTTGCGTCGAGCCTCATGGCGTTTATAAACGCTGAAAGCCACGCCGCGTCGTTTGACCTAGCTGAAAAGCGCGGCGCATACCCCACCTACCTCGAAAACGCGGAGAACAATCCGCTTGCAATGCGCAACAAAATAGTGACGGCGATAGCGCCCGAGAGCGTGCTGTCTGACATTTGCGAGTGTGCCGAGGGCATTGAGCCGCGCAAAAGCGTGCTGCAAAACGGCAAGCTGCACCCGCTTTTGGTGGAATGCCTCATCGCGGCAAAGGTGTATTCAAGCGCGCTCGAACAGCTTATCACCGACGCCGGCACGCTTGCCGACATCGACAGCGTGCCGCAGGACATAAAAGAGGTGTTTGTATGCGCCGACACCGCAAGCCCCATTTCACAGCTAAAGCTCGAGGCGGCGTTTCAGAAAAACACCGACGGCGCTGTCTCAAAGACTATAGTTTTTGACGCAAATGCGTCCGCTGTTGACATTGCGGACATATTTTTGCGCTCGCACGACACCGGCTGCATGATGTTTAAAGCTAAATGCCTTGATACGGTGGATGCGCCTGTGCAAAAAAACACAAGACGGCTCGCGCAGGTGACGGAGATACCGCGCACAGCGCTAGAGGTGGCCAGCAGCACGACAGAGCGCTTTCGCTCGCCGTGCGGGACGATGACAGTCACCGTGAGCTACGACAGGCTCGGCGTGTGCGAGGTTTACACGCACGGCTGCGAAAACTGCGGCTGCACAGCATACCTAAAAGCAACTCAGCGCCTTGCTGACCTTGCGCTGCGAAGCGGAGTGCCGCCCGAAAACGTTTGCACACAGCTGCGCGGCATAAAATGCGAGGTTGCGATGAGCAGCCCCGCCATGCGCGGAGTGTCCTGCCCTGACGCGATAGCGTCTGTGATAGACCGCGCCGCTGCACTAAGCCGCACAATGCAGGACGAATATGTAGAGCCTGACCCCGAAGAGACTACAACCCTCGCCGCGCCCGAAGAAGAAATACCTCTCACCGAGGATATTTCCGCCGAGGAGCTTGAGGCGGAGGCAGCGATTGAAGCACAGGAGACTGCCGCTGAAAATATTTCCGAACATGAAAATCAAGAAGCGCCCGAAGAAGCTTTGGCCGAGGAATCGGCGGCGGAAGTGGAATATCCTTTGCCAGATGAGCAGCCCGAAAGCGCCGAACCCGCTGAGGAATTGCCGCAAAACGACGAGCCGCTCGACGACGAAAAAACCTCGCCATTTAAAGCCATAACGAGCGAGGAAATAGCGGAGCACCTTGCCGCCGTTGAGGACGACGATGAGCACAGTCATAAAGCACAGCCCGCTCTGCCCGCCGCAAACAGCTTAAAGCCCATTTTAGTCACTATGACCGATGAAAAAAATGCTGACGCGCCGCAAACTCTGCGCCGCATTTTGACATACAACGAAGACGTGTCGGACAGCGTGTTTGAGGACGCCCCGCTGTTTGGAGATTTGCCGGACGGCATAGATGATGGCGACGACGGAGGCCAAAAGGCAGAGCACGAAGTGGTTGCGCCGCAGGTGCTTGCGCCCATGACAGATTTTGACGACGAGCAGGACGACGCGGAAATTGAGATATCAGAGCTGCTTGAAAACAACTTTTTCGAGAGCACCGACTCCGCAAAGCTTGCGCAGAGCATCTTTGAATCCTTCGCCGCGATAGACAGCCTAGATGACGAGACTGACGAAAGCGACGAATTACTGCTTGGAAATGAGCTCTCGCTCGACTTTGGCATCGACGACGAAAAGCCGGAGGAACAGCAGCTTGATGCACCTTCAGACGTTGAAAACACCGATGCGCCCGCTGATGTAGAAGGTGCTAAACCGGACGCAGAACCTGCCAAAGACGACAGCGAAGCCAAAGAAGCTGCGCCGAACGACCGCATTTGCGCCGTCTGCGGCAGCGAAGCCGACATAGTGGGCAACAAAATAGTATGCCCCGTTTGCGGCTTTACACGCACGCCGCTGTGAGCTTGGACAGCTTGCAGGTGAGAAAAATACGTCGCGGACAAAGATTTTTTTGAGCATTTTGCCGAAGCATGACGACGCAAATTCAACAGCGCGTAGAGGTCAATTTTCGCACGAAAACGCAAAAATAAATATTGCTCGGCAACAAAACTTCATATTCTCGACATGTATTTTGAAAAAAAGATGTTATTGTAAAATAAAGGGTAAAATCTCAAACTTTCAACTTTTCAACCGAGTTTTACACATTGTATAACGGTTTTTGGGCATAAGTTGTTGAAAACTCGGTTGAAAGTGTTGACAAATGGCTTAAAATCGTAAAAGTTTTCAACATAGCATGTCCGTGTTTACAAATTGGAAATAACAGACAGTTGATAAACAAAAAGTATTTTTAAAGCGGGAAAATACAATTATGCTTGTCAAGTGCAAAAAACAACAAAATTATAGTTGACAAAGGAAAATATATGAAAAAATGGTTATACAAGGCTGAATACAAATACGGAAAGTATTGCATACCTAATTTGATGCTTGTGATAGTGATAGGTCAGGCGATGGTGTATGTCGCGGACATGTTTGCGCCGAGCGCAGGGCTGTCGTCGACGATGGCGCTTTTCTGGCCGTCCGTTATGCAGGGGCAGGTGTGGCGCGTATTCACATTTTTATTTGTGCCGCAAACCTCAAGCAGCGTGATTTGGCTGCTGATTTCGCTTTATTTTTACTATTTTCTCGGCACGACGCTCGAGCGGACGTGGGGAGATTTTAAATTTAACGTATACTATTTTTGCGGCGCGATAGGCGCTGTTGTCGCCGCGGCGCTCACAGGCTACGGCAGCAATTTTTATTTGAATTTATCGCTTTTCCTCGCGTTTGCAATGCTTTATCCCGACATGCAGGTGCTTTTGTTTTTCATAATTCCCGTAAAAGTGAAATATCTCGCGTGGATTTACGCCGCGGTGTGCGCGTTCAACTTCGTCATAGGCGGCATGACAGCCCGCGTGAGCATAATTTTCTCACTAATAAATTTCTTCCTATTTTTCGGTTCCGATTTCTTTACAAGCGTCAAAACCTATTTCAAATATTCAAAAACGCGCAGACAGTGGCGGAATAATAATAGGCGGTAGCTTGAGGAAGCGACGGATGAGATAGGTTTGCGCAAAACTAAGCGAGACGGGAAACCCGTCCCCTACAATTTGCCGTTAATGCATGGTGAACCGTAGGGGCGGATTCCATATCCGCCCGCAATCTCGCGCAAAATTTGCGGCGCAGCACATCTGTAGGGGTCGATGCCCACATCGACCCGTTGCCGTGGCGATATGTAGACCATACGGACGAGCAATGCGCGCCCCTACAATCCCCACAGGCTCACTGCGTACCCGTAGGGGCGGATATTATCCGCCCGAAAGTCAGCGCAAATTTGCAGTGTAGCACATCGACCCGAAACCGCGCCAATGTGCAAACCATACGGACGAGCACAGCTCGCCCCTACAAAGGTTTCCATCTCCCAATAAAAACCACATCATGGGGGACATATTGCCCTCTGCAAGAGTGCCCTCTGCAAGAGTGGTAATTTTCCGCGTTTTGTGCTAATATATATTTACGAAGCAACAATAATGTTAATGGAGGTTTTCTGCCATGAAAATGATAACTGCTATTATAAATAAAGACGACTCTAACAATGCGCTGTCGTCGCTTACAAAGGCGGGGTTCAGCGTCACAAAGCTTGCCACGACGGGCGGCTTTTTGATGGCGGGCAACGTCACGCTGATGGTAGGCACAGACGACGAAAAGGTGGACGCCTGCATTGAGATAATCGCGGGCTGCTCACGTCAGCGCAAGGAGGTTGTGCCGAGCACAGCGTCCTACGGTATCGGCGTCACAACGGCGTATCCGCTTGAGGTCACAGTGGGCGGCGCGACGATTTTCGTCACAAACGTCGAGCGCTTTGAAAAGCTGTAATGCTTGAAAAAATAGTCGGAAACAAAGAATTTGTCTCGTGCGTTTCCGCCGCAATGCACGCGGGGCGTCTTGCCCACAGCCTGCTTATCTGCGGCGAGGAGGGCACAGGGGCAGACTATGCCGCAAAATGTCTGGCCGCTGATTACCTTTACCCCGACGGCGGCGAGGGCGCGCGGCTCGTGATGGAAAACGCCGCTGGCGAATATGTGCGCATAGACGGCGAGGGCGCGTCGGGCGACATCAAAATCGAGCGCATACGCAATATCCGCAAAGAGGTTTTTTCAACAACGCTTTGCGCCACAGGCAGAGCCGTGCACATCGCGGGCGCGCAGAAAATGGGCGCGCCGAGCGCAAACGCGCTTTTAAAGGTGCTTGAAGAGCCGCCCGAAAACGTTATATTTATCCTCACCGCGCCGAGCGAAGCGGCGGTGCTGCCCACAATCCGCAGCCGCTGCTGCACGTATACGCTCTCCCCTGTCAGCCGTGAGGAATGTGCGGCGTATATCGCAAAAAATTTCCCAATGCACAAAAATAAAGCCGAGCGTTTCTCCGATATCTTCGGCGGCAAGATTGGACTTTGCGTGAAGTGTCTTTCTGACATGCACATTCAAAACCATCTTAACGACGCCGAAAAGCTGTTTTCCCTCGCGCAAAACGACGACGAATATGCGGCGGCAGCGCTGCTTTCGTCTTATGAAAAGGACAAGGACGGCGCAAAAAACATGCTCGCAATGTTCGCGCAGGTGTGCGCCGCGGCGCTTAAACAGCCGGGCTTAAAAAATGCTGATTGCGCCGTGCGGTGCATTGAAGCCGCGGGTACAGCTCTCTCGCAAATATCCTCAAATGTAAATCAGAAGCTTGTGCTGTGCGTGCTTGGAGCACACATCGCGCAAGCCTGAAAGGAATATGAATGACAAAGGTAATAGGCGTAAGCTTTAAGAAAAACGGAAAAATGTATTATTTCGACCCCGCCTCCGCGAACGTGGAGAAGGGCGATTACGTCATAGTGGACACCGCCCGCGGCACAGAGTGCGGCGAGGTGACAAAGGGCATACACGAGGTGCCAAACGCGTCTGTTGTGCAGCCGCTAAAGCCAATTGTGCGCATAGCGGACAGCATGGACATCAAGCGCATGAAGCAAAACCGAGAGGACGAGCGCCGCGCGTTCACCGTCGCAGAGGGTCGCATCGCGCACCACAAGCTCGCGATGCAGCTTGTTGACGCAGAGTATACGCTCGACCGCAGCAAGATTGTATTTTATTTCACAGCCGACGGCAGAATAGATTTCCGCGAGCTTGTAAAAGACCTCGCGGGCGTTTTCCATACGCGCATTGAGCTGAGACAAATCGGCGTGCGCGACGAGACGCGAATGGTCGGCGGGCTTGGCATATGCGGTCAGCCGTTTTGTTGCAGCCGCTTTTTGAAGGATTTTCACCCTGTCTCGATAAAAATGGCAAAGGAGCAGGGCTTGTCGCTCAACCCCGCAAAAATAAGCGGAACGTGCGGCAGGCTTATGTGCTGCCTTGCATACGAGCAGCCCGCGTATGATTACCTCGCAAGAATAACGCCGGGGCTAGGCAGCCTTGTGCAAACGCCCGACGGCTACGGCAGCGTGGTTGAAGTAAACCTAGCCGGCGGCACACTGCGCGTGAGGCTTGACCCGCCCGCAATAGGCACAAAATTTTATAAAGCAGCCGAGTGCCGCTACATCAGCGGCGGCAAACGCGCACCGTCAGCACCCGACAAAGAGCCCGAAACAGAAAATGAATAGTTTCCTTATTTAAAATTTGGAATTACACTTGAAAAATTCTAAGTATATGATAAAATAAGTCGTAAAGAGAGTGTAGTTGACGAGAGCCCGACACACGTTGCCTGTGGGTGCCTATCTTCGGCAGTTTTCACACTGCGCATTTGTGGCTGGGCAAGGCAATGCCCGCAGCCAATGCTGACGCATTAGCAAGGGTATTAACGCAGCGCAGGCGCAAATGCGCACTGTGAAAACCAACGCGGGTCAGGCTCCCGTCAACTAAGTCTCGATGCATCGGCGGCGTAAAAATACCGTGTCGTCAGCCGCCGGTGGTACTTAACGGACACGGAGAATAGGATGGGTTATTATGGCTTTTAAAATTAGTGACGACTGCATCTCCTGCGGCACATGCGCAGGTGTATGCCCTGTGAACGCTATTGCAGAGGGCGACGGCAAATTCGAGATCGACGCAGACGCCTGCCTCGATTGCGGCACATGCGCAGGCGAGTGCCCCGTAAACGCAATTTCCGAGGGCTAATGCAAACGCGAAACGCATAATGCAAAAATAGCGGGTACGTTTGTACCCGCTTATTTTATCGAAATCAACGCGACGCGGCGTGCCGGGGTCGTCACGCCCTACGAAAACGCACCCCGTAGGGCACGACGACTCGGCGTGCCGAATAGTTCGCGCAAAATATATATTCGGGAAATGATGAAATGGATTTGCCAAAGCGTAAATCAATGCGGCTTCCAAATTATAACTACGGCAGTAACTCCGCATATTTTTTGACTATTTGCACCAAAAATAAAGCGTGCACACTCGCCGACATCACTCCACAAGGTCATGTGCTTACATCAGCAGGCAAAATCGCCGATAAATATATTTGCTCCATTTCCACTGCTTATCCGTGTGTCTCAGTTGACAAATATGTCATTATGCCTAATCATATACACATTATTTTGTCAGTATCAAGCGAAAGCGGCGTGCCGGGGTCGTCACGCCCTACGGAGACAGTGCCTAAAATTGTTGCTGCGTTTAAACGTTTTACAAATAAAGACACCGCGCAAAAATTATGGCAAGACGGATATTACGACCATATTATACGCGACGAAAACGATTATTTGATACGTTGGAATTACATCGACACAAACCCCGCGCGTTGGCACGATGACGATTATTATTCTCCACCGCATTAACACGCCCCCCGTAGGGTACGACGACTCGGCGTGCCGAATAATTTGCACACCCCGAACAGGACAATAACATGAACATCGAAACCCTGCAAAACGGAACTAAAGTATTTTGTGAGCCGCCTCATTTTTTTGGGGAGGACGCGCTTTTGCTTGCTGAATTTGCCCGCGTGAAGCCTAGCGACCGCGCCATTGACATTGGCACAGGCTGCGGCATCATCGCGCTTTACTGGCACGACAGAGGTCACCGCGGCGCGTGCACGGCTCTTGACATAAGCGGCGACGCTATTTCCCTTGTTGAAAGCGCCGTCAGCGAAAATAGAATTGACCATATATCTCCTATTTGCGCTGATTTGCGCGAATATAAAGCGGACAAGCCGTATGACGTTATGGCATGTAATCCGCCTTATTTCCAAAACAGCCCCGCTTCGCAAAACGCACAGCGAGCCGCGGCAAGGCATGAAACCTCGTGCAATATAAACGACGTTTGCGCCGCCGCAAAAAGGCTTTTAAAAAACGGCGGACGGCTTTGCGTATGCATGAAGCCCGAGCGCCTCGCCGATGTTTTTTGCGCCATGCGTGAAAACAAGCTTGAACCGAAAAAATTACAGGCCGTGTGCGGCAAAAAAGATTTTGCCCCGCGCCTTTATCTTATAGAAGCCGCCAAAAACCGCGCGAGCGGCCTGACCGTACTGCCGCCGATATTTCCATAAAGAAGGTAAAAATGACAGGTACACTTTATATCGTAGCCACGCCGATTGGCAACCTCTCCGACATGACGCCGCGCGCCGCCGAAACCTTTGCGAACGCCGACTTCATAGCCGCCGAGGACACCCGCGTGACGGTAAAGCTTTTAAACCATCTCGGCTTAAAAAAGCCCATGATAAGCTATTATGAGCACAATTTAAAAGAGCGCGGCGACTATATTTTAGACCGCATTGCCGCCGGCGAAAGCTGCGCGCTTTGCAGCGACGCGGGCATGCCTGCTATTTCCGACCCCGGCGAGGTGATCGTCCGCGACGCGCATGCGAGGGGCATTAAGGTTGTGCCTGTGCCCGCCGCCAGCGCCGCTATAACAGCGCTTTGCGTGTCGGGGCAAATAACCTCACGCTTTGTTTTCGAGGGCTTTTTGCCTACAAACCGCCGCCAGAAAAAGGAGCGCCTAGAGGCACTTTTAACAGAACAGCGCACGATAATTTTTTACGAAGCGCCGCACAAGCTGAAAACTACGTTGCAGGATATGCAGGACTTTTTCGGCGGCGAGCGCTCGCTGACGCTGTGCCGCGAGCTGACAAAGCTGCACGAGGAGATAAAGGTGACTACAATCGCGGACGCTTGCTCATATTATAATGAGAACCCGCCGCGCGGCGAATTTGTGCTTGTGCTTGCGGGCGCAGAGCCGCCAAAGCCCGCCGAAGCGCCGACGCTTGAAGCCGCTGTTTTGGCGGCAAAAGCGGACATCGAAAGCGGCGCGTCGCCCACGGACGCGGCAAAAAAAGCCGCGAAGCAGAGCGGTTTTTCAAAAAGCGACATATATAGGCTGCTCATGAAATCATAATTTACACACAGGAGGCTCACGATGAAAATAGTAGTTGTTTCGGACGTTCACGGTGATTATCAGCGTCTAAGCGATATAATTGATGCCGAAAAGGACGCGAGCAATGTGATTTTCCTCGGTGACGGTCTTGCAGAATCGGAAATGCTGCAAGACGAGCACCCCGCGCTGCGGATATACACGGTGCGCGGCAACTGCGACTATACGTCGTTCAGCCCCACCTCCGCCGTCGCGAGCTTTGAGGGCCTGAACTTTTTCTACACGCACGGCCAGCTTTACGGCGTAAAAAATGGCACAGACGAGCTAGCCGAAGCTGCACGCGCACGCACCGCCGACGTGGCATTGTTCGGCCACACGCATATCCCCTGCCTAGAAAAACGCGAGGGCTTGACACTCTTCAACCCCGGCGCAGTGACAAGCATGCGCGGCAGCATGGGCAGCTACGGCGTTATAGAGGTAAAAAACGGCAGCGCACAGTTTGAGCATAAGAAAATAAAATAAAAGAAGAAATAAGATAGAAAAAAGAAAAAGTAAGGAGTGAAACCTGCGGGTTTCACATTTTAATGGATAGCGCACCGCTCATAATGACAAGGCGCGCATACCATTAAAATGTGACGCCACAGCGTCACTCATTACTTTTTCTTTCTTCTATCTTCTCTTTTCTTTAAAAAAACGTCGCATTGCACAAACCCGCCTCGTAATTTTTGGCATACGCCTTTGTCTGCATTATGCTATACTTGAATAAACGTATACATGTAGTAATATTGAAGGTGATTATAATGCCCGAAGAGAAGAAAATTGAGGAAAAGATACCTGTTCTCGACGAAAACGGTCACATCACGCCGGGCTATGCCACAAGCGCCGTGTGCGACTATTGCCGTAAAGCCATAAAAGCCCCGTTTTACCGCATAAAGGAGTGGGACTTTTATCAGGTGTCGGACGGCGAAAAATGCCTGCAATTCACGATAGGTCACGCGTCCTACGCCGGTCAGGTGGGCGTGATGCTGTTCGATTTCAAAAAGGGCGAGATGCTCGCGAACATAAATAAGATGCTCATTTTGCCATTTAACCGCCTGCATCTGCCCGAAAACGGCGAAAAAGACCACGAGATAAATTACCACAGCGGCGGATATCACATGCACCTCAAAACAGAGGGCGACGTGCGGTATCTGTCGTTTTCGGCAAAGGATTTTTCGGCTTCGATAACCCTCGAGCGCAAAAATCCGCACTCGCTCGTCATAAATATACCCTTTGACGAGTACAAAACGGCGTTTTATTACAACCAAAAAATAAACTGCATGACGGCGTGCGGTCAGGCGACAGTAGGCGATAAAGCGTACACATTTGACACGGCTGACTCGTTCGGCCTGCTCGACTGGGGGCGCGGCGTGTGGCCGTTCCACAACGAGTGGTACTGGAGCAACGGAACAGGCTTTGTCGACGGCGAAATTTTCGGCTTCAACCTCGGCACAGGCTTTGGCAACACAAACGCCGCCACCGAAAACATGCTTTTCTGCAAGGGCGAAGCGCATAAAATAGGCAAGGTGCACTTCGACCTCGACAAAGAGCAGTACATGAAGCCGTGGCGCATCTACGACGACGAGGGCATGCTCGATTTAACGCTGACCCCAAGCTATGACCGCACAACGCGCACAAAGGTGCTGTGCATAAACAATGTCTGCCACCAAATGTTCGGCAAATTCAGCGGCACAGCCACGCTGTCAGACGGCACAAAGCTAGAAGTAAAAGACATCACCGCATTCGCCGAGCACGCGGTGAATAATTGGTGATTTTAACAGTTACATTTTATAGGGGACGGTGTCCTCGACGTCCCGCTCTTGCAGAGGGCAATAGGTCCCCCATGATGCGGTTTTTATGGTAAAACAGCAACCTTTGTAGGGGCGAGCTTCGCTCGTCCGTATAGTTTGCACATAATCACGGCTACGGTTCGATGTGGACATCGACCCATACAAATGTGCCACACTGCAAAGTTGCGCGAAATTGCGGGCGGATATGGAATCCGCCCCTACTACCCTGTAACAGTTAAAACTTTACACAAAAATAATGTTATAAGGTGTCGTTTGTAGGGCAAGGGCTCTGCTCTTGCCGTAACTTACCTCTTGCGGTTGCAGCGGCAAGAGCAGAGCCCTTGCCCTACGGACAACATTTTGCAGGTTTGCAAAAACGTAAAGTTTTAAGAGTTACAGACTACTACGGTTCGCCGCGAATTAACGGCGGATTGTAGGGGCGCGCATTGCGCGTCCGCTTTTGTTTGCACATCACCACGGCTACGGTTCGATATGGGCATCGACCCCTACAAATGTGCCACAGCGCAATTTCGCCGTGCAGCATTTCTACAACCCGCCGATAAATATTCCCCTCATTTTATAAATCCCAAATATATCCGCAAGCGCCCAACCAATAGGCACGGCGTACCAAATTCCGAGCATACCCATTGACGAGCTTGACAGTAAATACGCCAAAGCAACACGCGAGCCAAGCGAAATTATCGTGAGCACAATCGACATTTGCGACCGTCCAAGCCCTCGATAAAAGCCGTAAAGCAAAAATAATATCCCGATGCCGATGTAGGTTGTGCCGACTATATACAGATATTGCACGCCGATATTGATGATCGCCGTTTCCTGCTCGTTTATAAACATAAGCATGAGCTCTCTTGAAAAAACGACAACTATAACTGATGCAATAACACAAAAAATTGATGATATTTTAAGCGCGGCAATCGCGCCTTTTTTTATTCTGTCAAATGCTTTTGCACCGTAATTTTGCGCGACAAATGTGGAAAACGCATTGCCGAAATCTTGCGCCGGCATGTATGCAAACGCGTCGATTTTCACAACAACCGCAAACGCGGCGCTCGCGTAAAAGCCGAAGCTGTTCACAAGCCCTTGCACAAGCAGTATGCCAAAATTCATGATGGACTGCTGTATTGCGGTGAGCGAAGAATTGTTGATTACACTTTTCAGCAGCTTTTTGTCAAAATGTAAATGCCTTTTTTCAGGGCACAGGTTTTTCCCCTTTGCGAAAAAATAAACAGTGATGCAAATTGCAGATAATGCCTGCGAAATAACCGTCGCAATCGCCGCCCCCGCCACGCCCATGCCAAAATGCATCACGAAAGCGATATCAAGTATAATGTTAGTGAATGCCGCAACCGCAAAAAATACAAGCGGCATAACGGTGTTCCCGATGCTTCTCAGCACCGCCGCCACAAAATTATATATCGTGACGAAAAACATTCCGCCGAGTATAATTTTTAGATATTCTCTCGTCATTTCCACGGCTTGCTGCGGAATATTGAGCCATTTTATAAAGTTATCAAGCATTAAAAATGAAATGCTATTTATAATAAATGAAAATAAAGCGGTAAAAACAAACGCGTTATATATGCTTATCTTCATATCATCTATTTTGTTCGCCCCGTAAAGCTGCGAAAACACAACCGAGCTGCCTATGCAAAGCCCGAGCACAATAGACGTCAAAAGCACCATAAGCGCATACGATGACCCCACCGCCGCCAACGCGTCCGGCCCAATTCCCTTGCCGACAATTAGCGTGTCAGCCATGTTATATAGCTGCTGAATAAGATTGCCAACTATCATCGGCAAGCTGAATTTAATTAAAGAGCTTTCAATTTTCCCGCTTGTTAAGTTGCACTCCATTAAGCTTCTCCGTTTATGTATTGAATTTGTATGCTTAGTATATCACCATCGCGCCCATTTGCGCAAATTTAAAAAAATTGTAAAGTTCGCTTGACATAAAATGTAAAGCGTGCTATACTTCAAATTTTAAAGCGAACTAGATATTTAGGAGGTGTGCTTTTGAATAACAGGATACAACAGCTTCGCAAGGAAAACAAGGTTACGCAAAATGAGCTTGCGGACGCGGTTGATGTGACGCGGCAGACAATTATTTCGCTTGAGAACGGGCGGTACAACGCTTCGCTTTTGCTTGCGCACAAAATTGCAGAATATTTTGGGCTTAAAATCGAGGATATTTTTATTTTTGAGGAGAATGACTTATGACAGGTATGTTTTGCGCGGCGAACGCCACATCTAACGAAGAGTATAAAAGCATATTAAAAAAACGCATTGTAATATATGCAGTGCTCGCGATTATCGGCGCGGCGACGGCAGTTATTGCGCTTATGTTTGGCAAAGACGACTACACAAGCGGGTTTTTCAGCGGCGGCGGCACAGGCATTTGTATAGCTTCTGTTATTTTTATAGTGCGCAGCGTTTTACTTTTGAAAAACGAGGCGAAGCTAAAGACTGACAGGCTTAAAAACTGCGACGAGCGCAACTGCGCGATATCCTTTAAAGCATCACGCGCAGCGGCGCTTGGCATATTTATCGCCATCTACTGCGCGGCGTTTGTTTTTGCGGCGTATAATTCGCTTGTTGCGACGGTGCTTATTTGCGTTATTGTGGCGTATGTGCTGCTTTACGCTATATTTTGGCGCATTTACAGCTCTAAAATGTAGAATTTTTAATATTTGTGCATTTTGCTTTGATTTTACCTCGCAATATGTTAAAATTAACACGTTACCGTTTTTATTGTGAGGGAGGAAGCATAATGAAATCTAATGAAAAAATTCAAAAAATGTGCGTGGCGGCGCTGCTTTGCGCGATAGGTATACTCATACCCATCATTTCGCCTGTTAAGGTTCAGCTTGGCCCCATGAGCTTTACGCTCGCGAGCCACGTAGCGGTGTTTATCGCCATGTTTATTTCGCCCGCCGTTGCGCTGACAGTCGAGGTTGGCACAACGCTCGGCTTTTTGCTCGCGGGCTTTCCGCCTGTTGTCGTTTTGCGCGCGGCGGCGCAGATATTTTTTGTGATGGCAGGCGCGTTTTACCTTGCGAAGCGCCCGCAGATCATGGATAATTTCGGCAAAATAACGCTGTTCGGTCTGATCCTCGGCGCAATCCACGGCGCAGCAGAAGCGCTTGTAGTGACAGCTTTCTGGTTCTCCGGCGCAAGCTACGAGGGCAGCTTCGTGTACGTAGTAGTAGGCTTAGTAGGCGTCGGCACGCTTGTGCACAGCATGGTTGACTATTACATAGCCCTGTTCATCTGGAAAGCCGTCTCAAAAGCGGCACGGATACCTAATGTGAGCTACAAGGGATAACGGGAATTTATTCTTTCACCGTAAATTTAATGCTTACTATAGGAAGCGATGCACATTGTAAATTTATATAATTAACAACAAAAAACACAGGCTTCTGCAAAAAAATTGCTGAAGCCTGTGTTTTTTCGATTTTAGCGGCGGCTCATGGCTGCCCAGAAGAGAAACGAATGATCCATTTCGGAGTCAAAAAACGTATTGTCTTCAATCCATCTGTCGATAAATTTCATAATTAAACGCTCCTTTTAGCGATTTTCGAGCACCATCCAAACGGGTGCTTTGTCGCTATATTCTGCGTTAAAATACATCGCATAGGCGTTTACGCTTTTTTCGAGAAGTTGTGTAAATTTGTTCATAATAAATCTCCTTGTCTTGTTGTTTTTAATAATACTTTCCATATAGCAAAAGCCGAATTGCTTTCACTGATATTATTATAGCCGTTATTTTGCACAAATACAAGGCTTATTATTTATAAACTTTGACGATAGATAAGAGCGCTTTTTGTGAATATCTTACAAATAGATTGTCGCAAATTTGTCATACTGCACAAAGCAAACTTAAACCTCTCCGCGAAACAGCGCCGCCAATGCTTTTGCGGCGTAGACACCCGCTTTTGTGGCTTCGTCGAGCGTAATTGCGTGCCCGCCGACCTCTATAAGCAGGCTGCCTGTCGTCAAATCTTGATTATAATAGCGATAATCGAACAGCGCGGGGCGGGCGAGGCCCGGGTAAAGCGCCTGCATCGCGTTTTGCCAGCGGCTTGCAAAGCGCAGATTTTGGCGGCAGTTTGGGATATTTCCGTCGACGTCGCAGCCGCATATCAGCATAACCTGCGCCGTCTGTTGACCCTCGATTTCGGCGATTGGCTTTATGCGCGTGCCGTCCTCCTGCTGAATTGCGTCGCGGTGAACGTCGAGCACAACCTTAATGCTCGGGTGCTCGGCGAGCCATTTACGCACGGTGGCGTTTGAGTTTGCGTAGCTGCCGGTGTAGCTTGGGTAGTCGTGCAATGTTGCGTCCTGCACGGTATTTATGCCCGCGGCGTTGAGTACAGCCGCCATTTCTTTGCCGACGGACACCATATTTATCGAAACATCTGTGCTGCGCGCCGTAAATTCGGGGTCGCACCACGATTTATCTTCGAGCTCATACGTCTCGGTGGCGTGCGTGTGCATGATGAGCACCTGCGGCTCGGCGCTGTTTAGCTGAATGTCGAACGGCAGCTGCTGCATCATCTCGGCGCTCACGTCGGCGTCGCTCCAATCGGTGCAATTGCGCACGTAGCCCGCGCCGCTGTTGACACAGCCCTGCGCGTACACGTCATAATGTGCGGCATAAAGTGGACACATTCCCTCAGGGACAGGCTCCGGCTCGGCCTGCGACGCGGCGCTGCTTTGCGGAGGTACGATTTCGCTTTGCGTCGGGAGCTGCGTCCAAAAGCCCGATGAGTAGTCGTTTTCGTCATAGGTTTGAGCGACGGGGATGGCTTCGCCGCCGTTTATGTAGTCGTCAGCCGCCTGCATAGCGGCGGTGGGAGAGCATAGAAGCGACGCAAAAAACGCCGCCGCGTCCCTTGCGGGAACAGGCTGCGCCGCAAACACACACGACCCCGCCCCCACCGCAATGACCCCCGCCGCCAAAAACGGCACCGCTCTTCTGGCAAATCTGTACATTATAATCACCCAAAAATATATATGCGCGACGCATATATAAAAGAAGAGAGAAGATAGCAGAAAGAAAAAATAATGAGTTAAACCTGCGGTTTAACATTTTAACAAATAGCAGCTATCCATCAAAATGTGATGCCCGCAGGCATCACTCCTTAACTTTTCTTTCTTCTCTCTTATTTTTTTTCTTTTAATTAGTCAAAAATTCAAGTTCCCCCACCCTTAATGCAGGCTGCAAGGCTTTGTTTATTGCCAAAGATAACAGCTGTGCGCCGCGTTTGGCTATTAGGTCTATGTCTTTCGGGGTGACGGTGATTGAATTTGCCTGCATGACCGTCGGCACGCCTATTGCGAGCACCGGAATGCCTATCACCTCGGCGCAGATGGGGCGCGAGGCTCTTGGGCGCAGGCCTGCGCGCTCGATGTCGACACGCGTCATATCCACGCCCGCGGCGCTCGCGGTGTGAATATGCACGCCTGACGGCACGCTGCCCTTGCTTTTTGAGTAGATTTCGGCCGCAATATCGGTAAAAGCGCGCATTATTTCACTTCCTTTAAATATTTTTTCAAAAAACACTTGCCTTGTGGCGAAAAAAGTGTTATCATAGATTGTACTGTTATGGGTATTAAGGAGGTGGTATGATGCCTAATATTAAATCGCAGAAAGACCGTGTCATCCAGACTAAAAAAGAGACTGCGCACAACAAAGCGGTTAAGTCCAACCTGAAAACAGTCGTCAAGAAGGCAAACGCCGCCATTTCCACAGGCGCCGCTGACAAAGCAGTTGCTGTAAAAGCAGCCGTTGTGACGATTGACAAGGCCGCAGGCAAGGGTGTTATTCATAAAAACACAGCAGCCCGCAAAATTTCCCGCATGGCAAAGGCTGCCAATAAAGCCTAAGCAATTAAAACTTAAACCGCTGTTTATACAGCGGTTTTTTTGTTTGGGATTTGCGCAAATTACGACGGTTTGCACTCGGCAAGATACACCTCATCAGTCGCCTTCGGCGACAGCTTCCCCTCAAGGGGAAGCCTTACGAAGAGCCTTCTCCTTTAGGAGATTAGCCCGCAGGCTATGCGTAGCGCAACCGACGAAGTCGGCACTTAGCGCGTAGAAAGGTGGCGCGACGAAGGAGCGACG